>JBMFRA010000045.1:0-18224 GCA_049968315.1 Acidobacteriota bacterium
GGGCCTCCTCCACCGAGAGGTCCAGGGGGGGCGGGGAGAGGGCCGGGGCAGGGTGGCGGAGGCCCAGGGCCGCCTCCATCCGCCGGAAGGCCTCCCACTCCCGCCCGTCGTGGTGGCGGAGGAGGGTGACCTCGGCGGAGCCGGCCAGGGCCTTCAGGAGGCGGATCTGCCCACGGGTCAAGGAGAAGAAGCCCACGAGAAGGAGGTGCCGCCAGGGGGACCGGCCCTCCCCCTCGAGAACCTCCGCCGCCCGGCGAAGGGCCTGGGCCTCGGTCCAGGACCCCGCCTCGGCGCAGAGGCTCCGGAAGAGGGCCCGGAGACCGGGAAGGGCCTCGTGAAAGGACCGGGAGAGGGGGCCCAGCGCGTCGAACTGGGGGTGGTAGCGGAGGGGGGGCAGGGCGTCGTCGGGGACATCCTCCTCCTCCAGGGTCTCCAGGGCCTCCAGAAGGGCCCGCCCCGGCCCGTAGAAGGAGACCAGGTCCCCGGCCAGGCCGGAGAGGGCCTCCCCCCCCGCCCTCTCCACCGCCCGCCGGAGAAGGCAGAGGCTCTCCAGGGGTTCCGGCCCCTCGGGAGGCAGCCCTGCCACTTTGCGGGCCAGCCCCTCCACCGTCATGAGGGCCGGGGGCCTGCAGGGACCGCCCCGAAGGCGGGCGAAGGCCAGGGCGAAGTGGCTCACCGCCCGCCGGCCGGGAAAGACCACCGCCGTCTCCCCCGCGGGCAGGGAGGCGGCCCGCTCCACGGCACGCTGGAGCAGGTCCTCCCGGACGTCCACGTCCTCGATCCTCACCACGGGACCTCCTCCACCCGCCCGAGGGCCAGGTAGGCCAGGCGCCCCAGGACCCGCCGCCCGGGGTAGAGGGCCGAGACGAGGCGGCAGTAGAGGGCCACCTGGCGGCGGTGTTCCTCGGAGGTCTCCTGGCCGGTCTTCCAGTCCACCACGGTGACGCGGTCCTCCTCGACGATCAGGCGGTCCACCCGGTAGATCCTCCCATCCCCGTCCAGGATCTCCACCTCGTTGAGGACATCACCCTTCGGCGGGTGGAGGAGGGGGCCCAGGAGGGGATGGGCGCGGAGGGAAGTGAGCCGTCCGGCCGTCTCCCGGGCCTCGCCGGGCCGGGCCCCGAGGGCCGCGAGGATCTCCCCATCGCCCTCGGCGCCCCCGAAGCCCGCCTCCAGAACCCCATGGATCCGTTTTCCCACCCGGACCGCCTCCCACGCCTCGGGGGCGGGGGGGCGGTAGGCGGGATCGGCGGGGGGGAGGATCCGCGACCGCCAGGGGGAACGGGCTTCGGGCCGGATGAGGAACCGGGCGGCGGCACCAGGGGTTTCCCGGCGGGCGACGGGGGTGCCGAATTCCCGCGGCCCTTGGAGGGGGAGCAGCCGGGGGCTTCCCTTCGGATTCTCCGCCAGGACGACGTGGAGCTCGTCTTGGGCCCGGGTGAGGGCGACGTAGAAGGTGGAGAGCTCGTCCCGAAGGGCGAGGAGTTCGTTTTCCCGGTAGGCGGATTGGAGGGCGGAGGAGAAGACCCGGTGGGGCTTTTTGGTGCGCACCCAGCGGAGTTTCCCCCCGTCCCGGAGGAGGAAATCCCCCACCTGGGGTTTGGCCAACAGCGGCAGGAGCAGGACCACGACGGGAAAGCTCAGGCCCTTGGCCTTGTGGACCGTCAGCACCCGGAAGGCGTCTCCCCCCTCGGGAAGGGGGACCTCCAGGCCGGCCTCCTCCGGGTCCTCCTCCAGGGAGGCGAGGAGGGACCCGGCGGTGGCGGCACCCTCCCGCTCCTTGCGGGAGACCACCTCCAGGAAGTGGGCGAGGAAGGCCTCGTCTCCGGGGAACCGCTGAAAAGCCCGGGAGCGCTCGAGGAAATCCTGCAGAAGGTCGTAGGGGGCCAGGTACCCCACCCCTTGGAAGAGCGGCTCGATCAGCTCCTCCCAGGGTCCGGGGAAGGCCTCCCGGTAGGCCCGGTAGAGGGCCCCCTGGCCGGTGGAGGCCCAGCGGGCCAGGAGGCCGTGCAGTTCCCCGGGGGGGATGGCGGCGGCCTCCGCCATCAGCGCGCCCGCGGCGAAGGTGGCGAAGGAGCGGTCGTCGGTAGGGGCGTCGAGGAAGCGGAGGAGCGCCAGGAGCTCCTGCACCCGGGGATGGGTGGTCACCCGGGCCGCCGATTCGGTGGCCACACGGTGGCCGGTCTCCTCCAGGACCCCGGCGATGACCCGGGCCTCCTCGTTTCTCCGGACCAGGAAGGCCACGTCCCCCGGCCGGAACCCCCGCCCCAGGAGTTCGGGGAGGAGCTCCTGCGCCGCCTCCCGGGCAGCCCCTTCCAGGGACTCCCCCGACTCGCCGTCCCCCCCCGAGGGCCTTCCCACGATCCGGACGTAGCCCCCCTCCCCCCCGGCGGGCTCCTGGGGCCGGCAACGGAAGACGGGCGCCAGGACCCGGTCGTACTCCTCCTTCGAGACCCCAAGCGCCTCTTTGGACCAGGCCTTCAGCGCCTCCTCGGAGAAGGTGGCGTTGAAGAACTCCACCAGGACCTCCCGGCTGCGGTGGTTTCTGGGCAGGACCTCCCTCCGGCCGCCGAAGTGTTCTCCCAGGTCCTCGTAGACTTCTCCAAAGAGGTGGGGGGCGCCTCCCCGGAAGCGGTAGATGGCCTGCTTGGGGTCCCCCACGTAGAAGAAGGAGCCGCCCCGGGAGAGGGCCTCCTCCGCCAGCGGGCGGAGGGCCTGCCACTGCACCTCGCTGGTGTCCTGGAACTCGTCCACGAGGAGGTGGCGGTACCGATCCCCCAGGGCGAGGTAGACCGAAGGCAGCCCCCCTCCCGCCAGGTGGCCGGCCAGGGCCCGCACCAGCCGGTCCAGGAGCACGGTGTTTTCCCGGCGGGACGCCTCCTCCAGGGCGGCGGAGAGCCGCTCCTCCAGGAGGAGGGCGGGGTTGCCGAGGGCGAGGGCGTGATGGAGCGCGTACTCCCCGAGGCTCCGCCGAAGGCGGGCCCAGGCGGCCTCTTCCTGGGGGCCGACCCTCGGCGCGGACGCCTTCAGGGCGAACTCCTGCAGCGTCTCTTTTCCCCAGTGCGCCGACTTTAGCTCCGTCACGGCGGCGGGGGAGCCGCCCTCCGCCAGGGCCCGCAACTCGTCCAGGAATTTCCCCCCCTTTCTGATTTCGATGCCCTTCTCCCGAAGGAGGGAGAGGAGTTCCCCCGCCGCCCGGCTTGTCTCCTCCGCTCGGGCGCGCAAGGCGGCGTCCATTCCCTCCAGCGGGGCAAGAACCCCCGCCAACCCCGCCAGACGGGCGTGGAGGGCCTCCTGGTCCTTGAGAAAGCCCCCCACCAGGTCCCAGTCCAGGTTTTCCACGCTCTGCAGCTTCTCCTCCAGGAGGCCCTCCAACGCCCCCTGGAGGTCCCCCTGCCGGCCGGCCGCGTACAAGAGGGCGAGGAAGGCCCGGCGGAGCCGGGGGCGGGGGTTCAAGGCCACGGCGAAGCCGTATGGCAGGCCCACCTCGAAGGCGGAGGCCCGGGCCGCCGACAGGAGAAAGGCGTCGATGGTGCCCACGGCGAAGAAGGGCCACCGGCGGAAGAGGGTTTCGAGGGCCCGCTCCGCCCGGGCCGCCAGCTCCCCCTCCGTGAGGCCGGTGGCCCGGGCCAGCTCCCTCCGAACCTCCAGGATCTCCGGGGACCGGGGCTGGGAAAGGCCCTCCATCCAGGCGAGGATCCGCTCCCGCATCTCCCCCGCCGCCTTCCGGGTGAAGGTGACGGCCAGGATGCGCCCCATCTCCTCGGCGGGGTCCTCGGCACCCAGAAGCAGGGCCAGGTACCGGAAGGCCAGGGCGCGGGTCTTCCCCGCCCCCGCCGAAGCGACAACCTGGATCACTCCCGAGGGGGTGAAGGCCGGCTCACCGTCCATCTTCCGCTCCGGGAGCCATTGTACCTCCCCCCTGTGCACAGAATGGACACTTCCCCTTGGGGAATGGGGGGCACCTTGTCCCGGGTCCCTTCGCTCCCGTAGGATGGGACCCATGCGCGAGGCTGCGCGGCTGGCCCTCTTCCTTGGAATCGTCCTGGCCACCTGGGCCCTGGAGCACGCCTACCTCTACCGCCGGGCCGCCCCCTTCCTGGGTCCTCCGGGCTCTCCCCTCCGCCGGGCCGGCCTGGTGGCTCTTTTCCTCGCTTCCCTCCTCTACCCGCTGGGGCGGGTGGCGGCCCGCCTCGCCCCGGGGAGGGCGGCCTACGCCGCGGAGTTCGCCGGCGCCGTCTGGATGGGGCTTCTCTTTCTGGCCGTGGCCTTCCTCCTGGCGGTGGACCTCGGCACCCTCTTCGGCAGGCTGGCCCCGCGCACCCTTCCGGCCCTTCGGCTGGGCGCCCTGGCCGCATCGCTCCTCCTGGGGGCCTTCGCCATGGTCCAAGGGCTCCGCCCCCCCGCCGTCACCGTCCGCCCCCTGCCTCTCCCCGGCCTTCCCCCCTCCCTGGCGGGCAAGACCCTCCTCGTCCTCTCGGACCTCCACCTGGGAACCCTGCTGGGCCGCCGGTGGCTCTCCCGGCTGGGGGAAGAGATCGCGGACCTGGACCCCGACATCCTCGTGGTGGCCGGGGACCTGGTGGACGGCCACGTCCCCGACGTGGAGCCCCTGGTGCCCCTTCTCCAGGCCTGGCGGGCCCCCCTGGGGAAGTTCGCCGTCCTGGGTAACCACGAGTTCTACGGGGGGGCGGAGAGGGCGGCGGGGCTCCTTTCCCGGGCCGGCTTCCGGGTCCTGAGGCAGGAGGCGGTGGAGGTCTCGCCGGGGCTCTTCCTGGCGGGGGTGGACGACCTCACCGCCCGCCGCCAGTTCCGCCTCGCCGGCGACCCCCTCGCCGAGGCCCTCCGGCCCCTCCCGGCGGGCCGGCCCTGCATCCTCCTCAGCCACAGCCCGCTGGGGGCCGAGGAGGCCGCCGCCCGGGGGGCTTCCGCCATGGTCTCGGGCCACACCCACGGCGGCCAGATCTGGCCCTTCGGCCTGGCGGTCCGCCTCTTCTACCCGCGCCTCGCGGGGGCCTACACCGTGGGGCCCCTCTCCCTGTACGTCTGCCGGGGCACAGGGACCTGGGGACCGCCCATGCGCCTCTTCCGCCGGGGGGAGGTGGTCCTTTTTAAACTGGAACCCAGAGGTGCCACTCCCTGACGGAAAGGGGTAACACTTTCCGGCAACGGCGGCGGTCCCTTCCCCAGGAGCGGCCCTTTCGGAATGGCACCGTTGTTGCTAATTGCAACAGATCGGGAGGTGGCTCCATGGAGCGGGAACGGGGATTCACCCTCATCGAGCTCCTCATCGTGGTGGCCATCATCGGCATTCTGGCCGCCATCGCCATCCCCAACCTGCTCCAGGCCATCCAGCGGTCCAAGCAGAAGCGGGCCATGGCCGAGGTACGGGGGCTGGCCACCGCCTGCAACTCCTACAGCACCGATACCAACGACTACCCCCACGGGAACACCTCGTGGCAGAACACCGACGTGGTGATCCCCATCGGGGAGCTGGCCCCCTTCTACATCAAGGAGGTTCCCAACCCCGACCCCTGGGACACCAAGTACCAGTACGCCTGCACCGATTCCTACCAGGACTTCGCCATCAGGTCCCTGGGAAAGGGGGGTTCCGACGACGGGGAGGACCTCACGGCGGTCCTCGCCGCTTCGCCGGTGATCACCCACTGCTTCGAGAACGACATCGTCTGGGCCAACAGCGGATTCACCACCTGGCCCGAGGGCAAGCAGCGGCGCTGCCCGTGACGCCACCCGCGGGCTACAGGATGGCCCGGGGGTGGGTCATCTTGGCGGGGTCGAGGATCTCCGCCAGCCGCTCCTCCGACAGGAGACCCCGGTCGAGGACGATCTGCCGGACCGGTTTTTGCGTGGCCAGGGCCTCCTTGGCCACCTCCCCCGCCGCCTCGTACCCGATGTAAGGGACCAGGGCCGTCACCAGGGTCACGCTGCGCTCCACCAGCCGCCGGCACCGCTCCCGGTCGGCGGTGATTCCCTCGATGCAGCGGGTGCGGAACATCTCCGCCGCCGCCCGGAGCATGCCGATGGACATGAAGAGGTTGTAGGCGATGAGGGGCTCGAAGGGGTTGAGCTCCAATTGGCTCGCCTCGGCGGCCATGGAGACGGCCACGTCGTTGCCGATGACCTGGTAGGCCACCTGGCTCACCGCCTCGGGGATCACGGGGTTCACCTTCCCCGGCATGATGGAGGAGCCCGGCTGGAGCGCCGGGAGGCGGATCTCGGCGAAGCCGGCCCGGGGGCCGGAGGAGAGGAGGCGAAGGTCGTGGGCGATCTTGGAGAGCTGGATGGCGATCCGCTTGAGGATCCCCGAGACCTCGGCGAAGTCCCCGCTGTCCTGGGTGGCCTCCACCAGGTTGGAGGCGGTGACCAGGGGAAAGCCGGTGATCTCCCGGAGGTGGTCGCAGACCATGCCGGCGTAGCGCGGGTCGGTGTTGAGGCCCGTTCCAACGGCGGTGGCCCCCATGGAGATCTCCGCCATGAGCGCCTCCGCCCGGAGAAGGGCGTCCCGGCTCTCCCGGATCATGGTGGCGTAGGCCTCGAACTCCTGCCCCAGCGTCATGGGGACGGCGTCCTGCATTTCCGTCCGGCCGATCTTGAGGACGTCGCCGAACTCCACGCCCTTCTGGGCGAAGGCGTCGCAGAGGCGGCCCAGTTCCTCCCGGAGGTCCCGGAGCCCGTAGAGGGCCGCCACCTTGATGGCGGTGGGGATGACGTCGTTGGTGGACTGGGACATGTTGGCGTGGTCGTTGGGGTGGCAGCTTCCGTACTCGCCCTTCCGCTTCCCCAGGATTTCCAGGGCCCGGTTGGCGATGACCTCGTTGGCGTTCATGTTGGTGGAGGTCCCCGCCCCGCCCTGGAGCATGTCCACGACGAACTGGTCGTGGAGGGCCCCCGCGGCGATCTCGTCGCAGGCCCTGGCCATGGCCTCGGCCACCGGGGGCGCGAGGAGCCCCAGGTCCCGGTTGGCCAGGGCCGCCGCCTTTTTCACCTGGGCCAGCGCCTTGATGAAGGAGGGGAAGTTGGCCAGGGTCACCCCCGTGAGGCGGAAGTTCTCCACCGCCCGCTGGGTCTGGCACCCGTAGTAGGCCTCGGCGGGCACCCGCACTTCCCCCAGGCTGTCCTTCTCGATCCTCGCCTTCGTGGGGTCCACTTCGGGTAGGTTCCGGCGCATCGTGGGTTTCCTCGAAGAATGGGCGCCCGGGCCTCAGAGGCCGTACACGGCGCCGAATTTCCGTTCCAAGTAGGCCATGAGCGGTTCCGCCGAAAGGGGCTTCCCCGTGACCTTGCGGCAGAGTTCCGGTGCCAGGTCCTTCCGGCCGTGGCGGTGGATTTTTTCCCGGAGCCACTCCCGCATGGAGGCGAAATCGCCCCGGGCGGCCCGTTCCTCCAGGGAACCGAGGTCGCCGGCCATGGCCTCGGCGAACTGGGCGGCGTAGAGGTTCCCCAGGGCGTAGGTGGGGAAGTAGCCCACCAAGCCTGCCGACCAGTGGACATCCTGGAGGACCCCCTCCCGGTCGGTGGGGGGCTTCAGCCCCAGGTGGCTCTCCATCCCCTCGTTCCAGGCGCCGGGGAGCTCCGACGGCTGCAGGTCGCCCCGGAGGAGGGCGCTCTCCAGTTCGAAGCGGAGGACGATGTGGAGGTTGTAGGTGACCTCGTCGGCCTCCACCCGGATGAAGGAGGGGTTCACCACGTTGGCGGCCCGGAAGAAGACCTCCGCCTCCACGTCGTCCAGCGTGCCGGGGAAGGCTTCCTTGAGCCGGGGCAAGGTCCGGACCCAGAAGCCCCGGGACCTTCCCACCACGTTCTCCCAGAAGCGGGACTGGGACTCGTGGATGCCCAGGGAGCAAGCCTGGCCGGCGGGCATCCGGTACCGTCCCGGGTCGAGCCCTTGCTCGTAGAGGGCGTGGCCCGCCTCGTGCAGGGTGCCGAAGAGGGCGGTGTTCAGCCGCCGTTCGTGGTACCGGGTGGTGATGCGGACGTCGCGGAAGGTGCCGTTGGTGAAGGGATGGGCCGAGCGGTCCAGCCTCCCCGCGTCGAAGTCGAAGCCCACCTCCGCCGCCAGGGCCCGGCAGAGGGCCTCCTGGGCGGGGATGGGGTAGTGCCGTTCCAACACGGCGCCGTCGGGGGGGTGGGGCGCCCCCAGGAGACGGTCCAGGAAGGGCCGGAGCCGCCCCTTGAGGTCCTCGAAGACCCGCTGGAGCTCTCCCTCGGTCATGCCCGGCTCGAAGTCCTCCAGGAGGGCGTCGTAGGGGGCGCCGGGGTTGAGGCAGCGGGCCGTCTCCTGCGTGAGGCGAAGGACCCGCTCCAGGTGGGGCAGGAAGGCGGCGAAGTCCGCCCGGGGCTTGGCCTCCTCCCACGCCGCCTGGGCGAGGGAGACGGCCTCGGCCCGTTCGGCCACGAGGGAAGCGGGGAGCTTGCAGGCCCGGTCGGTCATCCGGCGGGCCTCCCGGAGGTCGGCGGCCTGCTCCTCCGTTGCCGCCAGGCCCTCCAGCTCGCCCAGGAGATCCACCCACCGCCGGTCGGTGAGCCGTTCGTGGACCACCCGCGCCAGGGCCGCGTGCTGGAGGGCGCGCTGGCCTCCCCCCTTCCGGGGCATGGTGACCTGCTGGTCCCACTCCAGGAGCTGCTGGACCTCCATGAGGTCGTGCAGGTTCCCGGCCATCTCTTCGAAGGTCTTCCAGAGCGGTGCCATGGCGCCTCCCCGGGCCGAGGCCTTCCCGGCCCGCGCGGAAGTATAGCACCGCCCCGGGACGGGGAAGGTCTTCAGTTGGAGAACTTCCGGTACAGTGGGTCAGGTGCCGCGCGCATGAGGAGGGCCACCAGCCGCCAGCGCCTCGTGACGTAGACCACCTTCTTCCGCCTCCCGATGGCCTTGGCGATCTGCCGGGCGGCGGTGCGGGCGTCGGCCACCCAGAACATCCCCCGCTGCCCCTTGGTCATGGGGGTGTCCACGTAGCCCGGACGGACGTCGGTGACGGTGATGGGGAAGCGGCCCAGGTTGAGGCGGAGCCCTTCCAGGTAGTTGGAGACGAAGGCCTTGGAGGCGTTGTAGGCGGGGTTGAAGGGGCTGCCCCGGTGGCCCGCCACCGAGGAGAGGGCCACCAGGTGGCCCCGGCCCCGGGCCAGGAAGTACCGCCCGGCCCAGGCGGCGCAGGCGGCGAACCCCAGGACGTTGGTGCGGATGGTCTTCTCTTCCGGCTCCCAGGCCAGCTTGTGGTTCTCGATGCCGATGCCCGAAGAGAGGACGACGAGGTCCACCTCCCCCCCCAGCCGCTGGGCCAGCTCTTCCAGCCGGCGGGGGACGGCCTCCGTGTCCCGGACGTCCAGCGCCGCCGCCTCGTGGCCCGGGCCCAGCTCCCGCGCCAGGGCCTCCAGCGCCTCCAGGTTGCGGCTGGCCAGCCCCAGCCGCCAACCGTCCCCGGCCAGGATCCGCGAGAGTTCCCGGCCGATTCCCGAACTGGCCCCGACGACGATGGCCGTTTTCATGGCGGCCTCCCCTCCGTTCGGCGGAAGCATACCACGCCCTCCCCCGCCCCTTGCTAGAATGGGGTTCCGGAGGTCCCATCCCATGAAGCGCACCGCCGCCGTCCTGGCCCTCGCCCTCGCCCTGGCCGACGCCGCCGCCCTGCCGGTCTCCGCCGGTGGCCCCCCGCCCCTGACCCTGAAGGAGGCCCTCCAGCCCGCCGCCTTCGGCGGCCAGGTGCCCCGCTCCCCCTGCTGGGCGGGGGGGCTCCTCCTCTTCTTCGAGCCGGCCCCCGGCGGAGAGCCGGGAGACCTCGTCGCCCTCGATCCCCGCACCGGTGCCCGCCGCACGGTCCTCTCCCGTGAGGCCTTCCAGAAGGCCGACGGGGCCAGGGGGCCCCTCTCCTCTCTCCTGCCGTCCCCCGACGGCTCCCGGGTGCTCCTCAAAGGCATGGGGACCTGGATCCTGGACCTTGGCCGCGGGGCCCTGGAGCCCTTCCTGCCCCCGGAGACGGAGGTGGGGGATTGGGCCTGGTCCCCCGACGGCGGGAGGGTGGCCTTCGCCAACGACCGGGGGCTCTTCGTGGCGGCGCCGGGGGCGCCGCCCCGCCTCCTCGTCGCCGGCGAGCCCTCGGTCATCGTGGGAAGGCCCGACTGGCTGTACGGCGAGGAGCTGGACCTGACCCAAGGCTTCCTCTGGGCCCCCGACTCCCGCCACCTCGCCGTCTGGCGCTTCGACGAGGGGGGGGTGCCCACCTACCCGATGGTGGACGTGACCGCCGGGGAACCTAAGGCGGAGATGCAGTTCTACCCGCGGCCGGGAGACCCCAACCCCCAGGTCTCCCTCCTCTGGGTGGACGCTGGAACGGGGGAGGCCCGGCCGGTGCCCGGCGCCCGGTCGGGGGAGGGGTACCTGCCCCGGGCGGCCTTCACCCCGGACGGTCGCCGGCTGGTCTTCTCGCTCCTGGACCGCCTCCAGCAGAGGCTGGAACTCCGGTACTGGGAGGTCCAGAGCGGCGCCACGGGGCTGCTCCTGGAAGAGCACTCGGAGACGTGGCTCAACTTTCTCGGCCCGCCGCGGTTCCTGAAGGACGGCCGCTTTCTTTGGGTGAGCGAGCGGCAGGGGACCGCGGGGCTCGAAGTGGTCTCCCCCGACGGAAGCCGGAGGCCCCTCACCTCCCCCCCCTTCCTCGCGGACGACCTTCTGGCCGTAGACCCCCAGGAACGGTGGGCCTTTCTCGCCGGCACCGACGGGGACCCCCTCCGGAAATTCCTCTTCCGGGTGGACCTTCGGAAGGGAGCCCTCCAAAAGCTCACCCCCGCCGAAGGGTGGCACGAGGCGGCCGTCTCCCCTGGCGGCGCCTTCGCCCTGGACCTCTTCTCCCGCTTGGGCGTTCCCCCCAAGGCGGCCCTGCTGGACCTCCGGCGGGGCCGGAGCCTCCTCCTCTACGACAACCCCTCGCCGGAGGTGGTCACCCGCGGCCTGGGCCGGGCGGAGGTGGTCACCCTCCGGGCCTCCGACGGGACCCTGCTCTACGGCAAGCTCCAAAAGCCGGTGGGTTTCGACCCCTCTCGCCGGTACCCGGTGGTGGTCCAGGTCTACGGCGGCCCCCACGCCCAGATGGTCCAGGACCGCTTCGTGCCGCGGTGGGACCTGATCGACCGCCTCTTCCTGGAGAAGGGCTTCGCCGTCTTCTGCCTGGACAACCGCGGCTCGGCGCGGCGGGGAACCGCCTTCGAGGGGGCCCTCTTCCGCCGCCTGGGGCGGGTGGAACTGGAAGACCAGCTGGCCGGTGTGGCGTACCTGAAGTCCCTTCCGTGGGTGGATGGGGAGCGGATCGGACTCTGGGGCTGGAGCTACGGGGGCTTCATGACCCTCTACGCCCTCACCCACGCACCGGCGGGAACCTTCCGGGCCGGTGCCGCCGTGGCCCCGGTCTCCGACTGGCGGCTCTACGACAGCTGCTACACCGAGCGGTACCTGGGCCTGCCTGGGGCCAACGCCGAAGGGTACCGGGAGAGTTCACCGGTCTTTGCCGCCGATGAGCTGGAGGGCCGGTTGCTGCTGGCCCACGGGCTCTCCGACGACAACGTCCACTTCGGAAACAGCGCCACCATGGCCGACGCCCTCCTCAAGGCCCAGAAGCCCTTCGAGATGGCCTACTACCCGCGGCAGAACCACGGCATCCGGGAGCTCTCCCACCGGGAAGACCTCTTCCGGCGGATCCTCCAGTTTTTCGAGGAGGCGCTGGCAAGCCCCCGTCCGCAGTGACCCCGGCCGCTTCCCCCTAGGGCTCTACCCTGGCCCAGTGGTTCACGGGGCCGTGGCCGCGGCCGAGGCTCGGAGCGGTGGCGATGGCCTCGGTGACGAAGGCCTTGGCGCGTCGCAGGGCCTCCAGGGGGTCCAGCCCGAGGGCGAGCCCCGCCGCCACGGCGGCGGAGAAGGTGCACCCGGTGCCGTGGGTGTTCCGGTCGGGGCTGCGGGGCCCCTCCAGGACCTCCCACTCCCGCCCGTCCCACACGAAATCCAGGGAGAGGCCCTCGGGGTTCACGGGGCTGTGGCCCCCCTTGAGGACCACCACCCGGGGACCGAGGGCGCGAATGGCCTCGGCCGCCCGCCGGAAATCCGCCTCCGTCCGGAGCGGGAAGCCCACCAGCGCCTCCGCTTCGGGAACGTTGGGGGTGACCACCTCCGCCAGGGGAAAGATCTTCTCCACGAGGGCCGACACCGCCTCCGGAGCGATGAGGGGGTCCCCGGACTTGGCCCGCATCACCGGGTCCACCACCAGGCGGGAGATGCCGTACTTCCGCAAGGCCGCGGCCACCGCCTCCACCACTTGCCCGTTCACCAGCATGCCGGTCTTGGCGGCGTCGGCGCCGATGTCCTCCAGGCAGGAGGCGATCTGCTCCGACACGAAGGCGGGCTCCAGTTCCCGCCACCCCTGAACACCCACCGTGTTCTCCGCCACCACGGCGGTGACGGCGCTCATGCCGTAGACGCCGAAGGCGTGAAAGGTCTTGAGGTCCGCCTGGATCCCCGCCCCTCCGGAGCAGTCGGAACCGGCGACGGTCAACGCACGGGGCACGCCCATCTCCGCCACCTCCCCCCCCATCCTACCCCTGAACGGGGAAGGGCGCCCGCCGCTTCCCCAAAGGCGGCGCCGGGCGTAAGCTCTTCGGGCGGGGCCAGGCCCCCGGAAGGAGGTTTTCCATCTTCCACGTTCCCGGCATCGGCGAGGCGGCGGCCCTGGCCACGGCCCTCCTGTGGGCCTTCACCGCCGTCTTCTTCACCCTGGCCGGCGAGCGGGTGGGGGCCCTGGTGGTGAACCGGACCCGCCTCCTCTTCGCCGTCGTCCTCCTCTCCGCCTCCCACGCTCTCCTCGCAGGAAGCCCGCTCCCCCTCTCGGCGCCGGGGCGCGCGTGGCTCTACCTGGGCCTCTCGGGGCTCGTGGGCCTGAGCCTGGGGGACAGCTTCCTCTTCAAGGCCCTGCTGGAGCTGGGTCCCCGAAGGGCCATGCTGGTGATGGCCTCCTGGCCCATCTTCTCCACCCTCTTCGCCTTCCTGCTTCTCCGAGAGGGGATCGGCCTCCGGGAGGGGGCGGGCATCCTCCTCACGGTGGCCGGCATCGCCTGGGTCGTGCTGGAGCGGCGCGGCCCCTCGAGCCGGGAGGGCCGAGGGAAGACGGGGCGCGGCGTGGCGCTGGCGCTGGGAGGGGCCCTCTGCCAGGCGCTGGGGGTGGTCCTGGCCAAGGAGGGGCTGGCCGGCGGGCTGATGCCCCTCTCGGGAACCCTCATCCGGATGGTGGTGGCTGCGGGGGGACTTTGGGCCGCCGCGCCCTTCCTGGCTGCCCCCGTATCCCCCGGATCGGTCTTTCGGGACCGCCGCGCCCTCCTCTACACGGCGTTGGGGGCCACCACCGGCCCTTTTCTGGGCGTCTGGCTCTCCCTCGTGGCCGTGGCCCACGCCAAGGTGGGCGTCGCCTCGGCCCTCATGGCCCTGGTCCCCATCCTCATCCTGCCGCTGGTGCGCCTCTTCTTCGGGGAGCGGGTGAGCCTCCGGGCTCTTCTGGGGACGGCGGCGGCGGTCGCCGGCGCCGTCCTGCTCACCGCGGGCTCTTGACAACGGGGGAAGAGAATCTATATTTCCCCTAAGCCGGGACGGCCGAAGCGAGAGGCGGCGGACGGTCCCGCCCTTCGGAGGAGGAGGCCGGGAGGCAGAGGCCTTCCGTGGACGAATGAAGGAAAAACCCGAGAGGAGTGCTCGTGCCCACAGGCACCGAGGGGTCGTGAACCCCTCGAGCGCGGTGCCGTCCTCGCCCTTCGGGGGCGAGGCTTTTTCGTGGTCCGGTGCGGCCCTGCCGCCGCCGGTACCCCATCGGCTCGGGGCCGGCGCCCCTTTGGGGGCGAGCCATGCTCTCCGGTAACGCCGCCCCGCAACGCCACCCCACCCGGGAGCGCCTCTTTCCCGGCGTCTCCGACGCCGACTGGAACGACTGGCGCTGGCAGTACCGCAACCGGGTCCGGGACCTCAAGACCCTCGCCCGGCTTCTCCCCATCCCCGCCGCCGAATACCGCCAGCTCTCCCTGCTGGAGCCCCGGCTGCACATCGGAATTCCCCCGTACTACCTGAGCCTGATGGATCCCGACGACCCCGAGGACCCCATCCGCCGCCAGGCGGTGCCCACTTCCCAGGAGTTCGTCCCGCTGGAGGCGGGCCTCCGGGACCCCCTGGCGGAGGAGCCCCACATGGTGGTGGAGGGCCTGGTCCACAAGTACCCCGACCGCGCCCTCTTCATCGCCACCAACATGTGCCCCATGTACTGCCGCCACTGCACCCGGCGGAGGGAGTGGGACCTGGGGGAACGCCCCAAGAGCCGGGCGGAGCTGGACCGCATGATCGCCGCCGTGGCGGCCCGCCCCCAGATCCGCGACGTCATCTTCTCCGGCGGGGATCCCCTCTCCCTTCCCCTGCCGGTCCTGGACTACTGCCTCTCCGAGCTCCGGAAGATCCCCCACGTGGAGATCATCCGCATCGGGACCCGCTACCCCGTGGTGCTCCCCCAACGGATCACCGAGGAGGTGGCGGAGCTCCTCTCGCGCCACCGCCCCCTGTGGGTCCACACCCATTTCAACCATCCCCGGGAGATCACCCCCGAATCGGCGGCGGCGTGCCTGCGCCTCCAGAGGGCCGGGATCCCCCTCAACAACCAGTCGGTCCTGTTGCGGGGGGTCAACGACAGCGCCGAGACCATGCTGGCCCTCTGCCACGGGCTGCTGCGCATCGGCGTGCGGCCCTACTACCTCTTCCAGTGCGACCCCGTGCGGGGGGCCGAACACCTGAGGACCTCCGTCTGGACCGGCGTGGAGATCCTCGAGAAGATGCGGGGCCACACCTCGGGCTTCGCCGTCCCCACCTTCGTCGTGGACACGGAGGGGGGCGGCAAGGTGCCCCTGGCGCCCAACTACCTCCTCTCCTGCACCGAAGAAGAGCTGGTCCTCCGAAATTACGAGGGCCGCATCTTCCGGTACCGCAACCCCGCCCCGCCCCCGCCCCGGAGGCCCCGGCGGAACCCCGCCCTTCCCTTCGAGGAGAGGGAGAGGCGAAGGAAGCCCCGGCTCGTGAAAAAGGACAGGACAGGGGACCATGCGCCTCGGCCTGACCTTTGATTTGAAGCCCCCGGGGGCCTCCCCCGCCCCGGGGGAGCCCGACGACCGCTTCGAGGAGTACGACCCCCCCGAGACGGTGGAGGCCCTGGCCCGGACCCTGGGAGAGCTGGGCCACGAGGTGGTTCCCCTCGGCGGCGGGCGGGCTTTTCTGGAACGGATCCTCCGCGAGAAGGTGGACTTCGTCTTCAACATCGCCGAAGGCCAGGGAACCGGCCGCAGCCGGGAGGCCCAGGTCCCGGCCGTCCTGGAGATGCTGGGGATCCCCTACGCCCTCTCGGACCCGCTGACCCTCTCCATCAGCCTCGACAAGGCCCTCACCAAACGGCTGGTGGCTCTGGCGGGAGTGGCCGTCCCCCGGGACCTTCTGGTCCGCACCCCCGAAGACCTCCGGGCCCCCGCCGGCCTGCCCTTCCCCTGCCTGGCCAAGCCCGCCTACGAGGGCTCCTCCAAGGGCGTTCGGGACGATTCGGTCCTCCGAAGCTTTGAGGAGGTTGCCGCCCGGGTGCCGGCCCTCCTGGCCGCCTACCGCCAGCCGGTGCTCCTGGAAGAGTTCGTGGAGGGCGACGAGTACACCGTCGGCGTGGTGGGGAACGACCCTCCCCGGGCGGTGGGGGCCATGCGGATCCGCCCCCGGGGGGGACCGGACCCCCATTTTGTCTACTCCATCGAGGCCAAGCGGGATTGGCGACGGCGGGTGGCCTACGACGTCCCTCCGCCCCTCTCCCCGGAAGAAGTGCACAGGCTGTACACTTCCGCCGTGGCGGCCTTCGGGGCCATCGGCTGCCGGGACGCTGCCCGTGTGGACTTTCGGGTGCGGAACGGCGTGCCGTTCTTCCTGGAGATCAACCCCCTTCCAGGGCTCTCGCCGGACTACGGGGACCTTCCCATCCTGGCCCGCGGCCACGGCCTCCCCTACCCCGGCCTGATCCGGGCCATCCTCGATGCCGCCTTCCGGCGGCAAGGACTCGCATGAAGACCGGACCCGGGGACCGAACGGCACCGCCGGATCCGCGGCCCTCGGCTTCTCCCGAGGGCTCGGCGGCCCCGGCCCCCGCCTCCCGGAGCTGGACCTCCGGGGAACCCCGCCTCTACACCTTCCGCCAGAAGCCGGTCTTCGTCCTCTACAACCACTTCGACCCGGGCATCGAGGAGGGCATCGCCGAGCGGGCGGTGCTGGAGACGGTAGAGGCGGTGTCCCAGGCCCTCGCCTTCTCGGGACGGCCGGTGGAGAGGGTCCCCCTGGCCCCCCCCCTCTCTGGCGCTTTGCGCACGCTGGAATCCCTCCCCCGGGCCTCGGCGGTCTTCAACCTCTTCGAGGGATTCCCCGGCGACCCGCCCAGCGAGGTGGCCTTGGCCATCGGCCTCAGATCCCTGGGCCTTCGGGCCACCGGCTGCCCCCCCCTGGCCCTGCACCTCGGTCTCCACAAGGACGTCTGCAAGCGGTACCTCCAAGGTTTCGGCCTTCCCACGGCGCCCTGGAGGCTCTTCCTCCACACCCGCGAGGCCAAGGAGGAGCTTCCCTTCCGCTTCCCGGTCTTTCTCAAGCCCGCCGCTGAAGACGCCAGCCACGGAATCCACGCCGGCAACCTGGTGGAGAGGCCCGAAGACCTGGAGGGGCGCCTCAGGCCCCTCTTGGAGCGCTTTCCCACCGGCATCCTGGCCGAACCCTTCCTCCCCGGCCGGGAGTTCAACTGCTCGGTGGTGGAGACCCTCGAAGGGCCGCGGGTCCTGCCCCCCTCCCTGGTGGACTACACCGCCCTTCCCGAGGGAAGGCCGCCGGTCCTCACCTTCGAGGCCAAGTGGCACGAAGAGAGCGAGGAGTACCGCGGAACCCCCACCCTCTGTCCCGCCCCGGTGGAGGCGGAGGTGCGGAGCACCCTGGAGCGCCTGGCGCTGGAGGCTGTGGAGGCCGTGGGCTTCCGCGGGTACGCCCGCGTGGACTTCCGCGAAGACGCCGCGGGACGCCCCATGATCCTGGAGGTCAACCCCAACCCCGACTTGGCCCCGTCGGCAGGGCTGGCCAAACAAGCCCGGGCGGCGGGCTGGAGCTACGGCGACCTGGTCCTCGAAGTCCTCCACGCCGCCGAAGAGAACGAGCCGTGGCGGTAAAACTCCTTCCCCTCCTGCCGAACCACCGCGGCGCCCTCGAGGGGCTCCTTTCGGCCGCCGGGGTCTTCCGGGATGACGAGATCGCGGTCGCCCTGGAACTGGTGGACGCCGTCCTCCAAAGGCCCGGCCACCCCGACTACGCCTTTGCGGTGGCCGAAGCGGACGGAGCGGTCGCCGGGTACGCCTGCTGGGGCCCCACGCCGTGCACCCTGGGGACCTTCGACCTCTACTGGATCGCCGTCCACCCCCGCCACCAGGGCCACGGCATCGCCGGCCGCCTCCTCGGAGCCGCCGAGTCCGACATGGCCGCCCGAGGGGGCCGCCTCTCTGTCATCGAGACCTCCTCCCTGCCCTGCTACGAGCCTGCCCGGCGCTTCTACCTCCGCGCCGGGTACGAGGAAGCCGCCCGCCTCCGGGACTTCTACGCCCCCGGCGACCACAAGCTCGTCTATCTCAAATCCCTGCGAGCCCAAAAGGGGTAGCGTCTGTGACGGTTCCCGCACCCGGGTACGCGCTCGCCAAGCAGCCATTCGTCAAGAGATTTCCCAAAGGACACGGCTTTCTCCGGACAACCAGAATTGACATTTCTGGCCTCACGTTCCCACCTCCCCAATGCTCTGCGTTTCCATAGGGGCCAGTGCACACCTGTCCAAAATGGCATTTGAAGGGAGATGCCTCCTTTGTTGTAGGCTTGAAGTGTTCGAAGGCTTCGAGCCTTTCAATAGAAAGGAGGCAGAGCGATGGTACGGTGCGGGAACCTGCTGAGTCAAATCCTGGGGTTGGTGCCGCGGGTGGAGTTCGCGGAGATCGTTCAAAGGCATGAGGCTGAATGGGCCAGCAAGGGGTTCTCGTCGTGGGACCAGTTTGTAGCGATGCTCTTCTGCCAACTCGGACAGGCGCACTCCCTGCGGGAGATCGTGGGCGGGCTGGGTTCGATGCTGGGTGAGGCGCGGCACGTGGGGCTGAAG
>JBMFRA010000046.1:0-2351 GCA_049968315.1 Acidobacteriota bacterium
ACCGTCCCGCCTTCTCTTGCGGGCGGATGGCCGGATGATTTTGGACAGGTGTGGGACAGTTACCTATTTTTTCGACCTCTTTTCCGGCCCTGGCCACATGGCCTCTTCCCGCCTCCCCACTCGGGCCCTGCGCCGGTGCTTTCCCTGCTAGAATGCCAGGGGAGGGCGGCATGTGCGGCATCTGCGGCGAAGTGGCCTTTGGTGGGCGCCCCGACCCCGAGCGGGTCCGCGCCATGGCCGCCTCCCTGGCCCACCGCGGTCCCGACGGCGAGGGCCTCTGGGACGGCGGCGAAGCGGTCCTTGGCCACCGCCGCCTCAAGGTCATCGACCTCAGCGACGCCGCCGCCCAGCCCATGGCCGACCCCACCGGCCGCTACCTCCTGGCCTTCAACGGGGAGATCTACAACTTCCTCGAGGTCCGCGAAGCGCTGGAGGGCCAGGGGGAGCGCTTCTTCACCCGCTCGGACACGGAGGTCCTCCTCCGGGCCCTGGTCCGTTGGGGACTCGACGGGCTCCAGCGGATCGACGGCATGTGGGCCTTCGCCCTCTGGGACCGGCAGGAGCGCACCCTGCTCCTCAGCCGGGACCGCGCGGGGGTCAAGCCCCTCTACTGGGCCCGAACCGCCCGCGGGGCCGTCTTCGCCTCCGAGATCCCCCCCCTCCTCCTCCACCCGGAGGTGGGACGGGAGATCCACCCCGCCGCCCTGGCCGAGCAGGTGGCCTGCCGCTACGTCCTGGCCCCCCGGACCCTCCTCCGGGATGTGAAGAAGCTTCCCCCCGGGCACCTCCTCGCCCTCTCCGAGGGGTCCGCCCGCCTCTTCCCCTACTGGCGCCTGCCCCTGGGGGAGCCGGTCCGGGACGGCCTCCCCGCCGACGAGGCCCGGCGCCGCTTCGGGAGCCTCTTCGAGGCGGCGGTGCGGCGCCAGCTGATTGCCGACGTGAAGGTGGGCGTGCTCCTCTCGGGGGGGGTGGATTCCTCGGCCCTGGCCGCCGCCGTGCGCCGGGCCGGCTCCGGAGCCCTCCACACCTTCACCGTCGCCTTCGCCGGAAAGGGAGCCTACGACGAGCGGCAGTACGCCCGGGCCGTGGCCCGGCGCCTGGAGGCCGACCACCACGAACTGGTCATCACACCGGAGTTCTTCGCCCGCTCCCTGGGAACCGTCCTCGACCGCCTCGACGACCCCGTGGCCGACGCGGCGGTCCTCCCCCTCTTCCACGTCTGCGGCCTGGCCCGGCGGGAGGTCACCGTCCTGCTCTCCGGCCAGGGGGCCGACGAAATCCTCGGCGGGTACCACCTGGAGCGGGTCTTGGCCCAGATCCGGGCCCTCCTGCGCTTCCGCCGCCTCCCCGGCGCCCGGCGGGTGGCGGCCCTCCTGGGCCGCCGGGACCCCAAACGGGCCTACCTCTTGAGGTGGGAGGAGCTGCGGTCCGCCACGCCGGGCCAGATTCCCGGGCGGATCCGCTACGACCTCACCCTCCCCCTGGAACCGGCCCGGATGGCCTCCCTCCTCAAGGATCCTCCCCCGCCCCCCTACGACCGGACCCTGGACGCCTTCTACATGGAGGTCCCGCCCCACCGGGGCCCCCTCGACGCCATCCTCTCGGTTCTCTTCAAGGGCTGGCTGGCCGACAACCTGCTCTGCCACTCCGACCGCATGTCCATGGCCCACTCCCTGGAGATGCGGGTCCCCTTCCTCGACGGCCCCCTGGTGGACTTCGCCTTCTCCCTTCCCGAGGAGCGGAAGGTGTCCGGGTCCTGCACCAAGGCGGTCCTGAAGGCCTACGCCGTGGAGGCGGGGATCCCCCGTTCCCTGGCCTACCGGCGGAAGAAGGGCTTCCCGGTCCCCTGGGGCGCCTGGGTCCGCGGCCCCCTGCGCCCCTTCGTGGAGGAGGTCCTGGAAGGGGCCTCCTGGATGGAACCCTACTTCCGGAAGGAAGGGCTCCGCGCCGTCCTCCGGGAACACCTCGAGGGAACCGACCATGGCCTGCTCCTCTGGAACCTGGTGGTACTGGCCCACTGGGGCGGGCTCCTGAGCCGAGGCCCGAAGGTGGGTTAAATCACCCTGCATCCTTTTGGATTGTCCACCCCGTCGCGGGTGGGCCCCCACCATTGGCTTTTCAAGATTATTCATGAATGCTGATTGAGCAGTCCAAGGCTGAGGGAATTCCCCCAAAGCCCCTAAAAATGTGATCCAGGTCATACTCCTCCCCCCACCCTTTTCCCTACATTTCCCCCCTTCACCCCCTCCCCGGCCCGGCGCCGCCGGGGAGGGCCCGGAACGGAAAACGGCGCCTCGGGGGCCTGGTTACCGGAAAGGAGGGTTGCCCGCAGGACCCGCCCCGAAGACCGA
>JBMFRA010000046.1:2451-17828 GCA_049968315.1 Acidobacteriota bacterium
CCGAAGACCGATCTTTTTCCGCACCGCCGCCGTCCTGGCCCTGGCCCTCTGGGCCTCCGTAGGAGCGCTGGCGGCATCCTTCTCCATCACCAAGGCCGAATGGAAAGCCGACGAGGCCAAGCTACGTGTGGCCGGGACCGGACCCAAGGGGGCCGTGGTGCTCATCCTGGACGCCGCTTCCGGCAATCCCCTGGCCACCACCACGGTGAAGAAGGACGCGACCTGGAAGGTGGAACTTCGCCAACCGCCCTACGTGCCCTGCCGCGTGCGCGCCCAGGTCCAGGGCGGCCCCAGCCAGGAGCGCGACGTGAAGAACGCCCCCGCCAACTGCGGCGGGGGGGGCTCCCTTCTCTCCCTCTCCCTCTCGGGCCCGTCGGAGGTCCCCGAGAACTCCACCGCCGCCTTCACCGCCACGGCCCTCTTCAGCGACGGCACCTCCCAGGACGTCACCGCGGCGGCCGCCTGGTCCGAGGACTCCCCCTACGCCACCATCGCCGCCGGCCTCCTCACCGCCGGCGAGGTCCCTTCCGACCAGACCGTCACCGTCTCCGCCTCCTACGCCTTCGGCGGCACCACCCGCACCGCCTCCCTGACAGTGGTCATCCAAGACGTGGTGCTGGTGGGCTCCCACGCGGGCCGCTTCACCGTCTTCGAGGGGACCCGGACCTGCCTCCAGTGCCACGAAAGCGAGGCACGGGCCTTCCACGGGAGCGTGCACTACCAGTGGAAGGGCGACGCCTCCGAGGCGGAGGGCCTCGACGACCCCCAGGCGGGAAAGCTGGGCGGCATCAACGACTTCTGCATCTACCCCGACATCAACTGGCTCGGCAAGCTCACCAACGTCTTCGGGATCCAGGTGGACGGCGGGTGCGCCCGTTGCCACACCGGCCTGGGCCAGAAGCCCCTCCCCGATCCCACCACCGCCCAGCTCGAGAACATCGACTGCCTCCTCTGCCACGCCCCCAAGTACAAGCGGAAGGTCCAGCTGGTCAACGGCCAGTGGCGGATGGTTCCGGACCTGGAAAAGATGGGCGTGACCCTCTTGCAGGCGGCGGTGGACATCCGCCTCCCCTCCAGCGACACCTGCCTCAACTGCCACACCCGTGCGGGCGGCGGCAACAACTACAAGCGGGGCGACCTCTCCGAGGCCCACCGCAACGCCACCCCCGACCTCGATATCCACATGGCCTCCACCGCCCAGGGGGGAGCGGGCCTCTCCTGCCTCGACTGCCACCCGGCAGCGGGACACCGGATCCCCGGGCGGGGCATCGACCTAAGGGAGCGGGACGTCCCCACGGTGGTGGCCTGTTCCAACTGCCACGGCACGGCCCCCCACGGGTCGGCCGACATCAACAAGCACCTGAAGCGCGTGGACTGCACCACCTGCCACATCCCCACCTACGCCAAGGGGGCGCCCACCGACATGGTCCGGGACTGGAGCCAGCCCGGCGACCTCGACGAGGTATCGGGACTCTTCGAACCCCACATGGCCAAGGCCTCCAACGTGACCCCCGTCTACGGCTTCTTCAACGGGCGCTCCCGTTTCTACCAGTTCGGAGCCCCGGCGGTTCCGGGACCCAACGGCAAGGTGTTGATGGCCGGTCCCCTGGGGTCGGTCCAGGAGCCCGGGTCCAAGATCGTCGCCATGAAGCGCCACGAGGGCAAGCAGCCCATGGATCCCGTCACCCAGCGCCTCCTCCCCCTCAAGATCGGCATCTTCTTCCAGACCGGCGACGTGGACACCGCCGTCGCCCAGGGCGCCGCCGCCGTGGGCTGGACCTACAACGGCCACACCTTCGCCGAGACCGAGCGCTACATGGGCCTCTACCACGAGGTGGCCGGGGAAGACCAGGCCCTCCGGTGCGCCACCTGCCACGAGCAGAAGCGGCTGGACTTCGCCGCCCTGGGCTACACCCCCCTCGCCACCCGCAACGGCAAGCCCTTGTGCGCCTCCTGCCACGGCGCCAAGACCGACCCGGGCTTCTACAACCTGCACAACAAACACGTGCGGGACAAGAGGCTCGACTGCAACAACTGCCACACCTTCAGCAAGGCCCAGTGATCCTCTGGGCTCGGGTTGGAGGCAACGCCGGCCGGGTTTTCCCGGCCGGTTTTTTACCCGAGGGTTCGGACGGCGAGGTAGGCCAGGTAGAGGAGGAGCAGCCCCGCCCCCTCGGCGCGGGAGACGGACCGGCCCGTGAAGACCACGGGGACCACCAGGAGGCCGAAGCCGGCCACCGCCAAGAGGTCCCCCGGGCCGATCCCCGGGACCTCCAGGGGGGCCGCCGCCGCCGCCGCGCCGAGAATGCCCAGGATGTTGAAGAGGTTGCTCCCCAAGACGTTGCCCAGCGCGATGTCGGGCTCCCCCCGGAGGGCCGCCAGGACCGAGGTGACCAATTCCGGAAGGCTCGTTCCCACGGCCACCAGGGTCAGGCCGAGGACGGCCTCCGAGACCCCCGCCCGGCGGGCGAGTTCCACCGAACCGGCGAGAAAGAAGCGGGCTCCCAGGAGGAGGAGCCCGAGCCCCCCCGCCGCCAGGGGGCCGAGGACCCACAGGCTCCCCCGGGAGGCGGGAAGCCCCTCATGGTACTCCCGGACCACCTCCGGCCCCTCCCGCCGGGCGAAGGCGAGGGCGGAGGCGGTGTAGGCCACGATTCCGCTCAGCAGCACCAACCCCTCCCCCCGGGACACCCGGCCGTCCAACAAGACCGCCGCCAAGAGGAGGCCCGCCGCCGCCTGGAGGGGGGCGTCGGCCCGCACCGCCCGGGCCGCCGCCCGGACGGGCTTCAGGAGGGCGGCGAGGCCGAGGATGAGCCCGATGTTGGCGATGTTGGAACCCACGACGTTTCCCGCGGCGATATCCCCCTGCCCCGCCCAGGCCGCCCGGAGGCTCACCGCCAGCTCGGGGCTGCTGGTCCCGAAGGCCACGACGGTGAGGCCCACCACCAGGGGAGAGATCCCCAGCCGCAGGGCCAGGCCGGAGCTTCCCCGGATGAGGCCCTCTCCCCCCAGGAAGAGGAGGAGGACCCCCGCCGCCGTCCAGAAAAGGGGGAGGGCCAGGCCGCTCACCGCCGCCTTCCTTGGGCCGCCGGGCTCACGGCTCCTCCACCACCGGCCGGAAACCCTCGCCCAGGACCTCGTTCACTTCGCTGACCACCACGAAGGCCTTGGGGTCGATGTCGGCAATGAGGCGCTTGAAGAGGCTCACCTGGGAACGGGAGACCACGACGTAGAGGATTTCCCGGGGGCGCCCCGTGAAACCACCCTTCCCCTGGAAGAGGGTGACGCCGCGCCCCACCTCCTCCAGGATGGCCTTCCGGACCTCCTCGGCCCGGTCGGAGACCACGAGGATGGCCCGGGCGAAGCCGATCCCCTCCTGGACGGCGTCGATGACCCGGGAGGAGATGTAGTTCACCAGCAGGGCGTAGAGGACCGGCACCAGCCCCACCACCGGAATGGCCGCCAGGAGGATGGCGGTGTTGCTCCAGAGGAAGACCTGGCCGAAGGGGACCCTCCGGTACCGGTGGAGCAGCTGGGCCAGGATGTCGGTGCCGCCGGTGGTCCCCCTTCCCCGGAGGACCAGGCCGACCCCGAAGCCGTCCACGACCCCGCCGAAGAGGGTGTAGATGAGGGGGTCCCCCGTCACCGCCGGAAGGAGCGGGGCCAGGAGGTCGATGGCCAGCGACATCACCGCCGTGGCGTAGACGGTGCGGAAGAAGAGGCGGATTCCTCCCCCCCAGCGGAAGCCCGCCGCCAGGAGCGGGACGTTGAGGGCCAGGGTCACGAGCCCCACGGGCCAGGCCCACAGGAAGTGTGCCAGCATGGCCACCCCCGTCACCCCCGCCGAGACGACCTTGTTGGGGGTCAGGAACAGGTCCACGCCGGCGGCGATGACGAGGGAGCCGGCGGTGAGGTAGGCGTAGTCGCGGAGGAAGGCCCCCGCCCGGGATTTCAAGATCTGCACCGCTCCTCCCTCCCCGGCGGAAGGCCCCCGCCTTCCGCCCTCCCGCCAAGGTTTCCCATCGTCCTAGGAACGCCCCTCCGCCCGCTTGGCCATGGCTCGGATCTCCTTGACCCACACCCTCCGGAGGGCCGGGGGCGCCTCCACCTCGGCGTGGCGGCCGTACTGGAGCACCCACCGGAGCACCCCCTTGAGGCCGCTGGTCTCGAAGGAGAGGCGAACCGCCCCCCGGGGGAGGTCCTCCAACCGCTGGCTGGGGTGCCACACCCGCTCGCGGATGTAGGGAGCCTGGGCGGCGTCGAAGCGGAGGGAGACCCGCTCCGGCTCCTGTCCCATCTGGGCGTTGAAGGCCTGGCGGATCCAGGCCACGGCGTCGAAGTCCCTCCGCCGGGCGAAGGGCTCCTCCTCCAGCACCGCCAGCTTCCGGATCCGGCCGGCGTTGAAGTAGCGGAACTGCTTCCGCAGCCCGTCGAAGGCGATGAGGTACCAGTCCCCCCCTTGGTTCATAAGGTGGTAGGGCTCCACCACCCGGCGGGTGACCTTCCGCCGCATGGCGGTGAAGTAGGTCATCTGCACCCGCCGCCTCCTGAGGATGGCGTCGTGGAGCCGGAGGAGCGTCGGCTCGTCCACCGGTGCCGCCGGGGGCGGGTTGAGGGTGAAGGTCTTCTGGAGCTCCTCCAGGGAGACGGTGACCGGCCCCCGCAGGGAACCCCGGATCTTGTCCACGGCGGTGCGGAGGGGCCCCTCGAAGGGCGTCCCCAGGTACCTCCGGGCCACCTCCACGCTGAGGAAGAAGGCCAGGAGTTCCCCCTCGGTGACCAGGATGGTCGGAAGGGCGTAGGTGGGGTCCGAGTAGGTCCAGCCGCCGTGGGCCCGGTCGTAGACGATGGGAGCCCCCAGCCGGTCGATCATGAAGCGCCGGTCCTTGAAGATGACCCGCCGCCGGACCTCCAGGGCCTCCGCCAGCCGCTCGGCCGTGGGGTAGCGCTTCTCCCGGATCCACCGGTCGATTTCCAGGATCCGCTCGAGCTGCTGGCGCTGGGACATGTCCCCTCCTTCCCGCCGCAGGGGTGCCGCACGGCCTTCCTGGCCCGCCGTGTACCACAACGGGCCCCGGAGCGCAACGCCGGCGCTCCCCCATCCCCACCGGTAAGTGTCCATTCTGTGCACCATTTCGTCCTACCTTGGCCCTCACCAAGGAGGTGGATCCATGCGGAAAACAGTTTCAGTCGTCGCCCTGGCGGCCCTGGCCGCCGCTCTCCTGGGCTGCGCCGCCGAGCAGCCGCCCCGGGAGCGGGAACTCACCGTAGGACTCGTCCAAAGGGAGATCCGGGAAGGTATGTCCCAGGCCGAGGTAGCCGAAGCCCTCGGCTCGCCCAACATCGTCACCAAGGACGCCGAGGGCCTCGAGACCTGGATCTACGACAAGATGGCCACGGAGGCCACCACCCGCTCCGCGGGCGTCGGTGGGACCATTCTGGTCCTGAGCGGCTCCCGTTCCTCGAGCACCAGCGAGTCCACCCAGAGGACCCTCACGGTGGTCATCAAGTTCGACGGAGAGGGAAAGGTCACCCGGTTCTCTTACCACGCCAGCAAGTTCTAGGAGGTGCCCATGCGCGGACCGATGGTGTTCTTGATGGCGTCTCTGGCCCTTCTCGCGGCCTGCGGCGGCCGAAAGCCCCCGGAGACCCAGATGCAGATCCGGCAGTTCCAGACCCGGGAGTTCGAAAAGGTGGACGTGCGGACAACGATGAAGGCCATGATGGACGTCCTGCAGGACGAGGGCTACATCGTCAAGCAGGGCTCCCTGGACCTTGGCCTCCTCTCCGCCGAAAAACAGGTGGACGTCCAGAGCAAGGCTGAGACCTTTTTCGCCGTATTCTTCGCCGGCGCTAACGCACGCTACAAGAAGAATTCCGTTGTGGAATGCTCGGTCAACGTGAGCGAATTCGGCTCCTCGGCGCGGGTGCGGGCCAACTTCCAGATGCGGCTCATCAACAACAAGGGCGAGCTCATGGAGGTGCGTCCCATCCACGACGAGGCCTTCTACCGGGACTTCTTCGCGAAGGTGGACAAGGCGATCTTCCTGGGCAAGGAAAGACTTTAGCACTCCCTTTCCGCGACCCGGGCGAGGCCCCGTCCCGCTTCCGCTGCCATACCACCGGGGTGGCTCGATGAATTTGGGCAGCTAGTGGGCCAACCCTCTCGGCCGATTACGCCAATGCGAGCATCGGCCGCTACAGAGGCCTCCCCGCGGCCGTAGCGGCCTTTGCTCGCAAAGGCCGGTCTTCGGCCGATGCGGGCACCGGCCGCGGCAGGGGCCAGCCCGCCGGCATCCGAACGGAGGCAGGCGGCCGGGGGAGGCGCCCCTAGGGGGCCGGCGGCCGGTGGCGCGGCCAGGGGACCGGACCCGCCGCCGGAGGGGACCCCGCCCGGGGGGCCAGGGGAATGCCCAGGCGGCGCAGCAACCGGAGGAGGGGGCGGACCGGCCCCGGGGCCGTCCCGCCGAAGAACCCCGAGCTCAACCAGAACTCCGTCGAGAAGAGGATGGGACGGACACAGGCGGCCACGGAGCCCAGTCCGCCCACCGGGCGGTAGTACCTCGCGCCGCACCCTGCGCAGAAGGCCACGACGCCCCCCGTGGAGAGCAGGCCGCCGAAGCCAACGGCGTACACCTTCTCCCCGCAGAGGGGGCACCAGCCCGTGGCCGCCGGCCACCGGTCCCACAGGAGGACCAGGGCCCCCAGCGGCAGGGGGGCCCGCCGGGCCCCGAAGAGAAAGGTGCAGGAGTTCTGCGGGAAGGGCACCCACGGGTCCTCCTCCAGGAGCCGGCCCCGGTTCTCCACCACCGTCCGGAGGATCCTGGCCATCCCCGGCGATGGGCCCTCTCTCCGCTTGAAGGGGTAGAGACCGGTGAAGGGGGACGGCGGCTTCTCCTGGGACCGGGCGTCCTCCCCTTCCCTCTCCCGGACCCACCGGCGCAGGTGCACCAGCTTCCCCTTGCGCCCCTTTTTCGTTTCCCTTCGGCCCATGGCGTTGCCCCTCCCTTTCCAATCCCTCCGGCGCCCCCGAAGGATCTCCACCGGGAAAGGTAGGCCCCTGGAGTGCACGCAATGGACACTGCCGGCCCGACGGCCCGAGGGAGCCTCGAGGCCGTTGTTCTGGAGGCACTTTCCCCGCCATCGGCGGGGCGCGTGGTATACTGGTTTGGGTGGCGCCCCCGGCCCGCCCCTTCGAGGAGACCACCATGAAACCTGCCCTTTCCGCCGCTCTCGCCCTTCTGGTTCTGGCCTTGGCCTGCGCCCCCTCCGCCCGGAGGCCGGCCGCCGCTCTCCCCACCCCCGAGCACGACCCCCACCTCTGGCTGGAGGAGGTGACGGGGGAGAAGCCCCTGCAGTGGGTCAAGGCCCACAACGCCAAGACCGAGGAGATTCTCGCCGCCTCCCCGGAGTTCGCCCGGCTGGAGGCGGGGATCCTGGAGGTCCTGGACTCCAAGGAGCGGATCCCCTACGTGACCCAGGTGGGGCCCTACCTCTACAACTTCTGGAAGGACGCCCAGAACCCCCGGGGCCTCTGGCGGCGGACGACCATGGAGGAGTACCGCAAGGCCCAACCGGCCTGGGAGGTCCTCCTCGACCTGGACGCCCTCTGCCGGTCCGAGGGCGAGAAGTGGGTCTGGCACGGCGCCCAGATCCTGGAACCGGAGTGCCGGCGGGCGCTGATCAGCCTCTCCCGCGGGGGGGCCGACGCCGACGTGGTCCGGGAGTTCGACCTCGTGGAGCGCCGCTTCGTGGAGGGCGGCTTCTTCGTCCCCGAAGCCAAGACCGACGTGGACTGGATCGACGAGAACACGATCTACGTCGGCACGGACTTCGGCCCCGGCTCCCTCACCGACTCGGGCTACCCCCGGATCGTGAAGCTCTGGCGGCGGGGCACGCCCCTTTCGGAGGCCCAGACGGTCTTCGAGGGGCAGAAGACCGACATGGCCGTCTCCGCCACCTTCGACGACACCCCCGGCTTCCAGCGCCACTTCGTCAAGCGGACCATCACCTTCTACACCGGCGAGACCTACCTCCGGGAGGCCGGCGGGGCCCTCCGCCGGATCGAAGTCCCCCTGGACGCCGTGCCGTCGGTCCACCGGGAGTGGCTCCTCATCGAACTGCGCACCCCCTGGACCGTCGCCGGAAAGACCTACCCCGCCGGCGCCCTCCTGGCCGCCCGCTTCGACGACTTCATGGCGGGGAAGCGGGAGCTGGCCCTCCTCTTCGAGCCCACCCCCCACGTCTCCCTCTCCTCCTTCGCCTGGACCCAAAACCGCCTCTTCCTCGTGACGCTGGAGGACGTCAAGAGCCGCATCTGGATCCTGGACCCCGCGGGGGGCGCCTGGCACCGGGAGCCCCTCGGCGACCGGGCTGAACTCTCCACCCTCTCGGTGTGGGCCCTCGACGACAAGCAGTCGGACCTCTACTTCCTGACCCGCAACGACTTCCTCACCCCCACCACCCTCTACCTCGGCGAGCCGGGCCGGGCCCCCGAGAAGCTGAAGGAGCTTCCGGCCTTCTTCGACGCCTCGGGCCTGGAGGTGAGCCAGCACTTCGCCGTCTCCGCCGACGGGACCTCCGTCCCCTACTTCCAGATCTCCCCCCGGGGGCTGGTCCTGGACGGCCGGAACCCCACCCTCCTCAACGGGTACGGCGGCTTCGAGATCTCCGAGCTCCCCTTCTACAGCGGCGCCGTGGGGCGGGGCTGGCTGGCCCGGGGCGGGGTCTACGTCCTGGCCAACATCCGCGGCGGCGGCGAGTACGGCCCCCGCTGGCACCAGGCGGCCCTCAAGGAGAACCGCCCCCGCGCCTACGAGGACTTCGCCGCGGTGGCCAGGGACCTGGTGGCCCGCAAGGTCACCTCCCCCCAGCGCCTCGGCATCGTTGGCGGCAGCAACGGCGGCCTTCTCATGGGCAACATGGTCACGAAGTACCCCGAGCTCTTCGGCGCCGTGGTCTGCCAGGTTCCGCTCCTGGACATGAAGCGCTACTCCCACCTCCTCGCCGGGGCCTCCTGGATGGCCGAGTACGGCGACCCCGACAAGCCCGAGGAGTGGGCCTTCCTCAAGACCTTCTCCCCCTACCACAACCTCCGGCCGGGGGTGAAGTACCCGCCGGTGCTCTTCGTGACCTCCACCCGGGACGACCGGGTCCACCCCGGCCACGCCCGGAAGATGATGGCCGCCATGGAGTCCTTGGGGGCCGACGTCCTCTACTACGAGAACACCGAGGGCGGCCACGGGGCCGCCGCCGACAACCGCCAGGCGGCCCACATGTGGGCCCTGGCCTACACCTTCCTCTGGAACCGGCTCGCGCCGGGGCCTTGACGGCCTCCGGCCCCGGGCGCTAGAGTGGTGGCCTTCGGAGGCGTTTTCATGGCCCGGCGCTTTGCAATGTCCGCCTTTGCCTACGCCTACCGGCCCTCAGGGCCGGGCGCCGGCGCGCGGGAGGCCGCTCCGTAGGGGGCCCCCTGGCGTCGAGACCCCAGGCCCACCGGCGACGGTGGGCCTTTTTTTTGGGCCCGAAGGGGCCGAGGAGGATGGCCGTGGAGGGAAGGAACCGGGAGAAGAAGAGGCGGGGGGCCCTCGGCGCCCTGGCGCGCCGCCGCAAGGAACTGGAGGCCATCGACGGGGAGATCCTCCGCCTGCTGGCGCGGCGGATGGAGCGTGTGCACACCGTCGGCCAGATCAAAAGCCGCCACCGGATCCCCCTCCGGAACTTCGAAGTGGAAGCGGAGGTGGAGCGGCGCCTGGCCGCCCTGGCGGCGGAGCTGGGCCACGGGGAGGCCCTGGGGCGGGAGCTGGCCCGCTTCCTCATCGGCGTTTCCCTGGAGGCCCAGGCTCCCTACCTCGACACCGCCTACGCCGGGGAGCGGCTCCGGGTCCTGGTGGCGGGCGGCGCGGGGGGCATGGGGCGCTGGCTCTGCCGCTTCCTTTCCGGCCAGGGCCACCGGGTCCGGGTCTTCGACCCCTCCCCCGCGCTGCTCCCCTACCCCCGGGTCCGCCGGTTGGCCACCGGGGCCCTCTGGGCTGACCTCGTCTTCCTCGCCGTTCCCATGGAGGCCTGCGGGCCCCTCCTCGAGGAGTTGGCGGCCCTTCGCCCGCCGGCCATCGTAGCCGAACTCTGCAGCCTCAAGGACCACCTCGCCCCCGTCCTGGCCCGGGTCCGGGCGGCGGGCCTCCGCGTGGTCTCCTTCCACCCCATGTTTGGCCCCGAGACCACCACCCTGGCCGGCAAAAAGATCCTCTTCGTCCAGGGCGGCGCCCCCGAAGACCTGGCCCGGGTCCGGGGGCTCTTCGAGACCACCAGCGCGCAGCTTGTGGAGGTGGAGGCCGCCGAGCACGACCGCCTCATGGCGTGGGTCCTGGGCCTGGTCCACCTCCATAACCTCGCCCTGGCCCGCGCCCTGGCCCGCAGGGCTCCGCCCTTCTCCCGCCTTCGCGCAGCCGAAGGCGTCACCTTCCGGCGCCAGGCGTTGACCACGGCGGAGGTGGCCGGGGAGAACCCCCACCTCTACTTCGCCATCCAGCACCTCAACCCCCACTTCGAAGAGACGGCCGGCCTTCTAGCCCAAAGCCTGGAGGAGCTGGTGGCCCTCGTCACCGCCGGTGACGGGGAAGCCTTCGCCGCCTGCATGGAGGAGAGCCGCCGCTACTTCGGATCCTAGCCACCCGGCCGGAAGCCCGGCGAAACCCACGCGGCCCCCAGCCCGCCGCCGAAGCCCCGGGGCCAGGGCGGGCGGTCTCCGCCTTCCTTCGGCGGTTGCGGTCCCATTCCCCGGGATGCCGAAGGGCCTCAAGCCAACGGGGCCCAAAAGAGGACCCATGGAAGAGAGGAAAGGCGACTGGCGCGACGCCTTCCAATCCGATGTGGTTTGGAGAGCGCTGAAGATGGCGGTGGTGGTGGGCCCATCCTCATCACCATCCACCACGGCGACGCCCTCTTGCGAGGCCAGATTGGCGGGGTGCGGCTCTTCAAGATGGCGCTGACGTTCCTGGTCCCCTACGTGGTTTCCACCCTCTCCAGCGTGGCCGCCCAGCGCGAGCCGCGCAAGAAGCCCCACCCGTCCTGACCTCGGCCCGCACCGCCAGCGCCGGGAGAGGAGGACGCGGGGGGCTTGCTTGATTTTTTCGCTCATCCCCGCCTGGCTCGCACCAGTTCGGCAACGGGCAGGGGGACGGCGAGGGCGAGGCAGATGGCGGCGCCGGTGGGGACGTCCCAGTGGATGGAGGCCAGCGTCCCGGCGGCGCTGCCGAGCACGCCGATGGCGCCCGCCGAGAGAAAGACCGACCGCGTCCCCCGCCCGAAGGCCCTGGCCGCGGCGGCGGGGAGGACGAGGTAACCAAAGGAGAGCAGGACGCCGATCTGGCTGATGGCCACCGCCAGCAGGGCCCCCAGGCCTGCGAAAAAGGCCAGTTCCAGGGAGGGAACGCGCATGCCGAGGACGCGGCTCGTCTCCGCGTCGAAGGTGACGGCGAGGAAGCGCCGGTAGCCCCAGCCGTGCAGGAGCGCCAGCAGGGCCACCATGGCCGCCAGCACCTGCACGTCGCGCAGGGATACCCCCAGCAGGGAGCCGAAGAGGAGCGTGGCCTCGTCCAGCCCTCCCTGCACGCTCTTGCTCAGGAAGACCACCGCCAGCGCACCCAGAACCACGTAGAGGACCCCCAGCACCGAGTCCTCGGGCAGGGCGTGGCGCCCCGTTCGGGATCCCCACGCCGCAAGCAGCGTGATGGTGAGCGCGACGACGAGCAGCGCGCCGATGCGGGCCTCCCAGCCCGCGAGGAAGGAGAGCGCCGCGCCGCACAGCGCCGACTGGGCCAGCGTCACGCTGACGAAGACCATGCGGCGCTCCACGAGGAAGACGCCGTAGTAGGAAAGGGGCAGAGAGGCCAGCGCCGCGGCAAGGAGCGGCCACTTCACGAGGGCAAGGGTCTCAAGCACGGGAGCCTCCGTTGCCGCCCACGCGCCACGTAAGGACGGGCTCCCCTCCCACCTCCACGATGGAAAGGCCCGCCCCGTAGGCCCGCCCCAGGCGGTCGTCCTCCAGCACCCGCGCCCGCTCCCCCGCCAGGAAGAGGCCCTCGCTGGCGTCCAGCCAGAGGAAGTGGTCCACCTCGGGACCGATCTCGTTCAGCAGGTGCGTGATGAGGAGGAGGGTGACACCCTCTCCGTGAAGGCGGCTCATGGCCTCCATAAGGGCGTGGCGCGTGGGGAGGTCCACGCCGTTGGTGGGCTCGTCCAGCACCAGGACGTCGGGCCGGCGGTGCAGGGCGCGGGCCACCATAACCCGCTGGCGCTGGCCGCCGGAGAGGTCCGAGAAGCGGCTGTTTTCCAAGTGCTCCAGCCCCACCCGCGCCAGCGTCTGGGCCGGCTCGGGGCAGTCCTTCAAGTCCAGCGCCCCCAAGGCCAAGACCTGCCGAACGGAGAGCGGCAGGCTCTCCCGCACGGAGGTGAGCTGGGGCACGTAGCCAAGCCTCAGGCCGGGGGCGCGCCGTACGGAGCCTTTCAGCGGCTTGAGGACGCCGAGGAGGGTCTTGATGAAGGTGGTCTTCCCCGCGCCGTTGGGGCCGAAGATCCCCCAGAACTCGCCCCGCTGGATGCGCACCGAGCAGCCCTCGAGGAGGGGGCGGCCGTAGCCGATGGCCGCCCCCTCCACGTCGAAGAGAACCTCACCCACGACCCTCTCCCAGCAGGTCCTTGGCAATGGTCCGCAGGAGCGCGGGATAGGTCTGGGCCTCCGGCGCGCCGCCCGTGTAAGACGGAATGACCGCCAGGCGCGCCCCCGTGTCGGCGGCCACCTTGGAGGCGATCTTGATGTCCTCGTAGTTCTCCACGATAAGGAGCTTGACCTGCTTTTCGCGCAGGGTCTTCTCCAGCTCCATGAGGCTCGAGGGGCTGGGCTTGATGCCTGGCTTGGGCTCCACGAAACCCACCACGTGAAAGCCGTAGTGGAGGAAGAAGTAGTCGAGCGTCTGGTGGTAGGCCGCCACCGGCTCCCCGCGCAGGGGCGCGAGGGTCTTGGCCATTTCGCCGTCCAGGGCGTTCAGCTCTTGCGCCACCGCCGCGGCGTTCTTCCGGTAGTCGGCCCCGTGGGCGGGGTCGGCCCCAGCGAAGACGCCGCCCAGCCCCGTCGCGATAGCCGCCATATTGCGCGGGTCCAGGTGGTAGTGGGGGTTGCCGTAGGGGTGGATGTCACCCATGGAGCGGTCCACGCCGCCGGAGGGCACCTCGATGGGCTGGATGAAGGTGGAGAGGTCCACGTAGCCGGAGGCGCCGGGCTGGATCTTGGCGTTGCCACACTGGGTGAGCAGGGGCGGGAGGAAGCCCACCTCGAGCTGCAGCCCGTTCACCAGGAGGAGGTCCGCACGGTGCAGGTCCACGAGGAAGGAGGGCTTCGGGTCCACGAAGTGCGGGTCCTGCGTCCCCTTGGCCAGCACCGAAACCTTGACGTAGCCTCCGCCCACCTGCTGGGCCAGCCAGCCGTAGTCAGGGTAAACGGCCACCACCTTCAGCGGCGCGCCGGCCAAAACTTGCAGGGACAAGGCCGCGAGCAAGACGGTCCAAATTTTCTTCATCGTTCTCTCTCCTGTTTCTCTGCCCCCGCGGGGGCCCACTTCAGAAGGGATGCGCCCCGTGGGGGCCGATGGCGAAGCCGTACTCGAAGACCAGCGCGTTGCGCATCCCCACCCCCGCGTAGTGGATGCGCTCGAACTGCAGCCTGAACTTCTGGAACTCGCTCGGGAAGTACGTGAGCGTGAGGGCGCCGCCCTTGTCGTGCAGCCACGGAGCCTGCGGGTGCTCGGCGTAGTCGGCGCGCAGGCCCGCGAACCAGCCCCTGGTGAACTGCCAGTCCACGTAGGAGAAGGCCCCGGTAGAGCGGTTCAGGCCGTCGAGGCCCCGGTAGTTCTCGCGGATCAGCTCGGTCCTCCAGAGGAAGGAGGCCCGCGTCCCTGTAGCCAGCGGCTTGTAGCGGTAGGTCACGGCGAGGTTGCCCAGGCCGGTGCCGTGGCCGGCTGCGTTCTTGCCCTGGACGAGGGAGAGCTGGGCTTCGAGGCTGCTGTGGTCGCTGAGGTCCCAGAAGTTGCGCCACGCCGCAAGGTAGCTCAGGTCCGACCGCTTGCCGCCGAAGACCGTGTCGTTGCGCGCCCCCGTCACCTCGAAGGTGAGGTCGCTCATCCACGGCGTCGGCAGGAGGTGAGAGAAGCTCACGCCCACCTCACTGAGCCCCTCCTCGCCGAGCATGGTACGCAGGGCCAGGGGCGGATCCGCCTGGAACCACGTGTGCGTGTGCATGGCGTTCTGCTTGCCGAAGTCCATCTTGAACTTGCCCAGCTTCATGGTCCAGCCGCCGGGCAGGCCAGGGAAGGCCGCGTAGGCTTCTTCCACATTGAATGCGCCGTCCTCCAAGGAGAGGAAGACGTTGGCCGTGGCGTAGGGGTCGATGGCGGAGCTGAAGGCCACCTCCACCTCGCGCACCTGGAGCGCGTCCTGGCTCTTCCAAAATGGGTCGTTGCCCGAGGAGAAGGTAAAGTCCGGAAGGACCGAGATGGCCGGGTTCTGAAGGGCCGGCGAGGGCGGCGCCGCCGGAATGGGGGGGACGGAGCCCTGCACCGGCGCTGGCGGGGCCATGGCCTGGGCGGAAGCGGGCTCAGCGGCGGCCTGCCGGGCTTGAAGGACCTGCACTTGCTGCTGCAAAGCCTGGATTTGGCTCTGGTAGTTCTGCATCATCTGCTGCATCTGCTGCTGGAGCGCCTCAATCTGCTTCTGGAGATCCTCGAGGCTCGGCCGGGTTTGCTGGGCGAGGGCCGCCGTCGCGAAGAGAGCCGCCGCCACGATGACACAAAGCTTGCGCATACACACACCTCCACGGAGAGGAGCCACGCGAACGAAGAAAAACGAGACCCGGCGTTGGCTCTAGGCCTGGGCCGCGGAGGGCGGGGCGCGCGCGGGGGAGGGCGTCTCGGGCGCTTCAAGGAGCGGCGCCGCGGCGCCGGGAAGGAGCGGCAGAGCGGGGCCCGAGACGAGGGGAAGGAGGATCGGGGCGGGCGGGGTCTCGAGGCCACCACCCATGGTGGCGCAGACGGGGCACTCCGCCCCGTTCGACCCCACCAGCACCGGCCCGCGGGAGAGGTCCAGCGGCTCGTGCACGTGAACCAGCGCGGCCAACACCGCCGCTCCCGCCGCCAGCACCCACCTTCTGGTGCAGCCCGCTCCGCGCATGGGGCGATCCTACACGCCCCGGCCGGCCCGCGTCAAGGGACCGATTGGCCTCCACTGCTGTCCGGTTATAAGTCTCACAGTAGCAGGGGGTTACGGAAACCGTCTTCAACGAACAAGCAGAAGAAACGGGGTCACATCTTGCATTCTAGCATTAT
>JBMFRA010000047.1:0-17680 GCA_049968315.1 Acidobacteriota bacterium
CGCTTGGGCAACATGCGGAAAACCGTTGCCCAAAACGATCTTGGACAGCAATGACCTGAGATGAAAATTCGGATAGGATATAAAAAGTCAAAAAATAGGGACAGCTACCTATTACCGTTCTCCGCCCCTGCCTTCGGAGAAGACCTCCGCCTGAAAGGTGGAGAGGCGGGCTCCCCGCTTCCAGCAGTCTTCTGCCAGGCCGGCCTTTTCGCAGAGGTGGCCCAGGAGCTCCTCCCGGTTCCACCCCTGCTCGGAGGCCACCTGGGGGAGAAAGACGGCGCTCCGGCCGTCCTTTTCGAGGAGCACGCCGTCGCGGCCCACCACCACCGCCCCCGGTCCCGCCACCGGCGCGAAGGGTGTGAGGGCGGAGACCTCGATCTCCAGGGAGGGCAGCTCCCAGCTCTTCACCGGCGGGAAGCGGGGGTCGTGGAGGGCCGCCTGGACGGCCATCCGGGCCACGGTGAGGGCGAGGGGGGTGTCGGGGACCATGCGCCCGATGCACCCCCGGAGTTCCCCCTTCTCCTTGAGGGTGACGAAGGCCCCCCGGGGGGCGCGGAGGGCAGGGGAGTCGGGCCGCGGCAGGGGCACCGTGTCGGTGAGGAAGAGGCGTTCCAGCACTCCGCGGGCGAGGCGGAGAAGGGCCTGCCGGTCGGCGGCGGTGAGGGGTGGCATCTTCTCCGGGACTTCGGGCCGGAAGAGGCCCGAAAGGTCGGGCGGCCCCTCCTCGCCTGTGAAGAGGACGGCCCCGTACCCCACCACCCGGTCTTCCTCCCCGAAGACCGTGTCTCCGGAGTTGGCGTAGGAGACGACGGTGCCCCGGCGGGCTCCCAGGGCCCTCAGGGCGTGCAGGAGAACCAGGATGGGGCCCCGGCCGCAGGCGCAGGTCAAAAGGCCCGGTCTGCCCCGCCGCTCCTCCCGTTCGGTGGCGGTCCGGAAGAGGACCGGATCGAGGGATGCCGCCGCCTCCAGGGTCTTGCGGTCGGCCTGAACCGCCTCGCCGTAGGGCGGGTAGTGGGAGAGGTCCGAGGAGGCCACGAGGAGGACCTTTCTCCCGCGGAGAGCCGCCGCCAGGGCTTCGCCCAGGCGTCGGCAGAGGGCGCCGCCGTCGGTCCCCACGACGAGGGTGAGGACCCGGGCCCTCGGGAAGAGGACCTGCACGAAGGGCAGGGGGACCTCCTCCGAGTGCTCCTTGAGGTGGGCCTCCGGGCGGAAGGCGAAGGCCGGGTCGGCCTTTCGAAGGGCCCGGGCCAGCTCCTCGTCGGCCTGCACCGTCCCCAGGGGGGTGCGGTAGGCCCTTCCGCCGAAGACCGAGGCGCCTTCGAAGGGTTCCGCCGTGTGGTTCGTGGCCAGGATCACCACCGTGTCGTACTCCTGTCCCTGGGCCTGCCGGAGGCCGTCGGCCAGGATCGCACCGGAGAAGACGTATCCGGCGTGGGGGACGATGAGGCCCAGCGGCCGGGGGCCGCGGGGGGGACGGGCCTCCTCCAGGAAGGCCCGGACGGCCTTCTCCAGGCGCACGCCGTCGGCGGGGTAAAAGGACCCGGCGGCGGCGGCCTCCCGGACGGACCCCTCCCCGCCGAGGGCCAGGAGGCAGGGGGCCAGGAGCGCCGCGGCCAGCACCCTCGGGCCCTTCACGACCAGACCCCCTTGACGGGCTTTCCGCAGAAGGGGCAGGTGCCTGCCTGGAGGTGGTTGGCCGTCACGAAGAATCCCTGCCGCTCGATCACCACCTTGCCGCAGGAAGGGCAGTAGGTGTGGTTCCCCGGATGGCCCGGGACGTTGCCGATGTAGGGGTACCGCAGGCCGTGCTTCAGGGCCGCCTCCCGGGCCCTTTCCAACGTGGCCACCGGTGTGGGCGGCAGGTTGAGGAGCTGGTAGTCGGGGTGGAAGCGGGTGAAGTGGAGGGGGACGTCGGGGCCGATCTCCCCCGCCACCCAGCGGCACAGGCCGTCCAGGAGGGCGGGGTCGTCGTTGAGGGTGGGGACCACGAGGTTCACGATCTCCAGGTGCCGCCCCGCCCGGGCCACCGTCCGGATGGTCCTGAGGACCGGATCCAGTTCGGCCCGGGAGACCTTCCGGTAGAACTCCGGGGAGAACCCCTTGAGGTCCACCTTGATGGCGCCGAGGACCTCCATCATCTCCCGCAGGGGGGCCTCCTGCATGAAGCCGCAGGAGACGAGCACCGCCCGGAGCCCCCTCTGCCCGGCCTCCCGGGCGGTGTCGAGGAGGTACTCGGCGAAGACCGTCGGCTCGTTGTAGGTGAAGGCGATGACGGGGGTCCCCACCTGCCGGGCCCGCTCCACCAGGGCGGAGGGGGGGAGGTAATCGGCGGGGAGGTCCTCCGGGGAGGCCTGGGAGATCTCCCAGTTCTGGCAGAAGCGGCAGGAGAGGGGACAGCCCGCCGTCCCGAGGGAGAAGGCCTGGGAGCCGGGCAGGAAGTGGTAGAAGGGCTTCTTTTCGATGGGGTCGACGTGGAGGGCGACGGGACGCCCGTAGACGAGGCTCCGGAGCTCCCCCCGCACGTTGGCCCGGGCCCGGCACCGGCCCCGCTCCCCCTCCTCGATGACGCAGCCGTGGGCACAGAGGAGGCACTTCACCGGACGCCGCCGGTGTCCCCTCTCGGCCTTTCCCGCGGGGACCTTCTCGTGGCAGGAGGTGCAGGAAAGGGAAGGGGAGGCGGCGGGGGCCCAGAAGCGGGCGGGGGGGGCGGTCTTCTGCAGCTCCGCCAGGTAGGCCGCCTCCGCCACCGCCCGGGCGGGGGACGGCAGAAACAGGGTTCCCGCTCCCCAGAGGCCCAGCCGCTCCAGGAAGGCCCGCCGGGAATGGTCACTTCCACCCATGGGCGCCCTCCATCCCAACGGTAGGACCGGGATGGCGGGAAGTCAAAGGAGGGCCGGGCGGGGAAGGCCGAGGAGGACGCTTGGGGCTCCGAGCCCCTGCCCCGCCGAGGCCTTCGCCCTGTCCGTTTCCTACGCCTTCTCCGCCCGTTTCACCTCGGGCGGACCCGCATGGTCCCGTCCTGGGCGGTGAGGACCTCCACCTCCTGCCCTGGGGTGAAGGTCTCGCCGGGGGCCTGGGCCTGGACGATGGCGTAGGTGACCCCCGACTCGAGGCGGACGACGATCTCCAGCGCGGGATACCGCGCCCCGTCCCGCTCCATGGCGTTTCCCGCCAGGGAACCCAGGATGGCGCCGGCCACGGTGGCCATGGCCCGCCCGCTGCCGCCGCCCACCGCCGAACCGGCGGTGGCGCCGGCCACCATGCCGGCGAAGCCCCCGAAACCCGAGGGGGTGCCCTCGATGGTGACGGCCCGGACGCTGTCCACCACCCCCCGCTGGACGGTCATGGGGAGGCGGGCCTCCCGGGGCGAGTAGACCCGGCCCGATGGCCCCGCGGCGCAGGCCGAGGAGAGGAGCGTCACGAGGGTGAGGGCGGCGAGGGGGGAGTTCGGCTTCATGGCAACCTCCGGGGGGCCTTGGATTCCGCCCCTCCATGAAAATAGTATAAGGCGAAAACCGGCCTCCGGCCCGTGACGGGGATCACACTCCGCCCGGGGAGGCGGCCCGGAGGGAGAGGTCTCCGGAGCCGCTCTCCGCCGACAACTCCGCCGCCGGAGGGTTCCCCAAAAGGCTGAAACGGTGCCGCCGATCGTCCAGGGTCCCCGGAAAATCGCTTTGAATCCTGCCGGCGTGGGACCTAAGTTCCCCCCTCAAAGGGGTACCGGCGGGGAAGACCAGCCGCAGGTTGCCGGAAGCGCTCTTCACCCGGATAGAGAGGTCACCGGGGGCGTTGGACCAGGAGGCTTCTATGTCTCCGGAGCCGGTCTCGAAAGCCGCCTGGCCCATAAGACCCTCGGCCCGGATGTTTCCCGCTCCGCTCTGGGCCTTCACCTCCCGGGCGCCGGCCCTCAGGTCGATGTCTCCCGAACCGGTCGCAAGTCGGATCCGCTCCGCCTCCGCCTCGAGACAGGCATGCACGTTGCCGCTGCCCGTCCTGGCCGTGAAGACCCGGCAGACGACCTCCACCCGTATGTTGCCGGAGCCGGAATCGAAGTTCAGGGAAGCTCCCGGATCGCTCCCCGAGAGCAGGACGTCCCCTGAGCCCGTCCCCACCGCCAGGTCCATGCCGGGGGGCGCCGTCACCTGTACGAGGCCGTGGGAGTTTCGAAAGCCGAAGGGGAGTGAAGCGGAGGGCCGGCAGCGCACCCGGAGGGTTCCCCCGCTCTCCTCGAAGACCGGCTCGAAGGGTTCCAGGGCCTTTTCGGCATCGCCTGAGGAGGTGGTGAGTTCCGCCTCCACAACGACCTTGACGGTGGTGGCGGCGCGGTCGAGGGTGATCCTCACGTCGTGAAAGGCCGCCCTCACTTCTAGGGTGCCGCCGGCTTTGAAGGAAAAGGTGTGCTCCCGGTGGTGGCGGGCGGTGCCGGCCAGCGCGGGAAATCCGATAAGAACGGCGGTCGCGAACGACAGAACCCGTCGGAACATGGCGCCTCCTCGGAATCCCAAGTGCGGGATTCTTCGGGTGTTAAACGGCCAGAGGCGCCCACGGGTTTCAGGGGGGAGCAGCGCTTCTGGGAAAGGGCTGTCCACTCCCGGTTCCAAGAAGTCCTTCGCGAGCATCTTTAGTTTCCTGTCCAAGGTGATAGAATATTCCTTCGGGAGGTCGGCATGAAGTCGTCGGTGAAGCCGTTGGCGGTGGGTGTTCTCCTGGTCTTCGTTGCCGCGGCGGCCCTGGCGGCCACCCGGCTCGTTTCGGGAAGCTCCGAGGAACAATGGCCGGCCCTCAAGGAGCGGCTCCAGCGGGTGGACCTCGAGGGCACCCCCTACGCCTACTCCAAGCGGACCCGCAACTACGACTTCGAAGTGGCCTTCCGGACCCCCTTCGCCCAGGCGGCGGCCTTCGTCCAGCGCAACGCCAAGAACCCCGTGGCGGTGACCTTGGAACGGTGCCTGTCGTTCCTCAACTCCGGCGTCGTGGCGGTGGAGGTCTCCGCCATGGCCCGGGGCAAGGAGCAGGCCGAGGCGGTGAAGGCCCACCTCCGGGTGGACGGGAAGGACCTGGCCCCCCTCTCGGTCCAGGACCACGCCACCCGGCTCCGCCAGATCGGCTTCTACGCCGAGCCTTTCTACCAGGCTTCCCACACCTTCTTCTTCGACGCCGACGCCCTCTCGGGTGCCTCGTCGGTCCTCGTGGTCCTCACCGACGCCGAAGGCCGGGAGGTGGAGATCCGCGTCAAGACCGAACGCCTGGAGTAGGGCTAGGGAAGCGCCTCGTCCCCGCCCCGTTTCGGCTTTCCCCGGCACCGCCTCCTGTGGTACCCTCCCCCCGACCGCGGGAGGCCGGGATGACGGGGTACCTGCTCCTCGAAGACGGAAGCCGGTTCGAGGGCAGGGGATTTGGTTTCCGCGGGACGGTCCTCGGGGAAGCGGTCTTCCAGACGGCCATGGTGGGGTACCAGGAGATCCTCACCGACCCCTCCTACGCTGGCCAGCTCGTGGTCATGACCTACCCCCACATGGGGAACTACGGGGTCAACCCCCAGGACGTGGAGTCCCGCCGCCCCCACCTCAAGGGCTTTCTGGTCCGGGAACTCTCCACCCTGCCGTCCAACTGGAGGGCCCGGGGCACCCTCGACTCCTACCTGCGGGAGAACGGGGTCGTGGGGCTCCAGGAGGTGGATACCCGGGCCTTGACCCGCCACATTCGAAGCCGCGGCGCCCTGAAGGCCCTGCTGACCAACGAGGACCTTCCCCTGGAAAGGGCTGAGGCCGCCCTGGCGGCCTTCGAGGGAATCGACAACGAAGACCTCACCGGGGCCGTCTCCTGCCGCAAGGCTTACACCTTCCGGTACGAGGGAGGCGGCGAACCCCCCCACTTCCGGGAGACCCTGGCCCCGGCACGGGTGGCCTCCGGCAGGCTCCACGTGGTGGCGGTGGACTTCGGTCTCAAGGAGAACATCCTGCGGAACCTCCTCCTTCGCGGCTGCGAGGTGACGGTGATCCCCGCCTACGCGGCGGTGAGGGACCTGGTGGCCCTGGGGCCCGACGGGGTCTTCTTGAGCAACGGGCCGGGGAACCCCGAAATGGCGGCGGCGGCCCTCCCCCTGGTCCGCTACGCCGCCGAGCACTACCCCACCTTCGGCATCTGCTTCGGCCACCAGCTCCTGGCCCTGGCCTTCGGGGGCAAGACCTACAAGCTTCCCTTCGGCCACCGGGGGGCCAACCACCCGGTTCTGAACCTCGAAGCGGGGAGGGTGGAGATCACGAGCCAGAACCACGGCTTCGCCGTGGAGGAGGCCTCCCTTCCCCGGTCCTTCGAGCCCACCCACCGCAGCCTCAACGACGGAACCCTGGAGGGGATGCGCCACCGGGAACTGAACGTCTTCTCCGTCCAGTACCACCCCGAGGCGAGCCCCGGGCCCCACGACTCCCTCTACCTCTTCGACGAGTTCGTGAGGCGAATGGAGGAGAGGCCATGAGCGGCGAGGATCTTAGGGTGCACCTCCCTCTCCCGGCCCCGGCGGCACATGGCCGGGGCGTACCCGGCGCGGGGGAAAGGGGGGGAAGGCCGTGAGCGGTTCTACGCCCCGGAGCGTCTTGGTCGTCGGCTCGGGGCCCATCGTCATCGGCCAGGCCTGCGAATTCGACTACTCCGGCGTCCAGGCCGTCAAAGCCCTCAAAGAGGAGGGGGTCCGGGTGGTCCTCCTCAACTCCAACCCCGCCACGCTGATGACCGACCCGGGCCTCGCCGACGCCGTCTACATCGAACCCATGGTCCCCGAGGCGGTGGAGGCCATCCTGGCGAAGGAGGGGGTGGAGGCCCTGCTGCCCACGGTGGGCGGCCAGACGGGGCTCAACCTGGCGGTGGCCTGCGCCCGCCAGGGGATCCTCGGCCGCCACGGGGTCCGCCTCATCGGCGCCTCCGTCGAGGCCATCGAGACGGCGGAGGACCGGGAGCGCTTCAAGGCCGCCATGGCCCGGGCGGGACTGCCCACCTCCCGCTCCTTCGTGGCCCGTTCGGTGGAGGAGGGGCTGGCCCGAATCGCCGAGGTGGGATACCCGGCCATCCTTCGCCCCTCCTTCACCCTCGGCGGCGTGGGCGGTGGGGTGGCCCGGGACCGGGACCAGCTGGCCCGCCTGCTGGGGGAGGGCCTGTCCCTGAGCCCCGTCCACGAGGTGCTGGTGGAGGAGAGCCTCATCGGCTGGAAGGAGTTCGAGCTGGAGGTGATCCGGGATCGGGCGGACAACGCCATCGTGGTCTGCTCCATCGAGAACCTCGACCCCATGGGGGTCCATACGGGAGACTCGGTGACCGTCGCCCCGGCCCAGACGCTGACCGACAAGGAGTACCAGGTCATGCGGGACTGGGGCCTCAAGGTCCTCAGGACCGTGGGGGTGGAGACGGGGGGCTCCAACGTCCAGTTCGCCCTCCACCCGGAGACGGGGCGGATGGTGGTGGTGGAGATGAACCCCCGGGTCTCCCGCTCCTCGGCGCTGGCCAGCAAGGCCACCGGCTACCCCATCGCCCGGGTGGCCACCCTCCTGGCCCTGGGGAAGACGCTGGACCAGATCCCCAACGCCATCACCGGAACGACGCCCGCCTCCTTCGAGCCCACCCTGGACTACGTCGTCACCAAGGTCCCCAGGTGGGCCTTCGACAAGTTCAAGGGGGCCGACCCGACGCTCACCACGGCCATGAAGTCCATCGGAGAGGTGATGGCCATCGGACGGACCTTCGCCGAGTCCCTCTCCAAGGCCGTCCGTTCCCTGGAGGTGGGGCGTTACGGCCTTCTCGACGGGGTGGACCCCGTCCCCGACCGGAGGACCCTCCTCCGGAAGTTGCAGGAGCCCAACTGGGAGCGCCTCTTCTACGTGGCCCTGGCCTTCAACCACGGCCTCACCGTCCAGGAGGTCCACGAACTCACGGGCATCGACCCGTGGTTCCTCCAGCACATCGAGGGGCTGGTGGCGGCGGAGAACCGGGCCCGCTTCTTCACGCTCTCCTCCTGTCCGGCCTCGGTGCTGCGGCAGTTCAAGCGGAAGGGCCTCGCCGACCGCACCCTGGCGGCCCTCTGGCGGTGTGGGGAGGACGACGTTCGGAACCGCCGCCGGGAGGCGGGGGTCCTTCCCGCCTTCCTGGGGGTGGACACCTGCGCCGCCGAATTCGACGCCCGGACGCCGTACTTCTACAGCGCCTACGAGGAACACACCGAAGCGCCCTCTCCCGCCGCCCCGGCCATGGTGGTCCTCGGGAGCGGACCCAACCGCATCGGGCAGGGGATCGAGTTCGACTACTGCTGCTGCCAGGCGATCCTGGGCTTCGCCGACGAGGGCTTCGAGACGGTCATGGTGAACTGCAACCCCGAGACCGTCTCCACCGACTTCGACACGGCGGACCGCCTCTACTTCGAGCCGGTGACCCTGGAGGACGTCACGGCGGTGCTGGACGCGGAGAAGCCCGCCGGCGTGGTGGTGACCTTCGGGGGACAGACCCCCCTGAAGCTGGCCCGGGACCTGGAACGGCTCGGCTACCCCCTCAAGGGAACCCCTCCTGCCGCCATCCACCGGGCCGAGGACCGGGAGGCCTTCCAGGCCCTCTGCCGCGCCATGGGGTTGCGCCACCCCGAGGGGGCCATCGCCCGCTCGGTGGCCGAAGCCCGGAGGGAGGCCGCCGCCCTGGGATTCCCCCTCATCGTGCGGCCCTCCTACGTTTTGGGCGGCCAGGGGATGGCGGTGGTCACGGGGGAAGACCACCTGGACGCCTACCTGGCCGCCGCCCTCCGGGTGAGCGAGGACAACCCGCTCCTCTTGGACCGCTTCCTCGAAGAGGCGGTGGAGGTGGACGCCGACGCCCTCTGCGACGGGAAGGAGGGCATCCTCTGCGGGGTGCTGGAGCACGTGGAGAAGGCCGGCATCCACTCGGGAGACTCCTCCCAGGTCTTCCCGCCCCAGACCCTCCCACCCGCCCTGCTGGCCCAGATGGAGGAGGCGACGCTGGGGATGGCCCGGGAGCTGGGGGTCGTCGGCCTCCTCAACGTCCAATTCGCCCTCAAGGGGGACGAGATCTACGTTCTCGAAGTGAACCCCCGCGTCTCCCGCACCGTGCCCTTCCTGGCCAAGGCCCGGGGGGTGGCCTTCCCCCGCCTGGCCGCCCGGCTGGTGGCGGGGCGGCGCCTGGCCGAACTTCCCCTGGACCTTCCCCCTCCCCGTTCGGTCTTCGTCAAGGCCTCGGTCTTCCCCTTCGCCCGCCTCCGGGGCGAGGACCCCATCCTGGGGCCGGAGATGAAGTCCACCGGAGAGGTCATGGGCATCGGCGCCGACTTCGGCCTCGCCTTCGCCAAGGCGCTGAGGGCCGCGGGGACGGCCCTTCCCGGGTCGGGGGGGATCTTCGTCAGCGTCCGGGACTCGGACAAGGAGGCCTTCCGGGAGGTGGCCGCGGGCTACGTCCGGGAGGGCTTCGGCCTCTTCGCCACGGCGGGGACCCGGGCCTTCCTCGAGTCCCGGGGGGTTCCCTGCGAGCCGGTCTTCAAGGTGGGGGAGGGCAAGCCCGACGCCGTGGACCTGTTGCGGAACGGCCAGATCCAGATGGTGATCAACACCCCGCTGGGCCGGAAGAGCCAGTACGACGAGGCGGCCATCCGCGTGGAGGCCATCGCCCTGCAGGTGCCCTGCCTGACCACCGTCGAGGCCGCCCGGGCCGCCCTCATGGGCATCCGGGCCCTCTCCGCCCGCCGTCCCGACTACCGGCCCCTGGGGAAGTGGCAGTAAGGTGCGGCGGGGCGTAGGCCGGCGAGGGAATGAAAGTGCGGTCGAGGATCGTTTCAGAGGGCCGGGCGGCGGGCCGCGTGGAGAAAGGCCCGGGCCGTAGGAGATGACCATGGATCCGGAGGGGCAGAGCGAAGCGGGACTGGAGCGGTTGAGGATCCCCGAGGAGCGGAGGGGCGGAAGCCGCCGGGGAAGGGGCCGCCTCTGGGCGGTCCTTCTGGCGGCCGCCGGCCTCCTCCTCCTTCTCGGCCTGGTGCGGGGAGCCCTCCGGCCCGCCGAGGTTCCGGTGGCGAAGGCCCTGGAGCCGGCGGGCCCCGAGGGGCAGGCGATCCTCCAGGCCTCGGGGTATGTGACGCCCCGCCGGCGGGCGACGGTGGCGGCCAAGATCACCGGCCGCGTCGCCGAAATGCTCGTCGAGGAGGGAATGCACGTGGAAGCGGGCCAGGTACTGGCCCGGCTGGACGATGCCGAGGCGAGGAGGCGCCTTCTGGCCGCCGAGGCGGAGGTCCGCGTGGCCCGGGCGAGGCTTCCCGAGGCCCGGGCGGCCCTGGCCCTGGCCGATGCCCAGTTCCAGAGGGTGAGCGCCCTCCACCGCTCGGGCTTCGCCAGCGACGACGACCGCGACCGGGCCCGGACCGCCTACGACGCCGCCCGCTCGCAGGTGGCGGCGGCGGAGGAGAGCCTGAAGGCCGCCGAGGCGGGGAGGGAGGTGGCCCGGCAGGACCTGGAGAACTGCACGATCCGGGCGCCCTTCGCCGGCATCGCCGTCTCCAAGGATGCCCAGGTGGGGGAGATGGTCTCCCCCGTCTCGGCGGGAGGCGGCTTCACCCGGACCGGTATCGCCACCGTGGTGGACATGGAATCCCTGGAGGTGGAGGTGGACGTCAACGAATCCTTCATCGCCCGGATCCACACCGGCCAGCGGGTGGAGGCGGCCCTGGACGCCTACCCCGACTGGAAGATCCCCGCCTCCGTCCGGACGGTCATTCCCACCGCCGACCGCCAGAAGGCCACGGTCAAGGTCCGGATCTCCTTCGACCGGCTGGACCCCCGCATTCTCCCCGACATGGGCGTCAAGGTGGCATTCCTCGGGGAGGCTCCACCCCCGGGGGCGCCCAGGCCCGTGGCCCTGGTCCCCAGGGAGGCGGTCTTCACGCGGGAAGGAAAGCCCTCCCTCTTCCTCCTCGAGGGGGGGAGGCTCCGCCTCCGGGAGGTCCGGCCGGGGGAAACCCGGGGCATGGACGTGGAGATCCTCTCGGGCTGCGCCCCGGGGGATACGGTGGTGGTGGGGAGCCAGGACCGCCTGAAGGACGGCATGCGGGCCCGTCCCCGCCGGTAGCGGCGCGGGGAGAAAAACCATGGTGCGCGTGGACGGGCGGGGAACGGGAGCCCTCATCGAGGTCCGGAACCTCGACAAGGTGTACACCCGGGGAGGGGAGACCCTCCACATCCTCGCCGGGCTGAACCTCGACGTGGAACGGGGAGAGTTCGTCGCCTTCATGGGGCCCTCGGGCTCCGGAAAGACGACGCTGCTGAACCTCCTCGGCGGGCTGGACCTCCCCACCCGGGGTTCCATCACCGTGGGGGGAGACGAGATCACCGCCCTCTCGGGCGCCCGCCTCTCGGCCTGGCGGGCCCGGCACGTGGGCTTCGTCTTCCAGATGTACAACCTCCTGCCGGTCCTGACGGCCTTTCAGAACGTCGAGCTTCCCCTGCTCCTCACGGGGCTCACCAAGGCCGAACGAAGGGACCACGTGGAGGCGGCCCTTTCCCTCGTCGGCCTCGCCGACCGGATGCACCACTACCCCCGCCAGCTCTCCGGGGGCCAGGAACAGCGGGTGGCCATTGCCCGGGCGCTGGTGGCCGACCCCACCTTCCTCCTCTGCGACGAACCTACGGGAGACCTGGACCGCGCCAGCGCCGAAGAGGTCCTGGACCTTCTGGAGCGCCTCTCGGCGGACTTCGGAAAGACGGTCCTCCTCGTCACCCACGACCCCAAGGCCGCCGAGCGGGCGGGGACCCTCCTCCACCTGGAAAAGGGGGTCCTCGTGGAGGCCCGGGGGCAGGAAGGGGGAGGGTGAGGCCGTGAGAAATGGGATGCCGGGCCCGAGACCCGAAGGGGCCGGGCGCTTTCCCTTCATTCTCCGCCTGTTGCGGGCCTTCTATTCCCCGCCGGTCCTCCCATGACCCGCTTCCTGCCCCTCCTCCTGGCCAACGTGACCCGAAAGAAGGCGCGGCTCGCCCTCACGGTGGGCTCCTACGCCGTGGCCCTCTTCCTCTTCGGCCTCCTCTCCGCCGTGGACTCGGCCTTCAGCCAGGGGGTGGAGGTGGCGGGAGCCGACCGCCTCATCGTGAGGAACCGGGTCTCCCTCATCATGCCCCTCCCCTTTTCCTACAGGGACCGCATGCTGGCCATCCCGGGGGTCCGGACGGTGACCTTCGCCACCTGGTTCGGCGGCATCTACCAAGAGGAGCGCAACTTCTTCCCCAACTTCGCCGTGGACCCCGACCACTACCTGGAGACCTATCCGGAGTTTCGCGTGGACGCCGGGCAATGGTCCGACTTTCTAAAAGACCGGCAGGCCTGCGCCGCCGGGCGGAAGCTCGCGGAGCGCTTCGGCTGGAAGGTGGGGGACCGGATCCCCCTCAAGGGGACCCTCTGGCCGGGGGTCTGGGAGTTCAACCTCCGGGCCATCTACCGGGGGAGCCGTCCCGAGGACGACGAGAGCCAGTTTTGGTTCCGGTACGACTACCTGGAAGAGCGCCGTCCCTGGGGAAAGGGTACGGTGGGGTGGTACGTGGTCCGGGTGGCCGACCCCGACCGGGCGGCGGGGGTGGCGCGGGCCATCGACGACCGCTTCGCCAACTCCTCCTTCGAAACGGCCGCCGAGACCGAGAAGGCCTTCGCCGCCGGGTTCGTGCGCCAGATGGGCAACATCCAGGCCCTCATCCTCGCCATCGGTTCGGTGGTCTTCTTCACCCTCCTCCTCGTCACGGGGAACGTCATGGCCATCGCGGTCCGGGAGCGCCTGCCGGAGATCGGCGTCCTCAAGACGCTGGGATTCTCCGACGGGACGGTCCTCGGCCTCCTTCTCGCCGAATCGTGCCTCTACGCCGCCGCCGGCGGAACCCTGGGCCTCCTCGCCGCCAAGGCCTTCACCCTGGCCGGGGATCCCACGGGAGGCCTGTTGGCGGCCTTCTACGTCTCCTGGGCGAGGCTGGGGGCCGGGTTCCTGCTGGCTCTTGCCGTGGGGCTCGGCGCAGGTCTCCTGCCGGGCCTCTTCGCCATGCGGTTGAAGATCGTGGACTCCCTGCGGAGGGTCTAGGAAGATGGCCGTTCCGCTGGTCTACAACCTGCGTTCCATCAAGGTTCGCTGGGCCTCCACCTCGGTGGCGGTCCTGGGGATCGCCGGGGCCGTGGCGGTCTTCGTGGCCGTCCTGTCCCTGGCCCGCGGCTTCGAGTTGACCCTCGTGGAGTCGGGCTCCCCTCGCAACGCCCTCGTCCGGAGGGCGGGGGCCAGCGCCGAAATGGAGAGCGTGGTGACGCTGGAACAGGCCCGGATCGTCTCCGATGCCCCCGGCGTGGCCCGGGACCCTTCGGGGATGCCCCTCGTCAGCCCCGAGGTGGTGGCCATCGGCCCCTTCCGCCACCGAGCCTCCGCCTCCGAAGCCCTGGCCCAGGTGCGGGGCGTCTCCGAAGAGGCCCTTCGGGTCCGGGACAACCTGCGGATCTCGAAGGGGCGCTTCCTGAGGCCCGGCCTCGCCGAGCTGGTGGTGGGGAAGAACGCCGAGGAGATGTACGAAGGCTTTTCCCTGGGGGAGACCCCCCGCTTTGGCGGCCGCGCCTGGAAGGTGGTGGGAATCCTGGACGCCTCGGGGAGCGCCTTCGACTCGGAGGTCTGGGCCGACGCCCGGGTCCTCAACCAGACCTTCAAGCGGCCGGAGAACCTCTTCCAGTCGGTCACCGTCCGCCTCACGGGCCCCGAGGCCCTCCCGGCCTTCGAAAAGGCCCTGAAGGCCGACCCCCGCCTCACCGTCCAGGTGGACCGGGAGGACCGCTACTACGCCAAGCAGTCCCGCGTCGTCTCCACTCTGATCCGGGTCCTCGGCTACCTGGTGGCGGCGGTGATGGCCGTGGGGGCGCTCTTCGCCGCCCTCAACACCCTCTACTCCGCGCTGGCGGCCCGGACCCGGGAGGTGGCCCTCCTCCGCGCCCTGGGGTTCTCCCCCCGGGAGGTGGTCCTCTCCTGGCTCTTTGAGGCTCTCGCCATCGCCCTTCTGGGCGGGATCCTCGGGGACCTGCTGGTGGTCCCCCTGAACGGCCTCACCACCTCCACCATCAACTGGCAGACCTTCAGCCAGCTCGCCTTCGCCTTCCGCGTGACGCCGGGCATCCTCCTGAAGGGGCTTCTCTTCGCCCTCGCCATGGGCCTGGCGGGCGGCCTTCCCCCCGCCCTCCGCGCCGCCCGCCTCCCCGTGGCCGCCGCCCTCCGGGAACTCTAAAAATAGGGACAGTTACCTATTTCCAAGAGAACCGCCATGTAGAACAATTCCAAAAAATAGGGTCAGCCCCCTATTCCTCCCTCGGCCACGGGGCCGGGGACGAGGTTCTCCAAAGGGTCGCCCGGGAGTTCGTCTCCTCTCTGCGGGAGCAGGACACGGTGGGCCGGTGGGGCGGCGAGGAGTTCGTCTTCCTCCTGCCGGACACCGACCTCGCCGGCGCCCTCAAGGTGGCGGAGAACCTCCGTCGGCGGGTGGCGGACCTGGCCATCGGGGCGGGGGAGGAGCCGTTGACCCTCTCCCTGGGGGTGGCGGAGTACCGGCCGGGATCGGACATCGAGGAGGCCATCTCCCGGGCCGACGGTGCCCTCTACCGCGCCAAGGAGGAGGGAAGGAACCGCGCGCTGGCGGACGGTTTCTGCACAACGGCGGCCCCCCGCAACCCTTCCAGCTCCATTCCCTGAAAAAAGGGGGCGGCCGGCCGCCGCCCCCCAACCCAACGGGTCTTTCGCCGTCAGTTCTTCTTGGCCTTCTTCGCGGGAGTCTCGCCGCCCTGGACGATCCGCACCGTCTCCCGGGCGATCATCAGCTCCTCGTTGGTGGGCACCACCATCACCGTGACCTTGCTCTTGGCGGAAGAGATGATCTTCTCCCGGTCGGGGCTCTCGTTGCGTTTCTTGTCGATCTCCACCCCCAGGTAATCGAGGTTGGAGCAGGCGGTCTCCCGGACCAGCGGGTCGTTCTCGCCGATTCCGGCGGTGAAGACGATCACGTCCACGCCGTTCATGGAGGCGGCGTAGGTGCCGATGTACTTGCGGATGCGGTAGCAGAACATCTTGAAGGCGATCTCCGCCCGCTCGTTGCCCTCGGCCATGGCCTTGTGGATGTCCCGCATGTCGTGGCTCACCCCCGACACCCCCAACAGGCCGCTCTTCTTGTTGAGGATCGCCACCACGCCCTCGGCGTCGGTCTTCTCCACTTCGGCCATGTAGGGGATGAGGGCGGGGTCGATGTCGCCGGAGCGCTGGCCCATCATGAGGCCGTTGAGCGGCGTGAGCCCCATGGAGGTCTCCAGGGACTTGCCGTTCTGGATGGCGGTGATGGAGCAGCCGTTCCCCAGGTGGGCGGTGATCATCCGCAGGGACTCCAGGGGCTTGCCCAGGATCTCCGCCGCCCGGTGGGCGACGAACTGGTGGGAGGTGCCGTGGAAACCGTACCGCCGCACCCCGTGCTTCTCGTAGTACTCGTACGGGATGGCGTAGAGGTAGACGTGCTTGGGCATGGTCTGGTGGAAGGCCGTGTCGAAGACCGCCACCTGGGGGATGGTGGGGCAGAGCTTCTTGCAGGCCTCGATGCCCATGAGGTTCAGCGGGTTGTGGAGAGGGGCGAAGCGGATGCATTCCCGGATGGCGTCCACCACCGGCTCCTCCAGGAGGGCCGAGGCGTGGAACTTCTCCCCCCCGTGGACCACCCGGTGGCCGATGGCGGCGATCTCCTTCGTGTCCTTGAGGACGCCGTACTCGGGATCGGTCAGGGCGCTGAACATGTCGCTCACCGCCACGGCGTGGTTGGGGATGCCGGAACGGATGGTGATCTTGCCCACCCCCACCGATTCGTGCTTGAGGGAGGCCCCCTCGGAGCCGATCCGTTCCACGAGGCCCTTGGCCGCGATCTTCTCGTGCTCCATGTCGAAGAGCTGGTACTTGAGGGACGAACTGCCGCAGTTGACCACGAGGGTTTTCATCGTTTCCTCCGGTATTCCATGGGAGGCAACGGGAAGGCGCCCCAGAGAGGAGGCCGCTCCTCTCCTTGCCGGGGGCCCTTCCCTCCACCCGTCACGCTTAACTCCGGTTCCTGAGGGCCTGGGCCGCCGTCAAGGCGGCGACGTTCACGATGTCCGCGACCTTGCAGCCCCGGGAGAGGTCGTTGGCCGGCCGGGCGAGCCCCTGGAGGACCGGCCCGATGGCCTCGGCCTTGCCCAGGCGCTCCACCGCCTTGTAGCAGATGTTCCCCGCGTTGAGGTCGGGGAAGACGAGGACGTTGGCCTTTCCCGCCACCGGACTTCCCGGCGCCTTCCGGGCGCCCACCGAGGGCAAGAGGGCGGCGTCCATCTGGAGTTCACCGTCGGCGAGCAGCTCCGGCCGCCGCTCCTTCACGATGGCCAGGGCCTTGCGCACCTTGTCCACCGTCTCGTGCTCGGCGCTTCCCTTGGTGGAGAAGGAGAGCAGGGCCACCCGCGGCTCCATGTCGCAGAAGGCCCGCGCGCTGGCGGCGGAGGCCAGTGCGATATCGGCGAGCTGTTCGGCGGTGGGGGCGGGGATCACCGCGCAGTCGGCGAAGATCATCAGCCCCTGCTCGCCGAAGGAGGGGTCGGGGTGGACCATGATGAAGCAGGAGCTCACCGTCCGGATGCCCGGCGCGCACCCGATCACCTGGATGGCCGCCCGCATGACGTGGGCCGTCGTGTTGGTGGCGCCGCTGACACACCCGTCGCACAGCCCTCGGCGGACCAGGAAGTTCCCGAAGAACACGTTGTCGGAAACCGCCTGAAGGGCCTGCTCCCGCGTCATCCCCTTGGCCTTCCTGAGTTCGTACAGCTCGGCGGCGAACTCCTCCCGCAGCGGGGAGTGGAGGATGTCCAGGAGGCGGACCTTTTCGATCCCCGCCGTCTCCTTGCCCAGGGCGGCCTCCACCTGCTCCGGGGTGGCCAGCAGGGTGACGTCGGCGAAGTCCTCCTTCGCGACCTGCACCGCCGCCTGCACCATCCGGGTGTCCATGCCCTCCGAAAGGACGATGTGCTTCCGCTGGGCCTTCACCTTGGCCTTGATTCGGTCCATGACGTGCATCGAAGTCCTCCTGGCGCCGCCCCAGGCGGAATCCTCCCCTCATCCGAAGCCCGCCATCCGAAAACGGGAAGGGGGAGAAGCCGATGGGGGCAGGGCGCGTGGTCCGGTCTCTCTCCGTTGTAACGCCTTCGTACCAGTCGAAGGCGCCGGCAGTGGGGCATTCTACATGCTTTCATCGTGAGCGGAAGGCCCCTTCTCCCCCCTCTCTCCCCACTGGGCCTAGTGCCCCACCCGCCCCGTAGATATGTGTGACCGCTCACACACATGAGGCGGCACCCCGCGGCGTGCCGGGAGGCGGCGAGCCGCCACGGCCTCCGGTGGCCTGCAGGGGATTCGTCACCGTAGATGCGCAGAGGGGGCAGAGGAACGGCTATTGGCACAGGGAGGACGGGAGGAAAGGGAGGAGGCGGGGATCTCACCGCTGAGGCGCAGAGGCGCGGAGGGGGAAGAGGAAATTTCTTCCTTGCCCGGAGGCACAGGAAGAGCCGCCGTTGTCCGCTTGTATCGTTAACCCCCAACCGCTACAGTTTGGGTGAAGAGGTTCACAGTCTCCAACGGTCTTCTTCCCAT
>JBMFRA010000048.1:0-17581 GCA_049968315.1 Acidobacteriota bacterium
CCAGAGGATGGGGCGGGCGGGGCGGGGGGAGAGTCCCGCCGCCGTCTTCTTCATCGCCCTCGAGGACGCGCTGGACCAGTACTTCGTCCAGCACCCGAACAAGCTCCTGGACCGGCCCCTGGAGGAGGCGGTCCTGGACCCCGAGAACCCCTACCTCCTCCCCGGCCACCTCCTCTGCGCCGCGAGGGAGATTCCGCTGGAAGACGGAGAGATTCCCCCGGAGGGGCCCCGGCGGGAGGCCCTGGAGGCCCTGGGCCGGGAAGGGGGGCTCCTCCTCGACGGAAGCGGGAGCCGGTGGCACACCCTCCACCGGAACCCCCACCGAGAGCTGAGCCTTAGGGGCATCGGAGAGAGCTACCGCATCGTGGATGGAGCCGGCCGCACCATCGGCACTGTGGACGGGGTTCGGGTCCACCGGGAGTGCCACGAGGGGGCCGTCTACCTCCAGCAGGGGGTCACCTACGAGGTGGAGGAGGTCTCCCACCGGGACCTGGTGGTGAAGGCCCGGGCCCGCTCGGTGGACTACTACACCGAGGTGCGGGGGGAGAAGGAGACGGAGATCCTGGCCGTTCTCGAGCGGCGCAGGACCGCGGCGGGGGCCCGCCTGGCCCTGGGGCGCCTCAAGGTCACCGAGCGGCTCCGCAGCTACGTGAAGAAGAGCCTCAGGGGCGGCCAGGTCCTCTCCGAGCACCCGCTGGAGGCCCCGCCGCTGGTCTTCGAGACCGAAGGCTTCTGGGTGGCCCTTCCGGCGGGCCTGGAGAGGGCCTGCGCCCGGAAGGGCCTCCACTTCATGGGAGGCATCCACGCCTTCGAGCACGCCCTCATCGGGATCTTCCCCCTGCGGGCCCTCTCCGACCGGTGGGACCTGGGGGGCATCTCCTACCCCCACCACCCCCAGGTGGAGGGGCCGGCGGTCTTCGTCTACGACGGCTACCCGGGCGGGGTGGGCCTCTCCCGGAAGGGCTACGCCCTCTTCGAGGATCTCCTGGAGGCGACGGCGGGCCTGCTCCGGGACTGCCCCTGCGAAGCGGGGTGCCCCGCCTGCGTCCAGTCCCCCAAATGCGGCTCGGGGAACAAACCCCTGGACAAGGCCGGGGCTCGGCTCACCGCCGAGGTCCTCTCCGGCCTCACCGAGGCGGAGCCGGTTGCGGGGCCGCCCGAGGCCAGGCTCCCCGCGGTGCGCTCCCGCGCCGAGAAGGGCCGGCGCAAGGCCCCCGGGGGCCGGCTGGTCTTCGACCTGGAGACCCAGCGCCTGGCCTCGGAGGTGGGGGGGTGGGGGAAGATCCGCTCCATGGGGCTCGCCCTGGCGGTGACCTGGGACCTGGACCGGGACCGCTTTCGGACCTACTTCGAGGAGGAGGCGGGGGACCTGGTGGGGGATCTCCTGAATGCCCCGCTGGTGGTGGGCTTCAACCTCCGCCGCTTCGACCTCGAGGTCCTGGCGCCCTACACCGGCGAGGACCTCGGCCGGGTGAAGGCCCTGGACCTTTTGGAATTCCTCAAGAAGCGCCTGGGGGTCCGCCTCTCCCTCGCCTCCCTGGCGGAGGCGAACTTCGGGGAGGGCAAGGAGGCCGACGGCCTCCAGTCGGTGGCCTGGTTCCGGGAAGGGCGCTTCGACCTCATCGAATCCTACTGCCGCAAGGACGTCCTTCTGACGGGCCGCCTCTTCCTGAAGGGGCTCGAGGAGGGCTTCGTCCTGGTCAGGGACCGATCAGGGAGCCTCCTCCGGGTGCCGGTGAACCGCTGGGGGCTGAAGGAGGGGCCGTAGGGGGGCGCCGGGCCTCCCCCTGCCCGTCGTACGGCAGGCGCAAGAGGAGGGTGGTGCCCCGGGGGCCGGTGGAGGCCACCTCCAGCGTCCCCCCGTGGATGGCGGCGTAGTGGCGGGCCAGCGAAAGGCCGAGCCCCGTCCGCCCCGCCCGCGTCGTCACGAAGGGCTCGAAGAGGCTTTCCTGGACCTCGGCGGCGATGCCCCCACCCCGGTCGGCGAGGGCCAGGAGGAGGTGGTCCCCCTCCCGGCGGCCGGAGAGAAGGATCTCGCTCCCCTCGGGGGAGGCCTGGAAGGAGTTGGCCAGGAGGTGGCCCAGGGCCAGGGCGATCTTCCGGGGGGCCACGGGGATGGGGGGCAGGCCGGGGGAGAGTTCCACCCGAACCGTGTGGTTACGGAAGCCGTGGGGGTCCAGGGTCTCGGCCACGCCGAGGGCCGCCTGGGCCAGGTCCCGAACGGCGGTGGCGGTCACCTCCTCGGGTGCCAGGCTCTGTCCCAGCTCCAGGAGGGAGCGCATCAGACCGTCCAGGCGGCGGACGTGCTCTTGGATGAAGGCCAGGGCCTGGGCGGTCTCCGGCGAAGCGGGCCCGGCGAAGCGGGAGAGCGCCGTGGCGTTCACCTCGATGGCGAAGAGGGGGTTGCGGACCTCGTGGGCCAGGCCCTGGACCAGCCGGGCCAGGGTCTCCGTCCAGCGGGCCCGGGCCTCCAGGGCCACCAGCTCCCGCTGAAAGGTCACGTCCACCACCGTCCCCAGGACCTCGGGCTTTCCCTTCTCCTCCTCGAGGAGGACGGCGTTCTCCAGGATCCAGAAGGTGGAACCGTCCTTTCGCCTCGCCAGGCTCTCCACGTTGGCCGCCAGGCCCTGGGCCAGGAGGGAGGCCCGGAGGGCCTCGAAGTCCTCGGGGTCCGCCGAGAAGGCGTGGCTGGCGGCAACGGCCTCCCCGGGGGAGGAGAAGCCAAACATCCGGGCAAAGGCCTCGTTGCATTCGAGGAGTTTGCCCTGAAGGTCCATCCGGAAGACCCCCGTGAGGTTTCGTTCGAAGAGAAGGCGGTAGCGGCGCTCCGACTGCCTCAGGGCCCTCTCCGCCCGCCGGAGTTCGGTGACGTCCCGGCCCACGGCCCTAACCAGCGGGCGCTTTCCCGGTTCCGCCTTCAAGGTGTTGTTGAACTGGATGATCCGGACCTCCCCCCGGAGGTTCACCAGCTTCATGAGCCCCTGGGCCCGCCCTTGACGGCGGATCTCCTCGAGGTAGACCGGAAAGAGGCCCCGGTTTTCGGGGGGGAGGTGGTCCTGGAGGAAGCGGCCCTCGAGCTCTTGGGCGGAGGAAAGGCCCAAGACCTCCGCCGCGGCCCGGTTGGCGGAGAGGACCCGCCCTTCGAGGTCGTGGAGGACGATGCTGTCGGCGATGTTTTCCACCAGGTCCCGGTACCGCTCCTCGCTCTCCCGGAGGGCTTCGACGGCCCGGCGGCGCGCGGTGATGTCGATGGAGAGGCCCGCTACCCAGAGGGGATTGCCCGCCGTTCCCCCCACGGGGAACTTGGCGCAGGCGAACCACCGCTCCACGCCGCCGAACTGCTGGGGCTCCTCCTCCCAGAGGAGGGTTCGGCCTTCCAAGGTTTGAAGGTCTTCGGCCTCCAGGGGCTCTGCGATCTCCGGCGGGAAGAGCTCCCCGGGGACCTTCCCCATGGCCTCCTTCCGGGAAATCCCGATGAGTTCCTCCCAGGCCCGGTTGACGAAAACGTACCGCCCCTCCCGGTCCCTTACGAAGGCGGGGCCCGGCAGGTGGTCCAGGAAGGACTCCAGCGCCTGGCGGACCTGGTGGCGCTCGGTGACATCGATGGAGATGCCGGCCACCAGCGGTTTTTCGCCCTCCACCGAGGGGAGGGGGAACTTGGTGCAGGCGAAGAAGCGGGTGGTACCCCCCACCGCTTGGGGCTCTTCCTCCCAAACCAGGACTTCCCCCTCCAGGGTCTTCCGGTCTTCCTCCCGGAGGGCCGCCGCCTCCTCGGGGGTGAAGATCTCCTCCAGGGTGCGGCCCACCACCTCCGAAGCCTTCCGGCCGGTGAGCCGCTCCCAGGCTTCGTTCACGTAGAGGTAGCGCCCTTCGGCGTCGCGGATGAAGACGACGCCGGGGACCTGGTCCATGAAGGCCTTGAGCCGGGCCTCCGACCGCTTGAGGGCCGCCTCCGCCTCCTTGGCGGATGTGACGTCAATCATGGTCCCCGTGAGGATCTCCTGGCCCAGGAGGTCACGGGAGAGGCTGGCGCTGAGAAGGACCGTGATGCCTTTCCCGTCCAGGCGCTGGAAGGCCATCTCCAGCCCGGTGACCGACCCCTCCCGCCTGAGGCGCTCCCAGAGCGCCTCCCGCAGGGAGGGGTCTGGGTAGGCCTCCTGGGCGGAATGGGCGAGGGCTTCCCGGGCGGAGGCGAAGCCAAAGATCCTGGCGCAGGCATCGTTGATGGCCACAAGGCTTCCGTCGTCCCGGGTGGAAAAGACCCCCGCCAGGTTCTCCTCGAAGAGGCGCCGGTACCGGGCCTCCGAGGCCTGGAGCTCCCGCTCCGCTTGTTTCCGGCGGGTGATCTCGACGGAGATTCCCCCCACCAGTTCCGTTTGGCCGCCGGGCCCGGGGAGGGGGAAGCAGATCTCCAGCCACTCCCGGTAGCCCGAGGGGCCGGGGATGCCCATCTCCTCCTGGATGGCGCGCCCTTCGGCCACCACCCGGGCATCCAGCGCCAGGAAGTCCTCCGCGACGGGGGAGGGGAAGAAATCCCGGGGCGTCTTTCCCAGGGCCTGCTCCCGCGGGATCCCCAGTTCCCGGACCCAGGCGTCGCTGACCCAGACGTACCTTCCCTCGAGGTCTCTCAGAAAGGCGATGCCGGGAAGGTTTTCGGCGAAGGCCGTGAAGCGGGACTCGCTCTCCTTTCGGGCTCTCAGTTCCTCCTCCAGCCGGGCGTTGAGGCGATGCGCCTCCTCCAACGCCTTCTGGACGTGGAGTTGCAAGCGCGCCTGGCGGTCCACCAGTAGGTAGACGGTGAGCCCCCCCAGGAAGGAGAAGAGGAGCACGAAGAGGTGAAAGAGGAGAATCGCCCTTTCCTCAGGAAGACCCAAGGACCGAAAGAAGGGCCCCGCCGCCGAAGCCTCCAAGCCCCGCTTGAGGAAAAAGAAGAAAAAGGCCAACCAGAGCCCTTCGAGGAGGGTCCCCGCCAGCGCTCCTGCCCCCGTGGCCCAAAGTCTGGGATGGCGGAAGTAACAGAGCAGGCCGGATTGCGGGCCGGTGGGTTCCCTCATGGGCTCCTCGGGGTCCATTCTACCCGAGGCGAATGGGCCCGCCAAGGGATCCTCAGACCTCCAAGAGCTGGAGGGAGACGAAGCCCGGCCTCCCGTCCAGGGCTCCGTAGGCCATGGTGCACCGGGGCAGGGGCCCCCCGGCGCGGAGCCGGGCCGCCAGGAGGCTTCCCAGGGGAACGACCTTCCGCCCCTCCTCCCCCAAGGCGCGGAGGAAGTCCCCGAAGGCCGGCAGAAAAGCCCCGCCCTCCAGCTCGGCGCTGGCGCCGTACACGGGCCACGCCCCACCGCGGGCCTCCGCCGCCAGGCGCGCGAAGGCCCCGCCGGGGCCCAGCCCCTCCGCCAGCATCAATTCCCAAGCGGTGGGAAGGGTCACGGGGACCTCAGGGATTCGCAGCACCCTCCCCTCCAGAACCGGCAGGAAGGGGTCGCTCCCCCGGCAGTCGGAGCCGAAGAGGGGCGAGAGGCGTGCCTCCTGGCGCAGGCTCTCTTCGGAGCAGAGCCAACCGGGGGAGGCGAAGATTCGCACCTCGCCACCGGCCGCCTCGGAGAGGGCCTCCGCGCCGCGGAGGAGCTCGGCGGCCAGCCGGTCGGCGTCCAGGTGGCGAACGGACCGCTGCCAACGCCAGTGGTCCCAGGGGAGGGCCGCCAGTTCGTGACCGGCTTGGCGGGCCGCCCGCACCCCCTCCCGGGCCCGGGCCGCCAGGGGCCTTCCCGGCCACAGGAGGCCCTTCAGAAGACCTTCCCAGCCGTAGAAACGGTGCAGGCCCTGCCGGAGGGCGCGGAGGGCCAACGGGGGCTCGGCGAGGAAGGCGCGGGCCCCCAGAAACGGGCGCTCCGGCCCCAGGCCGAAGGCGAGGGTGGCGCGGGCGCCGTGCCGCTGGAGGACCTCCAAAAGTGCCGGCAGGTTTCGCAGGCCCCGGGAGGTCCGGATGTCCACCCGGAGCCCCAGGAGGGGGCCTTCGGGGGCAGGACCCAACTGGCGGAGAAGGTCCTCCCCGTCGAGGGGGGCGGCCTCCTCGAGGCGCTTGCGAACCTTCTCCAGCCGGGCCTCTTCCGGAATCTCGTAGCGCCCCCGGCGCTTTCCCACGTGGTTCTTGGAGCCGAGAATGCTGTCGTACCAGGCCACCGTCCGCCCTCCTCCCTCCATTCTACCCAAATTGGTGGGAAGGGAGCGGCGGCCTTCGGGTACAATCCTCCAGGAGGAGGGGAACGGTGCGGCTCTTCGTTCGGGGGGACGTGGATGGCTTCTTCGGCCTCGCCCTGGACAACCTCGTCCAGGTTCTCCTCATCGACGCCCTTTGCCGGACGGTGTTGGGTTTTCCCCCAAGTCTTCTTTACGGGAGGGTCCTGCCGGGGGTGGCCGTCTCCCTGGTGGTGGGCAACCTTTACTACGCCCGGCAGGCCCTTCGCCTGGGGAGGCAGGAGGGCCGGAGGGACGCCTGCGCCCTCCCCTACGGGATCAACACCGTTTCTCTGTTCGCCTTCGTGTTCCTGGTCATGCTCCCCGCCCGCCTGGCCGCCGAGGCGGCGGGAGACCGGGACCCGGCGTCCGCCGCCTGGCGGGCCGGCCTCGTGGCCTGCGCCGGCTCGGGGCTCCTCGAATTCGGCGGCGCCTTCCTGGCCGACCGGCTCCGGAGGGCCACCCCGCGTGCGGCGCTCCTCTCCACCCTTTCGGGAATCGCCCTGGGTTTCATCTCCCTGGGGTTTCTCTTCCGGACCTTCGCCCGGCCCGTGGTGGGCCTCACCACCCTCGGCATCCTCCTCCTGACCTACTTCGGGGGGGTCCGCTTCCGGGGGGGGATTCCGGGAGGGCTGGTGGCGGTTCTGGCGGGGACCCTCCTCTCCTGGTTCACCGGGATCGCCCCCCAAGGCGCCGCGCCATCGCCGGCGGGTCTCCACCTCCCCTTCCCGGTCCTTGGGGACCTCTGGGCGGGGGCCGCCTCGGGGTACGGGGCGGCCTTCTTCTCCGTCATCCTTCCCATGGGGCTCTTCAACGTCGTCGGTTCCCTCCAGAACCTCGACTCGGCGGAGGCCGCCGGGGACCGCTACCCCACCCGCCCCTCTCTGGCGGTCAACGGCCTGGGGAGCCTGGCGGCGGCGGCCTTCGGATCCTGTTTCCCCACCACGATCTACATCGGCCACCCCGGCTGGAAGGCCCTGGGGGCGCGGGCCGGGTACTCGGTCCTCAACGCCCTCTTCTTCACGGCCGTCTGCCTCACGGGGACGGCGGGCCTCATCGCATGGGCCGTTCCGGTGGAGGCGGGAATGGCCATCGTCCTCTGGATCGGCATCGTCATCTCCGCCCAGGCCTTCCGGGCCACCCCCCGGGAGCACGCCCCGGCGGTGGTGCTGGGCATCCTTCCCGGCCTGGCGGCCTGGGGGAGCCTGATGGCCAAGGCGGGGCTCCGGGCGGCCGGAATGGGAGGCCCCGGGGGCCCTCCCTTCACCGAGGGGCTCCTGGAAGCCTTCGCCCGGAGCGACACCTGGATCCAAGGAGCCTTCTCCCTGGAGCAGGGTTTCATCTTCACCTCTATGGTCCTCTCGGCGGCGACGGTCCACCTCATCGAAGGCCGCTTTTCCCGGGCGGCCCTCTGGTGGCTGGCGGGGGCGGCCCTCTCGGCGGCGGGGCTCGTCCACGCCTACACCATTCTGCCCTCGGACACGGTGGGGGTCCTCCGCCCGGCGTGGTCCCACGCCCTGGGGTACGCCATCCTGGCGACCCTCTTCCTAGCGGCCCGGTGGATCACCGAGCCGTCCCCGGGGGGGGAGCACCGGTAGGGGTCAGGCGGCGCCGCGGGTGCTGAGGACCGCCGGAAGGGTCTTGAGAAGGATCACGAAATCCAGGGTCAGCGACCAGTGGTCGATGTACTGGAGGTCGAGGCGCATCCAGGTCTCGAAATCCAGTTCGCTCCGGCCGGAGATCTGCCAGAGGCAGGTGATGCCGGGGCGCATGGAAAGCCGCCGCCTCTGCCAGCGCTCGTACTTGTCCACCTCCGAGGGAATGGGGGGGCGGGGCCCCACCAGCGACATGTCCCCGACGAGGACGTTCCAGAGCTGGGGCAGTTCGTCGAGGGAGAACTTTCGCAGGAAGCGCCCCACCGGGGTGACGCGGGGGTCGTTGCGGATCTTGAAGACCGGCCCGTCGGCCTCGTTGAGGTGGGCGAGATCCCGCTGCATCTTCTCGGCGCCCACCACCATGGTCCGGAACTTGTGGCAGTGAAAGCGCCGCCCGTGAAGGCCCACCCGCTCCTGGCTGAAGAGCACCGGGCCCTTGGAGGTGGCCTTGATGAGGAGGGCGATGAGGGCCAGGAGGGGCGAGAGGAGGAGGAGCCCCGCGGCGGAGACGAGGATGTCCAGGACCCGCTTGAGGAAGAGGGCGACGTAGTTCTGGGGGAGGGTGGTGAAACGAAGGAGAGGAAGCTCCTCCAGGCGTTCGAGGTGGACCTGGGCCACCAGGTGGGGGAAGAGGTTGGCGGCCATGAGGGTGTCCACCCCCTGGTCCTCGCAGAGAAGGAAAAGGTCCTCGAAGGCCCCCAGGTTGGCCGCGGGCACGCAGAAGAGGACCCCGTCCACGACCTCCCGCACCAGAAGCTCGGGGAGGGCGCTCACGGGACCGGCGTGGCGGAGGCCCAGCGCCTCCATGGCGCCGACCAGGGCGGGGTCCTGCTCCGAGGCGTCGGTGAGAAAGCCCTGGATCCGGACACCCAGTTCGGGCCGTTCGAGAAGCCGCCGGGCCAGCACCTGGGCCTGGGGGCCGCACCCCACCAGGAAGACCCGCCGGGTGAACCGCCCCCGCTGGGCCGCCCGGCGGAACCAGAGGGAGAGGACGTACCTTCCTGCGGTGGAGAGGGCCAGGAAGAAGAGCAGGTAGGAGACGAGGAAGATCCGGCTGAGGAAGGTCAGTTTCAGGAGGTACGCCAGGGCCAGCGTCACCAGGAAGGCCGCAGCGTTGGCCCGGAGGTTGAGCAGGAAGGCGGCGGTGAGGGGGAGGCTGGGGCTCTGGGAGTAGCCCCGGAGGGCGTAGAGCGAGGCGAGAACCACCACCGAGGAGAGGAGAAAGACCGGGACGTAGGCGGACAGGGGGAAAACGGGCCGTACCCCCAGGGAGGGAAAGAGGAGGGGCAGAAAATCCCGCCTCAGGAGGTAGGCGAGAAAGAAGGAGGCCAACAGGGCCGAGAGGTCCGCGAGGCCGCAGGCGAGGTTGAACTGGTAGCGGTAAGCCTTGAGCATGCGCCTTCTCCGGAGAGGCGATTTTACCACCCGCGGGAAAGGAAAGGGGCCCGCCCCAAGGGGCGGGCCCGGAGGAAAGGAGGGAGGTCGAGGGGGAGGGCGGCCTTCGCCATAGCCTCTACCGGGCAAGACGCAGGGGCGGGCGTTTCGTCTAGAGGCATCCCGGGGGGGTCGCCCCCCGCCAAGGGGGGGACAGGGCCTGAAACGGGAAAGCCCTTGAGCCCCGGAGGCGGGTTCCCGGAGGGTTCCTACCCCCCGGCTCCCAGGAGGTGCTTTTGCATCCAGAGGAATTCGTGGCCGAACATGAGGACCCGGTTGCTCCGCTTGCTCGCCCCGTGGCCCTCGTCGGCGAAGATCATCAGTCGGGAGGGCACGCCCTTCTTCGCGAACTTGGGGGTCAAAACGAGGTACTGCCCCGGCCGGGCGCCGTACCGCACCGTGTAGTCTTCCTTCTCCCCCTGCCCGAGCAGGGGGGAGAGGCGGCGCCCCTCGGGGTCCCATTCGTAGTACTCCGCCCAGAGGGAGCCGGTGGCCTTCACGAGGAGAAGGCGGCCGCCGGGGCGGTGGTCGGCCACGTGCCAGAGACCCGGTTCGTCGAGAAGGAGCTCCCTGCGCCCCGTTTCCAGTTCCTGGCGGTAGAGGGCGTAGGCGTCGGGCCTCCGGTCGTTGGCGGTGAAGTACAGCCAGCGGCCGTCTTCACTCACGAACTGGAAGAAGGTCTGGACCCCTTTGAGGTGCTGGACGGGGGCGAGGGGACCTCCCTCGGCGGAAAGGGTGTAGAGCCCCGGATTCTCCTCGCCGGAGAAGTCCCGCTGGACGAAGAGGGTCCTCCCGTCGGGGGAGAGGCCCGCCAAGGTCGTCCGGTCCTCCCCCCCGGTGAGCTGGACGGGGAAGCGGTCGGGGCCGTCCAGGCGCCAGATCTGGGAGGAGCCGGTGACCGACCAGGTGAAGAAGAGGCGGCTCCCGTCTGGGGAGACTTGCCCCAGCCCGGGGGAGCGGAGGTCCATGAGACCCTGAATCTTTCGAGCGAGCTCCGGGGGAAGGGGAGGGGGTGCGTAGCGGGCCAGGAGCTCTTGGGGAACGGATTCGGCCCCGTGGCCCGAGTAGGTTCCAGACTGGGGGGCCGCCAGGAGGGGGAAGACCGCAAGGGCCACGGCGAGGAAAAAGGACCGGTCTCGGATATTCATGGTGCCTCCCTAGGGGAAAAAGGGTTCCCGTTCACTCCCCAAGAACAAATCCTAACGGGAAGGGGTTCCCACCGGTTTCCGGGTTGCAGGCCGCCCCCAGGGAATGTATACTGTTTTTGTCTCCGATCCGCCGGGCCTACGGCCAACGCCAGGGCGCGGCGGACGGCGGGCGGGGGAAGCCCCCGCCCCGAGGGTCGGGCTGGAAACGGTCCGGCCTCCCGTGTTCGGAAAGGCGATGGCCATGTCCCGCCGTTCCGGTCCCCTCGTCCTCCTGCGCATCCAGGCCCAGAAGAACCGCCCGCCCCTCCGTTCCACCCGGCGGTGAGATGCCCCACTACCGGACCCTCCGCCTCTCGGTCACCGACCGGTGCAACCTCCGGTGCCGGTACTGCATGCCGGCGGAGGGGGTAGCCCGTCTTTCCCACGAGGCCCTACCCTCCCTCGAAGAGCTGGGAGCCATGGCGGGATTCCTCGTCCAGCGGCTGGGGATCGGGAAGGTGCGGCTGACGGGGGGCGAGCCCCTGGTCCGGCGCGGGCTCGTTTCCCTCGTCCGGAGCCTCGCCGACCTTCCCGGCCTTTCGGACCTGGCCCTCACCACCAACGGCCTCCTCCTCCCCTCGCTGGCCGAACCCCTGAAGGAGGCCGGTCTCCGCCGGATCAACCTCTCCTTGGACACCCTGGACCCCGGGCGGTACTTCCACCTCACCCGGGGGGGGGATCTCCAGGGCGCCCTCCGGGGGTTGGAAGCGGCCCGGAGGGCCGGCCTCCTCCCCGTGAAGCTCAACGCCGTCCTAAGAAGGAGCACCTTCCATCTGGATGTTCCCGCCCTCCTGGACTTCGCCGGGGAGGAGGGGCTGGAGGTCCGCTTCATCGAGCTCATGCGGACCGGTCCCGGGGGGAACTGGGCCGCCGTGGAGTTCGTCTCGGCCGAGGAGGTCCGCCGGGAGGTGGGGCTCACGGGGTGGAGGCCGGGAATCCAGGGGTCTTCTCCGGCCCGTGAGGGTGTCGTCCCTTGGCGCGGCCGGCCTGTGAGGGTGGGCTGGATCACCCCCGTCTCCGACGGCTTCTGTTCCTCCTGCGACCGCCTGAGGATGGACGCCCAAGGCCGGATCTTTCGGTGCCTCATGGACGGAGAGGGGTTCGACTTCCGGAGCCTCTGGAGGAAGGAGGGGCCGGAGGGGGCGGAGGGCGCCTTCCGATCCTACCTCGCCGCAAAGCGCCCGTCCGAGGCGATGGTCCGTTCCGAGGCCATGGGCGCCGTGGGAGGGTGAAAGGGGAAGGGGAGAGCTTCCGCCGCACGGGCCTTGACCCGCGGTTCGTCCTTCGATATAATTCACCTTCTGGTGGGGCTATGGCGCAGCTGGGAGCGCGCTTGAATGGCATTCAAGAGGTCGCGGGTTCGATCCCCGCTAGCTCCACCAAACAATACTCCCCCCCCGCCGGCCGGAGGGGGTGAACGTTCCCGCCGGAGAGGTCCCTCCGGCGTTTTTCATTTGGAGCCTCCATGCGGTGGGTCCCCCTGTCGGGCCTCCACGGCCGGCGGACCGAAATCGCCCTGCGCCACGGCCTCTCCGGCCCGGCGGCCCTCCTCCTCGCCGCCCGTTTCCCCGGCGGGGAAGAGGAGGTCCTGGAGACCTTCCTGGACCCATCCCGGGAGCCGTGGCCCGACCCCTGCCGCATCCCCGGGCTCCAAGCCGCCGCGGAGCGGGTGGCGGAGGCCGTGCGGCGGGGGGAGAAGATCCTCGTCCACGGCGACTACGACGTGGACGGGCTCATGGGAGCGGCGATCCTCGCCGGAACCCTGTCCTCGCTGGGAGCGGCTCGGGAGGTCTTCATCCCCTCGCGCTTCGACGGGGGCTACGGCCTATCGGAGACGAGCCTGGAGGCGGTGCGGGAGGCGGGGGCCTCCCTGGTCCTCACCACCGACTGCGGGACCAACTCCCGGGAGGCCGGAGAGGCGCTGGCGCGTGAAGGCGTGGACCTGGTGGTCACCGATCACCACCTTCCCATGGAGGACGGCCTTCCACCGGGATGGGTGGTGAACCCCCACCTCACGCCGGACCACCCCGACGGAGCCCTCTGCGGGGCCTCGGTGGCCCTCCAGTTCGCGCGGCGCCTGGGGGAGCTCCTGGGCCGCCCGCCGGCCCTGGAGCCCTTCCTCCGCCTGGCGGCCATCGCCACCATCGCCGACGTCTCCCCCCTCTCGCCCCTGAACCGCCGGATCTGCCGGGAGGGGCTGGCCGCCCTCCCCGACACCCCCAACCCCGCTCTCGCCCGGATGGTTCGCCAGGCTTCCGCCGGCGGGCCGGTGATGGGACACCACGTCGCCTACCATCTGGCCCCCCGCTTCAACGCCGCCGGGCGGATGGAGGACGCCCGGATCGTCCTGGACCTCCTCCTGGAGCGGGATCCCGTGCGGGCGGCGGCCCTGGCGGGCAAACTGGACCGCCTCAACGCCGAACGGAAGGCCCTCCAGGCGGCCGCCTTCGAGGAGGCGTCGGCCCAGGCGCTGGAGGCGCCGGGCCGGGTGGTCTTCGCCTTTTCCGGATCGTGGCACCGGGGGGTGCTGGGACCAGTGGCCGCCCGGCTGGCCGAGACGCACCGGCGCTCCTCCTTCGTGGTGGGGCTCTCCGCCGGAACGGGGACGGGATCGGCCCGGGCCTTCGGCGCCGACAACGTCATGGACCTCTTGGCCCCGGCCCGGCACCTTCTGGAGCGTTTCGGCGGCCACGCCGGGGCGGCGGGCTTCTCGGTGCGGGAGGAACGGATCGGGGAGCTGAAGTCCCTTCTGGAGAAGGCGCCGCCGCCCCCCCAGGGCCCCGAAGACCCCTTCGTCTACATCCCCCTCCCGCCGGAGGAGCTTCCGGAGCTTTGGGATGCCTGGCGCCTTCTCGATCCCTTCGGCCCCGGAAACGAGGAGCCGGTCCTGGGCCTGGAGGGGATCCGGGCCCGGGGCTCCCGGGTGATCAAGGACCGCCACATTCTCTGGGATGTCCTCGACGGCCAAGGGAAGACCCTCTCCGTCATCGCCTGGGACGGCATTCCCCGGGGCCTTTCCCCCGCCTCCCTCACCCCTTCTGCCCTGCTCCTCGCCAAGCCCTCCCCCGAAAACCGCCGGAAGACGCCCTACCCCTTCTACCTGAACCTTCTCGACATCGCCTGACGGGGGTTTCCCCCCGCCTCCGGCGCCGCCGGAGAGGCGCGCTGGCGGCGGGCGGGAAGGTGCGGTATCCTCCCCCTCTTGTGCCTGCAAGGGAGAGAAAACCATGGCCAAATGGGTCTACTTCTTCGGCGGCGGAAAGGCAGAGGGCAACGGGAAGCAGAAGGAACTCCTCGGAGGGAAGGGCGCCGGGCTCGCCGAGATGACGAACCTGGGAATCCCCGTTCCTCCAGGCTTCACCATCACCACCGAGGTCTGTACCTACTTCTACGCCCACGGAAGCACCTACCCGCCCGACCTCGAGGGGCAGGTGGAGGAGGCGTTGGCCCGGCTGGAGGGGCTCATGGGCCGGCGCTTCGGGGACCCGGAGAACCCCCTGCTCTTCTCCGTCCGCTCGGGGGCCCGGGCCTCCATGCCCGGCATGATGGACACGGTCCTCAACCTGGGGCTCAACGACCGAACGGTGGAGGGGCTGGCCCGGGTGACCCAGAACCCCCGCTTCGCCTGGGACTCCTACCGGCGCTTCGTCGCCATGTACGGAGACGTGGTCCTGGGCCTCAAGCCCAAGGACAAGAAGGAGGAGGACCCCTTCGAGGCCATCCTGGAACGGGTGAAGCACGAAGCGGGGGCCCGGTACGACACGGACCTCTCCACCGAGGACCTGAAGCGCCTGACGGCCCTCTACAAGGAGGCCATCCGCTCCCGGCTCGGGGTGGAGTTCCCGCAGGATCCCCAGGAACAGCTGTGGGGGGCCATCGGCGCCGTCTTCGGCTCGTGGATGAACGACCGGGCCATCGCCTACCGGAAGCTCTACGACATCCCCCACGACTGGGGCACGGCGGTGAACGTCCAGACCATGGTCTTCGGGAACCGGGGGGAGACCAGCGGCACCGGCGTCGGCTTCACGCGGGACCCCGCCCTGGGGGAGAACCGTATGTACGGCGAGTTCCTCATGAACGCCCAGGGCGAGGACGTGGTGGCGGGGATCCGAACCCCCAGGCCCATCGCCGAACTCGAGCAGATTCTTCCCGAGGCCTACCGTCAGCTCCTGGAGATCCGGGGCAAGCTGGAAAGCCACTTCCGGGACATGCAGGACTTCGAATTCACCATCGAGGAGGGGCGCCTCTGGATGCTCCAGACCCGCACCGGCAAGCGGCACCCCTTCGCCGCGGCCCGCATGGCCGTGGACATGGAGGCCGAGGGGCTCATCACCGAGAAGGAGGCGGTCCTGCGGCCCGAGGCCGACGGCATCGCCGCCTTCTTGGCGCCGGTCTTCGACACCGCGGCCAAGGCCCAGGCCGTGAAGGAGGGGAGGGTCGTCGCCAAGGGTCTTCCCGCGGGGCCCGGTGGAGCCAGCGGCCGGGTGGTCTTCAACGCCGCCGACGCCGAGGAGTGGGCCCGGCGGGGCGAGAAGGTCCTCCTCGTGAGGAAGTTCACCAGCCCCGAAGACATCCGGGGAATGAACGCCGCCCAGGGGATCCTCACCGCCCAGGGGGGCATGACCTCCCACGCCGCCCTGGTGGCCCGGCAGATGGGAAAGGTCTGCATCGTGGGCTGCGGGGCCCTGGACATCGACTACGCCAAGGGAGAGATGCGGGTCCAGGACCACGTCGTCCGGGAGGGGGACTGGCTCTCCATCGACGGCTTCACCGCCGAGGTGATTCTCGGCCAGCTCCCCACGCGGCCCAGCGAGGTGCTGGAGGTGCTGGCCGGGGAGCGGAGTCCGGAAGAGAGCGCCAACTACCAGAAGTTCTCCCGGCTCATGGGATGGGCCGACAAGTACCGGCGGCTGGAGGTCTGGACCAACGCCGACACCCCAGGCCAAGCGGAGACGGCCGTCAAACTCGGGGCCCAAGGCATCGGCCTCTGCCGCACCGAGCACATGTTCTTCGAGGGAGAACGCATCCACTACGTGCGGCGGATGATCCTCTCCGACACCAAGGAGGAGCGGGAGAAGGCCCTGGCCTTCCTCTTCCCCATGCAGAAGGAGGACTTTCGCGGTATCTTTCGGGCCATGGGCGGCCGCCCGGTGACCATCCGCCTCCTCGACCCTCCCTTGCACGAATTTCTGCCTTCCCGAGAGGCGCTTAAGCCTGAAGTCTTTAATCAGAAGGTGAAGGCGGTGGCCGACGAGCTGGGGGTCTCTCCCGAAGAGATCGAGGACCGCATCGAGGCCCTCCACGAAAACAACCCCATGCTGGGCCACCGGGGCTGCCGCCTGGGGGTCACCTACCCCGAGATCTACGAGATGCAGATCCGCGCCATCCTGGAAGCGGCGGTGGAGGTCCAGAAGGAGGGCCGCCCCGTGAAGCCGGAGATCATGATCCCCATCGTGGCCACCGCCCGGGAGATGGAGATCTTCGACGCCCTGGCACGGAGGATCGCACGGGAGGTCTTCCGAAAGGCCAAGGCCAAGGTCCCCTTCCTGGTGGGGACCATGATCGAGCTCCCCCGGGCCTGCGTGGCCGCCGGGGCCATCGCCCGCCACGCCGAGTTCTTCTCTTTCGGGACCAACGATTTGACCCAGACCACCTGCGGCATCTCCCGCGACGACGTGCGGGGTTTTCTCGGGGAGTACGTGGAGCGGGAGATCTACCCCGCCGATCCCTTCCAGCGCATCGACCGCGAAGGGGTGGGCGAGCTGATGAAGCTGGCGGTGAAGGGCGGGCGCCGCACCCGGCGCAAGCTCCAGATCGGGATCTGCGGCGAGCACGGCGGGGAGCCCACTTCGGTGGAGTTCTGCCACCGCATCGGCCTCAACTACGTCTCTTGTTCGCCCTTCCGGGTCCCGGTGGCCCGGCTCGCCGCCGCCCAGGCGGCCCTCCAGGAATAGCCTGGGAGCCCCCGAGGGCGGGGGGAGGGAAGGGGAGCCCTACTCGCCGATTTCCCGGGGGATGCTCCGCTTCAGGTTCATGAGCTGGAGCTCCAGGAGGGCCTTCTCCATGGCGATTCCCGCCTGGGCCATGAAGATCTCCATGCCCGTGAGGTCCGGAAGGGGTTCGAGGGTCCGGGCGTTGTCGCCGTACAGAAGGGCGATGACCCGTCCCCGGCTGACCATGGGGATGACGGCCACCTCGGTGGGCTCCAGGGCTCCGATGGCGGCGATGAAGTCGCGGTCTACGGGGGAGAGGGCGCCCGCCGGTTTCTGGATGGTGGAGCGGGAGGGGACGGCCTCCTCGAAGAAGGCCCCCGCCCCCACAGGCACCTTGAGGCGCCGTACCTTCTGGATCATCAGCTCGGGGTCGCCGGTCTCGCCGAACCCCCCCAGGCCGATGTAGGCGTCCCTCCGGACCAGAAAGAGGATGGCCCGGTCGAAGTACTCCGCCGCCAGCCGGAGGACCAGCAGGGAGATCTCCGAGGACTCCTTGGGGCTGGCCAGCTCGCCCATGAGGCCCTTGAGGAGGGTGAGTTGGTCCCGGATCCGGTCGCCGGCGGCGGGGCTTTCGGCCCCCAGGTCGTGGAGGAAGGTGATCACCTCCTCCTCCACCGGAGGGATGAGCCGTTCCACCTCGGCGCAGAAGCGCCTGGAGAAGTCCTCGATGGACTTTTCGAACTCGCTCACCTTGAGCCGGGCCAGGCCGGGCTTTTCGAGGATGGCCGTCACGCCGTGGCCCCTCGCCACCCCCAGGATCCCCTCGTCCGAGAGGTCCGTCATGAGAAAGACCTTCACCTGTGGGAAGCGGCGGGAGGTCTCCTCCAGGACCTCCAGCCCCCCGAGGTACCCCTCGCCGGACCGGGTGGGCAGGAGGAGGTCCACCAGGGCCACGAAGGGGCGCCTCTTCTCCAGAAGGCGCTCACAGCTCTCGGCGTACTCCTCCACCCGGCTGGTGGCGATCACGTCCTCGAAGAGGTTGAGGAGCCGCTTCCGCAGGAGGTGGCGGAAGGTGGACTCGTCGGCGCAGAGGACGACGGTCAGCCGGCTCCGGGGGGGCGTCACCCGCACCGGCCGG
>JBMFRA010000049.1:0-16782 GCA_049968315.1 Acidobacteriota bacterium
GACCGTCCCGCCTTCTCTTGCGGGCGGATGGCCGGAGGATTTTGGACAGGTGTGAGACCCGGTAGTGTTTCACGTCGTAGCGGTCCCTCACCTCCTCCACCTTGGCCTCCACCTTCCGCATGAAGGCGTCGGCCTCCTCCAGGGTGAAGGAGCTGGGAAAGGTGAACCCCACCCAGATGTTCCGCCCGTTTCCATGGTCCTCCTCCGTCATGTGGACCCTGCGGAAGGGGACGGCCACGGTGAGGGCGAAGAGGAGGACCAGGAGGGTCAGGGAGAGGGCCCGGTGGTAAAGGACCCGATCCAGAAGGGCGAGGTACACCCTGCCCAAGGCCCCCAGGGTCCGCTCGTACAGGCCGTCCATGAAGCGGTGGACCCGCCCCGGCGGGCGCCGGTCCCGAAGGACCCAGGAGGCCCAAAGGGGGATGAAGAGGAGGCCCACCAGGAGGGAAGCCGCCAGAGAGACGCAGAGGGGGATGGCCAGCTGGCCCATGAAGAACCGCGAGGTTGGCCTTCAGGGACGTAAGGTCCACCAGCGTGAAGAGCTGTTGCTGGGGCTTCACCAGGTCCCCCTGGCGGACCAGGCGCTGGGCCACCACGCCGGAGATGGGGGCCGTGACGGTGGCCTTGTCAAGGTTGAGGCGGGCCTGGTCCCGGGCGATGCGCGCCTGGTCCAGGGCGTAGCGGACCTGGTCGAAGGTGTCGGCGCTGACCAGGCGGTCCGCATAGAGCCGCTCCGTCCGGTTGAAGTCCGCCTGGGCCTTGTCCAGGGTGCTCTGGGCCAACTTGAGGGCCAGCTCCAGCTCCTCCCGCTTGAGGCGGCAGAGGACTTGGCCCTTGGAGACCGGCGTGCCCTCCTCCAGAGGGGTACCCTCCACGATGCCCGTAGCCTCGGCGTAGACCGGAACCTGGTCCTCGGAGAAGACCGTGACCGTCAGGTTGAGGGTGGCCTCCATGGGGGAGAGGACCGGCGTGGTCACCTCCACCGGAACCGCGGCCTTCTCCTTATCCCTCCTTTTCCTCCGCCCGGTTGTCCCCGCCGCAGGAAAGGGCCGAAGCCACCAGGAGGGTTGCCGCCGTGAAAACCATGGTCGTTCGGGTCATCGCGCTCGCTCCCCTACAGCGTCCCTCTACGGAGGTTCCCCGAAAAAAGTTTTGCGGGGAAAGGACGGGGGAGGGGGCAAAAATAGGTAACTGTCCCTATTTATGGCGGAAAAAAGGCGGGGCCAGGGCCCCGCCTTTTTTCCCTCGTGGGGGGCTGCACTCACTTCTTGTTGGCGGCGTCGCCGGTGGCGGCCCCGTGGAGCTTGACCTCCACCTTCTCCTCCAGCTTGTCGTAGTACTCCTTGAGGATGGCGATGACCTCGGGCTTGGAGAACTCCTTGGGCACGGGCTTGCCTTCGCTCATGAGCTTGCGCAGCAGCGTTCCGGAGAGCAGCAGCCTGGCGCCGCCCTTGTAGTTGCCGTTCTCGTCGATGACGGCCTTGCTCTCGTGGGGGCAGGTCTTCATGGAGGCCATGCCGCCGCACTCGTAGCAGTAGAAGGTCCAGTCCAGCGGCAGGGGCTTGAGGACCAGGGCGCCTTCGGGGATCTCGTGGAAGATCTTCTGGGCGTCGAAGGGGCCGTAGTAGTCGCCCACGCCGGCGTGGTCGCGGCCCACGATGAGGTGGGAGCAGCCGTAGTTCTGGCGGAAGACGGCGTGGAGCAGGGCCTCCCGCGGCCCGGCGTAGCGCATGTCCAGGGGGTAGCCGGCCTGGATCACCCGCTCCTTGCGGAAGTACTTGTTGATGAGGGCGTCGATGGCCTTCACCCGGACGTCGGCCGGAATGTCGCCGGGCTTGAGCTTGCCCACGAGCTGGTGGATGTACACGCCGTCGCAGACCTCGATGGCGATCCAGGCCAGGTAGGCGTGGGAGTTGTGCATGGGGTTCCGGAGCTGGAGGGCCGCCACGGTGGTCCACCCGCGCTCCTCGAACATCTTCCGGGCCTCGGCGGGGCGCTGGTAGAGGCCCTTGAACTGCTCGGGGAAGTAGGACTCGGAGAGGACCTTCACCGGGCCAGCCAGGTTCACCTCGGCCTGGGCCATGACCATCTTCACGCCGGGGTGGGCCGTGTCGGTGGTCTTGAAGACCTGCTGGCACTCGTGGGCCTTGTCGATGGTGTACTTCTCCGTCACCTTCATGGTGGCCATGAGGGTGTCGGTTTCGGTGTCCCAGAGGGCCACCTCCTCCCCCAGGGCGATGGAGTCGGCCAGGGCCTTTTCGGCGGAGAGGGTGATGGGGATGGGCCAGAAGAGGCCGTTCTTGGAGGGCATCTTCATCTCGTCGCAGACGCCCTTCCAGTCGTCGTGGCCCATGAAGCCGTCCAGGGGGGTGAAGCCGCCGATGCCCATCATGATGAGGTCACCGGTCTCGCGGCTGGTGAGGGGAACCTTCTTGAGCCCCTGGGCCTTGCGCTTCTCCTCCTCCAGGGCCTTCCCTTCCAGCAGCAGGCACTTCAGTTCCTTGCTTCCATGCGGGGGTACGAGTTTGCTCATCGAACGCCTCCTCTCAAGTCCACACGCCTAAAATCTCCATTCGGAAGGTCGGACCTTCGGGAACGATCCCCCCAGGTACCACCCCCGGGACCCCGCGGTGGGTACACGGGCCCCCTTCATCATAGGGATTCCCGCGGCGGGAGGCCCCCCCAAAGGGCAGAAACGGGGGGCTTTGGGCCAAATCCCGCACGGAGGATCCCGCCTTGCCGCTAAAGTACGGCAGAGCCTTCCTTTCGGAGGCGGGCGAAATTTCGCGCCCCGGAGAGTAACGAATTGGTCCACTCCGGGGTGGCGGCGGCGTGGAGGTGGAGGTAGGAGGCCCACACGCCCTTGTAGACGAGGCCGTCCCGGCGGTTCAGCGCCCCCGAACCCCGGAGGACGGCGGCGGCGGTTTCGGGGGTGCCCTCCACCACCCGGGAGTAGTGGAATTCGTGGCCCCGCAGGCGCAGGCCCGGCGGGTAGAAGGCGTTTGCCCGGTCCACCTCGATCTCGGCGTAGCCGTGTCCCTGGGGGGAGGGGAAGACCTCCACCTCCGCCGGGAGGACCCCCGCCAGGGCGTAGCGCTTCCCTTGCCACCGCAGCGCCCGGCAGAGGACCATGAGCCCGCCGCACTCCGCGTAGACGGGAAGCCCCGCTTCCACGGCGGCCCGCAGCCCCCCGAACCACTCCCGGGCCTGCTCCAGGCGGGGGGCGTGGGTCTCGGGGAAGCCTCCCCCGATGTAGAGGGCGTCGAGGTTCTCGGGAAAGCGTTCGCCGGCGAGGGGGCTCAGGAAGGCGAGGGAGGCCCCCGCCGCCTCCAGCGCCTCCAGGTTTTCGGGGTAGTAGAAGGTGAAGGCCGAATCCTTCACGACGCCGATGCGAAGGCCGGCGCCGCCGGAAGGGGAGGAGGCCAGCGCCGTCGGGGAGGGCAGGGCCGGTGCCCGGGCCGCCGCCTCCCGAAGGCCTCCCAAGTCCAACCGGGGCCAGACCTCCCTCCGGAGGGTCTCCTCCACCTCCCCGATGGCCGGGTGCTCCGCCGGGGTCACCAACCCCAGGTGGCGGCCTGGAAGGACCCGGGAGGGGGGCAGGCGGGGGATTGCGCCCAGGACCGGAAGCCCGGCGTCGGCCTCCACCGCCTGGCGAACGACCCTCTCCTGGCGGGAGGTGGCCACCTGGTTGAGAACCACCCCGGCGAAGGGGACCTCCCCGTCCAGGGCGCGGCACCCCAGGACGAGGGCCGCCGCCGTCCGGGTGACCTTGGTGGTGCTCACCACCAGCACGACGGGGGCTTTCAAGGTCTTGGCCAACTCGGCGGTGCTGTGGCTCCCCCGGGCGTCGAGGCCGTCGTAGAGCCCCCGGTTGCCCTCGAGGACCGACAGGCCCCCCACGGCGGCGTGGGCCCGGAAGGCCCGGAGGGCGCCTTCGAAGCCCATGAGGTGGGTATCGAGGTTGCGGGCGGGGCTTCCCGCCGCCCAGGTGAGCCAGGCGGCGTCGATGTAGTCGGGTCCCTTCTTGAATCCGGCGACGGCGAGCCCCTCCTCCCGGGCCCAGAGGAGGAGGGCCAGGGAGAGGAGGGTCTTGCCCGAATCGCCGCCGAGGCCCGCCACCGTCAGCCGCGGCAGGGCCACGGCCCCGCCTTCCGGCCCATCCGGGCGGGCACCCTCAGTCGTTGGCCGCCCCCTCCTTGTGGGGCAGGGTGATGTAGGAGCCGCCGAAGTAGCTGTACACGCAGCGGCCCGAATCCATGAGGATGCGGATGGCGGCCTTGCAGTCGTCCTTGGTGACGGCCCCCTCGCCGTACTTGGCGATCATGGCCTTGGTCAGGTCGCCGGCCTTGAGGTTCTTCTTCCCCATGGTCTCCTTGACCATCTCGTACATCTCTTCGGCGAGCTGTTCCACCGGTATCTGGGACATGGCGTGCCTCCTTTGGGAAGACTAGGCCCCGGGGTCCCCGGGGTCAAGAACCCTCCTCGATGCCCAGGGCCTTCAGCTTGCGGAGCAGGGTGGTCCGGTGGATCCCCAACTCCCGGGCCGCCCGGCTCCGGTTCCCGCCGTGGCGGAGAAGGGCCGCCCGGACGGCCTCGGCCTCCAGGATCTCCAGGCTTCCCAAGCGCTCGGCTCCCGGGGGGCCCGCGGAGGCCCCCCCCGTCACTTCGAAGGGGAGGTAGTCGGGCCCGATCTCCCGGCCCGGGCAGAGGATGAAGGCCCGCTCGATGATGTTCTCCAGCTCGCGGATGTTCCCCGGAAAGGAGTGCTTGAGGAGGAGGGACATGGCCTCGGGGGAGAGGCTCTCGATGGCCTTTCCCGTGGCCTCCCGGAAGCGCTGGATGAAGTGGCGGCAGAGGAGGGGGATGTCCTCCGGGCGCTCCCGGAGGGGCGGGAGGTGGATCTGGAGGACGTTCAGCCGGAAGTAGAGGTCCTGCCGGAAGGCGCCCTGACGGACCATCTCCGATAGGTCCCTGTGGGTGGCGGTGATGACCCGCACGTCGGCCCGCACCGGCGTGTTGGAACCCAGGGGCTCGTAGGTCCTCTCCTGCAGAAACCTGAGGAGTTTCACCTGGAGGGCCAGCGGCAGGTCTCCCACCTCGTCGAGGAAGAGGGTTCCTCCTTCGGCCTGGGCGACCCGGCCCAGGCGGTCGCGGCGGGCGTCGGTGAAGGCCCCCCGCCGGTAGCCGAAGAGCTCCGACTCCAGGAGGGTCTCGGGGAGGGCGGCGCAGTTGAGGGCCACGAAGGGCTTCTTCTTCCGCGGGCCGTGGGCGTGGATGGCCCGGGCCAGCAGTTCCTTCCCCGTCCCGCTCTCGCCGGTGACCAGGATGGTGCTGGCGCTCTCGGCCACCATGGGCAGGATGGCGAAGATCCGGTGCATGGCGGCGTTTCGGCTCACGATGTCCTCGAAGCGGTACTGCCCGTCGAGCTTTCGCTGGAGGTCCACCACCAGGGAGAGGTCCTTGAAGACCCCCACCCCGCCCAGCAGGCGCCCCTCCTCCGTCTGGAGAGGGGCGGTGCTGATGGAGATGGGGATCCGCCGGCCGTCCTTGGTGTGGATCCGGACCTCACGGTTCTCGATCCGCTCCCTCTTGGCGATGCTCCGGCGGAGGGGGCAGACGCTGTGGCAGAGGTCCGTCCGGAAGACCTCCGAGCAGGACCTGCCCATCACCTCGGCGGCGGTGTAGCCGGTGATGCGCTCCGCGGCGCGGTTGAAGGAGGAGATCCGCCCCTGGGGGGCCACGGTGAAGACCCCCTGGTCCACGACGTCCAGCAGGAGGGGAAAGTAGCGCACGTCCAGGCGATCGTTCACAGGCGCCTCCCGGGCGGGGTGGGGTGCCGCCCGGGGCCACCATGGGCTCATTTGAAGTGAAATGCAACACAGCGACAGAAGGGTGTCGCATCGTGCGCCATTTCCCCCAGGCCTCCCCCCGGCCCCGCCTCCCAGCCCGGGGCGGGACGATGGTGAAGAACCCGTGGCGGCTGAAGAAGTTGCCCCTTGGCGGGGCGGCACGGCGGGGGACTCTCTGTGTGTGGGTACTCACTTGGCATGGGAGATGCGCGCCCAGGGGCGGAAGGAGGGGCCAGAGCGGCCTCCGCTGAAAGGACCGAAACGGTGAGAACCCGTCAGAACCCCTTCCGCCCCCGTGCCTTCACCACCGGCCAAGCGGCCCGGATCTGCTTCGTGACCCCAGAGACGATCCTCAACTGGATCAAGGGGGGAAGGCTCAAGGCCTACCGGACCGCCGGGGGGCAGCATCGAATCCGGACGGAGGATCTCCGCGCCTTCATGGTGGAAAGCGGGATGGAACCGTCCCTTCTGGACATGGAAGGGGCGGAGCGTCCGCTCTGCTGGGACTTTCACGACGAGGAGGAGGGCCGCTACGGCAGCGCCCGGGCCTCCCGGTGCGGCCAATGCCTGGTGAAGCGCTCCGCGACGATGAACTGCTGGGAACTGCACGGTCTCGTCCCCCTCACCGTGAGGCGGGTGGACCGGTGCGAGGCGTGTGCCTACTTCCGGAGGTACGGCCCGGGGGCTGCCCCCCCGTCGCCGTGCCCTCCCGAAGGGGGCCGCAGGGAACGGTGAAAGGGGGGTTCTGAATGGCCGAAACGAGCACCGTACAAGGAGAAGGGAGGCAGGGGCCCCTGGTGGGGGCGCCGGCGGCGGCCGCCGCCCAGGCACACCCCAAGTTGCTGCCCCACCAGGTACTGGGCCTCAGCTACTACGTGGAGCGGCTCTACCCTGGCGACCGGGTGCGGCGGTTCCTGGAGGTCTTCGCGGCGGTCCTGGAGCACACCAACTACGCCCACCTGGTGGACACCTACGCCCGGGTGGGGGCCAAGTGTGCCAACTGCGCCTGTGCCTGCCAGATCTACCTGGCGACCCATGACCCCAAGGACGTCCCCTGCTATCGCTCCAACCTGCTTTTGGAGATCTACCGCCGCCATTTCACCTTCCGCGGCGTCCTCCAGAGCAAGCTTACGGGAACGGTGTACCTGACCGAGGAGCGGATCCGGGAGCTGGCGGAATCGGTCTACCACTGCACCGGCTGCCGCCGCTGTTCCTTCGAGTGCCCCATGGGCATCGACCACGGCCTCCTCACCCACCTGAGCCGGTACATCCTCTCGGAGCTGGACATCGCGCCCAAGGCGCTGGTGGTGGCCACGCGGGAACAGTTGGAGGGGAAGACGGGGAACACCTCCGCCATCCCCGTCCCGGCCCTCCTGGACACGCTGGAGTTCCTCACCGAGGACATCCGGGACGAAAAGGGGGTGGAGGTGCCCTTCCCGGTGGACCAGGAAGGACGGGAGTTCGTCTTCTTCCCCGCCGTCAGCGACTACCTCCTGGAGGCCGACACCCTCAAGGGGATCGCCCTGACCTTCCACGCCGCGGGGGAGGCCGACCGGTGGACCATCGGCACCGGTTACTACGACGGCATCAACTACGGCCTCTTCTACAGCGACTGGTGCGCCGAGCGGATCATCCAGAAAGAGATCGGCGAGACCCAGCGCCTCAAGGGCCAAAAGATCCTCATCGGGGAGTGCGGCCACGCCTCCCGGAGCGCCAAGGTCTTCGTGCCCAGCTTCGGCGGCGGCAAGAACGCCCTGCCGGTGGTGAACATCATGGAGGTGACCCTAGACATGCTGCGCCGGGGCCGGCTCCGCCTCGACCCCGATGCCGTGCCCGAGAGGGTCACCTACCACGACCCGTGCAACATCGCACGCACCGGCTGGATCGTCGACCAGCCCCGGGAGATCCTCAGGGCCTTCTGCAAGAACTACGTGGACATGGAGCCCCGAGGCGAGAAGAACTTCTGCTGCGGCGGCGGTGGCGGAACCGTCTCCATCGACGAGGTGAGGGCCTACCGCACGGGCGTCACGGGGAAGATGAAGGCGGAGCAGATCCGGAAGACCGGGGCCAAGTACGTCGTCGCGCCCTGCGCCAACTGCAAGAAGCAGCTCCGGGAAGTGTGCGAAGACCACGGCCTCGAGGGGGTGGAGGTGGTGGGCCTCCACGACCTGCTGTACAAGGCCATTGTGCTGTAGGGGGGAGAAGATGGAATCGGCCGTTGCGTTCTTGAGAGGGCCCGGGCTCGTATTCGCCTTCGCCCTCCTGTTTCTGGGGATCCTGCGCCAGGCGGGCCTCACCGCCGCCGAGCTGGTCCGGGCCTACCGCAAGGCGGGGGACCAGCGGATCCCCTGGTCCTGGCTCTTCCGGAAGAGCCTGGGCTGGATCGTTCCGGTGAACGCCCTCCGGGGTTCGCGGACTCCCTACACCGTGGCTTCGGCCATCTTCCACACCGGCGTGCTGGTGGTGCCGCTCTTCCTGGCCGGCCACATCGCCCTGGTGAAGAGGGCGTGGGGCTTCTCCTGGCCAGCCCTTCCCGCCTCCGCCGCCGACGGCCTGACCCTCCTCGCCCTGGCGGCCCTGCTCTTCCTCGGGCTCTTTCGCCTGCTGGACCGGGCGGCGAGGTTCCTGTCGGGCTTCCAGGACCACTTCCTGCTGATCCTCTGCCTGTGCGCCTTCGCCAGCGGCTATCTGGTGGCCCACCCGGCCACGGTCCCCCTGCCCTTCACCCTCGCCTGGCTGGTGCACCTGCTCTCCGCCGAACTCCTCCTGGTCCTCCTGCCCTTCACCAAGCTGGCCCACGCCCTCCTCTTCCCCTTCACCCGCATCACCTGGGAACTGGGCTGGCACTTCGTCCCCGGAGCCGGTGACCGCGTCCGCCTGGCCCTCGGAAAGGAGGGAGAAGGGGTATGATTCAAAATCCTTGCATCCTCACCGACGTCACGCGCTGCATCGGCTGCGAGGAGTGCGTGGCGGCGTGCCGCAAGGCCAACGGCCTCCCGGACGCCGAAACCCCGCCCCGTCCCGGGGACCCCCCGGACGGCCTCAACGCCGAACGCTGGACCACGGTGGTGCGCCGGGAGGGAAACCGCTTCGTCCGCAAGCAGTGCCGCCACTGCCTGGAGCCGGCCTGCGTGTCGGTCTGTCCCGTTGGGGCCCTGCAGAAGACCCCCGAGGGGCCCGTGGTTTACGACAAGGGCATCTGCATGGGCTGCCGGTACTGCATGCTCGGCTGCCCCTTCGGCATTCCGCGGTACGAGTGGAACTCCGTGGCGCCTTCCGTCCGCAAGTGCGTGCTCTGCTACGAGAACCTGAAGTCCGGGAAGCTGGAGAAGCCCGCCTGCGTCTCCGCCTGCCCCAAGGAGGCGACGATCTTCGGAACCCGGGAGGAGATGCTGGCCGAGGCCCGGAAGCGCCTCCAGGCGGAACCCGGAAAGTACATTCCGAGGATCTGGGGCGAGCGGGAGGCCGGCGGGACCTCCGTCCTGTACATCGCCGACATTCCGCTGGACTTCTTGGCCTGGAACGAGGGCCGCCAGCTCGACGAGAAGCCCCTGCCGTCCAGGACCTGGGCGGCCCTGTGGCCTGTGCCCATCGAATTCGTCGGCATGGGGGCCCTCATGGGGGGGATCTATTGGGTCATCGAGCGGCGCCGCCGGCTCGCCGGCGCAGAGCCCGGGAAGAAGGAGGGGGGCCATGGAGAATAGCCGCGCCTTCGCCGTGAAAGCCGTCCTCTGGTTCGTGGCGGGGCTGGGGGCCGCCGTAGCCCTGCTCCGGTTCTCCCTGGGCCTCGGAACGGCCACCGCCCTCTCCGATACCACGCCCTGGGGCCTCTGGATCGGCTTCGACGTCATGGGGGGGGTGGCCCTGGCCGCCGGCGGCTTCGTCATGGCGGCCCTGGTCCACGTCTTCCACCGGGAGAAGTACCACGACGCCGCGCGCCCGGCCATTCTCACGGCCTTCCTGGGCTACGGGGCCGTGGCGGTGGGGCTGGTCTTCGACCTGGGGCTTCCCTGGCACATCTGGCACCCCGTCATCTTCTGGAACATCCGCTCGCCCCTCTTCGAGGTGGCCTGGTGCGTGATGCTGTACCTGACGGTCCTCTCCCTGGAAGTGGCGCCGGTCATCCTGGTGAAGACTCCCTTCCAGCGGGCCTACCGCTTCCTTACGCGGCTGGCCCTGCCCATCATGATCCTGGGGATCATGCTCTCCACCCTGCACCAGTCGTCCCTGGGGACCATGCTCCTCATCATGCCCTTCCGGGTCCACCCCCTCTGGTACACGCCCCTCTTGCCGGAGGTCTTCTTCGTCTCGGCCATCTGCCTGGGGCTCACCATGGTCCTCTTCGAACACCTCACCACGGCGTGGGTCTACCGGCGTGAGCCCAACGGCCCCATGGTGGAGGGGCTGGCCCGGCTGGCCTCCTTCGCCCTGGCCTTCTACCTCCTGCTCCGGTTTGGAGACCTCTACCGCCAGGGAAAACTGGGCTTGGCCTTCGACGGGTCCTTCATGGGCAACCTCTTCCTCCTGGAGATCTTCCTCTCCGCACTGGTGCCCATGGCCGCCTTCGCCCTTCCGGCGGTCCGCCGTTCCACCAACGCGGTGTGGGCCTTTGCCCTCTCTTCGGTCCTGGGCTTCGTCCTGAACCGCATCAACGCTTCGGGCCTCAGCCAGGTCTGGGCCACCAAGACCTTCTACTTCCCCGCCTGGATGGAGTTCGCCATCAGCCTCTCCATCGTCGCCGCCTGCGCCCTGGTCTTCTTCTTTATCGAGGAACACTTCCCCGTGAATCCGCACCACCTGGAACAGGCCGAGGCCGAGCGCCGGGCGGCGTCCCTCCGGACCCCCACCTTCGCTCCCTTCACCCAAGTTTGGCTGGGGTTGGGGTGGCGGAAGGCCGCCCGGGTCTACTCGCTCCTCTTCGTCCTGGCCATGGCCATCGGCCTCACGGTGGCCCCCAAGGGGGAACCGGCCCGGGACCCGGTGGTCCAGCGGGCCCGTGGCGGAGAGGTCCTGCGCCTGGGGGCGGGCCCCCGGTACGTCTACTTCAACCACAAGAAGCACGCCGAATCGGTGAAGGAGTCCGGCGGCTGCGGCGTTTGCCACCACCTCCACAAGCCGGGGGATCAGGGCACCCCCTGCAGCGAATGCCATTCCCGGCGGTACGAAGCCACGCGGATCTTCGACCACGACCGCCACGTGGCCTCTCTCAAGGGCGCAGCGGGCTGTGCACGGTGCCACGGCGAAGGGGCGGAGAAGAGCCTGAACCCCCGGAAGCCGTGCGAGGAGTGCCACAAGAAGGACATGGTGGCCTCCACGGAGGTGGTGAAGTCCTTCCGGTCCCTTGAGGCCCCCGGCTACCGGAAGGCCCTGCACGGGATGTGCATTCCCTGCCACCGGGAGAAGGCCAAGGATCCCACCCTCGACAAGCCCGACCTCTTCCGCTGCGGGGCCTGCCACAACGAGGGAACGGAATCGGAGAGGGCCTACCGGGCTCTCTTTCCAGAGGCGGGGGAGAAGGCGGGAAGAAGCTGATGGCGGAGGGAACGCGGAGAGAGGGCCCCGTGGTCCTGGTGGTGGACGACGAGCCGGACATTGTAGAATACCTTTCGGAGGTCCTTCAGGACCACGGCTTCCGCCCGGCGGGCTTCACCGACGCCGGGAAGGCCCTGGAGGCGGCCCGCTCCGCCTCTCCGGACCTGGTGATCCTGGACGTGATGATGCCCGGCCGAACGGGGCTCTCCCTTTACCGGAGCCTGAGGTCCCTCCCCGGGAGGGAGCGGGTTCCCGTCCTCTTCGTGTCCGGGGCGGCCCGGGAGGAGGATTTCGAAGGAGGGCTTCCCCCCGGCTGGAGCGCGGCGGCCCTGGAAGGCCCCCACGCCTTCCTGGAGAAGCCGCTGTCGGTGGAGCGCCTGCTGGGCGCCATCCGGGGCTTTCTCGGCGGGAGGGACCCGTGAAGGCCATCGAGAACTGGGTCCGGGAGCACCTCTTCGACCGCGCCCCCATCGCCATCGCCGTCTTGGACGGCGACCACCGGATCCGCCTGGCCAACGAGGCCTTCACCGCCCTCTTCGGTCCCTGGCAAGGGAAAACCTGCCACGCCCTCCTCAAGGGTTCCAACTCCCCCTGCGAACGCTGTACCCTGGACTGGTGCCTGGTGGATGGAAAGTCCCGCGTCTGCGACGACCGCCTCATGGTGAGCGGCCACACCGCCCACTTCGTCGTTCGGGTGGCCCCCCTCGGCGATGGGGAGGCGGGGGAGGAACTGGCCCTGTGGATGGCCTCCAGCGTGAACGAGGCCATCAGCCTGAGACGGGAGAACGAACTCCTCTTCGAGAAGACCCCCTGCTACGTCACCGTCCTGGACCGGGACCTCCGCATCGTCCGGGCCAACCGGCGGATGCGGGAGGCCTTCGGAAAGGCCTGGGGCCACCCTTGCTACGCCGTGTACAAGCGGCGAAACCGGCCCTGCCGCGTCTGCCCGGCCCTCCAGGCCTTTGAGGACGGGCAGGACCACTCGGCGGCCATGGTGGGCGTCAAGGCCGACGGTTCCGAAGCCCACTACGTCGTGACGGCTTCGCCGCTGGCCTGGGAGGGGGGCGAGGGCCAGGGGCGGGTCACCTTCGTCATCGAGATCGCCGCCGACGTCACCGAAATGAAAGTGCTGGAGAGGGAGAAATTGGAGGCGGAGCGGCTGGCGGCGGTGGGGCAGACGGTGGCCGGGCTCGCCCACGGCATCAAGAACATCCTCATGGGTATGGAGGGCGGGGTTTACGTCATGCGGTCGGGGCTGGAGAAGGGCGACGGCCGCAAGGTGGACCGGGGAATGGAGATGCTCTCCCGGAACGTAGAGCGGATCTCCTCCCTCGCCAAGAACCTGCTGAGCTTCTCCAAGGGGGTGGTGCCCCGGGTGGCCCTGGAGGATCCCGCCCGCCCCGCCCGGGAGGTGGCGGACCTCTACGCCTCCCTGGCCCTGCGCGAGGGCATCCGCTTCGAGACCGACCTGGCGGAGGGCCTGCCCGCCGCCCCGCTGGACCGGGAGGGCATCCACACCTGCCTGGCCAACCTCGTTTCCAACGCGCTGGATGCCTGCAAGGCCGGAGACGCCGCCGAGCCCCGGGTGCGGATGCGCCTCTTCGAGCGCCAGGGGGCGCTGGTCTACGAGGTGGAGGACAACGGCTGCGGCATGGACTACGAGGTCAAGAGCAAGATCTTCACCACCTTTTTCACCACCAAGGGCGCGGGGGGAACGGGGCTAGGGCTCCTGACCACCCGCAAGATCGTCCAGGAGCACGGCGGGCGGGTGGAGGTGGAGACCAGCCCCGGCAAGGGGACCACCTTCCGCCTCGTCCTGCCCCGGAACCGGCTTCCCCGGTGCCCGGAGGAAGCCCAGGAAGAGACGGCGGATGCGGCCGCCCCGGCGGGGCCGGCGAAGCAGGGGGGCCATGGCGAAGGCGGCGGATAAGTACGTGCTGGTGGTGGACGACGAGGAGGACGTGGCCTATTTCCTCGTCACGGCGCTACAGGACGTCGGCTTCCAGGCCGAGTCGGCCGGAAGCGTGGACGAGGCCCTGGCGCGCCTGGAGGCGCGGGCGGCGGACCTCGTCTCTCTGGACATGGTGATGCCGGGCAAGTCGGGAATCGTCCTCTTCCACGAGCTGAGGAAGCGGCCGGAGTGGAGGAGGATCCCCGTCCTCTTCGTGACGGGCCACGCGAGGGACGAACGGGTGAAGCGGGACCTGGACGCCGCCGCCGCCTTCAGGAGCTGCTGGACGGGGCCGGGGAGGAGGCCCTCCGGGAGGCCTTGAAGGCCCTGGAGCGGCGGAAGGGCTCCTAAGACCAGGCCCGCAGGAGACCGGTAGAATGGACAAGAACCCACCCGCCGCGGGGGAGCTCGCCCGCCGGCTGGAGCACCTGCACCAGAGAACCCGCCAGTACCTGGAGCTGGGCCACGACCGCCTGGCCGCCGCTGCATTCGCCGCCGAGGGGGCGGGGGAGGGCCCCGGCCTCGCCTTGGACGTAGGTACGGGAAAGGGCCTGCTGGCCATGGCCCTGGCCCGCCGAGGTTTTGACGTCGTCTCGGTGGACCCCGACCCGGCAGAGCAGGAGGTGGCCTTCGCCCTGGCCCGGGAGGCGGGACTCCAAGGGCGCATCGCCTTCGAGCGGGCCGGCGCCGAAGACCTTCCCTACGCCGGCGGTAGCTTCGACGTGGTGGCCTCCCTGGACGCCCTCCACCACCTCCCCGCTGGCGGGCGGGCCCTCGAAGAGATGGCCCGGGTCCTCAGGCCCGGTGGACGGCTGGTGCTGGCGGAGTTCACCGAAGAGGGCTTCGCCCTGGTGGAACGGGTCCACGCCGCGGAGGGCCGGCACCACGGCCGGGGCGACCTTACCCTGGAGTGGGCCTCCGGCTTCCTGGCCGGGCGCGGCTTCTCCTTGGAGGCCCGGGGGGAGGCCCACCACACCGACCGCCGGGTCTTCCGGCGCCCGGGGGATCCGGGGCCGGCCGGCGGTTCCGGGCTCCCGCCCGCCTTCGAGGCCATGGACCTGGAGGAACGGGGCAAGGCGCTCTCCGCCTTTGCCCGAAACTGGCTGGCCCACGACGGCTGCTGGTTCCTCGCCGCCGAGGAGGCCCTGGGCCTTTCGGAGGCCATGGCGCTGGACGCCGCCGCCTGGCGGCGCTTCGCGGAGGTGGAGGCCAAGCGGATCGCGGAGACCTTCGGCCCCCTCGGCAGGGGTCTCCGGGCCGTGGAGAAGGCCCTGGGCCTGAGGATGTACGCCCTCCTGAACCCCCAAGAGACCGAGTGGGTGGACGGGGGCAGGGCCCTGCGCCTCACCGTGGGGAGCTGCCGGGTCCAGGAGGCGAGGCGGCGGAAGAACCTGCCGCCCTTTCCCTGCCGGCCGGTGGGGGAGGTGGAGTTCTCCACCTTCGCCAAAACCCTGGACCCTGAAGTGGAGGTCCGCTGTCTCCGCTGTCCCCCTAAGCCCAACGAAGGGGGAGCCTGCACCTGGGAGTTCACCCGGGCCCGCCCCGGGGAGGGGGCGAAAGGGGCGCCTTCCGGCGGCCCGGAGGAAGCCCGGTGAGGCTCCTCCTGGCCGGCCTCCTGGTGGCGGCCCTCTACCAGGGGGGCGTCCTGCTGGTGGTGCGCCTGGGGTGGCGCAACCCCCGGGTGAGGAGCCGGCGAACCCCGGCGGAGATGGGCCTCCCCTTCGAAGAAATCCGTTTTCCCACCGCCGGGGGGAAGAAGCTGTACGGGTGGTGGATCCCTTCGGGGAAGGAGGGGGCCCCGCTGGTCCTCCTCGTCCATGGGTGGGGGCGAAACGCCGAACGGATGCTTCCCTACGTGAAAGCCCTGCACCCAGCGGGCCTGGACCTCCTGGTCTTCGACGCCCGGCACCACGGCGCCTCCGACCCCGACGGCTACGCCTCCATGGTGAAGTTCTCCGAAGACATCGGCGCGGCGGTGGAGGAGGGGCTCCGCCGGTGTCCCAACCACCGGCCCGCCGTGGGCGTCCTGGGCCTCTCCGTAGGAGGTTCGGCGGCCATCCACGCCGCCGCCCGGGACCCCCGCATCACCGCCGTGGCCACCGTGGGGGCCTTCGCCACCCCCGCCGACCCCCGCGTCACCCTGGGAAGGGCCTGGTGGGTCTTGGCCCCGGGGCTTCCCCTGGCCTTCCGCCTCATCGAGCGGCGGATCGGGTTCCGCTTCCGGGAGGTGGCCCCCGAAGGACGGATCGGGGCGGCCCGGGCCCGCTTTCTGCTGATCCACGGAGAAAGGGACCGGGTGGTTCCCGTTTCCCACGGCCGCCGCTTGGCCGCTGCGGCCGGAGAGCGGGGGCGGCTGTGGATTTTGCCGGGCCGGGGCCACTCCGACCCCCACGAGGAGCCGGGGGTCTTGGAAGGAATCCGGGACTTCTTCCGGGAAACGCTGGGCTGACGGCGTTCCGACCCTCCCCGGCCGCGTGTCGGGCGGTCCAAAGAAGCAAGGCCACGGCCCACGCCAGCCCGAAGCCGGCGTTCTTCCTCGGTGAACCCGCGCGTGAGCCAGAGCCGCACGGCTTCCTCGCGGCACGGGCGTGCCCTCCGGATTTGCCCCCAAAAGCGGATGGATGCTACCCTGGGCCCACAAAATGGGGTGGAACGCGGCGGCAAAGCGCCAAGCCGACGGGAAAGAAGGCGTCGAGATGAATGAGAAGGACCCCACGGCGACGACGACGGACGACAGCTTGCCTGCGCCGGGCGGAGCGCGGCAGGCAGGGCGCCGCCACCCTGAAGGAGCTGGGGTATGGCTGATACTCCGTGCGTTGAATATGGCCGTTACCTCGGTCCTATGATAAACGCTATGTTTATCATGCAATCACAACTCGCCCATGATTCACGCGGACGATAACAAGCACACCCGCGCCGGCCGCTATATCCAACAGCCAACCGGCTACCGCGCCTTTCTCCCGGCCCCGCTGCCACCCGACCCGCCGGTGGACTTGGGCGAGCCGCTCCGCGGGCTACTTTCGCAAGCCGACTACGCCTTGGGCCGGCTGGATGGGGCCGTGCTCACGCTGCCCAATCCCGACCTCTTCGTCTTCATGTACGTCCGCAAGGAAGCCGTGCTCTCGAGCCAGATCGAGGGCACGCAAAGCTCGCTGCAAAACCTGCTGGCTGCCGAGGCACGCCTCGCCGACCCGGACACGCCAACCGATGTGAGCGAAGTCATCAACTACGTCCGGGCCATGGACCACGGGCTCAAACGCCTGGCCGAGCTGCCCGTTTCGGTGCGGCTGATCCGAGAGATCCATGCGGTACTGATGGAAGGCGTGCGCGGCGGCCGCTGGCGGCGTCGCGCGCGGTGGTGTTCGCCTCGCTCGTGCCCGATCCCGACGATCCGCGCTGCCCGGCGGACTTCCGGGCCGCTGTGGAGCGGCACCTCAAGACGCAGGTGCC
>JBMFRA010000050.1:0-16429 GCA_049968315.1 Acidobacteriota bacterium
GACCGTCCCGCCTTCTCTTGCGGGCGGATGGCCGGATGATTTTGGACAGGTGTGATTTTCCCCCAACCTGCTGCATGGGTCACGGGAAGGGTAGCCGGGCACTTGGTACTGCCCGGGGTGCGCCGGGTCGTCCAGCAAGAATTCCATCCGCGGCTCCTGCGCGCCGATGATTTTCAGCCCCGAACCGTTCCCCTCACCGCCCACGTAGACCAGCCCCGTCTCCGAGTCTACCACCAAGGCCGCACGGCTGCCCGGCGTCGCGGGCAGGAAGCCCAGAAGCCGGTCGTCCCGCCCGTTTCGGTCCTCGTCCAGCAGCCCGTAGGGGTTCCCCCCGTCGCACCGGTAGGGATCGCTCATGTCCACCAGGGCGACGCTCCGCGGCGTGCCCAGGTGGTGGGTCGCGTAGTTGCGGACAGCCGGGGAAAGAAGCGAGCGCGTGAGGAAGTCTGGGAGGGAGCGGACAACGGCGGCTCTTCCTGTGCCTCCGGGCAAGGAAGAATTTTCCTCTTCCCCCTCTGCGCCTCTGCGCCTCAGCGGTGAATTCCCGTCCCCTCCCCTTCCTCCCGTCCTCCCTGTGCAAATAGCCTTTCCTCTGCGCTCTCAGCGTCCTCAGCGCCTCAGCGGTGAATTCCCGTTCGCGCGCTGAAGCGCGCTCCTACGGGAACCTCTTCCATCGTCCGCCTCCTCTCCGGTCACCCCCTCTTACAGGAGGCAACGATTCCTTTTCGAAAAGATTTTCGATGAGGCAAACCGGGCGGTTGACGGGGGCGGAGGGCTGGCTTAGAATGAGGGGGCTCGGGGGCCGGCATAGCTCAGTCGGTAGAGCAACTGATTCGTAATCAGTAGGTCCGCGGTTCAAGTCCGCGTGCCGGCTCCACCCCAAGATTCGGCACCTTCGGGGGCGGCCTTGGCCGCCCCCCGGCGCTTCGGGGAAGACCCTGGACCCGCTCCCAACGCCCCGGGACCTCATGCGGCGAGGGCTGGCCTACGCCGGCCGTCCCCTTTCCCTCCTTCCCCACCCCCTGCGGCTGGGCCCTGGGGAGGCGGCGGCGGTGGCGGAGGCGGTCTCGGCGGTGTGGGAGGCGGCGGAGAGGGTCACGGAAGCCTTTCTGCGAAGCCCCGCCCTCCGGCGGGTCTTCCGTTACGGCCCCCGGCAGGAGGAGGCCATCCTCCGGGATCCGGGGTACCGCCCCGCCGTCCCCCTGGGCCGGATGGACCTCTTCTTGGTTCGGGGGAGGCCGAGGATCCTGGAGTTCAACACCGACGGGGCCGCCGGGTGGCACTACGCCGCCGCCCTGGAGGCCCTCTGGCGGGAAGCCACCGGCGGTCCCCCCGATCCCTTTCCCCTTCCCGCCCGGCTCCTCGAGACCCTGCTTCGGGCCTTCGAGGCGCGGGGGGGGAGGGGGACCCTGCCGCACCGGGCGGCGCTGGTGGACTGGGCGGAGGTGGGGACCCGGAGGGAGCAGGAGGCCCTGGCGGCCTTCTTTTCCGAGAAGGGGCTGCCCACCACGGTGGAGGACCCCCGGAGCCTCCGCTTCGCGGGGGGGAGGCTGGTGGGCTCCCAGGGCCCCATCGGCCTCGTCTACCGCCGCCTGGTGAGCGAAGAGGCCTTCGGGCGCCCGGAGGAGTGCGGGGCCCTGCTGGAGGCCTACCGGGAGGGGGCCGTGTGCCTGGTGGGGAGCTTCCGGAGCGACCCCGCCTGGAGCAAGACCTTCCTCGCCGTTCTCTCGGACCCCGGCCTTCACCCCCTCTGGGGGGGCCCTCCGCCGGCGGCGGCGGCGACGGCCGTCCCCTGGACCCGGATCGTGGAGGAGGGGGAGACCCTCTACGAGGGCCGCCGGGAGGACCTCCGGAGGCTCCTCCTGGAAAACCGGCCGGCCTTCCTTCTCAAGCCCGCCCGTTCCCTGGAGGGGCGCGGTGTGGTGGCCGGGCCGCGGGTGGCGGCGGGCCGCTGGCGGCGGGCGGTGGAGGAGGCCCTTCGAAGGCCCGGCGCCTTCGTGGTTCAGGAGTTCATCCGGCCGGAGGCCCTGCCCTTCCCCGACGGGATCCCGCGGGTCCCCCAGCCGGGCGCCTTCGTCCTCGAAGGCCGGCTGGTGGCCTTCTGGGGGAGGGCGGGGGCCACGGAGATCCTGGGGCCGGGAAGGAAGGAGTGGTACCTTCCCGTGGTGTGCGGGGAAGGGTGAGGGCGGAGGCGGACTCCTGCCCGCCCCCGCCCGTCCTTCAGCGGCCGCGGACCTTGAGGAATCCGCCGGCGGCCTTGACCAGCATCTCCGGGTCGGCCTCCGGCCGTCCGAAGACCTTGGCGAGGAGCTCCTCCCCCTTGGCCCGGTCGCCGTAGGCGAGGTACAGAGCCCCCGCCTCGGCCATGAGGTCGGGGTCCTCGTCCTTGGCCAGGGCCTTGCCGATCCAGGGCTCCGCCTTGGACCACTCCCCCGCTTCGGCGTAGGTCCGGGCCACGAGGAGCAGCGATTCGCCGTCGAGCCCCGCCGCCACGGCCTTCTGGAAGAGCTCTTCCCCCCGGGCCTTGTCGCCGGAGAGGTAGAAGACGCGTCCGGCGGAGACCATGACCCAGCCGTCGCCCGGGGCGGCTTTCAGGGCCTGCTGGAGGAGGGCCTGCCCCGCCGCCTCGGCGGGCTTGCCCTCGTAGAGGGACTTGATGGGGGGCTTCTCCGGCGGCTTGGGCTTCTCGGCGGGGGCCTTGGCCTCCTGGGCCAGGGCGGCGAAGGCCAGCGTGGTGGTCAGAAGGGCCAGAGAAACGCGCAGCAGCTTCATGGCGAACCTCCTTGGGTAGGTGTCGTCGGCTCGGGTTCGAGGGGCTCCCCGCGGGAACCCAGGGGTATGCGCACCGAAAAGGCGCCGCGGAGGTCTCCCTTGCGGAAGCCCACGGCCCGGTCGCCGGGGTAGAGGGCTTGGATGCGGCGCTTCAGGGGCTCTTCCAGCGAAGGCCCGTGGCACCGGAGGCAGGGTTCTCCGGTGAAGATGGCCTTCATGTAACGAAAGACGGGGCGGCCGCCCTCCGTTCGGACCTCCCAGCGCTCCAGGGGGTCCGCCTCCTCCCGCCGGGCCGCCTTCTCTTCGAAAGCCTCGAGGACGGCCCGTTCCCAGTCGTCGGGGGCGTTCCGGGGGTTGCGGACCTTGAGGGCCGTGCGGCGGATCTCGACGCCGTTCTCCCGGGAGGCCGCCTCGGCGAGGAGGGGCGCCTTCTCCCGGCAAAGCTCCACCGCCTCCGATGCTCCCCCCTTTTCCAGGGCCTCCCCCAGGGCGGCGAGGAGGGAGCGCTGGAGGGTCGCCACGGCGGAACGGCTTCGGGAAAGGAGTTCCTGGTCGGCGGGCGGGGAGGCCAGGAGCCCCGCCCCCAGCAGGAAGAGGCCCGCGGCGAGCCGGTGCGGGGGAGCCTTGCGCCTCATGCCAGCCCCATCTCCCGCAGAATGGCGGCGTTTTCCCGCCACTCCGGTCTCACCTTCACGAAGAGCCTGAGCTCCACGCCGCACCCCAGGATCCGCTGGAGTTCCTTCCGGGCCCCCATGCCGATGGCCTTGATGGTGTTCCCTCCCTTGCCCACGAGGATGGGCTTCTGGCTCTCCCGCTCCACCAGGATGGCGCAGTAGACGGTGACCTTGCCCCCTTCCTCTTGGGGCTCCTCGAACCGTTCCACCAGAACCCCCACGCAGTGGGGAACCTCCTGGAATGTCCTGGAGAAGACGTGCTCCCGGACCACCTCCGCCACGAGCTGGCGCTCGGGCTGGTCGGTGTAGAGGTCCGGGGGAAAGAAGGGTTCCCCCTCGGGCAGGAGGGGAAAGAGCAGGTCCTTGAGGCGCTGGAGGTCTTCGGGGGAGAGGGCCGACATGGGGAAGAGCTGGGCACGGGGCACCTTCTCCGCCAGGTCGGCCATGAGGGGGAGGAGGCGGGCCTTGTCCCGGATCTCGTCCACCTTGTTGAGGATCACCACGAGGGGGGCCGCCGCCGGGGCGAGGCGCTCCTTCAGCCGTTCCTCCTCCGGCCCCCAGGGCTTCCCCGCCTCCACCAGCCACAGGACCGCGTCCACGCCGTCGAGGGATTCGAGGGCCAGGCGGACCATGGCCTGGTTCATGCGGGTCCGGGGCTTGTGGAGACCCGGGGTGTCCAGGAAGACCACCTGCCCCCGGGGCTCGTTGAGGATCCCCCGGATGACGTTTCGGGTGGTCTGGGGCTTGGGGGTGACGATGGAGACCTTTTCCCCGACGAGGCCGTTGACCAGCGTGGATTTTCCCACGTTGGTCCTGCCCACCACCGACACGAAACCCGAACGGGTCGAAGGCCGTCCTTTTTCCATGGCACCCCCACTATACCACCTTTCCACGGCCGGCGGAGAAGGGCCCGGGCCTTGCCCTCCGGAAGGGCCCGGTCTACACTGCGCCCGTCCCGGCGGAGCGGGAAGGAGGCGCGGTGTTCGAAGAGATCGAGGATCCGGTGGGACGGATGCGGGCCCTCTGGGACACGCTGGACCGGGAAGAGCTGCCGGCGGTGGCCCGCCTAGGGAACGCCCGCCAGATCCTCGCCATCCTCACGGGCCTTCCCCCCGTTCCCGAGGCGGAGGCCCTGGTGGCCGCCCACCGGCGGCGGATCTCCGAGGCCATCGCCGCCCTCTCGGCGGAGGCCGAACGGGAGGAGGCCCTGCGGGCCGCCGCCCGGGAACTCTTCGAAGCCATGGGCGCCGTGGTCCGGGACCTCGAGAAACTGCCGCCGGAGTGATTCCGTGGCCAGGACCCTCCACCCCCTCGCCGCCGCCGAGCTCGCCCGGGAACAGGCCTGGAACGAGCCGCACCTCGAGGCCCTTCGCGGGGCCTACCTCTCGGGCCGCCTCAGCCTGGTCCTCGGGGCCGGTGTCTCCAAGGGGTGCGGGCTTCCGGTCTGGAAGGAGCTCACCGAAGGGTTGCTCCGGAAGGCCCTGCGAGGCCTCTACGAGTCGGTGGACCCCGCCGAGGCTCCCCTCCACGAGCGCGACATCGAGGCGGCCCTCAAGGACCGGGTCCGGCCCATGGTGGCCCGGTACGTCAAGGCCAAACTGGGCGAGGGCTACCTCGATGCGGTCCGCCAGGCCCTCTACGCGAGGCCCCAGCGGGTGAGCCCCACCATGAAGGCCATCCTGGCCATGGACCGCCTCTCGGCCGTCTTCACCCTGAACTTCGACGACCTCTTGGAGCGGAGCGCCCGGGCGGCGGGGCTCTCCGGGCGTTTCCGGCCGGTCTTCGAACCGCCCCTGGACCTCTCGGAGGGGGCCATCCCCGTCTTCCACGCCCACGGCTTCCTGCCCCGGGACCCCACCGAGAGGGCCTCCAGGCGCATCGTCTTTTCGGAGGAGGACTACCACGGCGTGATCCACGAAGGGCGGCCGTGGAGTGACTTCGTCGCCCTGGACCTTCTGGCACGGACCACCTGCCTGATGGTCGGGACCTCCGGGGAGGACCCGGACCTGAGGCGCCTTTTGGACCTGGCCCGGCGGCTGGCCGTTCCCCCGCGGCACTACCTCCTCCTCAAGCCCCCGGCGCCCCTTCCCAGGGACCGGCGGGGGCGGATCCGCTACACCGCAACGCGGCGGGCCCTCTGGGACGCCTTCGACGACCTGGGGGTGGAGGTCCTGTGGATCCACCACTACGAGAGGGAGATTCCGAGGATCCTCCGGGCCATTTCGGCCCCGGAGCCCGCCCTTCGCCCTTCTCCGGGGTTCCCGCCGTGAGCCGCCCCGGTGCCGCCCTCCGCGCCTTCGGGCCCCTCTTCTGGACGGCCATCGCCGTCGAGCTGCTCCACTGCCTGGCCTCGTACACGATGAACGCCTACCTCATCGTGTACCTGAGCCGGGATCTCAATTTCGGCGACCTTCGGGCCGGGGACCTGGCCGGCCTGCTTTGGTTCATGGGGTACTTCCTGCCCATCCTCATCGGGGCCCTGGCGGACCGGTACGGCTTCCGGCAGGTCCTTTCCCTCTCCCTGGGGATCCTCGTGGGGGGGTACCTCCTCGCCTCCCGGGTCACCGCCTACCCCTCCATGGTGGCGGCCCTGCTCCTCATCGCGGCGGGCGGGGCCGCCATGAAGCCGGTCATCGCCGGCACGGTGAAGGCCGTCACCACCGAAGCCACCCGCAGCATGGGCTTCTCCATCTACTACATGATGATCAACGTCGGCTCCCTGGCGGCCCCGTTCCTGGCCAACGCCGTCCGCCTCTCCACCGGGCGGCCCGCCCTTATCTTCGTTGCCTGCGCCGCCGTGGAGGCCGCGGCCCTCCTCCTCGCCCTGCTCTTCTTCCGAGACCCGGCCTCCCTGGCTCCGCCGGAACCCCGGTCCCTGCTGGGAGTCCTCCGGGAGACCACCGGCGTCCTGGGAAACGGCCGGGCCCTCCTCACGGCCGCCGGGGCCGCGGCGCTCCTCTGGGCCGGAGGGCGCATGGGCCTGCCCCCGGACGAACGGCTGGGGATCCTTCTCCTCTGGTTGGCCCTCCACTTCGGCCTGGACGAGGCCCTCCGAAGCGGCCTCCCCCTGCCGGCCCTCCTTCGCAGGATTCCGCCCCAGCGCCTCGGCGACGGGCGTTTCCTCCTTTTCCTCCTCCTCTTTTCCGGTGTCTGGGCCATCTACAGCCAGATCTGGACCAACATCCCCCTCTTCATCCTGCGGACCGACCCCTCCATGAAGAGCCGCATCGAGTGGTTCCAGGCGGTGGACCCCATCCTCATCGTCTGCTTCCAGGTCCTCGTCTCCAAGGCCACGGGGCGGCTGCGGCCGCTCTCGGCCATGGTGGGGGGGATCCTCGTGGCCGCCGCCGCCGTCTCGACGGTCCCCCTCTTCGGGACGGCCCTGGGCGCCTGGGCCGTCGGCCTCTCCCTCGCCATCTGGGCCTTCGGGGAGATGATGTTCAGCCCCCGGATGGTGGAGTACGTTTCGGTGACGGCCCCGCCGGACAAGCTGGCCCTCTACATCGGGTACGGATTCCTCCCGCTGGCCGTGGGCTTCGGCGCCGGACCGGCTCTGGGGGCCCGGTTGGTCCGCCTCTTCGAGGCGGCGGGAAACCCCTCCGGCGTCTGGTACGCCTTCGGTCTCTGGGGGGCCCTCAACGCCTTCGCCCTGTACTTGTACGACCGGGCCCTGGGCCGCTCCGGCCCCTGAGGGAACCTTCAAGGAGAACGGCCGTGCGTCTGCCCCACCTCGAACGAACGCCCCGCATCCACCCCAGCGTCTACGTGGACCCCTCGGCACGGATCAACGGGGACGTCACCCTGGCGGAGGGGGTGTCGGTCTGGTTCAACGCCTCCATCCGCGGGGACGTCCACTTCATCCGTGTGGGCCGCCGGTGCAGCATCCAGGACAACTGCGTCCTCCACACCACCGCCGGCCGCTTCCCCCTGTCGGTGGGGGCCGACGTGGTCATCGGCCACGGCGCCATCCTCCACGGGTGTACGGTGAAGGGGCCGGCCCTCATCGGGATGGGGGCGGTTCTCTTGGACGGCTGCGTGGTGGAAGAGGAGGTGGTGGTGGGCGCCGGGTCGGTGGTCACCGAGGGCAAGGTCCTGCCGGCGGGACACCTGGTCCTGGGAACGCCCGCCCGCCCCGTCCGGCGGCTCACGGAGGAGGAGATCCGGGAGGTCCGGGAGGGGTGGCGAAACTACGCCGCCTACGTGGAGGCCTACCGCCGCCTGGGGCGTTTCCACGGCTGGGAGGACCACCCCCTCAAGGACCGTTGAGGACGGCGCCCCTCCTGCTTGGCCCCCCTTCCCGAAACTCGCTCCCCCGGCCTTTCGTTGAACCTCCGTAAGGCGGTGCGACCCTTTGGGCGCATTCCGCATCTTACGAGGGTGGGATGGGTTCGATGGCCGAAGGCCCCGACGAGAGGTTTCTCTTGGAGAAGGCGCGGCGCGGGGACTTCGAACCCCTCTTCCGGGCCTTCGAGAGGCCGGTCTTCACGCTGGCGAGGCGGATCCTGGGCCGCGCCGAGGAGGCGGAGGAAGCCGTGCAGGAGACCTTCCTGGAAGTCTTCCGGAGCCTTCCCACCCTTCGGAACGGGGGTGCCCTCGGACCCTGGATCCGTTCCATCGCCTCCAGCAAGGCGCTGATGGCCCTCCGCCGCAGGCGCATCGAAGAGGAACCGCTTCCCGAGGAAAGTCCCCAGGAGGAGGGTACCCTTCCCCCCTTCGATCCAAAGTCCCTGGACCTGGAGAGGGCCCTGGCCGCCCTTCCGCCCCTCTCCCGGGCGGTCCTCTGGCTCCATGACGTGGAGGGCCTCACCCACGAAGAGATCGCCCGCCTGCTGGGGTCGACGCCCAGCTTCTCCAAATCCCGCCTGGCCCGGGCCCACCATCGCCTGCGGGAGAGTTTGGCGGCGAAGACGGGGAAAGGAGATCCGCCGTGCACCTCCGCCTAGAGGACCTGCTTTCCGTCCGGGACGGCGAGTCCTCCCCCCAGTGGGAGGAGCACCTTCGGGCCTGCCCGGACTGCCGCTCTCGCCTTAAGGAGCTGAAGGCCGTCCGGGAGGCCCTCCGGGGGCTGCCGGCCCTGGAGCCGCCGCGGGACCTCTGGCCTTCGCTGCGGCGCCAACTCCCGGAAGCGGGCCCCCGTGCGGCCCTGAAGGCCCTCTGGGCGGCGGCGGCGGCGGCGGTCCTCCTCGGGGCGGTCTGGCTGGGCCTCAAGGGCTTTCGCCTCTCGGCCCCCGAGGCCCCGGTCTCCACCGCCGCCGAAGGCTCCGCCGAGCCCTCCCCCGAAGAGATCGCCGGCCTCGTCGCCGAGTCCCAGCGCCTGGAAGCCATCCTGAAACGCCTGGAGGCCGGAGCGCCCGTTCTCAAGGGAAGCACCGCCGCCGCCATCGCCGAGATCCAGGACCGGATCGCCCTGGTGGACCTCCAGATCTCCCTCCTCCAGGGCACCAACAAGGACAGGACCATTCTGGCCCGCCTGTGGAAAGAACGGGTGGGCCTCCTGGGATCCCTGGTGGAGATGCACCTGTTCCGGCACGCCGTGTCCCCGGCGTAGCCTTTCGAAAGGAGAAACCATGTCCCGCCAAGCCTTCCTCATCGCCAGCCTCCTCGCCTTCTCCCTCCTGGCAGCCGCCCCGCTTCCGGCGGCCCCGGGGGATGGGAGCGCTGCGGCCGCCGCCCCCGAGGCCGGCGCCGGGCAAGCCATGGACGATGGCATGGATGCCGAGGCCGGCGAGCCCCTCTCGCCGGTCCAGAAGAAGGACCTGGAGCGCCGCCTCTCCGAAGCCCGCCGGCGTCTTGCGGAGGCCGAACGGCAGGTCGCCGAGCTGGAGGCCCGCCTCAGCGAGGCCGGGGTGCGGAAGGTGGACGTCCTGAAGGCCATCACCTCCAAGCCGCGGCTGGGTGTCCTTCTGGAGACCGACCCCGACCCCGAGGTGGACGCCAAGGGGGTTCTGGTCCGGGGCGTCTCCCCCGGCGGCCCGGCGGCGGAGGCGGGCCTTCAGGCGGGGGACATCCTGACCCGCCTCAACGGAACACCCCTCTACCCCGGGGGAGGGGAGGCGGCGGTGAAGAAGATCGGCGCCCTCCTGGAGGGGATGAAGGAGGGAGACGCCGTCCAGGTGGAGTACCTGAGGGGCAAGGAGAAGCGGAGCGCCACGGTGAAGATCCGGCCCCTGGCGCCCCAGTCCTGGAACTTCGACTTCGAGGACCTGGAGATTCCGGAGCTGGGGGACCTCCCCGAGGTGCCGGGGAAGGAGATCCGGATTCCCAAGGTTCGGGTCGTTCTGGAGGACAGGCTACCCGGCGACTGGTACGACTTGGAGCTGGCGCCGGTGAACCCCGGGCTGGGCAAGTACTTCGGCGCCTCCGAGGGCCTGCTGGTGGTGAACGCGCCGGAGGGGAACGGCCTCAAGGTGGAGTCCGGGGACATCCTCCTGAAGATCGGCGGCCGGAAGCCCTCCACACCCGCCCAGGCCTTCCGGATTCTCCGGAGCTACGAGCCCGGGGAGAAATTCGCCCTGGAGATCCTCAGGGAGCGAAAGCCCCTGGAGATCCAGGTCGCCGTGCCCCCGGAGAGCCCATCCCGGAAGGAAAAGGGCTTTCGCTGGGAGGAGCGCGGGGAGAGGCCCGGCCGGCGCCCGAAGCCCCCGGTGGCGGCGGTGGCCCCCGCCCCGCCGCAACCGCCGGCCCCTCCCGCTCCCGGACCCCGGACCTGAGGGCCCGGCCGGGGGAGCGAAGGGGCGCCTACTTCAGCCGGAAGGCCAGGTCCACGGTGGCCTGCCACTCGGCCACCTTGCCGTCTCCGATGGCCCCCCGGAGCTCCACCACCTCGAACCAGGCGAGGCCCTCCAGGCTCTCCTGGGCCTTCTTCACCGCCGCTTCCACCGCCTTCTCGTAGCTGACGGGAGAGCAGCCCACCACCCGGATCTTCTTGAACACCTTTTCCGCCATGGCTTCCTCCGTTCACGCTTCAGAACGCAGGGGACGGGGGGCCTGTTCCCGGAGGGCCTCCCTCCCTACCGGCGGAGCAGGCCTTTCATCTCCGCCACCGCGCGCTCCAATCCGACGAAGAGGGCCCTGGCCACGATGGCGTGGCCGATGTTCAGCTCCTCCACCGGCTCGATCTCCAGGATGGGCTGGACGTTGCGGTAGTTCAAGGCGTGGCCCGCCAAGACGGCGAGGCCGAGCTTGGAGGCGAGGCGTGCGGATTCGTCCAGGGCCTTGAGGGCCCTGGCGCGGTCGGCGTCGCTGCGGGCCACGGCGTAGGCGTTGGTGTTGAGCTCCACCGCCTGGGCCCCGGCCTTGTGGGCCCCCCGGACCTGTTCCAGGAGGGGATCCACGAAGAGGCTCACCCGGATGTCGTGGGCCCGGAGCCGGGAGATGGCCCCGTGGAGGTGGGCGGCGTTCAGGACCGCATCCAACCCGCCCTCGGTGGTGACCTCGTTGGGCCTCTCTGGAACCAGCGTCACCTGCCACGGCTGGACCGCCGCGGCGATCTCCACCATCTCCGAGGTGGCGGCCATTTCGATGTTGAGCCTCGTGGTGACGGTGCGCTTCAGGAGTTCCACGTCCCGGTCCTGGATGTGCCTCCGGTCGGAGCGGAGGTGGACGGTGATGCCGTCGGCGCCGCCCATTTCGCAGAGCACGGCGGCGTGGACGGGGTCCGGCTCGATCCCCCGCCTCGCCTGGCGGAGGGTGGCCACGTGGTCGATGTTGACGCCCAGCTTCATCGTTCCCTCCCTCGGGCCTCGGGGGGAGCCTCCCCCAGGACCTCCAGCAGGACGGCCCGCAGGCGGCCGGCCACCCGGGCGGTCTCCTCCTCCGTCCGGGCCTCCACCATGAGGCGGAGGAGGGGCTCCGTTCCCGAGTACCGGAGAACGATCCGGCCTCGGCCCGCCAGGCGGGCCGTCTCCTCCCCCAGGGCCTCCTGGACCACGGGAAGCTCTTCCAGGGGCAGGCGCCTGGCCACCCGGATGTTCTCGAGGCGCTGGGGGTACGGCTCGATGCCGGCCGCCAGGGCTTCCAGCCCACCGGCGTCCCTCGCCAGCATGGCGTAGACCAGGGCGGTGAGCAGGCCGTCTCCGGTGGTGGCCCGGTCGAGAAAGAGCACGTGGCCCGACGGCTCCCCCCCCAGGACCCCGCCCCTCTCCTGGAGGCACTGGAGGACGTACCGGTCCCCCACCGGGGCCCGGAAGAACCGGAGCCCGTTTTCCCGAAGCCGCTCCTCCAGCCAGAGGTTGCTCATGACCGTTCCCACCACCCAGCGGCCGGGAAGCAGGCCCCTTCCCCGCCGCCGCAGGGCCTCGCGGTAGAGGACGAAGTCGCCGTCGAGGACCCGCCCGCCGGGAGTGACCGCCAGGCAACGGTCGGCGTCGCCGTCGAAGGCGAAGGCCATGTGGGCCCCGACCCGGGCCGCCTCCGGCCCGAGCCTTCCGGCGTGCAGGCTTCCGCAGCCGGCGTTGATGTTCCGCCCGTCGGGGGCGCAGGAGGCGGAGACCACCGTGGCGCCCAGGCTTTCGAAGAGGGCGGGGGCGAGCGCCGAGGCGGCGCCGTTGGCCCCGTCCAGAAGCACCCGCACCCCCCTTAGGTGTTCCCCCTCCCAGAGGGAGCGAAGCCACGCCAGGTAACGCTCCGCCAGGCGCCCGTCGGGAGGGGGGAGCTCCGGGGCACCGCCGCCGTTCCCCTTGGGGCTCCCCTCCAGGGCCACCTCGATGTGCCGCTCCGTCTCGTCGGGGAGTTTGAATCCGTCGCCGGAGAAGAACTTGATCCCGTTGTCCTCGTAAGGGTTGTGGGAAGCGGAGATCACCGCACCGAAGGTGAAGCCCCCCTCGGCGCAGAGGCGGGCCACCGCCGGGGTGGGCAGGACGCCGCCGAAGCGGCAGGAGACCCCCGCCTCCCCCAGCCCGTGGAGGAGGGCGGCGGCGATCCAGGGGCTGGACTCCCGGGGGTCCATGGCGACGAGGGCCGAGGCCCCCGTCCCCCCCAGCACCCTCCCCGCCGCCAGCCCGAGGGCCCGAACCGTTTCCGCGTCCAGGGGGAAGGAGCCGGCCCGGCCGCGGACGCCGTCGGTTCCGAAGAGTCTGCGGCTCACGGCGTCACCACCTCCTCCCGCCGCGCCCGTCCCTCCCGGGACACCCGCAACGTGACGTACCGGGGGATGACCCCGGTGATGGAGACCTTGTCGGCGAGGGACGGATCGGAGGTGGTCACGGCGGGGCGAATCTGGACCTCCGCCCCGGGGGAGCGCAGGGCCGGCGCCGTCACCTCCGCCCGGAAATCCCCCGGCGCCAGGCTGGACACCAGACTCTGGGGGCCCTCCACCACCACCTTGACCGCCGCCGGATCGACCTCCAGCGCCGTCCCGCCCCCCGCCACCCGAACAAAGACCGGGCCCACGGTCCGCTCTTCCCGCTTCTCGCCGAGAAAGACCGTGAGCCCCATGGGGCCCGGCTCCGCCACCACCATCTGCGGGTCCGAGGGAACCGGCACCACCGGAACCTGGAAATCCTGGCTCCGTCCCTCCACCGACACGGGCTGGGTGGGAACCCCCTTCATCTTGGCGAGGAGGGCCGAAGGGCCCGAAACCTTCACGGCCGGGGGATCCACCTTCCACCCCAGCACCTGCCGTCCCGCCGCCGGCTGGCCCACGAAGACCGGCTTCAGCGGGAGGGAGGCGGTGACCCTCTGGTCCAGGACGAAGTGGACGGCCGGCGGTACCACCCGTACCAGCTCCACCGAGGAGGGCAGCCGAACGCTCTCCTCCCCCACCTCCACCACCTGGGGCCCCGCCTTCATATGGCCCACGTCCACCTTCACCTCCACGTCCCCCTCCCGGAGACGGCGGACCATCTCGGGGGCACCCTTCACGGTGACCGTCAGGGCCCGCGGGCTTCCTTCCTCCGCCACCGTGAGGTTCTCCGGCAGGTTGACGAACTGGGGGACCACCACGAAGTCCCGGGTGGACTGCTCCTCCGAGACGGTGAAGGCCCAGTAGAGGAGGGCCAGGACCATGGCCACCGCCACGGGGATCCAGCCGGTACGGGAACCGGGGCGCCCGCCCCGGCGGCGGCCGTCAGCGCTCAAGGTGTCTTCCTCCCAAGAGGACGGCGAGGCGCCGGGCCAGGTCCTCCGGCGTCGCCACCCGCTCCAAGACCCCTCCGTCCACCAGGGTGACCACCCCCCGCTCCTCGCTCACCACCACGCAGACGGCGTCGGTCTCCTCCGTGACCCCGACGGCGGCGCGGTGCCGGGTGCCCAGTTCCGAAGGGAGGGCCCGCTCCGTGAGGGGCAGGGTGCACCCGGCGGCGGCCACCTCCCCTTCGGCCACCACCACCGCGCCGTCGTGGAGCGGCGTCCCGGGGTGAAAGACCGTCTGGAGGAGGTCCGAAGAGAGGTGGGCGTGGAGGGGAATCCCCGTCTCCGACAGGTCCTTGAGGCCCTGGGCCCGCTCGAAGACGACCAGGGCCCCGTGGCGCTCCTGGGCCATGTTGAAGGCGGCGTTGGCGCACTCCCTCGCGGCGTGCTGGACCCACTCGGTGGAGGCGCGGCGCCCGAAGAAGAGCCCGCCGAAGGAGGCCAGGGTCTTTCGAATGGTGTCCTGGAAGATCACGATGGCGGCGAAGGGGATGTAGAAGAGCAGGTTCTGGAGGAGGCGGTGGGCCGCCGAGAGGTGCATGAGGCCGGCCAGGGCGTTGGCGGCCATGAGGGCCAGGATGCCCACCAGCATCTGGACCGCCCGGGTACCCCGCACCTGCCGGAGGACGAAGGCGAAGAGGAAGGCCACCACCAGGACGTCCAGGAGGTCCTGGACGTGGATGCCCCGTGAGGCCAGCGTGTGGAGCGCTTCCTGCATCCCCGGTCCTCCAGAGGGGGGTGGCCCTGCGCCGCCCGAGGGGCGGGACCGCACCGCGCCTTTCGAGAGGGCCAGTATGGACGCAGCCCCTCCGGGGGTCAAGGGTTTGCACGGCCTCCGGAAGGGCCCCATATTGGCGGGGCGGGAGGTTTCCATGGCCAACGTCAAGGGGTCGGCGGTCAAGGCATCGGCGATCTTCGTTCAGGAACGGCTCGGAATGGAAGGTTACCAAAGGATCTGCAGCCGGTTACCCCCGGGGGCGCGGGAGACCTTCCAAGGGAGCATCCTGCAGAGCAGCTGGTACCCCTTCGCCCACCTCCGCGCCTTCATGGAGGAGGCCCGGAAGGAGATCCCCACCCCCCCTGGCCGCTCCATCGCTTGGGAAATGGGCCGCTTCTCCGCCGACCACGGCCTCAACACCCTCTACAGGGTCTTCTTCAAGGTGGCGGACCCGGGCTTCATCATTCGGAAGGGCTCCCAGGTCCTGGCCACCTACTACGACTCGGGAAAGATGGAGCCGGTCGTGGAGGAGAAGGGCCACGCCCTCCTTCGGCTCACCGGCTTCGACGAACCCCACCCCCTCTTCTGTGACCGCCTCCTCGGCTGGATGGAGCGCACCTTGGAACTCTGCGGCGCCTCCTCCGTCCAGATGGGCCACCCCCGCTGTCTGAGCCGGGGGGACGCCTCCTGCGACTACGAGGGCCGGTGGCGCTAGCCCATACCCCGGCCCGCCCCTTCCGGACCTTTTCCCCACCCCTCTTTCGCGGGTACAATGGGCCGGGGAGGAGCGACCATGGGCGACGTGCGGTTGGACGAGGCCAGGAGGTTTGCGGCCGCGGGCCGCCTTCAGGAGGCGGCGGCCACCCTCAAGAACCTCCTGGGCGCCGATCCGGAGAACCAGGAGGCCAGGAGCCTCCTCATGGAGCTCCAGGACCGTATGCTCCTGGAGCTGCAGGTCCGGGAGAAGCTGAAAAAGGCCCGTGCCCTCGCCGAGGGGGGACAGAAGGAGGAGGCCCTCCGGTTGGCCCGGGAAATCCTGAAGATCTCCCCCGAGAGCCCGGAGGTCCACCGGTTTCTCCAGGAGGCGGAGGCGGGGGCCCCCCCCGCCCCTCCGTCCCCCTTCGACACGGTGGTGAGCGACGCCGCCGACCTCCTCCCGGAGTTCGCGCCGTCCCCCTCGCCGACCCCCGTTCCCCCGCCGGCTCCAGCCCTCGAGGAACTTCCCGAACTTCGCCTCGACGCCCTGGACCTCCCTTCTCCCCCCACCGTGACCGAAGGCACGGTCCTCAGCGGAGCCTCCTCCGGCAGCCGCCTGGCCCCCGCCGAGGCCCAGAAGGTGGCCCAGTACCTCGCCGAGGGAAAGGCCCACTTCGAGGCGGGGCGCTACCAGGACGCCATCGACGCCTGGACGCGGATCTTCATCGTGGACGAGGAGAATGGGGAGGCCCAGGCCCTCATCGACCAGGCGAGGGAGCGCATGGGGGCCCACCAGGAGGAGATCGAGCACCTCCTCACCGAAGGGATCGGCGCCTTCAATTCCGGGGAGTACGAGAGGGCCCAAACCCTCCTGGAGAGGATCCTCTCGGTCTTTCCCACCCACCGGGAGGCCCAGTACTACCTGGACCGCCTGGAGGAGATGAAGAAGGCGCCACCGCCTCCGCCGCCCCCCGCCGACACCTTCGAGCTGGAGGACAACCTTTTCACCCCCACGGGACCGGAGATGCGGACCGGGGCGGCCGCTCCGCCGCCCGCGGCAGCGCCGGCTCCTCCATCCCCCTTCGCATCGGCGGGAGAGCCCTCGGAGTTCCAACTGGAGACGGGAGGGGCGGAGGACATCCCCTTCCCCGCCGCTCCGGCCGCCCCGCCTTCGCCCCCGGCACCCCCGGTCCCCTCCGGGGAGCCGGCCCCCTTCGCCTGGGACGAACCGCTCCCCGCCTCCTTCCGGGAGGCCGCCGCCCCCGCTCCCCCGGCGCCTCCCCCTTCGGAACGCCCCGCCGCCGCACCGGAGCGTCCCGCGCCCGCGCCGGAGCGGGCCGCGTCCGCGCCGGCCCGCGCCGGCAAGCCCCCCAGTCTCAAACTCGTCGTGGGGGTCTTCGCCGCCCTGGTGGTGCTGGGGACGGGGATCTTCTTCGGCGCC
>JBMFRA010000051.1:0-16155 GCA_049968315.1 Acidobacteriota bacterium
ACGCCGATGCCGTCACCACCACCGGCGCGTAGGTCACGTGCAGCGTCACGGGGACCATAATCCGCCCGTAGAGGGTGGTGTTGTTGATCTGCAGGGTGGCCAGGTAGTCGCCGGGGGTAAGGCCCGTGGAGTCGAAGGTCACCGCGATGTCTTGGCTGGAGTTGGCGCCCACCGTCCCGGAGGTGGGCGATTCGGAGAGCCACGGCACGTCCAGGGCGGCGAAGGCGGCGATGGCCAGGCCGTCCACCTCGGCCCCGCCGGGGAAGGCGCCCACGAGGGTGCTCGCCCCCGTCGAGGTATCGATGGTACGAAGCTCACCCTGGGTCGTGTAGGCCGCCCAGTAGAGGGTGCCGGAGAGGTCGTCGAAGTCCAGGCCCTGGGCGTAGTTGGCGTTAACCCCCAACGGGCCCACCACGGTGCCGGCGCCGGTGGCGGGATCGATTCGCACCAACGAGTCGAGTGCGATGTCCACGCCGTACATCTCCCCCGCCGGGTTGATGGCGATGTCGATGATGCCGGGCGCGTTGGTGATCTGGCCCACCACCGTGGCGGCGCCGGTGAGGGGATCCACGGTGTAAAGGGTGGAGCGGGTGAGGTTGGTGGAGGCGGCGTAGAGGGTGCCGTCCACCGCCCCGGTGAGGCCCGTCCAGGATTCGCCGCCGAAGGGGGTGCAGGGCCCCACAAGGGTTACCGCCGCCGTGGCCGTGTCAATGGTGTAGAGCGCGTTGGTGTCGTAGTCGATGGCGTACAGCTTGCTGAAGTCCCCGCCCAAAAAGTCCGCGGCGAAGAAGCTGTAGGCGCCGTAGTTGCCGATGTTGGTCCAGGTGCCCGGCACGTCGATGTCGGGGAACTGCTGGAGGTTGGAGCCGGGGTAGATGTTGCAGGCGTAGGCCTGCTCCCCGGGGTTCAGGGGCAGGGGCAGGGGGACCACCGGAGCGGCGGCGGGACCGTCCTTCGGCGGCGCCACCACCGCCGGCGCCCGGCCGGTGGAGGTCTCCTGCTCCGCCTTCTCGATCTGCTTGGCCTTCTTTCGAAGGTCCATCATGGAGGCCTTCACGTTGCCGCGGAAGGGCACGGGGGCCACCACGTGGCCGTCCCGCTCCAGGATCTGGAAGTCCGCCGGCGCGCCGCCGTTCTCCGTGAGGGTGAGCGTCAGGGTGGTGGTGGCGTTGGGCGCCAGCGTCGCCTCCAGGGAGGTGGGGTTGGCGGCCAGGTGGGCCGTGGGGAGGTGGAAGTCCTGCTTCACCGCCCCGAAGTGCGGCACGGCGACGGTGGCGCCGTCGGGTCCGTAGCCGGTCTTGGTGGCGGTGAGGTTGCTCGAAGGCTCGTCGCCGTACAGGCAGTAGAAGCCCTCGTCCACGGCGGGGTCGGGGGTACCGGCCGTCACGGCCGCCCCGCCGGTGGTGGTGTTGGCCACCGTGGCGCCGTTGAGGGGAAGGCCCGTGTTGCCGTCGTAGACGTTGCCCACGATGAGGCCGCCGGAGGCGGGGGCGACGCAGGGGACCGTGGGGGGAGGCGGGACCGCTCCGGACTCGATGGCCACGTCGTCCACGTGGCAATCGTTGCCGTAAGCGCTGATCCCAAGCAGGCCGATCCGCACGTCGGTAATGGGACCCGTGAAGCCGGTGAGGTCAATGGAATGCTTTTTCCACCCAGAAGTTCCGTCGTAACGATTCACCGCGGAGCCCACGTTCTGCCAAGTGCCCCCACCATCCGTGGAGACCTGGAGCTGGACCCGGTCGGCCGACGAAGAGTAGCCGGTGTCGTGGAACATCCAGAAGGTGACTCGGGGATTGGTCACGCCGGTCAGGTCGTAGCCCGTGGTCCGGTAGAGACGCGCCGAGCCGCCCGAGGAGACAGACCAGGAGTTGAAGAACACAAGGTTGGGGGCGCTGTGGGGGGCGCCGCCGCTGGGGTGGCTGGTGGAGGTTCTCGTGGCCCATACTCCGCCCGACCCGCTCACCACCGCCGTGGCCCACCCCGCGGGCAGTGCAGGGGCGCCCACGCTGTCGAAGTTCTCCGACCAAAGCGGCGGCGGCGGCGGGGGAATGGCCGCAACGGCCACGCCCACGTCGTCGATGTAGTAGCCGGGGTAGGTGACGCTGGAGTCGGAGCGGAAGCGGAAGCGGATTCGGAAGTTGGAGACGGCGTAGGAGGCGTCGAGAACCACCAGGTGCTTCGTCCAGGCGAGTTCCACGTGCCCCGAGGTCTCGCCGTAGACCCGCGTCCAGCTACCGCCGCCGTTGTTGCTGACCTCCATGCTGGCGTAGTCGTAGTTCGTTTCGGAATCGAGGTACTGGTACCACTGCACCAGGGGCACCTGGCCGGCGTAGGCGCTGAGGTCGATCAGGGGCGAGGTGATGTAGCCGTCCTCGTTGTTGTTGTAGCTGCCCGAGAGGTTGGTGCCCCAGACGTTCACGCCCGAGTGGGCCGCGCCGGGGCCGCTGGTGGGGGCCCCCCAGGCCCAGGAGGTGGTCCCGCTCACGGTGAAGCCGCCGTTGTCGGCCTCGAAGTCCCGGAACCAGACGAAGTCGTAGTGGTAGCCGGGGGCCGTGCAGGCGCCGGTGTCGGCGTTCAGCGGGAAATCCTGGGTCACGTCGGATCCCGAAGGGGTGACGGTGGCGGTGCCGGTGCTGTACCCCGAGACGTAGGCGTTCACCGTGAAGGTGTAGGCCACGCCGTCGGCGAGGGTGATGGAGTAGAAGCCCGTCACCGGGTCGGTCCAGAGGGTGGTCCCCGGGTAGCCCGATCCGCTCACCTGGAGCGAGGCGTAGAGCGGCCAGCCGGTGGTGGCGTCGGTGACGTAGCCCGAGACCACGTGGCTGGGGGCCGGATTCAGCTGGAAGTCCTGCACCGTGGTACCGCCGTTGGTGATGGCCACCCCCGCGGCGGAGGCGGGGACGTACCCCCACTTGGAGGCGGTCACCGTGTAGGCCGGCGGGGAGACGGGGAGGGTGAGGGTGTAGGAGCCGTCGGCCTGGGTGAGGGTGCTCACCGTGATGGTGCCGTTGTCGGCGGTGACGGTGGCCCCCCCAAGGGGAGCGGAGGTTCCGGCGTCGGTGACGTGGCCGGTGAGGGTGCCCGTGGGCCCCACGGAGCAGGAGCCGTACTTAAAGGCCCCGATGCGGGTGGCCCAGTTCCAGCCGCCGGTGGAGTACTCCTGTGTGTACCAGAAGGTGCAGTCGTCCACGGGGTCCACGCTCATCGTGGAGTAGTCACCCCAGCGGTTGACCCCCGTCTGGGAGGCGGCGCCGAGGTACTGGGGAATTTCGCCCTGGCCGAGGGTCCCCGGCGGGTCTCCGGAGAGGCGGCCGGCGTAGTAAACGGACGGGTACATGGAGGTCCCGTCGGAGACGCTGTACCCAACGGCCAGGTTCCCCACGTGGTCCTGGGCGGCGCTGCCCATCCACCGGTTGAGGCTGTCGGAGGGGGCGTAGGTTCCCTGCTGGTAGATGGACCAGGGGTTGCTGCCGGTCTTCCGCAGCTCGTACCACCGGATGCCGGAACGGCCGGAGCCCACGTCCACCGAGTGGTTGACGACCATGGACTCGTAGGAGCCGTAGTTCCGGTACTGGAGCCGGTACATGAGCCGGTCCCCCAGGGAGTCGAGGCGCTGGGTGGTGCCGGGCTGGGGAATGCAGTTGCGGTTCCCGATGCAGAGGGGGTCGAAGGGCGCCGTGTCGAGGATCTGGTTGGGCTCGCCGGCGAGGCCCACGGTGAAGGTCCCGGCGGTCCAGTTGACGTGCCCCTCCCAGAGGCGGAGGGCGTCGTTGGGGTAACCGGGGATCCAGGTCCCGTCGTCCACCTCCACGAAGTAGGCGGGGGAGTTGGCCGGCGGGTTGGTCATCCCCTCGAAGTGGGCGGGGAGGAGGGAACCGTAGTTAATGTTGATGGCCCCCAGGTCCACTTTGAGCATGCGGGCCGAGCTGTCGCCGTTGATCATCTTGTCGGCCTCGAAGACGCAGAGGCCGGCCCCGGCCCAGGAGGACCCGTTGGCGAACTGGTTGACGGTCATGTAGTAGCCGTCGGGCCAAACGCCGAACTTGGGGTAGTCGTTCATGTTGGTGGCGTCGTACTGGAAGCAGTAGAGCCACCAGGAGCCGGTGGGGTCCGCCGTCTGGGAGACGGCGATGGCCTGGTAGTAGGGCGTCGGCAGGGCGAACTGGCTGATGACCCACCGGTTCCGGAAGCGGTCCCAGAGGACGATGGGGTCGCCGTCGTTGTTGGAGGCGCAGGGGCCGCCCAGGCTCGCCCAGATGCTGCTTCCCGCCACCGGGCCCAGGACCAGCGTGGCGGTGTAGGGGGTGGTGGAGCGGTTGATCTGCCAGGCGGCCAGGTGGAGGTTCACCCACTGGACGTAGTGGTTGGGGCCGATGTCTCCCTCGGTGTCGGGGGGGGCGACGCCGTCCAGGTTGCTGATGCCGGCGAACTCCGCCACCGTCCCCGGCATGGCCAGGAGGCCGGGGCTCGACTGCAGGGCACCGTCCCCGGTGGGCGCCGCCAGGGGCGCCCCCGCGGCCTGCCCCCTGGGGGTGGGCTGGTTGGGGATCTCCCGTTCCTGCCCCGCGGCCACCGGGCCTGTGCTCACCGGTAGGTCCTTGAAGGGCGGGGAGAGGACCACGGTACAGGGGTAGACCACTTCGGTCTTGAGTTGCTGCCGGCCGTCGTCGCCCCCCGCCGCCCACAGGGGCAGGGCCGCGAGAGCCAGCAGGGCCAGAATCCAGAATGCCACGCGTTTCATCGTGCATTCCCTCCTTTCCCTTTCACCTTCACCCAAAGAAGTCCCTGGACGCCCAACCTTACTTCCAAAGCCCTTCCCCTCTGTCCTCTTTATCCATTTCGCCGCGGAGTCCGGCCCCAGCGCCCAACTTCACCAACGATGTGCCCGTTGTTCCATCCCGGTGCTTATGGTCACCATTTACCCCCCCTTTTACCCCCTTGTCAAGGGCCGGGACCGGCCCGGTCCCCTCCTTCACTCCGCAGGCAGGGTGCATCAAGGGGGGCCTTCGGACGCCGCGGCGGTGGTCCTCGGAAAAGGAGGCGGAAGGGGCGTGTTGTTCTTTAAGGGGGAGGCGGATACACTCGGGAGGGAGGTGGTTCGGTGGAAACGCGGTTCTGGGAACCCCTTCTCGGCCACCCCGCCGTGAAGGCCATCCGGGCAGGCCGGCGGCAGCGCGGCGCCGTCTGGCTGGTGGGCGGCGCCCTGAGGGACGCCGCCCTGGGGAAGGCCCCCAAGGACCTCGATTTCGCCTGCGAGGCGCCCCACGCTCTGGCGGCGGAGGCCGCCCGGCACCTGGGGAGCCGGGTGGTGGCCCTGGGGAAGGAGGCGGCCCCCACCTACCGGGTTCCCTACGGGAGGGGCCTTCTGGACTTCACGGGGCTCCAAGGGCGCACGCCGGAAGAGGACCTTCTGAGGCGCGATTTCACCCTCAACGCCCTGGGGCTGGACCTCACCTCCGGGACCCTCCTGGACCCCGCCGGCGGCCTGGGAGATCTCCGGCGCAAGGTCATCCGGATGGTCTCGGAGGAGGCCCTGCGGAGGGACCCGGTGCGGGTGCTGCGGGCCTTCCGCTTCCTGGCCCAGCTCCCGGAATTCCACTCGGACCGGGCCACGGAGAGGGCCCTGGCGGAGAACGCCCAGGGTCTCCTGGACGCCCCCCCCGAGCGCCTCCAGGCGGAGCTGGAGAAGCTCTTCCGCGGCCCCGCCGCCGGAAGGAGCCTCAGGGCCATGGGAGGGGCGGGGGTGCTCTTCCTGCTCTTTCCCGAGCTGCGCCCCCTCGAGGGCCTGGGCCAGAACGAGCACCACCACGCCGATGTGCTGGAACACACCCTGAAGGCGGTGGAGGCGCTGGACGGCCCTCCCCCGTGGTTCGCCGAACTGGGCCTGCCGCCCTTGGACGGCCCGGACCTCGTCCTGTTGAGGCTCGCCGCCCTCTTGCACGACACGGGGAAGGCCTCCACCCGCACGGTGGACGAAGGGGGGAGGGTCCACTTCTACGGCCACCCCAAACCCTCGGCCGACTTGGCCCTCGCCGCCCTGAAGCGCCTTCGCTTCTCCCACGGGCTGGCTGAAAAGGTCTCCTTCCTCTGCCTCCACCACCTGCGCCCCCTGGCCCTCACCCGGACCGACCCCCGGCAGACGGCGGTGAGACGCTTGGTCCACTCGGCGGGGGACCTCCTTCCCCACCTGCTGGCCCTGGCCTACGCCGACAAGACCGCTGCCCGGGGCGTGGACCTGGAGCGGAACCTGCGGGCCCTTCGAGCGCTGGCGGAGGAGGTGCTGGGGGTGGCCCTTCGGGAGGGCGAGTCCCTTCGGAAGATCCCCAAACTGGTGAACGGGCTGGAGGCCTTGGAGATCCTGGGGCTCTCCCGGCCGGGACCGGAGCTGGGGAGGGCCCTGGACGCCCTTCTGGAGCACCAGGTGGAGGGGTCGGTGGCCACCCGGGAGGAGGCGGTGGCCTTCCTCGCCCGGTGGGCGCGGGAGAACCTCCACCCCCGGGGCTGAGGCCCCCGGGCCGCGGCGAAGGCGTACCCCCCGTCCCGCCGGCGATCCCCGCCGGGGTTCCCGCCCCCTCCGGACACTCGGAGGGAAACTCCTTCCCCTTCGAGGCAACTTCCCGTATCCTTACCGCCTCATGGCGGTGCAGGAGAAGCCCCCCCTTTCCCATGCCCCCTTCGCCGCCGCCGGGGGAGGAATCCTCCGGCGGCTCCTGGCCCACTACTGGACGGTGGCGCCGCGGCTCCTGCACGGCCTCCGGCCCGAGGAGGCACCCGGCGCCGAACCTTGGTCCACCACCCTCCAAGACCCCCGCACGGGGACGGTCCGCCTCACGGGGCTCATTCGGAGGCGGGAAGGGCCGGGGCTGCTGCTGGTGGTCCACGGCCTGGGAGGGTCGGCGGAGTCCTTCTACGCCCTCCGGGCGGCAAGAGCGGCGGAGGCGGCCGGCCTTTCCTGCCTTAGGCTGAACCTCCGGGGTGCCGCCCTGGACGGCGAGGATTTTTACAACGCCGGCCTGGTGGAGGACCTTCAGGCGGCCCTCGCTTCCCCCGAGGTGCGCGGCTTCGACGACGTCTACATTCTGGGCTACTCCCTGGGCGGACACCTGGCCTTGAGGTGGGCCTGCCTGCCGGGGGACGGCGCGGTGCGGGCGGTGGCGGCGGTCTCCTCCCCCCTGGACCTGGAGCGGTGCGCCGCCTGGATCGACCGCCCGGCGGCCTTTCCCTACCGGCGGTACCTCCTCGATGGCCTCTTCCGGATCTACGAGCGGGTGGCCCGGCGCCGGCCCGTTCCCCTTCCCCCCGAAGAGGTCCGGAAGATCAGGGGCCTGCGCGCCTTCGACGAGGCGGTGGTGGCCCCCCGCTTCGGCTTCGCCGGCGCCTCGGACTACTACGCCCGGATGAGCGCGGGGCCCCTGCTCCCTGCCCTTCGGATTCCCGCCATCCTGGCCTGGAGCCCCCTGGACCCCATGGTCCCGCCCGAGGGGCTCCTCCCCTTCCTGCCGGAGGCCCCCCGGCTGCGGCTGGCCCTGCTCCAGCGGGGGGGCCACGTGGGGGTTCCGGCGGACCTGGACCTCCGCCTTCCCGGTCCGCCGGGTCTCGAAAACCAGTTGGTCCGTTGGCTCCTCGACGCCGGCCGCGGGCCGGCCCCTTCACCGACGGGAGGAGGACGTGGACCGGAAGGCCCGTGAGCAGTTCCTGGAGGAGTGTCTTCGGGTGCGGGACTGGGAGGCCCTCGCCACGGCCCGCCTTCCCGCCGGAGGGGTCCTGCGGCGCCTCGTCCACCTCCTCCAGCGCCCCGACGAGCTCCTTTCCTGGCGTGCGGTGGAGGCCCTCGGCCGCTTCGCCGCACGGCAGAGCCCCCGGGAACCCCTAGTGGAAGAGACCCTCCGCGGCCTCTTCTGGATGATGAACGACGAATCGGGCAACCTCTGCCGGAAGGCCCCCGAGGCGGTGGGGGCCGTCCTGGCCTTCTGCCCGGGGTACCTTCCCGCCTTCGGCCCCCTCCTTCCTCCTTTCCTGCACGAGGAGCCCTTCGAGGCGGGCGCCCTCTGGGCCCTCTGCCTCATCCGGGAGAGGACCGGTTCTTCTCCGGAGCCCGACCCGGTGGACCTCCAGGCCTCCCTGGACTCCCCCGAGCCCCGCCGGCGGGGCCTGGCCCTCCGGTACCTGCGCCTCTCCGGACTTCCTGCCACCGGCCCGCCGGCCCGCTTTACCGACTACGACCTCCGGCGGGGCCTTCTGACAGAAGCGGCGGAGCCCCCCCGGTAACGGCACTTCCAGCACTCTAGAAAGGAGTTTCGACGCTGAACATCCCGAAACGATTGCGGCCCGTGGGGCCCCTCTGCCTGTGCGGGACCGTTCTTCTCTCTGCCGGGGCCCTTCGCGCCCAGACGCCCCTGGAGCCGCTGCGGGTGGGGGGCGCCACGGAGATCACCGTCACCTCCCCCCTGCCGGTACCCGAAGAAGAATCGGGCCGGTCGGTGACGGTCCTCTCCCGGGAGGAGATTCAAAGGTCCGCCGCTTCGTCGGTGGACGAACTCCTCGCCCTCGTACCGGGCCTCGACGCCCTGGCCCGGGGCCCCCGGGGAGTCCAGGCCGACCTCTCCATCCGCGGAGGAACCTTCGAGCAGGTCCTGGTCCTCCTGGACGGCATGCCCCTCTCCGATCCCCAGACGGGGCACCACCTGCTGGACCTCTTCGTCCGCCCGGCGGACCTGGAGCGGGTGGAGGTCCTGAGGGGTCCAGGCTCCGCCGCCTTCGGCGCCGGGGCCTTCTCCGGCGTCGTGAACCTGGTGACCCGGAAGGGGGGCGGCGGACCCGCCCTCGCCGCCGCCATGGGCGAGCACCGCTGGCGGGAGGCGGATGCCGCCGCCGGGTGGAGCGGCCCCTCCGCAGGGCTCTGGGCCTCCGCCGGCCGGACCACCTCCCGAGGGTGGCGCCCCGACACCGACCTCCGGTGGAGCCACGCCTTCGCCCATGGAGAGAAGGCTGTGGCGGCAAGCCGCCTCTCCTTCTGGGCGGGCTACTCCGGCAAGGCCTTCGGCGCCTGGCGCTTCTATTCGTCCACCTTTCCCGAGGAGTACGAGGAGACGGAGACGGCCTTCCTGGCGGCGGGCTGGGACCGGCCGCTGGGTGGGTGGCTCGCCTCCGGCCGCCTCTCCTGGCGGCAGCACGAGGACCACTTCGTCCTGGTGCGGCAGGATCCCGATTTCTACCAGAACCGCCACACGGCCGACACCCTCACCGCCCGGGCCTCCCTCGCCTCCTCCTGGAAGGGGGGCGAAGCGGCCTTCTTTGCCGAGGGCAGCCGGGAACGGCTCCAGAGCTCCAACCTGGGCCACCGCGCGCGGAACCGGGAGGGACTCGGCGCGACGCTCCGCCTCGGCGGCGGGGCCGGCTGGACGGCGGAGGGCGGCCTCTACGGCCACCACCACGACCGCTGGGGCTGGCAGCTCTGGCCCTCGGCCTCCCTCCTCACCCCCCGGGCGGCGGGGCTCCGCTTCTTCGCCTCCGCCGGGCGCTCCTTCCGGATTCCATCCTTCACGGAGATGTACTACAGAAGCCCCGTGGACAGGGGGAATCCCGGCCTCCGGCCCGAATCGGCCTGGACGGTGGAGGGGGGCGCCCGGGGCGGCGGGGGGCCTCTGTCGTGGGAGGTCGCCCTCTTCCGGAGAAGGGGACGGAATCTCATCGACTGGGTCGGGGCCTCGATGGCGGGACCCTGGAAGGCGGAAAACCTTGGACGGGCGGTGACCGACGGCGCGGAACTCCTGCTCCGGGGGGAACTCTCCGCCGAACGGATCCTGCCGCGGAGGTGGAGCCTCTCCTTCACCGCCCTGGACACCCAGGGGACCCTGCCCCCGGGAAAGGCCTCCAAGTACGTCCTGGCGTCCCTCCGGCGCCAGGGCCTCCTTTCGGGAACCTGGGACCTCGGAGAGCGGGGCGCCTTCACCCTGGCCTTCCGCCACCTGCTGCGGTACGGACAGGCCCCGGCCAACACCCTCGACGCCCGGCTGGCCTTCACGCTGCCCCGTGGCACCCAAGTCTTCCTGGAAGGGACCAACCTCTTCGGGGAGCGTTACCGGGGTGCGGGGGGCGTCCCCATGCCGGGGCGTTGGCTGACGGCGGGGATCCGCTGGGGCCTCCCCTGAGCCGGCCTCACCGGAGGAGCGCCGTTCCCAGGCCGTAGAGGAAGACGAGGCGCCCGCCCTGCCAGGCGGCCAGCGCCACCACCGCCGCCCACAGGACCCCCAGGGCGAGGAGCCCCAAGGGCCTCGGGGCCTCCCTCCGCCGGAGTTGGAGACCGGCGAGGGCGGCCAGGGCGGTGGAGAGGGCGAGGGCCAGGAGGCCCAGGTCCTCGTGGAGGTCCGCCGCCTCCGCGGCGCGCTCGAAGCCGCTCGTCTCTTCGAGGACGGCCCTCGCCACCTGCCCCGTGGCGTAGGCGGGAACGGCCGAGAGCCCCCCCAAGAGCAGAATCCGCAGGCCGCACCGGGTCCACTCCTCCCGCCGGGCGGCCAGGCCGGCGCCGAGGAGGGCGGTGCCGGTGACGCTGAGGGAGACGGGGAAATGGACGAAGAGCGGGTGCAGGTGGGAGAGGTCCACGGCACCTCCTTCACGGCCCCTGGGCCCGCCAGAGAAGGCAGGCGTCGCCGTAGGAGTAGAAACGGTACCCCCGCTCCACCGCTTCCCGGTAGGCCGCCAGGATCCGCTCCCGGCCGGAGAAGGCCGCCACCAGGCCCAGGAGGGTCGAGCCCGGGAGGTGGAAGTTGGTGAGGAGGCCCGAGACGATCCGAAAGCGAAAGCCCGGCAGGATGTAAAGGGAGGTCTGCCAGGAGCCGGGGCGCAGCTCGCCGAACCGGAGGGCCTGGTCTTCCAGGCACCGGGTGGCGGTGGTTCCCACGGCGACGACCCGGCGCCCCTCCCGGAGGGCGCGGTTCACCGCCCGGGCGGCGGCCTCCGGCACGAAGTAGTCCTCCGTGTCCATCCGGTGGTCCTCCATCCGCTCCGCCTCCACCGGGCGGAAGGTCCCCGGACCCACGTCCAGGCGCACCGCCGCCACCTCCACCCCCCGGGCGGCGAGGGCCCGAAGGACCCGGGGCGTGAAGTGGAGCCCCGCGGTGGGGGCCGCCACGGAGAAGCCCTCCCGGGCGTAGACCGTTTGGTACCGCCGCCGGTCGGCGGCCTCGGCCTCCCGCTGGAGGTAGGGCGGAAGGGGAACCTCGCCGTGGCGCTGGAGGAGGAGCTCCACCGTCCCCCCCAGGGGCCGCACCACCCGCCGGCCCTCCCCCAGATCCCCCAGGATCTCCAGCACGGGGCCTCCCTCCCCCACCGCCACCCGGGACCCCGGCCGCATCCGCTTGGCGGGACGGCAGAGGGCTTCCCAGCACCCCGGCTCCGGCGCCGGCCTCAGGAGGAAGACCTCCCCCCGACCCCCACCCTCCCGGCGAACCCGGAGCCGGGCGGGGATCACCCGGGAGTCGTTCACGACGAGGAGGTCCCCCGCCTCCAGGAGGCCCGGCAGCTCCCGGAAGCGCCGGTGGAGGGCTTCCCCCTCACGGGGAAGGACCAGGAGGCGCGCGGCGTCCCTGGGCTTCGCGGGGAAGCGGGCGATGCAGCCGGGGGGGAGGTCGTACTCGAAGTCCCTTCGCCACATGGGCCCCGAGGATAGCCGAGGGAAGGCCCCTTGCCAACGGGGAGCGCTCACTCCCCCGCCGCTTCGAGGAGGCGGCCCGAGGCCCTCAGGAGCCCGGCCTGGGCCAGCCGGAGGTCGAAACGGGCCTCCACCTCTTGGAGCACGGCCGCCCGCAGGTTCGCCTCGGCGTCCAGGAGATCGGCCGCCGTCCCGGCCCCTTCGGCATACCGTTCCCGCGCCATCCGGAGGCTCTCCTCCGCCCTCCGGACGAGGGTTCCCACCGCTTCCCGGGCGGCGCGGGCCTCCCCGACCCGCTGGAAGGCCTCGAAGGCCTCCCGCCGGACGGCGAGGAGCGTCCCCCGGGTCTCCTCCCCCGCCTGGAGCAGTTCCAGGCGGGCCCGGCGGGTCTCGTGGCCCCGGGAGAGTCCGGTGAAGAGGGGCAGGGAGAGGCTCAGCCCCACCGCCCAGTCGTGGTCCCGGGGAAAGAAGCGGTCGTCCAGCCGCCCGGTGCTCGCCTCGAGGCGGACGGCGGGGAAGTACGCGCTCCGGGCCTCCGCCAGGCGGGAGAGGGCCGCCCGGCGGCGTGCCTCCGCCTCCGCCACCTCCGGCCGGCGGGTGGATGCCGAGGCGAGGAGCCGCTCCTCCGGGGGGAGGTCCTCCTCCCCGCCCTCCTGCTCCTCCAGAGGGGCCACCTCCAGAGGACTCTCCGGCGACCGGCCCAGCAGGGTATTGAGGGCGCCCCGTGCCACCTCCGCCTCCGCCTGGGCCCGGATCCTGAAGACCTCGGCGTCGGAGGAGAGGACCTGGGCCCTCAGCACGTCCAGAAGGGGAACCGCGCCCGCCCTATGGCGCTCCTCCGCCAGGCGCAGGTGCTCCCGGGAGCGGGCCACCTCCGCCTCCGCCACCCGAAGGGCCCCCTGGGGACGGGAGCACCGGATTTCCAGGACCCCGCCGCCGAGCCCCTCCCGCTTCAGCGCTTCAGGGGTCCCGGCCGCCACCAGCTCGCCGCGGTAGATGAGGCCCAGCCGGTCGCAGTACTCCGCCTCCTCCATGTAGTGGGTGGTGACGAAGACGGTGGTCCCCTTCTCCGCTTCGGCGTGGATCCACTCCCAGAAGGCTCGCCGGTTCTCGGGGTCCACCCCCGAGGTCGGTTCGTCCAGGAAGAGGATCTTCGGCTCGTGGAAGAGGGCGCACGCCAGGGCCAGCCGCTGCTTGAGGCCACCGGGGAGGGAACCGGCCAGCCGCCGGCGGAAGCCCTCCAGCCGGGCCAGGGCGAGGACCTCCTCCATCCTCGCCCTCCGGCGGGAGGCGGGAATGCCGTAGACGCCGCCGAAGAAGCGGAGGTTCTGCTCCACGGTGAGGTCGTCGTAGAGGGAAAAGCGCTGGCTCATGTACCCGATGCGGGCCTTGATCTCCTCCGGCCGCGTGGCGATGTCCAGGCCCGCCACCGTCCCCGTCCCCGACGTGGGACGGAGGAGGCCGCAGAGCATCCGGATGGTGGTGGATTTTCCGGCGCCGTTGGGCCCCAGGAAGCCGAAGACCTCCCCCTCCAAAACATCTAGGTCGAGGCCCGCCACGGCTACAAAATCCCCGAACCGGCGGCCCAGCCCCCGAAGGCGGACGGCGACGCCCCGTTCCCCGTTCACGGCGATCTCCCCCCCGGGTCCCCGCCTCCGGCCACCCTTGCCAGGAAGACGTCCTCCAGCGACGGTTCTCCCAGCTCGACGGGGCCGCGGGGAATCCCCGCCCCGTCGAGGACCCGCGCCGCCCGGGCCGCCCCCTCTTCGGGGTCCGGGGCAGCGGCGTGGACCCGGTCCCCGAAGGCCGCCACCGCCGTGAACCCCGCCTCCTTCAGCAGTGCCGCCGCCCGCCGGGCCTCCGGGGTTCTCACCACGAGGAGCGAACCGGGAAAGAGGGCCCGAAGGGCCGGAACGTCCCCCGCCGCCAGGAAGCGGCCCTGGTGAAGCAGGCCCACCCGGTGGCATCGCTCCGCCTCATCCAGGTAGGCGGTGGAGACGACGATGGTGACCCCCCGCTCCAGCAGGCGGTGGAGGATCTTCCAGAAATCCCGGCGGGACACGGGGTCCACCCCGTTGGTGGGCTCGTCCAGGAGCAGGAGTTCGGGGGTGTGGACGAGGGCGCAGCAGAGGCCCAGTTTTTGTTTCATGCCCCCCGAGAGGGCGGCGGCCCGGCGCCGCCGAAAGGGCTCCAGCCCCGAGAAACGGTAGAGCTCCGCCTCCCGCTCCCGCCTCTCTTCCCCCCCCACGCCGTACAGATCGGCGTAGAAGGCCACGTTCTCCTCCACCGTGAGGTCGCCGTAGAGGCCGAAGCGCTGGCTCATGTACCCGATGCGCTCCTTCACCGCCTCGCCCTCCCGGACGGCGTCCAGGCCCAGCACCCGGACGGTGCCAGAGCTGGGAGCGAGGAGGCCGGCGAGGATCCGGAGCACCGTCGTCTTTCCCGCCCCGTCGGGTCCCACCAGGCCGAAGACCTCCCCCCGCTCCACCCGGAAGGAGAGGCCCGCCAGGGCCTCCTCGCCGCCGAAGGCCTTACGGAGGTCCAGGACCTCCACGGCGGGGGAGCCGCCCCCGGTGGGGGCTTGGGCGAGGGCGCCCATGGGGGTCAGCCCTCCCCCTCCCCCACCGGCACTCCCTCGGCGGGCATGCCCGGCTTCAGCGCGCCGGAGGGGTTGGGGATGTCCACCTTCACCCGGAAGACCAGCCGGGTCCGCTCCTTGGGGGTCTCGACGGTCCGCGGCGTGAACTCCGCCTCCTCGGAGACGAAGGAGACCGTGCCCTCATAGGTCTTTTCGGGGAAGGTGTCGGTGGAGACCCGGACCCTCTGGCCCAGGCGGACCTTTCCGAGGTCCGTCTCCTCGACGAAGGCCCGGAGGTAGACGCGGCCGAGGTCCGACACCGTCACCACCGGGGCCCCGGCGGCCAGGACCTCCCCCGCTTCGGCGTGCTTGGCGAGGACGAAGCCGTCCACCGGCGAGCGGACCACACACTCCTCCAGGTTCACCCGGGCCAGGTCCCGTGCCCGCTCCGCCGCCCGGAGCCGGGCCCGGGCCGCCTCCACCTCTTCCCGCCGCGCCCCCTCCTTCACGAGGCGGAAGCGCTCTTCCGCCTCCCGCCTCCGGGCTTCCGAGGCTTTGGCGGCGCTCTCGGCACCCTCCAGCTCCCTCCGGGAGATCACCTCCCGCTGGAAGAGGGCCCGCTGCCGGACGAGGTCGGCCTCCCACCGGGCGGCCTCCGCCGACGCCGCCTCCAGGGCTTGGCGGGCCTGCTCCACCTCCTGGGGACGGAAGCCCCGCTCCAGTTCCAGGAGGGCCGCCCGGGCCGCGGCAACCTGGGCTTCCCGCTCGTCCAGGACCGCCTCCAGGTCCCGGCTGTCCAGCCGGGCCAGGACCTGCCCCTTCCGGACCCGCTCCCCTTCGTCCACCGCCCGCTCCAGCAGGCGGCCGGGAACCCGGAAGCCCACGGAGACCTCCACGGCCTCGATGTTTCCATAGAGGCGCAGGGCCTTGCCCCGGTCCCTCCGCAGGGCCCACCCGAGAAAGACCGCCGCCGCGGCGGCCGCGAGGACCAGAACCCCCGCCAGCACCCTTCGCTTCATGGACGCCTCCTTGCGACTCCTGCCTTCGGTGGCGACCCGATGCCCCGTAGAAGGAGGTCCCCCACCTGCCGGGCGAAGTCCTCCCCGAGCGGCTCCGCGAGGCCCGCCCCGCCCAGGCTTTCCGCGATGCGCCTCCGGAGAGGCCCGCTGGCCCTCAAGAAAGCCGTGGCTCCCAACAACTGAAGGTGGACCAGCAGGGGGGAGACCTCCCGAAATTCCCCCCGGCGCCTTCCGTCCTCCAAAAGGGCACGGACCTTCAGAAAGGCCTCCCCCATGCGGCGGAGCACCGCCGGGGGCAGGTGGCTCCCGCCGGCGGCCACCTCCCGCAGCAGGAGGAGGGGGTGCTCGGGCATCTCCTCCAGGACCCGGAGGAGGGCCTCCACCAAGGCCCGGAGGCGCCCCTCGGCGGGAAGGGGGAGGGCCAAGGCACCGGCCAGGGCCCCGTGGACCTTCTCGAAGTTCCGGAGGAGGACCGCCTCGTAGAGGCCCGCCTTGCTTCCGTAGTAGTAGTAGAGCAGGGCCTTGTTCACCCGGGCCGCCCGGGCCACCCGCTCCACCCGGGCCCCTTCGAAGCCCCGGCCGGCGAACTCCCGCAGGGCCGCCCGGAGGATGGCCTCCCGCGGCGCCACCGCACCTCGCCCGCCCTTCTTCCTCTCAGCCTTCGAACCCGCCACGGAACCTCCCGCACCGGACGCCGCCGGACTAACCATCTGGTTATTTAATTTAATCCCCCCAACGGGACCTTTCAAGGGCAGCGCCCCAGGGGGCCCCCCCCTCGCCGGCGCCGCCATGCCGCCCCGCCGTGCCCGCACCGCCAGAAGTTTGGCATCACGATTCATCACTGCTGTCCAAAATCACACCTGTCCAAAATCATCCGGCCATCCGCCTTCTCTTGCGGGCGGATGGCC
>JBMFRA010000052.1:0-15974 GCA_049968315.1 Acidobacteriota bacterium
ACCGTCCCGCCTTCTCTTGCGGGCGGATGGCCGGATGATTTTGGACAGGTGTGGTCAAAGATCAAACAGGGCGGGCCTTTCCGAGGGCTTGACACGGGGGGGAACCGATGGTAGGTTCCTCGTGTTGCGTGGTCGGGGAGAGCCGCGGGGATCCTCTTCCCCATTCGACGGCAGGTGCGATGAAGCAGAAGCGCAGGCGGTACCACGTGGTGGTGTTGCGGGAGGACGGCCGGGCCGTTCACAACCGCGTCCTGGAATGGTTCCAGGTGAAACGGCACCTCGCGTGGATCGGCGGCGTCACCGGCTTCCTCCTCCTGGGCACCCTGGCTTCCCTCTTCTTGGCCTCCTGGCAGGGTGTCCTCCTCCGCAAGAACAGCGAGCTGGCCTCCCGGGAGCACCGCCTCCAGGAGGCCTTCGCCAGGCTCTCCCGCGAGGTGGACGAGGCCAAGGACCGCTTGGCCCGGACGGAGCACGAAATCGAGCGCATGCGGGAGATGGCCAGGGAACAGAATGTGCCCGTACCCGGTCCCCAGGCCCTGGGGGGCCCCGCCCCCTCCGGCCGCCCCTCGCCTTCCTTGGGGGAAGCCAAGGGGGTGGCGGCGGAGGTGCAGGAGCTCTCCTCGGCATCCCGGCAGCTCCTCGAGGAGACGGAGCGCCTGGCCTCCACCCTGGAACCCCACCTCCAGAGCCTGGCCAGGACGCCGTCGGTCTGGCCGGCCAAAGGCTTCATCATTTCGCCCTTTGGCGCTCGGCAGGACCCTTTCGACGGCGAGCCCGCCTTCCACGAGGGAGTGGACATCTCGGCCCCCTTCGGGAGTCCCGTCTGCGCCACCGCCGAGGGGCTGGTGGTCTTCACCGGGTACCGGAGGGGTTATGGCAACGTTGTGGAGGTCAGCCACGGCGGGGGGCTCACCACCCTCTACGCCCACCTCTCCAAGATCTTCGTGCAGCCGGGCCAGAACGTGAAGCGGTGGCAGAAGATCGGGGCGGTGGGCTCCAGCGGCCGTAGCACGGGTCCCCACGTCCACTACGAGGTCCGCAAAGACGACCGTGCCCTCAACCCCAAGCGCTTCCTCCGGTACTGACCCGCTTCCCGCGGCCCTCGCCGCCGGAAGGCCCCCTTACGCCTGCTGACCCGCCCTCCGGGAGACCTTCGCATGTTCCTCGACACCGCCCTGGCCAAGATCTTCGGCACCAAGCACGAGCGCGACATCAAAGCCATCCAGCCCCTGGTCCACGCCGTCTCCCAGTGGGAGCCCCGCCTTGTGCCCCTGTCGGACGAAGCCCTCCGGGCCAAGACCGTGGAGTTCCGGCAGCGGATCGAGGCCATGCGGGCGGAGGGGCTCTCCGACGGGGAAGCGTTGGACGCCCTCCTGGTGGAGGCCTTCGCGGTGGCGCGGGAGGCGGCCAAGCGGACCCTGGGCATGCGTCCCTTCGACGTGCAGGTCATCGGAGGCATCGTCCTCCACCAGGGAAAGATCGCCGAGATGAAGACCGGCGAGGGAAAGACCCTGGTCGCCGTCCTGCCGGTGTACCTCAACGCCCTGCTGGGGAAGGGCGTCCACGTGGTGACCGTCAACGACTACCTGGCCCGCCGCGACGCCGAATGGATGGGGCGGGTCTACCGCTTCCTGGGCCTTTCCGTGGGGTGCATCCAGCAGGAGATGGGGAACGCCGAGCGCCAGGCCGCCTACAACTGCGACATCACCTACGGGCAGAACAACGAGTTCGGCTTCGACTACCTCCGGGACAACATGAAGTACCGGCTGGAGGACATGGTCCAGCGGGGCCACCACTTCGCCCTGGTGGACGAGGTGGACTCCATCCTCATCGACGAGGCCAGGACCCCCCTGATCATCTCGGGCCCCTCCGACGAGCGTACCGACAAGTACTACGCCGCCAACAGCGTGATCCCCCTCCTCCAGAAGGAGCGGGACTACACGGTGGACGAGAAGCAGCGCACGGCGGTCCTCACGGAAGAGGGGATCGCCCGGTGCGAGAAGGCCCTCGGCCTGAACAACCTCTACGACCCCGCCAACATGGAGATCCTCCACTGCCTGAACCAGGCCCTCGTGGCCCACAAGCTCTACCACCGGGACGTGGAGTACATGATCAAGGACGGCGAGGTCCTCATCGTGGACGAGTTCACCGGCCGCATCATGCCGGGCCGCCGGTGGTCCGACGGGCTCCACCAGGCCATCGAGGCCAAGGAGGGGGTGAAGATCCAGCAGGAGAACCAGACGCTGGCCACCATCACCTTCCAGAACTACTTCCGCCTCTACGAGAAGCTCGCCGGCATGACCGGCACCGCCGATACGGAGGCGGCGGAGTTCGACAAGATCTACAAACTGGACGTGGTGGTCATCCCCCCCAACAAGCCCATGATCCGGAAGGACCACCCCGACCTCGTCTACCGGACCGAGGGGGAGAAGTGGGAGGCGGCCGCCGACGAGATCGAGGAGCTCCACGCCAAGGGCCAGCCCATCCTCGTGGGCACCGTCTCCATCGAGAAGAGCGAACGGATGAGCGGCCTGCTCAAGCGCCGCGGCATCCCCCACGTCGTCCTCAACGCCAAGTACCACGACAAGGAAGCGGAAATCGTCGCCCAGGCCGGCCGCAAGGGCGCCGTCACCATCGCCACCAACATGGCCGGCCGCGGCACCGACATTCTCCTGGGCGGCAACCCCGAGGGGCTGGCCCGCACCAAGGCCGACCCCGAGAGCCAGCCGGAGGAGTACGCCCGGCATCTCGCCGTCTTCCGGGAACTCTGCGCCCGGGAGCACGAGGAGGTGGTGGCCCTGGGGGGGCTGCACATCCTCGGTACCGAACGCCACGAGTCCCGCCGGATCGACAACCAGCTCCGGGGCCGTTCGGGCCGCCAGGGGGACCCCGGCTCCTCCCGCTTCTACCTCTCCCTCGAGGACGACCTCATGCGCCTCTTCGGGGGGGACCGCCTCAAGGGGATGATGGGCAAGCTGGGCATGGAGGAGGGGGTTCCCATCGAGCACCCCTGGGTCACCAAGTCCATCGAGCGGGCCCAGACCTCCGTGGAGGCTCGGAACTTCGAGATCCGGAAACACCTCCTCGAGTACGACGACGTCATGAACAAGCAGCGGGAGACGATCTACGGCCTCCGCCGGAAGATCCTCGCCAAGGAAGGCCTGAGGGACTACCTCTTCGAGACGGCGGAGTCGCTGCTGGACTGGATTCTGGACCAGTACACCTCCGAGGAGGCCGACCCCGCCGACTGGGACCTGGAGGGCCTCAAGACCCAGCTCCGCCACTTCTTCGGCCTCGACGTGAATGCCCTGGGAGTGGACGTGTCGGCGATCCCGCGGGCGGGCCTTCGGGATGCGCTCCTACAGGCGGTCACCAAGAAGTACGAGGAGAAGGAGGCCCGGCTTGGGCCCGAGCTCATGCGGGAGTACGAGCGCCTCGTCATGCTCCAGGTGATTGACAACCAGTGGAAGGACCACCTGCTCTCCATGGACCACCTCAAGGAGGGGATCGGCCTGAGGGCCTACGGGCAGCGGGATCCCCTGGTGGAGTACAAACGGGAGGGATTCGAGCTCTTCTCCAACATGATGGACCGGACCGAGGAGGAGATCGTCCGGTACCTCTTCCTCCTGGAACCGGTTCTCCAGCAAGAGGAGAAGCGCGTGGAGCGCCGGGAGCGCCAGTACTCCTACTCGGCGCCGGAGAAGGAGGCGGCCCCCAAGAAGCCCGTCGTGCGGAAGGCGGAGAAGGTGGGCCGGAACGACCCCTGCCCCTGCGGGTCGGGCAAGAAGTACAAGAAGTGTTGCGGAGCCAACACCTGACCCGGAGTTTCCGAAGGAATCCTGCATGCTTCTAGGAGCGGCGCGGCGTTGGGAGGGAAGAGAACCGTCTCCCCGGCGGGGAAGGGCCGTTCCCTCCCCGCTCCCCGGGCAAGGCCCGTGGATCCTCGGCCCACCCGTGGCGCCCTTTCGCCTTCGGCCCGAGGGCCGCCCGGATCGTGCTGGGGTCCTCTCCCCCTTCTCTCCAGCCCGGGTTCGTTGCGGGATGGCCGCCCGCCGCTCCCCCCTGCGGCAAAGGCCGGGCTTGACGAGGCCCGTTGCCGCTGGTACCCTCACCCTGCCTTGACGTTGGAGTGTGACCCATGGCCCGGAAGGCTTCCAAAACCCCCCCTTACGTTCCCCGGAAAGGCCTGAGGGCCATCCTCGACCACGTGCAGAACCACGGGCCGGGGGAGCTCCTCTCCAAGGAGGAGCTGCACAAGCGCGGCCTCTCCTCCCACTGGACCTACCCCGCCCTGGCGGCCCTGCGTTTCCTGGGTATCCTGGACGAAGGCGACCGGCTGACGGGAAAACACCTGGCCTTCAGCCAGGAGAAGCCGGACCGACAGGCCCAGAGGGCGATCCTGAAGGAGGCCTACGCCGACTTCTTCGAAGCCGTCTCCCTCCCCATGGCTTCGTTGGAGGAGGTCCGAAAGGCCTTTCAGGAGGTCTACGACCTCAGCGAACGGGTGACCGTTTCCGCCTTCCCGGTCTTCCAGATGCTGGCGGAGGAGGCGGGGCTGGAACTGGTCGGCGCCAAGGAACGCCCTCCCGCCCAGCCCCGGCTGGAAACGCCGGAGGAGGGCCAAGGGGCGTCCAAAGAACCGCCCCCGTCCGGCGACGAGGGAGAGGACTCCCTGCTGAAGCGGGTGTCGGTGGGGGAGGAGGCCGTGCGGATCCGCCACACCGGGTACCAGATCGTCCTCAACCTGCAGGTCACCAAGTACACGACGGAGAAGGACATCATCAAGATGATCCGGACGGCCAACCGGGCCATCCACCTGATGAAGAAGGCCGGGGACAGGCACTGAGGGCCCGCACCCGCGGGTACGGGCGATGGAGGCCGGCATGGTTCGAAGCGAGAAGAACTTCCTGGAACGCTTCGCCGACGCCCTGCCCGGGTTGGCGGGCTACCGCGCCCGGGAGGACCGGCGCACCACCGACAAGCGCCTGCGGGAGTACCTGGCCTCCCGCATCGACCGGGTGAGGGACCGGCTGGAGGCGGCCAAGTTGGCCCTCACCGACGGCGGACAGCTCGGGGCACTGAACGACGTGGGGCACCTCTCCCGCCGGCTCCAGGCCGCCGCCGACTCCATCCGCTTCGCCGCCTACGGCTACACGGGGCTCTTCGACCAGGTGAAGATCGGAGAGCCCGAGCTGGACGCGCTCTACGCCCACGACCTCAAGATCCTGGAAGCGGTGGAGGCCCTGGAGGCCCTGGCCGCCGACGGGTCTTCCCTGGTGCGGGGGGCCGCGGGGGCGGTGGATACCCTGGAAGGGCTTCTTCAGGACCGGAAGAACCTCTGGGAGAAGGGGTAAGGCCCCTTTCCCTTCAGGTGGGCGGCCTGGCGCCGCCGCCACGGAGTGAGCCATGGCCACCAATACCCTCGAAGTGATCGAATGGCGGGACGAAACCGGGCAAGAGATGGTCCACCGCTGGGAGCGGGGCGGCGAGATCAAGCTGGGCGCCCAGTTGGTGGTCCAGGAGAGCCAGTGGGCGGTCTTCTTCCGTGATGGGCGGGCCCTGGACGTCTTCGGGCCGGGACGCCACACCCTCACGACGCTGAACCTTCCCATCCTCCAGAAGTTCGTGAACATGCCCTTCGGCGGAACCTCCCCCTTCCGCGCCGACGTCTACTACGTCAGCCGCAAGATCTTCACCGACATGAAGTGGGGAACGAAGGAACCGGTGCTCTTCCGGGACGCCGAATTCCAGATGATCCGCCTCAGGGCCTTTGGGAAGTTCGCCACCAAGGTGCGGGACCCCCAGCTCTTCATCACCACCTTCGTCGGGAGCGCCGGCGTCCAGACCTCCGAAGGGGTGGAGAACTACGTCCGCGATATGATCGTAGCCCGGCTCAACGACGTGCTGGGGGAGAACCTGAAGACCGTCCTGGACCTGGCCCGCCTCTACGACGAGCTCTCCGAGGCGCTGAAGGCCCGGGTGCGGGACGACTTCGCCAAGTACGGCCTGGAACTCCACGACCTCTTCATCGGGGCCATCTCCCCGCCGGAGGAGGTCCAGAAGGTCATCGACGAGCGGAGCGGCATGGCGGCCGTGGGCAATATGGGCGCCTACATGCAGTTCAAGGCCGCCAAGGCCATGGAAGAGGCGGCGCAGAACCCCGTCGGCAACGGCGCCGCGGCGGGCATGGGGTTGGGCGTGGGGGCCGGCATGGGGATGATGATCCCCGGGATGCTGGGCCAGGCCATGCAGCAGGCCGGCGCCGCCGCCGCGGCGGGCGGAGGGGCGGGGACGGCGGTCCTCTGCAAGGGGTGCGGCCAGCCCAACCCCCCCGGCTCCAAGTTCTGCAACGCCTGCGGCCAGCCCATGTCCCTCCCCGGCGTCGCCTGCCCGGCCTGCAAGGCGCTGAACCCTCCGGGCGCCCGCTTCTGCAACGGTTGCGGCGCCCCTCTGGCCCCGGCGGAGGTGGTCTGCCCCGCCTGCCAGGCCAAGAACCCGCCCGGTGCCAAGTTCTGCGGCAGTTGCGGAAAGCCGATCGGCTAAGGCCCCCGGAGAGGGGAGACCCCAGAGGTGTAACTGGAGAGACGGGACGGCCGGTGGGACCACCGGCCGTCCCCCCTTTCGTTCGCCCCCCGGAGGAGGGGGTTCTGTTCACCAGGGGCTCCCCGGAAGGAGCCTCCACCCGGTCCCTTTGCCCGTGAACACTCGCTCGCAGGGCCTTTCCTTTTCCACCGCCGCTGTGGAGAAAGCTCTGGAAAACCCTGTGGAAAATTCGAGAAGTTCCTCCAAGCAAAGGGGCTCCTGCTCGGTGCACAGCCGCAGGGCACCACCGAAGAATAGCCTTACAAAATAAATTAGTTTTTCAAAAGGCTCGCTGAAACCGGTTCCTCGGGGCCTCAGGGCGGGGGGAGGGTCAGGGTGAAGGTCCACCAGATCCCGTCGGTGCGGCGCTCCTGGAGCAGAAGTCCCAGGGCCTCGGCCCCTGCCAGGAGGGACGGCCCCTTCTCGAGGAGGATGCCGCTGAGGACCAGGACCCCCCCCGGGGCGAGCTTTTCCCGCAGGCAGGGAAGGATCTCCGAGAGGGTCTCCGCCAGGATGTTGGCCACCACCAGGCCGAAGCGTCCCCGGACGGCTTCCGCGCCCCCGGCGAACAGCCGGAGGGCCACGCCGTTGCGGCGGGCGGTCTCCCGGGCCACCCGGACCGCCTCGGGGTCCACGTCGCAACCGACGGCCTCGGCGGCACCCAGGAGGCGGGCGGCCACGGCGAGGATCCCCGAGCCGCACCCCACGTCGAGGACCGCCGTGCCCTCCTGGAGCCTCTCCTCCAGGACGCGGAGGCAGGAGGCGGTGGTGTAGTGTTCGCCCGTTCCGAAGGCGCAGCCCGGTTCCAGCCGAAGGGCGAGGCGCCCGGGGAAGGGGTTGGGGGAGTCGGGGGAGGGGAGGACCACTAGGCGGCGTCCCAGGGGAAGGGGCCTCAAGGAGGCCTGGTAGCGGGCGGCCCAGTCCACGGGGACCCTTTCCTCCCAGGTCGCTTCGAGCTTTTCCGGAAGGGCGGAGAGGCGTTGGGCGAGCCCCTCCACCGGGGAGGGAAAGAAGGCCTCCCAGGATCGGGGGTCCCGTTCCCAGATGCCGAGGCACCCCGATTCCCGGAGGAGGGCTCCCGCCTCCTCCCCCACCGGCCTCCGGCTGCGGATACGCAGGACCCAATCTCCCACGGCGTCACTCCAGATACAGGAGGGAGAGCCGTTTGAGGCCCCAGTGGCGGAGGGCGGCCTGGGCGGCGAGGCGCTCCACCGTCTGGCCGAGAGCCCGGCCCTCCAGGGTGGCGGCCAGATCCCCCAGGCGCTCCACGGCCTCCCGCTTCCACTCCTCCGCCCGGTCGGGGGGGGCGTCCAGCAGGGCCAGGCGGCACAGCTCCCGGTCCAGGGGCTCAAGCCCCTGCTCCAGGGCGGTCTCTTTGAGGGGTTCCGCCGCGGCGAGGGCCTCCATCTCGGAGGCGGCGCTTTCGGCGAAGCGGCAGAGGACGGGACATTGGGCGCGGCGGGCCGGGTCCTGCCCGAAGGTCCTCAGGAGATGGGCACGCTCCGCCAGGAAGGGGAGGACCCGCTCCCGGAAGGGAGGGGCCTCGGCTAGGCCGGCGGCCTTCCCGACATTTGCCGTCCTACGGGCTTCGAGGGCCTTGAGGATGTCCCGTTCGGCGAAGGAGAGGCAGATGGCGTGGCGGCGCGGGACCTTCCGCCGCTCGATGCGCTGGAAGTAGGCGGCCACGCCGGCCTCCACCACCTCGGGCGGCACGCCGGCGGTGTACCACTCCACCGCCTTCTCGAAGTCCAGCGGAGAAAGGAGCAGAGGGGCACCCCGGCGCCGGCCGAAGGCCGCCTCGATGCGCAGGAAATACTCCCGAAGTCCCTTTTCCATGGCGGGCCCCGGGCCTTACTTCCGGGCCTCGGCCTGCCGGTTCATCTCGTAGAGGATCCGCAGACCCTCCAGGGTCAAGTTCTCGTTCACCTGCTCGATGGAGGGGCAGTCGCCCACGAGGACGGGGGCTAGCCCGCCCGTGGCCACCACCGTGCGGACGCCGGGGTGCTCCCGCTTGATCTTCCGGAGGACCCCCTCCACCAGGCCGACATAGCCCCAGTAGAAGCCCGACTGCATGGAGGCCACGGTATTCTTTCCGATGACCTTGCGGGGTCTCGCGATCTCCACCTTGGGCAACTTGGCCGCCTTTTCAAAAAGGGCCTCGGCGGAGATGGCCACCCCGGGGGCGATGACGCCACCGAGGTAGTTCCCGCCTTCCCCCAGCACGTCAAAGGTGGTAGCGGTACCGAAATCCACGACGACGGCCGGGGCGGGGTAGAGGGCGTAGGCCGCCACGGCGTTGACGATCCGGTCGGCGCCCACGTCGGCGGGGGAGTCGTAGAGGATGTGGATGCCGGTCTTGATCCCCGGTGCCACGAAGAGGGGGTCGGTGTGAAAGTAGCGGCGGCACATCTGCCTCAGGGGGAAATCGGCCGGGGGGACCACCGAGGAAATGGCTACCCCCTCCACCTCCTCCAGCCGCAGGTCGTGGAAATGAAAGAGGCTCTGGAGGAGGGCCCCCCACTCGTCCTGGGTCCGGTGGCGGGCGGTGGAGAGCCGCCAAGAGTGGAGAAGGTCCTTCCCTCGGAAGAGGGCGACGGTGGTCTGGGTGTTTCCCACGTCCATCACGAAGATCATCGGTCCCTCCGCAGGCGGTGGGCGTCGCCGTTCCGGATGGCCCGGAGGCCCCCCGGCGTTTCCAGGAGCAGTTCCCCGGCGGGGCCGAAGCCGGCGAAGGTCCCTTCGGCCTCCCCCTCGAGAAGGGTCACCCGCAGGACCTCTCCGGGGCGGTGGACCCACAGGGGTTCCAGGCGGGGCCGCAGGGGAGGGCCCTCTCCGAGGGCCGAATCGGCGAAAGATTCCAACGCTTCCAGGAGGCGGGCCAGGAAGGCGGGCGCCTCGGGGGGGCGGGGGGCCACCTGGGCCAGGGAGGCGGCGGTTTCCCTCAGCAGCGGCGGCCAGTCGGACTCCCGCTGCAAGAGGTTCACCCCGATCCCCAGGACGGCCCCCGCGGGCCTTTCCCCGGACCAGGAGGCCTCCAGGATCGTCCCGGCGACCTTCTTCTCCCCCACCAGCACGTCGTTGGGCCACTTGAGGCGGGCCTCCACCCCCGCGAGACGGCGGATGGTTTCGGCCACGGCACCCGCCGCGGCGGCCGGAAGGAGGGAAAGGCGCTCGCCCTGGTCCGCCGGGGGCCAGAGGCAGACGCTGAGGGCCAGGGACCGGCCCGGCGGCACGGTCCAACTCCGCCCGTGGCGCCCCCGGCCCGCCAGCTGGCGGTCGGTGAAGAAGGCCGCCCCGTGGGCGGCCGGGCCTTCCCGCTGGAGAAGCTCCCGGGCGTCGTCGTTGGTGGAGGCCACCGCGCCCAGGAGGAAGCGGCGGCGCCCCAGCCAACGGGTGGCGGGCTCGGGCACTCCCTCGAAGAGGGAGGGGAACGGAAGGGGGTGCGGGACGGAGGTGGGACTCATGGGAGGGGCTGGATCTCCAGGGCCAGATCCAAGGCCGGGGCCGAGTGGGTGAGGGCGCCCACGGAGATGAAGTCCACCCCCGTCTCCGCCACGGCCCGCAGGCGGCCGGGGCGCATCCCTCCCGAAGCCTCCAGCAGAAGGCCGGCGGGGCGCCGCCGGACGGCTTCCGCCATCTCCTCGAGGGACATGTTGTCCAGGAGGACGAGGTCCGCCCCCGCCTCCACCGCCTCCTGGAATTCGGCGAGGCTCCGCACCTCCACTTCGACCTTGAGGAGGTGCCCCGCCCGTTGCCGGGCCCACCGCACCGCCTCCCCCAGGGAGGCGAAGCCCGCCAGGTGGTTGTCCTTGATGAGAATGCCGTCGGAGAGGCCCATGCGGTGGTTCTGCCCGCCGCCGGTCCGCACCGCGTACTTCTCCAGCGCCCGCAGCCCCGGCGTGGTTTTGCGGGTGTCGAGGATCCGGGCGCCGGTTCCCGCCACCTCCTCGACGCAGGCCCTCGTGAAGGTGGCGATTCCTGAAAGGTGCTGGAGGAGGTTCAAGGCCAGCCGTTCGCCCAGGAGGAGGGCGGGAAGGGAGGCCTCCACCCGGGCGAAGGGGGTTCCGGCGGCCAGCCACCCTCCCTCCTCCGAGAGGGCCTCGAAGGCGGCGGAGGGCTCCAGCAGTTCGAAGGTGCGTCGGGCCAGGAACAGGCCGCAGAGGACCCCCTCCTGCCGGGCGACGAAGGACCCCCGGGCCCTTCCGGAAAGACCGAGGACCTCCGAGGTGCGGTCCCCCAAGGGGGCGTCCTCCCGGAGGGCCGCCCGCAGGAAATCGTCCACTTCGAAGGGGATCATCGGGAGCGCCACGAAATCCTCCGGATACCCCGGTAGCCGGCGGAGGCCAGGTGGCTCAACAGGTCGCCCTCCAACCCCTCCAGGGCCAGGCGCACCGAGCGGTCTTCCGTGGCCAGGATGGCCTCCTCCCCCCGAAGCTCCACCGTGAGGGTTCCGGGGGGAAGGTGAAAGAGGGCGTGGAGGAGGGGGGCGGGGTCGAGAGGAAAGAGGCGGCCGAAGGTGGGGCCCGCCACCCTTCCGATGGGCTCGAGGTCCTCCCGCCGGCGCATCCTCAGCCCTCCCCGTCGGCGAAGGAGTCCCACTCCTTGCAGTTGGGGCACCGGTGGAGGATCTCCAGGGTCTTGTAGCCGCAGGAGATGCAGACGAAGGGGTCCGCCATCTGCTCGCTGCGGGAGAGGGCCTCCGCCCACTCGGCGGCCAGGGATGCCTCCACCGAGCCTCTCCGGAGGAGACCCCAGAGGGTCCGCTGGACCTGCCGGGAGCGGCCGAAGTGGCGGACGAGGTAGCGGCTCAACTCCGCCACCTTGGCGTCCTCGCCCCGCTGGATCCGTTCCTCCAGCTCCAGGAGGAGGGCCCGCTTCTGCCCCTGCTCGAAGCCCAGCCGGTGGAGGGTCTCCAGGTAGCCCTCCCCGTCCCCCGTCCTCTGGTGCACCTCCTTCAGGGCCGGGAGGAGCAGGAAGCTCTTGTGGGGAGATTCGTCCAGGGCCCGCTCCAGGGCCTTCAAGGCCTTCTGGGGCTTATCGGCGGCGAGGTAGAGGCGGACCAGGTGGAGGGTGGCCAGGGCGTTTTCCGGGTGCAGGCGGAGGGCCCGGTGCAACTGCCAGGCGGCCCGAAGGGTGGGACCCTGCTCCAGGAGCACGCCGGCCTTCTGGGCCAGGAGGTAGGAGAGGGTCTTGGGGTCCTTGCGGCCCCTCACCTTTTGCAGGCGCAGGGCGTATTCGTAGGCGTCGCCCCACTCCCCCAGGTCCTCCGAGAGGCGGACCAGGTAGGCCAGGGCGTCGGGGTCCTTGGGGTTCAGCGCCAGGGCGTCCTTGAAGGTCCGCACCGCCCGGTCCATGAGGCCGCCGGTCTTGAAGTCCATGCCCAGGGCGTTGAGGGCGAGGACCTTTTCCTCCTCCGAGAGGCCCGGCCGGGTGAGGAGGGACTGGTGGACCCGGATGGCCCGGTCGATCTGGCCGCGCTGGCGGAAGAGGTTCCCCAGGGCCAGATAGACCTCGATGGGCTCGGTGGAGAGCTCCACCACCCGGCTGAGGTGGGAGATGGCCGCCTCGGGGTCGGAGGTGAGCATGGCGTACATGCCCCGGATGTAGTGCTGGGAGCGCCGGGCGTCCTTGGCCGTTCCGGTGCTTCTCCGGGGGAAGGGGATCCGCGCCCCCAGGAAGAGGCCCAGCAGGAAGACCAGGAGGACCGTGGCCAGCAACCAGTTGGGAATCCCCAGGAACTTCAGCACGGTCAGCCTTCCTCCCCGGCGCTGTCGTAGGAGCCGTCGCGGATGGGCAGGTTCCGGAGCTGGTCCACCTCCTCTTCCAGCTCCCGGATCCGCTTCTTGAGCTCCCGGGCCCGGAAGAAGTGGTCCGCCTGGTCCAGCATCCCCACCACCCAGAAGACGCAGAAGGCCACCACCAAGGGCAGGATGAGGAGGACCGGAAGGGGCACGCTCTGGTATTCCAGGATACCGGGCACCAGCACGAAGACCGTGGAGAGCTGGCGGTTGGCGAGGCTTACCGCGAACCACCCGGCCAGCACCAGGCCGATGAGGAGCCACTTGACCGTACCGAGCAGGTTACGCATCCTCCGTCACCTCCCAGAAGGGGCGCTCCGTGTCCAGGAGGAGGCCACGGGCCTCCAGGACCCGGTCGATGAACTCCCGAACGGCCCCCCGCCCACCGGGGGCCGAGAGCACCAGGTCCACCTTTTTCCGCACCAGGGGGTGGGCGTCGGCGGGGCAGGCCGAAACGCCGGCCCGGCGCAGGATGGGCAGGTCCAGCACGTCGTCCCCGACGTACCCCACCTCCCGGGCCTCCACCCCCGCCTCGGCCAGGATCTCGGCGAAGGGGCCCGTCTTGTCCAGGGCGCCCTGCCGGACGGGGGAGAGCCCCAGTTCCAGGGCACGCCGGGAGACGATTTCCGAGGTTTTTCCCGTGAGGAGCCCCACGGCGAGGCCCGCCTTCCGGGCCAGGACGATGCCGGCCCCGTCCTTCACGTCGAAGCGCTTCAGCTCCTCTCCGCCGTTGGTGAAGTAGAGGCCGCCGTCGGTGAGGACCCCGTCCACGTCCAGGAGGATGAGCCGCAGAGACCTCAGCCGGTGGGCCAGGGGTTCCGGGGGGGGTCCGTCGGACGGTGCGGCCATGGCGGCGCTCCCTACTCCACCAGCATAGCACGGCCGCGCGGGACCACAAAGGCGGCGCCCCGCGGGGGCGGAAAGACGGCCGGAGGGGGGGTCGTCAGATGAGCTGGAGCCCCCAGAGGTCGTGGAGGTGGAGGACGCCCTGAACCTGCCCCTCGCCGTCGGTGACCACGAGGGAGGTGATCTTCCGGCCCTCCATGATGCCCAGGGCCTCCACCGCCATGGCGTCGGGGGAGATGGTGAGGGGATGGCGGGTGGCCACCTCCCCGGCGGTCCGGCCGAGGAAGCCTTCCCCCTCCCGCTCGATGAGCCGCCGCACGTCGCCGTCGGTGAGGATCCCCAGCAGGCGGCCCTGGCCGTCGGCGACGACGGTCATGCCGAGCTTCTTGGAGGAAATCTCGTAGAGGACGTCCTTCATGGGAGCCTCGGGGGCCACCCGGGGAACCTCGCGCCCCGCGTGCATCAGCTCCCGGACCCGCATGAGGCGCTTGCCCAGCTTGCCCCCGGGGTGGAGGCGGGCGAAGTCCTCGGGCTGGAACCCCCGCCGCTCGATGAGGGCCGCCGCCAGGGCATCCCCCAGGGCGAGCTGGGCGGTGGTGGAGGCCATGGGGGCCAGGCCCAGGGGGCAGGCCTCCTGGTCCACCGCCACGGTGAGGTGGAGGTCGGCGGCCCGGGCCAGGCTGGAGCGGGGGTTGCCCGTCACCGCCACCAGGGCGGCCCCGATCCGCTTGATGTAGGGGGCCAGCCGGACCAGCTCCTCCGTCTCGCCGCTGTTGCTGAGGGCCAGCACCAGGTCGGAGGACTTGATCATCCCCAGGTCCCCGTGGAGGGCCTCGGCGGGGTGGAGGAAGAAGGAGGGGGTGCCGGTGCTGGCCAGGGTGGAGGAGATCTTGTGGCCGACGAGGCCGCTCTTCCCCATGCCGGTGACCACCACCCGGCCCGGGCAGGAGAGGACCCGGTCCACCACGGCGGTGAAGGCTTCGTCGAGGCCGTCCCGGAGGCGGAGAAGGGCTTCGGCTTCGATGGACAGGACCTTGCGGGCGGCGTTGAGGCTCATGGGGACCTCCGGACCAGGTGGAAGAGGTCGGACAGGCTCCGGGCCAGAGGGGGAAACTCCTCCAGCGGAAGGGCGTTGGGGCCGTCGGAGAGGGCCTTCTCCGGCTGGTCGTGGACCTCGAAGAAGAACCCGTCGGCCCCCGCCGCGGCGGCGGCCCGGGCGAGGGTGGGGACGAACTCCCGCTGCCCGGAGGAACGGCCCCCGGCCCCACCGGGAAGCTGGACCGAGTGAGTCGCGTCGAAGACCACGGGAAAGCCGAAGGAGCGCAGGATGGGGATGCTCCGCATATCCACCACCAGGTTGTTGTACCCGAAGGAGGCCCCCCTTTCGGTGAGGAGGATCCTCTCGCAGCCGGAGGCCGTCAGCTTCTCCACCGCGTGGGCCATGTCGTAGGGCGAGAGGAACTGCCCCTTCTTCACGTTGACGGGCTTCCCCGTCCGCGCAGCGGCCACGAGGAGGTCGGTTTGGCGGCAGAGGAAGGCGGGAATCTGGATCACGTCCACCGCCTCGGCCGCGGGCTCGGCCTGGCGCGGCTCGTGGATGTCGGTGAGCACCGGAAGGCCCGTCTCGGCGCGGATGGCCGAGAGAATCCGGAGCCCCTCCTGAAGACCCGGCCCGCGGAAGGAGGAGAGGGAGGTCCGGTTGGCCTTGTCGAAGGAGGCCTTGAAGACCAGTGGGAGGCGGTGGACCCGGGACCAGGAGGCGAGCTGCAGGGCCAGCGCCCGGGCGTGGCTTTCCGACTCGATGACGCAGGGCCCCGCGATGAAGAGGGGGCTGGCCCCCCCCGCGGTGACGCCCTCGGCGATGGTCACTTCGTGGGGCCTCTGCTCCTGCGGCATGGCGGGCTCCTTCGTCCTCCGGCGGCCCTCGGGCCAAGCCTGATCCAAGCATAGCACCATGCGGCCGGCGGACCAACGGTCCGGCGCGGGGGGTGTCGAAACCCGGCGATCCCGCCGCCCATCGGACTCGATGGAAATGTCCCCTCGGAGTGCCGAGGGGGAGGCCCGCGGTGGAAGGAAGGTTCCCGCCAGCCCGGTGGAACACCACCGGCGGCGGCCGGAGGGCCAGGAGGTGGTTTCCTGGCTCTTCGTAGAAGAGCGCCGGAAGGTCGCCAGCGGCTGGACGGTTCGCCACAGCGACCGCCTCTGCCCAATCACGGGAGAGAACCGGGCCCTGCCTTCGGCGAAGGGCGCGGAGGAAAGGCCTTTGGCATAGGGAGGACGGGAGGAAGGGGAGGAGGCGGGGGTTTCACCGCTGAGACGCAGAGACGCGGAGGGGAAAAAGATTTCCGTAGGAGCGCGCTTCAGCGCGCGAAGGGGTCTTCCGTCGTAACTGCCGGGTGGATATAGGTAATTGCTCGTAAGCGACTAGGTGAAGCCTGACACCATAAGGCGAGCCGTCAGTAGATATCCGCGGCCGAACTCTTCTGGATGAGGTCGGCGGCTTGGGCGGTCCACTGCTCCACCTCCTCCCGGGTCTTCACGCCGAACACGTGCAGCTTGAACCGCTTGATGCTGGTGTCCCCGACGATCTGGCCGAGGTAGTACCCCTCGTAGTCGGTGTCGTCGGGTTTGCTGCCGGCGCCCATCCACTTGTGCAGGATGCGCCGGGTCATTCCCCACCCCCAGGGATACTCGGTCTCATTGCTGTCCAAGATCGTTTTGGGCAACGGTTTTCCGCATGTTGCCCAA
>JBMFRA010000053.1:0-15126 GCA_049968315.1 Acidobacteriota bacterium
ACCGTCCCGCCTTCTCTTGCGGGCGGATGGCCGGATGATTTTGGACAGGTGTGGCTCCCCCGGCCGGGGGGGAAGACGCCCCAGTGGCTCGCCGATCCGGATTTTCCTTGCGCCGCCGCCGGAAGGGGGCTAGACTCTCTCCAAGGGAACGATGGTCCCGGAGGTTGCCGCCATCGCAGGGAGGAGAGATATGAGCGACGTCTACGAGGCACAACCCGTCGTGCAGGAGAAGGCCAGCGGCATGGCGATCGCCGCCCTGGTCCTGGGGATCCTGGGGTTCTGCTGCTGTGGTTTTCTCGCCGGCATCCCCGCCATCATCGTGGGCTTCATGGAGAACGGGAAGATCAACCGGGGCGAGAGCTCCCAGAAGGGCAAGGGCTTCGCCGTCGCCGGCATCATTCTGGGCATCATCTCGGTGATCCTGTCCTGCATCCAGATCGTGTGGATCTTCTTCCTCGGGGGGCTCAACGCCCTCCAGGGCTTGAGCCAGTTCCCCTAGGCCCATCCGGCAGGCTTGGGGGCGGCGGGAGGAGGATGGCCCGCCGCCCCTCGCTCCCTTCCCCCCTCAGGCCCTCGGGTGGAACTTCTTGTAGATGCGCTTGAGGCGCTCCTGCTCTACGTGCGTGTAGATCTGGGTCGTGGAGATGTCGCTGTGGCCGAGGAGGATCTGGAGGGACCGGAGGTCCGCCCCGTTCTCCAGAAGGTGGGTGGCGAAGGAGTGGCGCAGGGTGTGGGGGGAGAGCCGCTTCCCGATCCCGGCGCTCCGCGCGAGGCTTCGGAGCCAGAGGAAGAAGTTCTGCCGGGTCATGGCCTCCCCCCGGGCCGTGACGAAGAGGGCCTGCGTGGAACGGTCCTTGAGGAGCCGGGGACGGGCCTCCAGGCGGTATCGCTCCAGCCAGTCGGAGGCCACCTCTCCGAGGGGAACCACCCGCTCCTTCCCACCTTTTCCCTGGACCAGCAGGAAGCCGGCGTCGGTGTTGACCTGGCCGGTGGTGAGACCCACCAGTTCCGAGACCCTCAGGCCCGTGGCGTACAGGACCTCCACCATGGCCCGGTTGCGCAGGCCCAGGGGGGAGTCCGGCCGGGCGGCCTCCAGGAGGCGCTCCACCTCCTCCGCCGTCAGGTAGGCGGGGAGGCGCTTCATGCCCCGAGGGCCCTCCACGTTTTCGGTGGGGTCCTCCCCAACGGCCTCCTCGAGGAGGAGAAAGCGGTAGAAGGTCCTCAGGGCCACCAGGCGCCGGGAGGCGGTGGCGGAGCCTCTGCCCGCCTTCCGCTCCGCCGCCAGGAAGGCACGGACCTCCTCCCGGGTCACCTGGGAAGGAGGCCGGCCTGCGAAGGCGAAGAAGGCCGCCAGGTCGCGCCCGTAGGCCTCCACCGTCCGCGGGGAGAGGCCCCGTTCCACCGCCAGGTAGGCCAGGTACCTCCGGACCTCCTCCGGAAGCCCCGCCTCGTAGCCTTTGAGGCCCTCCTCGTCCTTCACCAGTAGCGCTCCACGTGGATCTGGCCGGGGCTCTTCCGGGAGTGTTCCCGGAAGCCTTCGGCTCCAAGGCGCTCCACCATGTCGTCCACCATGGCGGGGTTCCCGCAGAGGAAGACGTGGGTGTCCCTGGGGGAGGGCCTTCGCCCCAGCCGGGCCTCCAGGAGCGGCCCGCTCCAGACGTCCTGGACGTATCCGGAGGCGGCGCTCCAGGGGGGGGTCTCCTCCAGGGGCCGGCTCACCACCGGAAGGTAGGCGAAACGGGGTTCGGACCGTTCCAGGGCCGCCAGTTCGGAGCGGTAGGCCAGGTCCCAGGAGTGCCGGGCCCCGTGGATGACGGCGATGCGCCGTCCCACCCCCGCCGCCACGCCCGAGCGGAGCATGCTCAGGTAGGGGGCGAGGCCGGTGCCGGTGGCGACGAGGACGAGGTCCGATCCGGGGGGCACCTCCGCCAGGGTGAACATGCCGGTGAAGCGGGGGGAGAGCCAGAGGGGGTCCCCCTCCCGGAGGGCCCAGAGGCGCGGGGTGAAGGCGCCGGAGCGGACCAGGGCCACGAAGAACTCCACGTACTCCCGGGCGCGGGAGGAGGAGGCGATGGAGTAGGCCCTCCGCAGCAGGAGGCCGCTCCGGGGCGGCTCCTCCTCCGGCTCGGCGTTCTCGCACCGGGGGGCCGAGGGCGGAAGCCCCAGCACGGCGAACTGGCCGGGTGTGAAGTCGGGGAGCGGCCACCCCGACGGCACCACCCGGATCACCAGGAGGCCCGGCGCCACCTCCCGGCGCAGGGCGATGACGGCGTTGGGTTCAGGCAGCGCCACCTTCTTCTCCTTCGCCGGTCCCCGGCGGGCGCCTTCGGAGAACCAGCGTGACGGGCCCGTCGTTCACCAGCTCCACCTCCATCCGGGCCTGGAATCGGCCGGTGGCCACCTGCAGACCCTCTTCCTCCAGGAAATGGACGAAACGCGCGAAGAGGCTCCGGGCTTCCTCCGGCGGCGCCGCCCGGGAGAAGGAGGGCCGGCTCCCCTTCCGCAGGTCTCCCGCCAGGGTGAACTGGCTGACCGCCAGGACGGCACCGCCCACCTCCCGCAGGGAGCGGTTCATCCGGTCCTGGCCGTCGGGGAAGATCCGGAGTTCCGCCACCTTACGGGCGCACCAGCGGGCCTGGTCCTCTCCGTCTCCCCTCTCCACGGCGGCGAGGACCAGGAGGCCGAGGCCGATGGCTCCCACCACCTCCCCCTCCACCTTCACCGAAGCCCGCGAAACGCGCTGGACCACCAGGATCACGGCCCGCTCCTCAATCCCGCCGGTCCTTCTCGAAGAGGTGGCGCTGGGAGGCCCGGGGTGGCTTCCAGGCCACGGGGTAGGGCCCGCCGAAGCAGGCGTGGCAGGCAGAGCCCACGGCGCGCCCCGCCGCGGCGTGGAGCCCCTGGACGCCGAGGTAGCCGATGGAGTCGGCCCCCACGAACTGCCGGATGGCCTCCACCTCCATGTTGGCGGCCAGGAGTTCCTCCCGTTCGGGGGTGTCGATCCCGTAGACGCAGGGGTTCACGATGGGGGGGCTGGAGAGGCGCAGGTGGACCTCCCCTGCCCCGGCGTCCCGCACCAGTTGGACGATCTTCCGGGAGGTGGTCCCCCGCACCAGGGAGTCGTCCACCAGGACCACCCGCTTGCCGGCGAGGAGGCCCGGGACGGCGTTGAGCTTCAGCCGGGCGGAGAAGTCCCGCAGGGACTGGCGCGGCGCGATGAAGGTCCTGCCGACGTAGTGGTTCCGGATCAGGGCCTGGACCAGCGGCAGGCCGCTACGCTCGGCAAAGCCCACGGCGGCGGGGACCCCCGAATCGGGCACCGGGACCACCACGTCCGCCCGGGCGGGGCACTCCTCCGCCAGGCGCCGGCCCAGCTCCACCCGGACGGGGTAGACCACCCGTCCGAAGAGTTCGCTGTCGGGGCGGGCGAAGTAGACGTACTCGAAGATGCAGGGGACCTCGGGAACGGTGGGGAAGGGAAAGAGGGAGCGGAGGCCCGTCCGGTCGGCCACTACGACTTCGCCGGGGTGAAGCTCCCTGATGAAGCGGGCCTTCAGGAGGTCCAGGGCGGGGGTTTCGGAGGCGAAGACGGGGCTTCCCTCCAGATCCCCCAGGACCAGCGGCCGGAAACCCCATGGATCGCGCACCGCTACCAGGCGGTCCGGAAAGAGGAGCAGGAGGCTGAAGGCCCCCTTGAGGACCCGGAGGCTCTCCACCAGGGCGTCCAGGGGATCCTCCTGGCCCGCCCGGGCGAAGAGGTGGAGGATCACCTCCGAGTCGGTGGTGGAGGCGAAGATGGCCCCCTCCCGCTCCAGATCCTCCCGGAGCCCCGGGCCGTTCACGAGGTTACCGTTGTGGCTGAGGGCGACCTCGCCGTGCTGGGTCCTGGCCACGATGGGGCCGGCGTTTCTCAGGTGGCTGCTGCCGGAGGTGGAGTACCGGACGTGGCCGATGGCCAGCCGGCCCGGGAGGGCCGACAGGTCGCTCCCCCCGAAGACCTCCGAGACCAGCCCCATTCCCTTGACGGCGTGGAGGGCCGTCCCGTCGCTGGTGGCCACCCCCGCCGACTCCTGCCCCCGGTGCTGGAGGCCGTAGAGGCCGTAGACGGTGAGCCGCGCCGCCTCGGGGTGGTCGAAGACGCCGAAGATCCCGCACATGGGGCCTCCCCTGGGCCTCCGCCCCCTACCTCTCCGCGCCCACCACGGCGTCCAGGCCCCTTTCCCAAACCGACCGGATCCGGGGGAGGGGCAGGTCCAGGACCGCCCGGCCGTCCACCCGGACGCGGAGGCTCTGGCCTCCCACCCGCCCCGCCGCCTGGGCCGGGACGCCCGCCTCGGCGGCCCGGTGGAGGACCTCCGGGACGGCTGCGGGTTCGGCGGTGACCACCGCCCGGGAAGCGTCCTCGCCGAAGAGGAGGGCCGGCAGGGAAAGGCCCCCCTGGGAAAGGTCCAACTCCGCCCCCACATCCCGCCGGCGGCCCAGGCAACACTCGGCCACGGCCACCAGCAGGCCCCCGTCGGAGCAATCGTGGGCCGTTCGGAGGAGGCCCCGGCCGGCGAGGTCCCGCAGGAGGTCCCCCAGGGCCCGTTCCCGGGAGAGGTCCAGGGGCGGCGGCGGCGCCGCCTCGATCCCATGGAGGACCCAGAGGTACGCAGAGCCGCCCAGGTGGCCCGCCGTCTCCCCCAGAAGGAGGATGACCTCCCCCTCGTTCTGGAAGGAGGGCAGGAGGCGCCGCTCCACGTCCTCCAGCAGGCCCACCATCCCGATGGTGGGGGTGGGGTAGATCCCCTCCCCCTGCGTCTCGTTGTAGAAGGAGACGTTGCCGGAGACGACGGGCGTTCCCAGGGCCCGGCAGGCTTGGGAGATGCCGTCCACCGCCCGGGAGAACTCCCACATGACCTCGGGCCGTTCGGGGTTCCCGAAGTTGAGGCAATCGGTGATGGCCAGGGGCCGGGCGCCCATGCAGGAAACGTTGCGGGCTCCTTCGGCGACGGCGTGCATGGCCCCCAGATAGGGGTCCAAGTGGCACCAGCGGGGGTTCACGTCGAGGCTCATGACCACCGCCCGCCGGGTCCCCTTGACGCGCACCACCGCCCCGTCGGCGCCGGGGCCCTCCACCGTATTGGTCCGCACCGTCTGGTCGTACTGGGTGGTGACCCAGCGCCGGGAGCAGAGGTCCGGGGAGCCCAGGAGCCGGAGGAGGGCCTCCCCGGGAGGTGTCTCGGGAACCGGGTCTGGAAGGGGAAGGCCCCGGGGCGCCTGCGGGGCCCTCTGGGGACGGTCGTAGACCGGGGCCTGGTCGCTCACCGGGGCCACCGGGATGTCCACGACCTTTTCCCCGCGCCAGAAAATCTCCGCCCGGCCGGTATCGGTGACCTCGCCGACCACCACGGCGTCCAGGGCCCACTTGGCGAAGACCGCCTTCACCCGCTCCTCCGAACCGCGGCGGGCCACGATCAACATCCGCTCCTGGGATTCGGAGAGGAGGATCTCGTAGGGGGTCATCCCCGCTTCCCGGAGGGGAACCCGGTCCAGGTCCAGGCGGATGCCCGATCCGGCGCGCCCCGCCATCTCCAGGGAGGAGGAGGTGAGGCCGGCGGCACCCATGTCCTGGATGCCCACCACCACGTCCTCCTCCATGAGCTCCAGGCAGGCCTCCAAGAGGAGCTTCTCGGTGAAGGGGTCCCCCACCTGGACCGTCGGGCGCTTCTCCTCCGTCTTCTCGGAAAACTCCGCGCTGGCCATGGTGGCACCGTGGATACCGTCCCGCCCCGTCTTGGAGCCCACGTAGAAGACGGGGTTTCCCACGCCGCTGGCGTAGCCCCGGAAGATCCGGTCCGCCCGCAACAGGCCCAGGGTGAAGGCGTTGACCAGGATGTTGCCGTCGTAGCACGGGTGGAAGGCCACCTGGCCCCCCACGGTGGGGATCCCCACGCAGTTGCCGTAGTCCCCGATGCCGGCCACCACCCCTCGGACCAGGTGGGCGGTCTTGGGGTGGCCGGGCCGCCCGAAGAAGAGGGCGTTGAGGTTGGCGACGGGGCGGGCCCCCATGGTGAAGACGTCCCTCAGGATGCCTCCCACGCCGGTGGCCGCCCCCTGGTAAGGCTCGATGTAGGAGGGGTGGTTGTGGGACTCCATCTTGAAGCAGACGGCCCAGCCCTCGCCGATGTCCACCACGCCGGCGTTCTCGCCCGGGCCCTGCAGAACCTGGGGGCCCTTGGTCGGGAAGCGGCGCAGGTGCACGCGGGAGGACTTGTAGGAGCAGTGTTCGCTCCACATGACCGAAAAGATCCCCAGCTCGGGGTAGGTGGGGACCCGGCCCAGGATGGAGAGGATCCGCTCCCACTCCTCCCCGCTGAGTCCGTGGGCCAGCGCCAGCTCTTTCGTCACCAAGGGTTCCGCCACGGTCTTCCTCTCCATGCCCCGCCCCCGCCCTCAGACCCCCTGAAAGGCGCCCAGAACCGACCGGAGGATCAGGGCGCCGTCCTCCGAGCCCAGCAGGGCCTCGCTGGCCCGCTCCGGGTGCGGCATCATGCCCAGGATCCGCCGGTTCTCGCTGAGGATGCCGGCGATGGCCTCCTGGGAGCCGTTGGGATTCCAGGCCTCCTCCACCCTGCCTTCGGGCGAGACGTACCGGAAGGCCACGCGCTCCTCCTCGTTGAGCCGCCTCAGGGTCTCCGGTTCCGCGAAGTAGTTGCCGTCGCCGTGGGCGATGGGGACCCGGAGGAGGCGCCCCTGGCCCACCCCCTGGGTGAAGGGGGACCGGGCGGTCTCGCACCGCAACACCACCTCCTGGTGCAGGAAGGTGAGGGTGCGGTTCCGGAGGAGGGCCCCCGGCAGGAGGCCCACTTCGCAGAGGATCTGGAAGCCGTTGCAGATTCCCAGCACCAGCCCGCCCCGGGCGGCGTGGCCCCTGACGGCCTCCATGACGGGGGTCCTGGCGGCCATGGCGCCGCACCGGAGGTAATCGCCGTAGGAGAAGCCCCCCGGAAGGATCACCAGGTCCGCCCAAGAGAGGTCGGTCTCGGTGAACCAGACCATGCGGCTCCGGATGCCCGCCAGGTGGAGGGACCACTGTTCGGCGTCGTGGTCGCAGTTGCTCCCCAGGAACTCCACCACGGCGATGTTCATGGCGCGAGGATCTCCACCCGGAAGTCTTCGATGACCGGATTGGCCAGAAGCTTCCGGCAGTAAGCGCGGAGGCGCTCCTCCCCCTCCTCCCCCGGCGGCAGGGGCCCCGTCTCGATGTCGAAGAACTTCCCCTGCCGCACCGACTCCACTTCCGCAAAGCCCAGCGTTTTTAGGGCCTGCATCACCGCCTTGCCCTGGGGATCCAGGACCTGGGGCTTCAAGAACACGTGAACCCTCGCCTTCATCTCCTCACCTCGGCTTCCAGGAAAGACGCCCGCGCCCTCCCGGCGTCCCGGTGCACCACTCTACCAGAGGCCGGCACCGGGGGCCAGCGGAGGAACGGCGGTGGCCGGCCTCCCCTTCTTTCCTTATATTTTCCCAAGTTGCACGCCTTCCCCATCCGCGAACCGGGGAGGACCCGCCGTGAAGTGCACCGAAGGGGTGGAAGGAAACCTGATGTTCGTGCGGAGATTCGGCCCCCGGCGGGGAGGCCGGGGCGCCGTGGTCTTCCTCCACGGCCTGGGAGACTGGGGGGAGACCTTCCGCGTCCTCGCCGGGCACCCGGCCCTGGCGGGCCGCCGCCTGCTCATGCCCGACCTTCCCGGGTACGGCCGCTCCCACGGGCTCGCCTCCGTCCCCGCCACCCTGGAAGGGGCCGCCGGAACGGTGGAGCGGTGGCTGGCCTCCACGGGGGAGGGCCCGGTGGCGCTGGTGGGCCATTCCATGGGGGCCCTGGTGGGCCTTCTGCTGGGGGAGCGCCACCCCGAACGCATTTCCTTCTTCGTGAACGTGGAGGGCAACCTCACGGAGGCGGACTGCACGGTGAGCGGCCCCGCCGCCGCCTACTCCCCGGAGGAGTTTCTGAAGTACGGCATCGACCAGATCCGGAAGCAGGTCACCCTCATGGCGCGGGAGGATCCCTCCCTCCACTTCCTCGAAGCGGGCCTGAGGCTCTGCGACGCCGAGGTCTTCTATGCCCACGCCCGTGAAGTCCTGGCCCTCTCCCGGCGGGGGGACCTGGCCCGGCGGATGGCCTCCCTTCCCTTCCCCGTCCACTACGTGGCCGGTTCGCCGGGGGGCCTCTCCCCCGAGGGATGGGAAACCCTCCGCCGCTCCGGCCTGCCCTTCACCGTCCTCTCCCCCGCCGGCCACTACCCCTTCCACGACCGCCCCGGCGACTTCGGGCGCCTCTTGGGGAAATTGATAGAGAAATACTGCTAATTACCATGCAAGCGGGGCCCTTGGGCCCCTATCCCTTCCCCGTTCTGCCCTGACTTACGCGTAAATATAGGTCCTCTTGGGAGAAAAAGCACGTGACGGGCGTCACAAAGGCCCCTTTCCCCGCGGGGGGCCCGGTCTACGGCCACTCCAGGGTCCTCCGGAAGCCCTCCAGGAGGGCGTCCCGCAGGAGCTCGGCGGTGAGGCCCGGCAGGAAGTCCCGGAGGCCGGCGAAGGCGGCCCGGTAGGGTGCCTCGTCCTCGCCGCTCCGTCCGGTGGCCCCCAGCAGGAGGCGGTAGTCCACGGAGAGGGGGACGGCCCCGTGCTGGAGGAAGGCCCTCCGGCCGCGGCGCTGGGCGCTTCCCACCACCTTTCGGCCGTGGACGAGGACCTCGTTCTCCGTGGGCACCTGGAAGCAGGGGGCCGCCGAAACGGGCGTGGGGGAGGTCCTCCGGCGGCTCAGCTCCGCCGGCAGGCCCAGGCTCCTCAGGCCCTCCAGGAGGGCCCCGGCGATCCGCCCGTAGGTCTCCGCCAGGTTCAGGCCCTCGAAGGGGGGCCGGTCCAGGGGGGCCGCCACGGCGTAGGTCACCTCGTCGTCGTGCAGGACCGCCAGCCCTCCGGTGGGCCGCCGCACCACGTCGATGCCGCGGGCCCGGCAGAAGGCTCCATCGGCGGCCACCGCCGGGTCCTGGTGGCGGCCCAAGGAAAGGCAGGGGGGAGCCCACCGGTAGAGGCGGAGAACGGGCTGGACCTCCCTTCCCTCCTCGGCCTCCCGGAAGAGGGCCTCGTCCAGGGCCATCTGCCAGGCACCGGGGTGGGGCGCCTCCCAGGGAAGGACCTTCCAGCCTCTCATGACAGGACCGACGGGGCTTCGACGAGGCGCCGCAGGACCCGCTCCTCGGCCAGGGAGAGGGCCTCACCGCCGCGGTTCTCGAAGACCGCCAGGGGGACGGGGAGGTGGGCCCGGAAGAAGCCTTCGTCCCGCAGGCTGTCGCAGAGGTACTCCACGCCGAGGACCACCGCCCGGATCCGCCGTGAAGCGATCTCCTTGAGGATCCGCTCCAGACGCCGCTGGTTTCCGTAGGGAAGGGTGCAGCCGTGGTAGAGCGCCGCCAGGTCCTCGGCGGGCACCATGGGGTTGTTCTCCAGGCCCCACTCGTCGAAGACCACCACGGCCCGCATCTCCTCCAGGGCCTCGTAGAAGGCCGGCCGGTAGGGGGGAAGACCGATGAGGCCCACCCGGCACCAGCGGTCCCGCCCGCGGTCGCAGAGCTCCAGGATGGCCCGCTCCACCTCCCGGCGGAGGGCCTCCAGGTCTCCCCGGGGATCCATGGCCCGTGCCAGGAGGGTGACGTACTCCCGGCTGCCGTAGGCGGCGGTCCTGGCCTGGAGCCCGTCGTAGCGCCTCAGGGAGGTGCGGACCCCCTGGATCCGTTCGAGGACCGCCTCCAGAACCCCCGCCTCCACCTCCAGCTTCCGGCGGAGTTCCTCCAGGACCTGCCGGAGGCGGGGCTCGTTGCGGAAGAGGGGAAAGGCGAAGGGGACGGCCTCCACCCCCTGCTGGGAGGCCAGGAGGAGGGCCTGCCGGACCTCCTTGGGAAGGCCCGGTTCGGGGTAGTAGACCGCATCGAGCCGCCTTTCGAAGAGGAGGCCATAGAGGCACCGGGCGTAGGGGGAGTAGTTGGCGGGAAAGCCCGCCATGGCGGCCGTCTCTTCCAAGGAGCTCCGGTCCTCCGCCGTGAAGAAGGCACTCCACAGGTTCACCACCTCGTGGGGAGAGGCCACGAAGGGCTCCATGGGCACCGGCGGAATGACCCCGATCCGCACCCCTTCCCTCCTTCCCTGCCCTCCCGGGGTGGAGCAGGAAGCTTCCTCCGTCAGGAACGGGGTCCCAGGAGCCCCGCGTCCGTTTCCGCTTCGGCGGTGACCTCGTCGGCCAGGGCCCCCTCGGGGAGGAGTTCCACCGCCACCCCGTCGTCCCGCTGGAAGACCCGCACCCCCGAGGCCTCCTGCCACTCCGGGGTGAGGGCCAGGGCGGCCAGGGGTTCGGCGATCCTCCGCCTCAGGACCCGCCCGAGGTTCCGGGCCCCGTACTCGAAGGAGTACCCCTCGGCGGCCAGGAGGCGGCGGGCCTCCTCCTCCAGGACCAAGGCCTTCCCCTGGTTGAGCAGGCGCCGCTTGAGGTCCCTCAGCTGGAGGTCCACGATCCGGGCCAGGGACTCGGGGGTGAGGCTTCGGAAGAGGATGACCTCGTCCACCCGGTTGAGGAACTCCGGCGGGAACTGGGCCTTCACCTCCTTGAGGATCTCCTCCTCGGGAACCCGCCCCCTCTCCTCGCCGTAGCCCACCCGGGCCTTGGAGTAGAGGTGGGTCCCCACGTTGGAGGTCATGATGAGGGTGGCGTGGTTGAAGCGGACGGTCCGCCCCTTGCCGTCGGTGAGGCGGCCGGCGTCGAAGATCTGCAGGAAGAGGTTCAGGACCTGCGGGTCGGCCTTCTCCACCTCGTCGAAGAGGACCACCGAGTAGGGGTTCTTCCGGACCTGGTCGGTGAGCTGGTTCTGGTCGTAGTACCCCACGTAGCCCGGCGCCGTCCCGATGAGGCGGGAGGTGCTGATCCGCTCCATGTACTCGCTCATGTCGATGCGGATCAGCTTCTCCTCGTCACCGAAGAGGAGCTTGGCGATGCACCGGGCCAGCTCGGTCTTTCCCACCCCGGTGGGGCCCACGAAGAGGAAGACGCCGTCGGGCCGGTGGTCCTCCAGGTCCAGCCCCAGCTTCGCCGTCCTGAGGAGGCGGCTCACCTTGGAGACGGCCTCCTCCTGGTCCACCACCTCGGCGTTGAGAAACTCCTCCATGCGCAAGAGGTGGTCCCGGTCCAGGAGGGCCAGGCGCTCGTAGGCCACGCCGGACATCTCCGACAGGGTGGTGAGGAGGTCCTGGCGCTCCACCACCGGCTCCCGCCGCTCCCCCCGGGCGTAGGCGAGGGCCACCCGGGCCGCCGCCCGGTCCATGAGGTCCAGGACGCTCTCGGGCAGCGCCTTCCGGGAGATGGACATGCGCACCATCTCCAGGCTGTTCTCCACGAGCCCTTCGGGAAAACGCACCCGGTGGTACTCCTCGTAGAAGGGCTTCCGGGTCCGCACCACCTCCCGGACCTCGGGGAGGGAGAGCTCCTCCACCCTCAGGAGGTGGAAGAGCTTGAGGAACGAGGGGTCCTTTTCGAGGATGTTGGCGTAGGACTCTTCGTCGGTGATGCCGATGACCTGGATTTCCCCCGAGAGGAGGGCCGGCTTGATGAGGTTGGCCGAATCCAGGGAGGCCCCCCGGGTGACCCCCGTGGCCACCAGGTGGTGGAGGTTCTCCACCAGAAGGAGGTGGTTGCGCTCCTTCACCTTCCGCACCACCTCCAGGACACGCTCCTCGAACTGGCCCCGGTACCGCGCCCCGGAGATCAGCCCCCCCAGGTTGAGGGCGGAAACGGTCCGGCCCTGCAGGGAGGGCGGAGCGTCCCGCTCCTGGAGCAGGAGGGCCAGCTCCTCCACCAGGGCCGTCTTGCCCACCCCCGCCTCGCCCACGAGAAGGGCGTTGCGCTTGTCCCGGCAGGAAAGGATCTCCAGGAGCTGCCCCAGGGCCGCCTCCCGCCCGATGAGGGGCATGCGGGGCCTTCCCTGCACCTTGCGGGTGAGAGAGACGAGGATCTCTTCGGGAAGGCCTTCCCCCCGCTCCCCCTCGGCTCCAGGCTTGGCCTCCATACGCTCCAGGAGCTGGCGCTTCTTCTCCTGGGCGGCGCCGTTGTGGGGGTTGAGGAGAAGGGCCTTGTCGTAGGCCCGCTGGGCTCTCCCCAGGTCGCCCTTGGCGCCGTAAACATCCCCCAGGGTGACGTACCCCTCATCGCTGAGGGGGTACCGTTCCAGGAGGCGGTTGAGGAGGGCCACCGCCTGGCCGTGGCGCTGGGCCAGGAGGTAGTCGGCGGCGGCCTCGTGGTAGAGGACCGCGGCGTCAGGGCGGACCGCCAGGGCCAGCTCCCGCTCGGCGGCGGCCTTGACAAAATCCCCGCGGGAGGCCAGGGCCTTGGCCTGCAGGCAGTGGCCGATGGCCGAGACCATGATGAAGGCCTCCCGGTTCTCGTTCTCGATGAGGCGGTAGAGCCGCAAGGCCCGCTCGTAGTCGCCGCAGCGGAAGAAGAAGTCCCCCAGGTCCATGAGGAGTGGGGGGTGGAAGAGGAGGGTGAACCCCCCGCCCCCAAAGGCCCTGTAGAAGATCCCGTCCGCCGTGACCATGCGGCAGAGGTACGGGCGGTCCTCCCCCAGGTAGTAGAAGGGATGCAGCGCGATGGGGGGGTGGTTCTCCGAGAGGAGGTAGAGGCCGGGGCGGATCTGGCTGGAGAGGGTACGGACCTTTCCGGGCGAGGTGGGCCCCCCCGCCAGGACCTCCACGGCGGGCCCGTCGGGTACCCGGGCCGAGGGCCTCAGGATCGCCACCGTACCGGTCCAGTTGTTGGAGAGGAAGGTGAGGGCCTCCTCCAAGGAACGTCGGGCCTCGGCGGAGTCCCGCGCGCCGGGGTTCTTCTCCCCCAGGGTCTTGAGCTCCTCCAGGATGGACAGGTACTTCCGGAGGTAGAGGGGGAGCACGTCCTTGGAGACGAGGTGGATGGGGAAAACCTGGGCGAAGAGGTCGCGGTTTCCGGAGAAGAGGAGGCTCTGGAAGCGGGCGTGGGCCGCGAGGGAAGGCTCCCCGAGAAGGACGGAGGCCGCCTCCGAGAGGGGACGGCAGAAGTTGTTCTTCCGCGAGAGGAGGGCCAGCCCCACCAGGGAGACGGCGTGAAGGGCCTCGCCGAGGTCGGTGAGGGCCTCCTCGAAGTCGTCCTTCCCCCGCTCCTCCCGGGGGGGGACCAGGGCGAAGCCGAAGACCTCTTGCAGGCGCTCCAACAGAGCCGGTAGGCTCTCCTTCACCCCTCCACCTCCACCACCACGTCGGGGGAGCGCACCACGAAGACCTTGAAGTTGTTATCCAAGGGATCCGCCGGAAAGAGAAAGAAGCCGCTCCGGTGCTCCGCCGGGTTGAGGACCCGCCCCCGCATCACCTCGCCGTCGGGGAAGGTGACCTTCACCGCCGTGCCGGCGGCGGGGGAACCCTCGGTGAACTCGTTGCCCCGCTTGTAGGTGGGGTTTCCCTCGGGGTCCCGCACGAAGAAGATGGCCTTCATCTCCGCGAGGGGCACCGTCTCCACCTTGCCCTCGGCGGTGACCACCTGGATCCGCGCCACGCCGGCGGAAAAGGGGGTGCGGATGCGGCACCGCTTCAACGATCCGTCGCGCATTCGAAGAACGAGGTCCTGGTCCATGGCTCCACCCTCACAGGGAGTTGAGGACCTCCTCCAGCGTGCAGTAGCCGGAGAGGGCCTTGAGCACGCCGTCCACCTTTAGGGAGACGAGCCCCTCCCGGACGGCCCGCTGGCGGATGTCGCCCACCGGGGCCTTGGCCACCAGCATTTTGTTCAGCTCCTCCGAAGAGACGTAGAGCTCGAAGATCGCCACCACCCCGGTGTACCCCGTTCCCCCGCAGGCCGTGCAGCCCCTGGCGCGGAAGAAGCGGGCCCCGGCGGGGAGCTTGAGCCCCACCTCCTTCTGGATGGTCTCGTCGGCCTCGTAGGCCTCCCGGCAGGAGGGGCAGAGGCGCTGGAGGAGGCGCTGGTTAATCACCGCGGCGGTGGAGGCGGCCACCAGGAAAGGTTGGACGCCCATGTCCACGAGGTTCTGGAGGGCGTTGACCGTGTCGTTGGCCGTCATCCGGGCGAAGACCCGGCGGCGGGCGAAGGCTCCGGCGATGGTGGCCCGGGCCTCCTCCTCGTTGAGGACGTCCCCGATGTAGGCCACGTCCGGCTCCTGCTGGAAGAGGGCGGTGATGGCCTCGGCGAAGGTGAACTCGCTGCGGTCCTCCGGCTTGCCCTGGACCATCCCCGGCACCTCGTACTTGACCACCGGGTCGAAACCCATGGCCGTCATGTCGGGCTTGAGGATCTCCAGGATGGAGCCGTAGACCGTCGTGCGCTTTCCGGAGCCGGGGGGGCCTGTCACCAGGAACAGACCGGAGTTGCGGGAGAGGGCCTTGCGGTAGGCGTTGAGGACCGACGGGCTCATCCCCAACTGGTCCAACCTCAAGGTAGCGCTCTGCTTGTACTGGACCTTGACGGTGATGGACTCGCCGTAGAGGGTGGGCAGGGCGTAGACGTAGAGTTCGATCTTCTTCTCCCCCGCCGCCATCTTGAAGAAGCCCGACTGGGGGATGCGGCTCTTGGTGATGTCCATGCCCGAGAGGACCTTGATCCGGTTGAGGACGTTGCCCTTCATCCGGTCCTGGACCTCTTTCACCGTGCGCATGGTGCCGTTCACCCGAACCCGCACCACCATCCCCTCGGCCTGCGGTTCGAAGTGGATGTCGGTGGCGCCGGCCCCCACCGCCTCTGCCAGCGCCGCGTCCACCTCCTGCACGACGCCCTTGTCCTCCGCCGCCGTGCGCACCTGCTTGGCGTCCACATCCGGGGTCTTCCGGGCCGTCTCGAACTGGACCTTGTCCACCATGGGCCACCTCGCCATTTCAATCTAACACCGTGAAACGCAAGCGGCAAGACGAAGGCGCCCTTCGGGGGATGGGACGACCGGGCCTCGCCGCTTCGCGCCCCCTGGGGAACCGGCCGCCGGCGCCGCGGTGGGAAAAACCGTTACCACGTCTTGACAGGATGGAAACCATTGCTGTCCAAGATCGTTTTGGGCAACG
>JBMFRA010000054.1:0-14775 GCA_049968315.1 Acidobacteriota bacterium
CCCGAAGCCCCGCAGAAGAGGGTTCCCGAAACCGCCGAGAAGGGGCCTCCCCGCCCCTGGACGCGGACCCAGCCCCCCCCCACTTCCTCGATGGAAACGCCCAGGGCGCCGAGGACCTCCCGGGTGGCCAGGACGTCCCGGGAGTCGGGGAGGGGGCCCACCCGGGAGGTCCCCCGGGCCAGGGCCGCCAGGAGGAGCGCCCGGTGGGCCACGGACTTGGAAGGGGGCACCTCGGCCCTCCCCCGGGCCTTGTGGCCCCACGGGACGGGAAAGGGGTCGGGCAGAAGGGGGGACAGGGTTGCCTCCTCAGGACCGCTCGCGCAGGGACCGCTCCTGTTCCCGGTCCAGGTCCTTGGCCTTCAGCGCCTCCCGCTTGTCGTAGACCTTCTTCCCCTTGCCCAACCCCAGCTCCACCTTCACCTTCCCCTTCTTAAAGTACACGCGGATGGGGACCAGGGTGAGCCCCTTTTCCTCCACCCGCCCCCGGAGCTTGTCCAGCTCCTTGCGGTGGAGGAGGAGCTTGCGCTTGCGGAGGGGATCTACGGGGGTAAGGGCCTCGTGGGTATGGTGGGCGTAGGGGGCGATGTGGCACTGGTGGAGCCAGGCCTCCCCCTTCTCCACGGTGGCGTAGGCGTCCTTCAGCTGGATCTTCCCCGCCCGGATGGATTTGACCTCCGGCCCCAGGAGAACGATCCCCGCCTCGAAGCGCTCCAGGATCTCGTAGAGGAAGAAAGCCTGGCGGTTCCGGGCGGCCTCCTTCACCGGGCCCTCGGCACTCACCGCTTCTTCCCCTTTTCGGAGGGAGGGATATGGCGCATGACGGCGTCCTTGAAGGTGGCCGGAACCCCCAGGGCGGGGAGGGCGTCGAGGGTCTCCAGGAGGCGGGCCATGGAGGCGTACTCCTCGCGGCAGGAGGGGCAAGCGTCGAGGTGCTTCCGGATTTCCTCCGACTCGCCGACGGTGAAGTCGTTCTCGATGAACCGTGGCAGGAGGGAAAGGATCTTGGTGCAGCGGGGGGAGGGCTTGGGGTCTTTCATGGGGTGTCCTTCTCCGCTCAACGGAAGTCCTTGAGCCGTTCCATCAGGATCTGCCGCGCCCGGAAGATCCGGTTCTTCACCGTACCGATGGGCATCCCCGTGATCTTCGCCATCTCCTCGTAGGAACGGAAGGCGAAATGCCGGAGCAGGATGAGCTGGCGGTAGGAAGGGGGCAGGCCGGTGAGGGCCTTCTGCACCTCCACCAGAAGCATCTTGTTCTGGTACGCCTCCTGGGGGTTCAAGGTTGCACTCTCGAGGGAGAGGTCGGGAATGTCGGGGTTTTCCTCCCGCTCCTCGATGGAGGTGGTGGGGAGTTTCTGGCGCCGGAGGTGGTCGATGGCGTGGTTTCCGGCGATCTTGTAGAGCCAGGTGGAGAACTTGTACTGGCCGTCGTACCGCCCAAGGCTCTCGTAAGCCTTCACGAAGACCTCCTGGCTCAGCTCCAGGGCCTCCTCGTAGTTGTGCACCATGTGGTAGATGTAGGTCACCAGCCCCTTCTGGTACCGCTCCACCAGGTGGCCGAAGGCCTCCCGGTCCCCGTTGAGGACCGCTTCCACGATCTCGGCGTCGGTGAAGACCCGGGCGGGTGTCATCGCCTTCCCTCTCGGCCATTCTGGCGGCCGCGGCCGGCGCGGTCAAGCGGCGGAAGCGGCGGGAGAGGACCCATCCCCGGCCGGAAGGGTGCTACCCTCTAGAAGGGGAGGAAGAGGGCCATGAAGTCCCACCGAGAGACCCTCACCCTGGAGACGAAGAGCCGCCGGGCCTTCGTGAACATCACCGAGGAGGTCCGGAAGATCCTCCACCGGAGCGGGATCCGGGAAGGCCTTTGCCTGGTGAACGCCATGCACATCACCGCCAGCGTCTTCATCAACGACGACGAGCCGGGCCTCCATCAGGATTACGAACGGTGGCTGGAGGAGCTGGCCCCCCACGCCCCCGTCTCCCGCTACCTCCACAACCGCACGGGGGAAGACAACGGCGACGCCCACCTCAAGCGCCAGGTCATGGGCCGGGAGGTGGTGGTGGCCGTCACCGGCGGGGAGCTGGACTTCGGCCCCTGGGAGCAGATCTTCTACGGCGAGTTCGACGGACGAAGGCCCAAACGGATCCTCGTCAAGATCATCGGAGAGTGAGGGTGGCCCGAAAGGCCAAAGGCAAACGAAGGTCCCGCCGGCCCCGGAAGCTTTCGCGCTTCGACCTCTCCCGCCGCGGGGAGATCGCCCTCGCCGCCGTGGGCCTCCTCCTCCTGGCCGCCGCCGCCGCCCTTCTCTGGCTCCTCCTCTCCCCCCGCCTCCTGGGGGAGAGCGCCCAGCGGAGGGCGGAGCGGGAACGGGAAGAGGCCCGGCAGGAGGCCCTCTGGCAGGAGGCCAACCGGTCGGGGCTCGTTCTCAGGACCGACGCCGCCCGGGAGGAGATCGTCGTCTCCTCCGAGGCCTGGGAGGCCCTCCTCCCCCCGGCCCGGCAATCCATGGCCGCCGCCGCCCGGGCCCGCTTCGGGTGGGGCCGCTGTTTCGTTCGGGACGGGAAGACCGGGAAGATCCTGGGATGGACCGACCGGGGCGGCGACTTCCATACCCCCCGAAGCCTTTCGGAGGGCTCCCCCTGAAGCCGGTTCAGGCGGAGGAACCGAAGAAGGTCCGCCCCAGCTCCCTCGCCCGGGCGAGGTACCCCTTCAGCCGGCGCTCCGCCACTTCGCCCACCCCGTGGAAGATCTCCATCTTGACGGTGCCCACGCCGCACATCTTGAGGGTCCAGTCCACCAGGACCCGCTTCATGGGCCGGTGGAAGCCGAAGGTCCGGTAGAGGAGGGCGGAGGCGCCGGCGGTGCAGAGGAGCAGGGCCCTCTCCTGGCGGAGGAGGCCTTCCACCCGGCCTCCGGGCAGGAAGCGGAAGGCGAAGCCCTCGAAGAGGACCCGGTCGATGAAGCCCTTCACCATCGCCGGAGGACCGAACCAGTAAATCGGGAAGACGAAGGCCAGTCCCGAGGCAGCGCCAACCCTCGCCTGGAGGGCCCCGACGGCGGGGGCGGCCACCCCCCGGCCCGCCGCCAGGAGGTCTCCCGCCGTCATCTCGGGCCGGAAGCCCTCGGCGTGCAGGTCCAAGAGGTCCACCCCGTGGCCCGCCTCCCGCAGGCCCTCCGACAGGGCCCCTGCCACGGCGTGGTTGAAGGAGGCCGGGTCGGGGTGGGCCAGGACTACGAGGATCCGCACCGTTTCCCTCCTCTCCAGGCTTCAGGGACCCGGGGAACGGGAGCCGCGTCTTTCCCCCAGGAAGGCCTCCAGGTCCCGGGCCACCCGCTGGAGGCAGAGTTCGGCGGCCCGGCGGGGGTTCTCCACCAAGTGACGCCGGCCCCGCACCGAGGCGGCGGCGGAGTAGAGGGCCCGGCCCGATCCGTCCTCCACCCGCACCAAGAGGTCGGCGTCCACCCAGGTTCGGCGGGGGGGCTCTGGGGATCCGGGGAGGACCGAGGGTGGGGGGGAGAGGGGGCCCGGCGGGGGAGCTCCGGAGGAAGCGGCCCCCCGGGTGGGGGAGACCCCCGGCCGCGGCGCCCGCACCGAAAACCGGAGCACCAGCCGCCCCGGACCCCCATCCAGGGGGAGAAGGGCGGAAAAGGCCTCCCGGGCCCTCTGGGCCAGGAAGGGCTCCAATTCCCGATCGTCGGCCCGGACCGAGAGGGTGTAGCCGGCCACCGCCCGAACCCCTTGGCCGTCGAGGCCCTCCCCCCGCCGCACGGCGGCGCAGGAGAGAGCCAGGACGAGGAGCGTCAGGGCCACCCCCACCAGGCGCTTCACGGCGCCGCCTCCACCGGGACGAACCGCGTCTTTCGCGCGATGGCCTCCCGGATGGCAGGCAGGGCCCGCCGGGCCGCCTCCTCCCCCGCGGCGATGAGGCGCTTCTTCTGGCTGAAGTCGTCGAAGGCGACCCCCTTCACGTCCGGCTCGATGAGGACATCCGCCTGGCCGGCTTTGAGGCGTCCCATCTCGGCGTTCATGATCATGGCGGCGTGGAAGGCCACCTCCACCGGATTCCGGGGAGTTCCCTGGGGAAGGCCCGCCGGGATGGCGACCCCGATGACCACGTCGGCGCCCTTCTGGCGGGCCACGTCGGCGGGGACGGGGTCCAGGACCCCCCCGTCCACGTAAGTCCTCCCCCCGAACTGGACCGGAACGAAGACGCCGGGGATGGCGCAGGAGGCGTGGACCGCCTGGGCGATGGAGCCCCGCTCGAAGACCACCGCCTTCCCCTGCTGGAGGTCCACCGCCACGGGGTAAAGGGGGACGGGGAGGGTCTCCAGGGTGGCGTGGCGGAGGTTCTTCAGCAGGAACGCCTCCAGCTTCTCCCCCTTCACGAGGCCTCCGGAGAAGAGGGCCAGGGTTCGGTAGTCAAAGAGGTCCTCCTCCTCCACCTCCAGGGCCAGGAGCTCGGCGTCCAGCACCCGCCCCGAATCGGCGTAGAGGGCCCCCACCAGGCTTCCCACCGAGGTTCCCGCCACCAGGTGGACGGGGATCTTCTCCTGCTCCAGGACCCTCAGGACCCCGATTTCGGCGAAGCCGCGGGCCGCCCCCCCTCCCAGGGCCAGCCCCACCTTGGGCGGAACCTCCCGGGTGGCCACCGGCGCCGAGGCCGGAGGCTTCTCCGGCGCACAGGCCACCAGCGCCGCGAGGAGGGGAAGTGGCAGGAGTAGCATCTTGGCGGAGGAGAAGGGAAGGCGGCGGTGCCCGTCCATGGTGCGAACCCCCATGGGGCCCAAGCGTCCGGCCCCGCGTCCGAGTGTAGGCGAGGGGGGGGAAGTCCGTCAAAGGGCCAAGGCGTTGACAGGGCCAGGGCCTGCACCCATAATGGACTCCCTGGGGCGCCGTAGCCAAGCGGTAAGGCAGGGGCCTGCAAAGCCCTCATCACCGGTTCGATTCCGGTCGGCGCCTCCAGCTTGGAATCCCTCGGGACTTTCCCCCTTTCCCCCCTCCCGCCCCGTTTACCAGAAGAAGCGCCGGGGAGCCGAATTCCTTTCGGCTGGAGCGCCAACTTCGCCGGGTGGGGGGCCGCGAGGCGGCCGAAGGGAGGGGAGCCCCTTGGGGAGGAGGGGGGATCCTCCCCCTTTCCTTCTGGTGCCGGAGGCGGGGCTCGAACCCGCACGGCCTTCCGGCCAGGGGATTTTAAGTCCCCAGCGTCTGCCCGTTCCGCCACTCCGGCTGTTCTTAGTATAGAGGAGGATGGGGTATTCTGGGGTAGGAGGTCGTCTTTCATGGGCACCGGGAACGGAAAAAAGCCTGCGGCGCCGGAGGAGATCGCCCGCTGGCAGAGGAACCTCGCCGACGAGGAGCGGGCGGCGGCCCTGTACGAATCCCTCGGGGGGGCGGAGAAGGACCCCGAGCGGGCCGAGGTCTTTCGGGACCTGGCGGCCATCGAGCGGCGCCACGCCGGAACCTGGCGGGAGAAGCTCCGGGAGGCGGGGGTGGAGCCCGAACCGGTGCGCCCGGGCCTCAAGGAACGGTTCCTCGTCTTCCTGGCGCGGCGGCTGGGGACCGCCGAGGTCCTGCCGATCCTGGAGGCCACCGAAAAGGGCGCCGACGGGGCCTACGCCGGCCAGGCCGACGCCCGTGCCCTCGGCATGGACCGGGAGGAAAAGGTCCACGCCCGGGTCTTCGAGGCCATGGGCCAGGGAGGGGCGCCCGCCATCGCCCGGGAGGAGAAGTGGCACAAGGGCTCCCGGGGAGGAACCCTACGGGCGGCGGTCTTCGGCATGAACGACGGCCTCGTCTCCAACTTTTCCCTGATCATGGGCGTGGCCGGGGCGGAGCCGGAGCGGTCGGTCCTCCTCCTCACCGGCATGGCGGGGATGCTGGCGGGGGCCTTTTCCATGGCCGCCGGGGAGTACGTGTCGGTCCGCTCCCAGCGGGAGCTTTACGAACACGAGATCGAAAAGGAGAAGGGGGAACTGGCGGCTTCCCCCGAGGAGGAGGCCCAGGAACTGGCCCTCATCTACCGGGCCAAGGGCCTCCCCCGGGAGGAGGCGGAACGGCTGGGCCGCGCCATCGTGGAGAACCCGGAGTCGGCCCTGGACACCCTGGCCCGGGAGGAGCTGGGGCTTGATCCGGGGGAGCTGGGCTCCCCCTGGGGGGCGGCGGGGTCGAGCTTCGCGGCCTTCGTGGTGGGGGCGCTGGTGCCCCTCTGCCCCTTCTTTTTCCTGGCGGGACGGCCAGGGTTGCTTCTCTCGTCGGTCTTGAGCGGACTGGCCCTGCTGGCCGTCGGAGCCCTCCTGGCCTTTTTCTCCGGCCGGAGCCCCCTCCGGGGGGCCCTGCGGATGCTGCTCATCGGCGGGGGGGTGGCGGCGGTGACCAACGGCGTGGGACGGCTCGTCGGGGCTTCGCTGGGGTAAGGGGCTGGGGACCCTCCACCTCCACCCGGCGCTCCCCGCCGGTTCCGAAGAATCCGAGGCGCCAGAGGGGCCGTCCCGCCGCCCCAAAGAGCTCCTCTCCGAGGCGGGGCCACTCCACCACCACGAGGTCCTCGCCCTCCAAGATCTCTTCCAGGCCCAGGTTCGCCAGTTCCCCCTCCTCCTTGAGCCGGTAGAGGTCGGCGTGGACCAGGCCGGCCCTTCCTTCCGGGCCGGGATAGCGCTGGACCAGCGTGAAGGAGGGGCTCGAAACCCAGGCGGGATCGATGGAAAGGGCCTGGGCCAGGTACCTCGTGAAGGTGGTCTTTCCCGCCCCCAGCTCCCCCGACAGGAGGAGGAGGTCCCGCCCCAGAAGGGACCTGGCCAGGCGGCGGGCGAAGGCCCGGGTGGCCCGGAGATCGGGAAGGGGCAGGGTCTCCCTCACGGGACCTCCCCGTCCCCCCTTCCCGAGGCCCGGCGGAGGGCACCCTCCACCACGGGCAGGGCGTCGGCGCACTCGGAGGCCAGAAGGCCGTATCCGCCAAGGCCCTCGAAGGCCCGGTCGGCGGCGGCGCCGTGCCAGTAGGCCGCCAGGCACCCCCCCTCGAAGGGGTCCGGCAAGCGGGCGAGAACCGCCGCCGCCACGCCGGTGAGGACGTCCCCGAAGCCGGGGCCCGCCATGTGGGCTCCCCCCGAGAGGTTGAGGGCCCACGAACCCGAAGGGCCCGCCACCAGCGTCCGGTAGCCCTTGAGAAGCACCGCTGCCCCCCACTCCCCGGCCCTCTCGGGGACGAGGCGGTACCGCCCCCGGAGGACCTCGGAGGCGGAGACCCCCAGGAGGCGGGCCATCTCCCCCGGGTGGGGCGTCAGGAGGCGCGGCCCCTTGTGGAAAGCGAGGCGGCTGGCCTGCCCGGCGAAGGCGTTGAGGCCGTCGGCGTCCACCACCAGGGGGCACCCCATGGCCTCGTAGAGGGCGTGGACGAGGGCGGCGGTCTCCGCCTCGGTGCCGAGGCCGGGCCCCAAGGCGGCGGCCTGGATGCCCTCTGCGAAGCCAAGGAGGGGAGTGAGGCCGTCCATGCTGAGGGTTCCCGCCGGCGTTTCGGGCAGGGGAAGGGTCATGGCCTCGGGCAGGGAGGCGGCCACCACCGGCTGGACAGAGGCGGGGGTGGCCACCGTCACGAGGCCGGCACCCGCCCGAAGGGCCCCCCGGGCGGCGAGGACGGCGGCGCCGCTCTTGCCCCGGCTTCCAGCGATCACAAGGATCCTGCCCGTGTCTCCCTTGTGGGCCTCGCGCCTCCGGGGGAGAAAGCGGGACCGGGCCCAGCCCTCCTCCAGCGCCTCCCCGGCGGGGGTGATCCGGGCGGTGGCCTCCTCCGGGATGCCGATGGGCAGGACCCGGACCCTGCCGGCGAAGGCCTCCCCTTCCGGCGTGAAGAGGCAGGGCTTGGGGAGGGCCAGGGTGAGGGTGAGGGAGGCCTTCACCGCCGCCCCTTCGGGGACGAAAGCGTCCCCGGAGAGGCCCGAGGGGACGTCCACCGCCGCCACGTACCCCCCCCACCGGCCGAGGGTCTCCACGCAGGAGGCGAGGTAGCCCTCCAGGGAACCGGAGAAACCGGTTCCCAGCAGGGCATCCACCGCCAGGGCGGCCCCCTCCAGGCTCCGGCGGAGCCGCTCAAGGCCCCCCTCCCCCTGGAGGACCGCCCGGGGCACGCCGGCGGGGTCCAGGCGGCCGTACTGGACGGCGGCGTCCCCGGTGAGGGCCTCCGGGGAGCAGGCCAGCAGGACCTCCGCCGCCACGCCCCGCTCCCGAAGGAGGCGCGCCACGGCCATGCCGTCCCCGCCGTTGTTTCCCTTGTAGCACAGGACCACGACCCGTCCCGCCAGGCGGTCGCCCGCCTCGGCGAAGAGGGCGTCGGTGACGGCGCGGGCGGCGTTCTCCATGAGGGTGAGGGAGGGTATCCCCGCCTCTTGGATGGCGATCCGGTCCGCCTCCCGGACATCCCGGGCCCAGTAAAGTTTCATGGTGCCCCCTCCGGCTTTCCCGTCGGGCCCCACCGCCTCAGAACCCGCCCGCCATGAACCGCCACTGGATGATCTTCAGGTTGATCTCCCTCAGGCGCTGGGTGAGGATGCGGCAGAGGATGATGAGGAACTGGTGGGCCGACTCCACGTCCACCGAGAGGATCTCGTTGAGGACCGTCCGGGAAATGGTGAGGACCGTGGTCCCGTTGACGTGGGCCCGGGCGTCGGCGGACCTCGGTTCGTTGTCCACCAGGGCCATCTCGCCGAAGAAGTCCCCCTTGCCCAGGATGGCCAGCGCCTCCTCGCCCACGCCGGGGATGTTCTTGGTGATCCGCACCTTCCCGTCCAGGATGATGTACAGCTTGTCCCCCCGGCTGCCCTCCCGAAAGATCAGTTCGTCCTGGTTGTAGAGCTCCTCGGTGGAGAAGGCGGCCAGGAGGCGGAGCTCCTTGGCGGAAAGGCCCTGCTCCTGCAGGAGTTTGATCTTCCGGTCCAGCTCGATGGAGATGGCCTTGGAGCGGCTCTGCTCTTCCGGGGAGAGGTGGGCCTTGGGGGCCGCCCCGCCCTCTTCGAAAAAGGTCTTGAGGAGGTTGTTGGCCTCCCGGGTGCGCTGGGAGAGAGCGCGCCAGAAGTGCCAGTAGAAGTGCACCGCCACGTCCTTCTTGAGTTCGAAGAAGGGCTCCAGGTCGCTCCTCCGAAGGCGGAAGAGGAGGCCGTCGGTGCTGGCCACGGCGTCGGCGCTGCGGTGGGCGGGGTCGATGAAGTTCATCTCCCCGAAAAACTCCCCCTTCCGGGCCAGGGCCAGGGGCTGCTCGCCGAAGGGGGTCTGCTTGACCAGGCGGACCTCGCCCTTCTCCACGAAGTAGAGGTCGTCCCCCTCGTCGTTCTCGTCGAAGATCACCTCCCCCTTCCGGACGGGGAGTTCCTTGGTGACCTTGGCGACGACGAAGAGGTTCTCGTCGGAGAGGGAGGCGAAGATCTCGAAGGCCCGCAACCTCAGAGCCAGCTGGAGGAGATCTTGGCGCACCTCGTCGGGGGGGGTGGCCTTGGCCATGTCGTGGATGCCCCGCACGGCACCCCGTCCCAGGAGGGTCTCCTTCTCCAGGTCCAGCCGGGCCACGCACTGGTTGAAGAGCTGGAGGCGCTTCTTGACCAGCTCGCTCCGGGCGGCCCGGTTCTGCACCCCCAACTTTTCCAGGATGTACTTGAACTTTTCCTGGAGTTCGGGGGCCGGCGGCCTGCCGGCGGCGCTCTCGAGGATCATGGCGTCGGTGAGGCTGGCCAGGGAGGCCTTGTAGTTCTTCAGGTAGAAGAAGGCCCGGCCCAGGAGGGCGTGGGCCTCGGCGTGGAAGGGGTTGACGGCCAGCAGGGTCCGCAGTTCACCGATGCTGCCGGAAAAGTCGTTGTTCCGGTACCGGAGCTTGGCCAGGGCGAGGAGGGCCTGCTCGTGGGCGGGGTTGTGGCGGAGGGCGATGCGGTAGCACTCCTGGGCCTTGGCCGGCTGGCCCTTCCGCTCGAAGATCTCCCCGATGGCGGCGAACTGGGCCGCCAGGTGGTCCTCCCGGAGGCGCTCTTCCTTGAACTTCTCCAGGAGGCGGCCCCGCTCCTGCTCGTCCCGCTCCTTGAGGAGGTTGCGCATCTTGCCCAGCCCGATCTTCATGGCCAGGCTCTGGGGAAAGAGCTTCACCCCCCGTTCGAAGAGGGCGACGGCCTCCTCGTACCGTCCCTGGTCGGCGAACTTCCCGGCCACCACGAAGACGTCTTCGGGGTCCAGGTTCAGGGGGTTCTGGCCCTCGGCCTCTTTGCCCTCTCCCACGGCGGCCCCTCCTTTGCCGTCATTGTAGGAAGGCCGCACGGCCCCGTCAACTTGGCCGGGGCCGTGACCTCGGGGAGGCTGGGGAGGTGCGGAGATTCAGGAGCCGGCCCCTTCCAGGAACGCCAGGACCGCCTCGGCGTGGCCCCTGGCCGAGACCTTGGGGTACGCCTTCCGGACCGTTCCCTCCCGGTCCACCACAAGGGTGGAGCGGATCATGCCCACGCTCTTCCGGCCGTAGAGCACCTTCTCCCCGAAGGCCCCCACGGAGGCGGAGAAGGAACCGTCGGCATCGGTCAGGAGCGGGAAGGTGAGGCCGTACTTCTCCCGGAAGCGGCAATGGGAGGGGGCCCCGTCGCGGGAGACCCCCGCCACCTCGTAGCCCGCCGCCCGGAAGCGCGGCAGGAGACGCTGAAAATCCTGGGCCTCCAAGGTGCACCCCGGCGTGTCGTCCTTGGGGTAGAAGTAAAGGACCAGGCCCTTGGGGCCCGAGAGACCGGCGAGGGTCCGTTCCCGGCCGTCCTGGTCCGGCAGGGAGAAGGCCGGCAGGGGTTCTCCGTTTCCGATCATGGCTCCTCCTGGTTGGGGGGATGGCCCCCGTCTCCTTTCAACACCGGTCCGGCCCAACCCCTTCCTGGAGTACAATCGGGACGGGAGGGCGCGATGACCCCACGAAAAGCCCGTCCGCCGAAGGGTGGAGGGTCCACGCCGGGAAGGATCTTCGTGGTGGGGGCCTCGGGGGCCAGCGGGGCGCGGCTGGCATTGAGGTTCCTGGGCCATCTGCTGGACCACCCCGGGGTGGAAGCCGTCCACTTCGTCCCCTCCGACGCCTTTCGGTTGGTCCTCCGGCGGGAGGAGGGGCTCGAACTCCCGGCGGCCCTCGCGGCCCTGGGCCACCGCCGCAAGCTCGTCCTCCACGGCGAGCGGGACCTGGACGCCCCCATCGCCTCGGGCTCCTTCCCCGTCCACGGCACGGTTCTCATCCCCGCCAGCATGGCCACGGTGGGGGCGGTGGCGGCGGGGGCCGGCCGGAACCTCCTCCACCGGGCCGCCGAGGTGGCCCTGAAGGAGCGGCGGCCGCTGATTGTGGTCCCCCGGGAGACGCCCCTCTCGCCCATCCACCTCCGCAACCTGGCCACCCTCGCCGAGGCCGGCGCCCGGGTGGCCCCCTTCATCCCCGCCTTCTACGGGGGGCCGCGGTCCATCGAGGATCTCCTCGACGCCTTCTGCCAGCGCCTGCTGGACCACCTGGGCCTCGCCGCCACCCTGTCGCCCCGCTGGGGGGAGGGTACGGCGCGGTGACGGCCTTCTTCGCCAGGCTGCGCACGGTGCTGGAGATGATCAAGTTCCAGCACACCGTTTTCGCCCTTCCCTTCGCGATGCTGGCCATGGTCTGGGCGGCGGGGGGGTGGCCGGGTTGGCGGGTCTTTCTCTGGATCCTGGGGGCGATGGTGGGGGCCCGCTCGGCGGCCATGACCTTCAACCGTCTGGCCGACCGCCGCTACGACGCCCGCAACCCCCGCACACAAGGCTGGCCCCTGGTCACCGGGGAGGTCTCCCCCGCCTTCGCCTGGCTCTTCCTCCTCGCTTCCATCGGCCTTTTGGAGATCTCCGCCTGGCAACTCAACACGCTCTGCCTCGCCCTCTCCCCCCTGGCGCTGGCGGTCCTCCTGGGGTACTCCCTGACCAAACGGTTCACCGTCCTCTGCCACTTCATCCTGGGTTTCGCCGACGGGATCTCCGCCCCCGGCGCCTGGATTGCCGTCACCGCCACCCTCCAGGGCAGCGGGCCGGCCTGGTGGCTCTGCGGCGCCATGACCTTCTGGATCGCCGGCTTCGACCTTCTCTACGCCCTTCAGGATGTGGACTTCGACCGTGCCCAGGGGCTCCACAGCTTCCCCGCCCGTTTCGGGGTCGTCCCCGCCCTCTGGCTTTCCGCCGCTTGCCACGGGTTCACGGTGGTCCTCCTGGGGGTTGCCGGCCTCTCCGCCGGCGCCGGCCCCGTCTTTTGGGCCGTCGTCGCCGCCATCGCGGCGGCCCTCGCCTGGGAGCACCTCCTGGTACGCCCCGGCGACCTCTCCCGCCTGAACGCCGCCTTCTTCACCGTCAACGGGTACGTCGCCCTGGGGATCTTTCTGGGCGGACTTCTGGACCTTTGGCTCGCCAGACTCTAGACCCTACCGGGCCAGAGCCTTCTCCAGCACCCCCGCCGCCACCAGGAGGGGATCCCAGACGGGAGCGAAGGGCGGGGCGTAGGCCAGGTCCAGTCCGGCGAAGTCCCCGAGGCGCATGCCGGCGGTCAGCGCCGCCGCCAGCGTGTCGATGCGTCCCTTGGTCCCCTCGGGACCCGCCACCTGGCCTCCCAGCAGGCGGCCGCTCCGCCGGTCGGCGGTGAGGAAGACGGTCACCGGCCCCCCTCCGGGGTAGTATCCTGCCCGGCTCCCCGCCTCGGCGTGGGCGGAGACCGGGTCGAAGCCCGCCCCCCGTGCCTCCTCCGGCGAGAGCCCCGTGAGGCCCACCTCCAGGGAAAAGGCCCGGGTGACGGCAGTACCCACCACGCCGGGAAAGCGGGCCCGCTCGCCGGCCACGTTGCTTCCGGCCACCCGGCCCATCTTGTTGGCGGTGGTCCCGAGGGGCAGGTAGGCCGGCTTTCCCGTGATAAGGTGCCTCACGGCGCAGCAATCGCCGGCGGCCCAGACCCCGTGGACCCCCGTGGCGCAGGTCTCGTCCACCTGGATGGCCCCCCTCCCGTCCCGCGGAACGGAGGAACCTTCCAGAAAATCGGTGGCCGGACGGACACCGGTGGCCACCAGGAAGAGGTCCCCCCCCAGCTCCCCCTGTCCGGTCGCCAAGGCCCGGATGCGGCTTCCCTGCCGAAGAACCTCCCGGACCTCCACCCCCAGGCGCACCGAGACCCCCCGCTCCTCCAGTTCGGCGAGGAGGCGTTCCTTGAGGGGGGGCGCCAGGGTCCGCAGCATCCGCTCGGAGCGGTTCAGGAGGGTCACCGAGAGCCCCCGGGCCGCCAGGTTCTCGGCCATCTCGATTCCGATGTACCCCGACCCCCAGATGACCGCCGAACGGGGCCGCTCCTCCGCGAGGAAGCGGGCGAGCCGACGGCCGTCCCCGAGGTCGTGGACGGTGAAGAGGTTGTCCCCCTCGAGGCCCCGGATCTCCGGCAGGACCGCCCGGCTCCCCGTAGCGATGAGGAGGGCGTCGTAGGCCTCCTCCCTCCTCCGCCCCGACGCCGTCTCCTCCACCACCACCCGCTTCCGCCCCTCCAGGAGGGAAAGGACCCGGTGGCGCAGGCGAACCTCGATGCCCCGCCGGGCGATTTCTTCGGCATCGAGGGCGTACAGCTCTTCGAAATCGGGAGTTGCCCCCCCCACCACGTACGGGATTCCGCAGGCCCCGTAGGAGGGGTCGGGACCCGCCTCCAGCACCGTCACCTCCCACCGGGGATCCAGCCGCCGGACCTTGCTGGCGGCACTCATCCCGGCGGCCATGCCTCCCACTACCAATAACCGTGGCATGCTCAACCTCCGAGTTTAGTGTAGCACGGAGATGGGCCCGGCGTCCCATCTCCACCCCGGAAGGCTTGCCGGCCGGGGACCGGGAAGACTATCCTTCCTCCATGCCTGGAAGGCTGCGCCTCTCCCCCAATCTTCCCGAAGAGCTGGCCCGCCTGCTGGAGGCGCGGGGTCTGGAGCCCCTCTGGGCGAAAGCGAAGGCCTTGCCCGGCGGGCGGGGAACCGCCCGAACCCTTACCGTGTGCGGCGTCGAAATGGTGGTCAAACAAGAGGCCCGGGGAGGCTTGGCCGGCCGCCTGCTGCCCAACCTCTACCTGGGCTCCGGCCCCTTCGACAAGGAATGGGCGCTGGCCTCGAGGCTCTGTTGCGCCGGCCTCTGCGCCCGGCCCGTGGCCCAAGAGCTGGTGGCCGTGGGCCCCTTCCTGCGCGTGTACCAGGCGACGGAGGCCGTGCGGGAGGCCGCCAGCCTGATGCAGATTTGGCAGGCGGGAGAGCTCCAGGAGGAGCACCTCTTCCGGGCCGGTAGGGCCACCGGCCGGTTGCACCGCTCGGGCATCCTTCACGGAGACCTCAATGCGGGGAACATTCTCCTCCCCGAGGGCGGAAAAGTGCGCTTCCTCGACCTGCGGCACTCGGCGGCCTTCGACGGACCACCCCCGCTCGCGGGCCGCAGGCGCAACCTTAGCCGCCTCGCCCGCTCCCTCCACAAGGTGCACCACACGCGCGGCCTCGCCTGGCCTTCGGCCCCCTGGGAGCGCCTCGCCTCGGGCTATGCCGAGGGATGGGGCGAGCGAGAGGGCTGGCTCGAAGAGTGGATGAAGGAGGCGGCCCAGGGCTTCCGGCTCCGCTCCCTCCTCTGGACACGCCGTGGCCCCTGAGCCGGCCCCCCGCAAAAGCAGGGCCTGAGGGAGTCACCGCTGACGCGCGGAGGCGCGGAGGAGGCGGGCGCACACCTGTCCAAAATCATCCGGCCATCCGCCCGCAAGAGAAGGCGGGACGGTC
>JBMFRA010000055.1:0-14307 GCA_049968315.1 Acidobacteriota bacterium
CCTGCCTTGGAAGGGGGGCGGGCAGGTGAAAAGCCTAAAAAGAAGGGTGCCGAGGCGGCCCAGATGGCTTCCCCCATGCCCTGGCGGCCCACCCGAAACAGGAGGCGGACCTCGCCGAGGGGGAGGTTGGGGAGGGCCAGCTTCCTACCTGGGGGTGCCGGGAGGGGCCCTTCGGCGATGCGCAGCGTGGGACCGGGAGGGGAGAGGGGTTCCAGGAGGATTTCGAATTCGTCGGCCTCGCCGGGGGGCGGCAGCCAACCCAGGGCGACGGTCTGGCCGGGCGGGTACCGGCGGAGAGCCGGTACCAGGTGGAGGCGAGCCGCCGCCCCCTCCGGTGCCGCTGGGGTGCCGGTCCCCGCCGCCAAAGGTGGCAGAGGGAGGAGGAAGATTCCGGCGAGGAGCACGCCCCACAGGAGGCGTCGGCTTTCCCGCCGGCAGGCGGTCATTTGGAGGAACCCCCTGCCTGGGAGCTCTCGAGGAGGTGTTGGAGCTTTCCCTGGTCCGAGGGCTTGATGGCCTCGAAGGCCACCCCCACCTCGAAGGAACCCTGGGGCAGGCGCCGGCAGTAGGCCACCCGGCCCTCGGCCTCCACGATGGTCTTCTCCGGTAGGATGGAGAGGTGGAGGCGGCTCCCCTGGGCGTAGGGGGTGCGGCTCACGAAGGAGCAGCCGCCCAGGCCCACCTCGCGGGTGGTGGAGGCGGCGGGAAAGGCCAGCTTGTCCGCCAGTGCCTTGACCACCACCTCGCAATGGGCGGGGATGCGCGGGAAACGGCGTCGTTCCTCAAGGGCTTCGGCCATGGTCGTTGTCCCTCCTCCTCCGGCACCCCGGTCCCTGGCGGGCCCTCCCGAGCCGGATTCGCTAGGAAAGATCCCCATTCTATCCCCCCGCCGCCTCCGGGGCAACGCCGCCCCGCCGGGCTCCGTTGGAGAGCCCGTGGGCGGCCCGGAGGGGTTCGGGCAGCCGGAACCTGCCGAGACAGCGGAGGACCAGGGCCAGGGAGGAGGGAAGGTCGGCGAGGTGTCCCGGCGAGACGAAGACCGGCTTCACCCCCGGCCGGGTGCGCAGGGCGGCCCCCACGGGCTCTCCGTCCAGGAGGAGGGGGCTCCAGTCGCCCCGCCGCGGCCCCGGTTCGGAGAAGGTCCCGCAGAGGAGGTTCTTGGCGCAGCCCACCGTGGGCACGCCGAGGACCACGCCCAAGTGGGCCGCCGATCCGAAGCGGCGCGGGTGGGCGGTGCCGTGGGCGTCCACCAGGAGGACCTCAGGGCGGGTCTTCAGCTTCGAGAAGGCCTCCGTAAGGACCGGAACCTCCCGAAAGGCGAGGAGGCCCGGGATGTAGGGGAAGGAAGCGTCCCTGCGGGCGAAGGCCCAGTCGGCGAGGCCGGAGCCTGCCTCCAGGTCCAGGACGGCGATGGCCCCCCAGAAGGTCCCTCCGTGGAATGCACAGGAGACGTCCGCCCCCCCCACGAACCGCGGGCCAGGCGGCAGGGGGGCTTCCCGCCGGAGGGCCGAGAGGCGCGCCTGTTCCGAAAGGGCCCAAGCCGCCGCTTTGGACTTCTCCCCCATGGTGCCCCCTCCACCCCCATTCTACCCGCCGGGGAGGCCGGGGAAGGAAGGGGGGGCGCCCGGTGTTTCAACAAGACGGAGGTGTCCATGTTCACCGTCAACATCCATCCCGTGGAGCGCGTCATCCGCGCCTTGGTGGGGCTCGGCGTCCTGTCCCTGGTCTTCGTCGGTCCCAAGAGCCTCTGGGGCCTGCTGGGGCTCGTTCCGCTCCTCACGGCCCTCGTGGGTTGGTGCCCCCCCTACGCCCTTCTGGGAATCAGCACCTGCAGGAGGAAGGGGGCGTAGCGCCCCCCTCCCCCCTCAGAACCTGATGAGGTAGGCGGCGCCGAGCCCCACCTGGGCGGCCATCATCATGGCGTACATCTCCGTCCAGGAGGGGTGGTTTTCCGTGAAGGCGAGGTCGTCGGGGTTCCGGAGGATGAGGTAGACCGTCCACGCGCCCCAGAGCGTGAGGGCGGCGGTAAGCAGCAGGAGCAGGAGGGGGGTTCCCGTGAGGAGGGGACCCCCGCCGGGGCCGGGAAGCCAGAGCCCCAGGGGGAAGAGGAGCCACGGCAGGACGAAGGAGGGGGCGATCATCCACGCCGCCTTCCGGGGTCCGTAGACGATGGGCAAGGTACGGCACCCGCCCCTCCGGTCCCCCTCCATGTCCGAGAAGTCCTTGGTGGAGGTGGCCCCCAGCAGGAAGAAGAAGAACACGGCCCCCAGGTACCACGGCTCCAGGAGGTTCACGGGGGCGACCATGGCCCACCCGGCGACCTTCAGCAGCTCGCCCCGGGCGGCGGCGACGGTGACGTTGGCCCAGATGCCGAAGCGCTTGGTCCGGCCCCAGGCGGGGGAGGAGTAGACGAAGGTGCAGACCAGCCCCCCCAGGTAGATCCAGAAGCAGGCGTGGGCCGCCGGCGGGGCCCAGGCCCGCTGCCAGAACCCGCCGTCGTAGGGCGGGGGGACCACCCACCAGACCGGAAGCAGCGAGAGGGCGTACATGCCGTAGGCAACCCCGAGGGCCTGCCGGACGGTCACCGCCCCCGTGCAGAGGGGCCTTCTGGGCTTGTTGATCCGGTCGATCTCCAGGTCGTAGACCTGGTTCACGATGTTGGAGGCGGCGTTCATGAGGGAGGCGCAGAAGGAGCCGATGAGGAGCGACCAAAAGACCGGGGCGGTGAAGGCGGGGTAGGGGTTGTGGGCGCTGCCCCAGGCGCAGGCGGACCCCGACAGGATCCCCAGGAGGGGCGGCAGGAGGGTGAAGGGACGGGCCATCTCGATGAAGGGGCCGGCCTTCACGGGGACCCCCACAGGGCAGGGGGGCCCAGGAGAAGGCCGGCGAGGGCCCGGGGGGCCTCCACCGACGCCCCGGCGAAGAGGCCCACCATCACGTGGATTACGACCTTGGAGAAAAAGGCCCGGCGCTGGTCCCATTCGTTGAGGGCCGACTCCAGGAAGAACCAGGCGGCGGAGGCGGCGAAGAGGGCGAGGGGAAGGAAAGCGCCGCCGGTCCGGGCCTCCGCCCGGGCGAGGAAGGCCCCTCCCCCCAGGCGGCCGGCGGGCCCGAGGAGGAGGCCGAAGGCGGCGGCCATGAGGGCCAGGGCGGCCAGGCCGGCGGCGCTGCCCGGGAGGGAGACGCCGCCGGGGGTTCCCGCCGGGACCTCCCGGCGCTGCAGGAGCGAGTAAGTCCGGCCGCGGGAGGCCTTGCCGAATTCGGTGGCCACGGTGTCCGCGGCGTACACCGCCAGGGCGGCCCCGAAGGCCGTGGGGGAGAGCCAGGCGTAGAGGGCCGGGGCGAAGCCCTTGGAGAAGACCGAAGGGGCGCCCCTCCGGCCGCCGTCCCCTTCGGCGATCCCCCGCCTCTCCTTGGTGGCCTTACCGAAATAGGTGCTTCCGTGGGCCAGGAGGTAGAAGAGGAGAAGGAAGGCGTAGCCCCTGGGGCCCAGAGCCAGGGCTATGGAGAGGCCCGTGGCGAATCCGAGGAGAAATCCGTTGCCGTCCACCCACCCCGCCCGAAAGGCCAGGGCGGAGAGGAGGGTGTGGAGGGCCAGCAGGCCCGCCAGGGCCGCGGCCCACGGGGCGTCCCCCCCTCGGCCCAGGGTCTGGTGCACGAAGGATGCACTCTGAAGGAGCGGCACGCCGTGGGGGAGGAAGGAGAGGACCGCCCAGGCGGCCAGGGGGACGGTGAGGTTGTCGTCGAACTGCCCCGGGAGCGATTCGACCACCGCCGCGGCGAAGGAGGCCAGCAGGCAGAGGGCCCAGGCAAGGGCCGCTCCTCCCGGCGGCGAGGCCCGGCCCGCCAGGACGAAGCGGAGGAGGAGGAAGGAGGAAAGGGTCCCCGCCAGGACGAACCCCAGGCTCCCCGCCCAGGTCTTCCGGGGGTTCCAGGGGAGGGCGGGGCCCTTCAGGAGAAGGCCGCAGAGGGCGCCGAAGGCGTCGCCGAAGGCCAGGATCCCCCAGGCCGCCGCCGCCACGGCGAGGCCGAAGCGGGCGTGGAGGGCGGCCTGCTCCTGGGCGGAGGCGGGGAGGCCGGCGGTCTCGGGGTAGGCCGAAAGCCACCCCAGGAGGATCAGGACCAGCACCACCGCCGGGTACCCCACCATCCCCGTGTAGCCGCGGGCGGACTCCTCGGGGCGCTCCAGCTTCTTCCGGCCGTAGAGGGGGAAGAGGTAGACGTTGTGCAGGAGGGCGAAGAGGGCGCAGAGGGCCGCCTGGAAGGGGCTCAGCACCCTCAGGCAGAGGGCGAAGAGGCCCATGGCCATGTGCAGGGCCTTTCGGGCCACCTCCCGCCGGAGGCTGGGCACCACGGTTCCCCTGCCTCTTCTACGGGCCTGCGGGCGGCTCTTCCAGGCCCCCGAAGGAGCCCGTGCCGCCGTATAGGTCCACCACCGTCCCCGCCCCCTTGAGGGAGACGAGGAAGCGGTAGTTGGTCTCGCGGAAGCTGCCGATGGTCCGCCGGCCCGTCTCCACGCCCAGGGAGTAGCAGGATCCCCGGAACCAGAAAACCAGCCGGAGGTTCCGCCAGTCGTGTCTCAGGAGGTCCCGCTCCGCCACGGGGTTCACCGTCACCCGGTTGTCCAGGAGGTCCAGGTAGGCCGCCACCCGGAGCTCTTCGGCGGAGGTCCCGGCGGCGTCGGGGGTCAGCCGGTCGGTCTTGAGGTAGGTGACCCGCACGAAGGCGTCGCTCTCCTTTTCCTTGGGGCGGTAGGCCAGGGAGAGGGAACGGGAGGCGAGGCGGCGGGCCAGGGTGTTGTAAATGAGGCGCAGGTCCCCGCTCCACCGCTCCTCCGGCCAGAAGCGGACGGCCAGCACCGCCGGCGAACGGGGGCTCCTTCGGTCCCCGAGGACCGTGAGGTCCCGCCCGAAGCTCCAGGCCTGGTAAAGCTCCGCCTCCAGGAGGAGGTTCCCTGCCTTGCCATAAAAGCGGTTCCGCACGCCGTACCGCACCTGGTTGACGTTCAGCTCCGCCTCGTCCACCTCGTCGTACTTCGGGATGCGCACGGCGCCCGCGTCCTTGGTGACGTAGGCGTAACCGGCGAAAGGCTCGACGACGTGCTTGAGGCCGGAGGGGTAGCGCCGGTAGAGGCGGGGGCCGGCGGCGTCCAGGGAGAAGCGCCCGTAGAGGCGGATGAGGTCCCCGCCGGGAGATTGGCCGGAAAGGGGGTCCACCGAGTCGCCGTACCAGGTGGCCCTTCCCTCCAGCCGGGGGGTGAGGTCCAGCCAGGGCGCGGGGTGGAGGGGCCACTCGGCGAAGGGGTGGAGGTCCAGCCGCCCGTAGTTCTGGGAGCTCTTCTCGAAGAGGCCGCCCTCCGCCGGCCCCGCCGCTTCCCGGTGGAGGTAGGCCGCGGAGGTCTCGAAGCCCCCGTAGAGGCCCCGGCCCAGGGGCTGGAGGGCCGAGCGGAACTCCACGAGGGGCAGGGCCCGCTGGACGAGGTCCCTCCCCTCGGTGAAGTACTGGCGGCGCCGCTCTAGGCGGAGGGTGAAGCCGTAGGGTCCCCAGCGGCGCACCAGGAAGAGGCGGGAATCGGTGCGGGAGGTGGTGCTCCGGGCGTAGTCCCGCTGGTACTCCTTGGGGAAGTCGATGTCGGAAAGCAGGTTCACGTCGGCGAGGAAGTACCAGCCGCGGGAGAAATCTTGGAAGTGCGTCCAGGTGAGGTCCCACCGCCTTCGGCGGTCGCTCTCCTGCCGGATGTAGTACCCCCGCATCCACCCGTAGGAACGGGGGGTGAGGGCGTAGCGGAACTCCTCCCCGAAGCCCCACCCCTCCTTCTCGTAGTGGTCGAGGTACAGGGTGTCGTCCCACCAGTCGGCGCCGGCCCAGTAGAAGGCCCCGCTCACGGTGAAGCCCTTGAGGGTGGAGTTGCCCACCTCCGGTATGAGCAGGCCCGTGGAGCGTTCGGGTTTGAGGGGCCACACGAGGTAGGGGGTGTAGAGGGCCGGCACGTCCCGGATCCGGAAGCGGGGGTTTCTTAGGTAGGCGTAGTGGTCCACGTGGAAGCGGCCCCGGCTCATCCGGACGCTCCAAGGCGGCGTGGCCGCCGTGCAGGAGGTGAGGGTGCCGTCCACCACTTCGTACCAGTCGGGGCCGGTCTTCCGGATCTCCCGGCCCACAACGGTGAAGTCCCCGTTCTTCTGGAGCCCGTAGGCGTCGGTGACCCTCCCCGTCCCCGCCCGAAGGTCGTACTCGCAGACCGTCCCGGAGAGGGTGAAGTCCCCGAAGTCCACCGCCACATTCCCTTCGGCCCGGAGGGTCTCCTTCTCGCTGTCGTAGGTCACGGTGTCGGCGGTGAGGAGCATGTCGCCGTAGGTGAAGCGCACGTTGCCCTCCGCCCGGTAGACGCCGGGGGAGACGGTGGTGACGCGGTCGAAGGTCACCAGGTACTCGGAGGGGGCCGCCGGAGCGGGGGACGGCGCCGGGGTGCGTCCCGTGGCGGCTCGGGGCGCGACGGGCGCCGGGGTGGCCTTGGGGTGCCAGGGGATGGGCGTGGTTTGGGCGGCCGCGGGGGCGGTGAGGAGGAGTGCGCCGAGGAGGGAGAACAGCCGCTTCACGCCGCCTCCCGGTGGATGCGCAGGCCGGCGTAGGAGACCACCTGGTCGTGGTCGCCGGTGACGAGGCCCGAGTGGGTGTAGTCCACGAGGTCGGCGCAGCCACCCCCCGTTTCGCGCACGGCAAAGAGGGCCGCCACCGCCGGGGCGAAGCCGCACATGGAGATGTCGTTGTCGAGGACGACCCGGTGAAGCCCCTCCGGGTCCAGGGCCGTGAGGGCGTCGAGGGCGAGCCCGTCCTTGCGGCGGTTCACCGCGGCGCTCTCGTAGTGGTTCATGTCGCTGGAGACGACGAGGGCCGCTTCGCCGCCGAGGCGCTTGAGGAGCCCGGCGAGGCCGCGGCCCAGGGCGGCGAGGTCTTCCCGGCGGTGGGTGCCCACGGCGACGGGGACGAAGGCGAACTCCCCGAGGTAGACCTGGAGAAAGGGGAGCTGGACCTCCACCGCGTGCTCCCGGAGGTGGGCCTTCTCGTCGGCCTCGAGGGCCGGAACGGCGGAGAGGAGGATCTCTGCCGCCTCGGCGTCCACGGGAACCTCCCCCAGGGGGGTCAACCAGGAACCGGAGGGCCAGCAGGAGAGGGGAGGGCCGAGGCCGGTATGGTTGGGGCAGAGGACGACGAGCCTCCGGGGGAGCTCCGAGGCGGCGTAGGTCTTTCCCGCCGTGGCTCCGCTGTACACGTACCCGGCGTGGGGAACGAGGAGGCAGAGGGCCCGGACGGGCTCCAGGGTCCTCACCAGGAAGCGCTCCACCGCCGTCTGGAGCTGGAGGGGGTGGGCGGGGTAGAAGAGCCCCGCCACCGCCGGGCGCCGCACGGGACCTTTCTGCTTCGAGGCCATGGCCACCCTCCCCGGGCCCGAGGGCCCGCCTGCCCAACGGTAGCACCGCCCCGTCCCCGGAGCAACGGGGTCAGCCCAGGAAGAAGAGGGGGAGGAGGCCCGCCGCCGCCAGCGCCGTCAGGAGGCCCAGGGCAAGGGGACCCGTGGGCCGCTCGGCGAAGGAGAGGGCGTAGATCCCCTTGGCCAGGTTGTTGCTCGAGGCGGCGATGACGATGCCCGCCGCCGCCACCTCCAGGGGGGTGGTGACGCCGGCGGCGGAGGTGAGGCCCAGGATGAAGGGGTCCACGTCGGTGACGCCCATGACCAGCGCCAGCAGGCGGACCCCCGAGGACCCCAGGGCCTCGAAGACCCACTCGGAGAGGACGAGGACCAGGAGGAAGACCACGGCGAAGAGGAAGGCCGCCCGGAACTCCAGCGGGTTTTTCGAAGGCTCGGCCGGCTGTTCCGACTCCCTGGACCGCCGCTCCAGGCGGGCCAGGATCAGGCCGCCGAGGGAAGCGGCCAGGGCCAGCGCCAGGAACGGCGGAGTCAGCCGCCGGCCCAGGGGCCCGTTGAAGGCCCACACCAGAACGACGAGGCGGAGGTACATGAGCCCCGAAGCCAGCAGGATGGCCCCTGCGTAGAGGCGGGACAGGCGCTGGCCCCGGGACTTCTTCGCCAGCACCACCGTCGTCACCGTGGAGGAGTAGGCCCCGCCCAGCACCGCCGAGAGGAGAACCCCGCCCCGCCCCGCCGTCAGCCGCTGGACCACGTAGCTGCCGTAGGAGACGGTGCTCACCGCCACCACCACCATCCACAGCTTGAAGGGGTTCACGGCGAAGGGGGTGAAGGGGCGGTTGGGGACCACCGGGAGGATCACCACCGTGAGGAGCAGGAACTTGGTGAAGGTCACCACCTCCTCCGGCGGCAGGCGGCGGCTCATCCCCTCCAGGGCCTGCTTGAGTTCCAGGAGGAGGAGGCTGAGGACCACCAGGGTGGAGGCGATCCAGTAGAGGTCCCGGAAGACCAGGATCCCGATGACGAAGGTCATCAGGCCGGAGATCTCCGTCGTGACCCCCGCCTCCTCCGAGGTCTTGAGCTTGTGGAGGTAGGAGGCCAGCAGGAAGGAGCCCACCACGGCGAAGGCGAAGGCCAGGGGGAGGAGCTGGTCGCCGGAGATGAGGGCGGTGGCGTAGCCCAAGAGGCCCAGGAGGGGGAAGGTCCGCACCCCCCCGAAGACGTAGTGGCCCGCCGAGCCCTTCCGCTCCTCCCGCTCCAGGCCGATGAGGAAGGAGAGGAAGAGGGCCAGCAGGATCTTCAGGCCCTCCGGAGGAAACAGGTCCACCAGTTCCCGGCCCATGGGCGGCCTCCCCGCGGTGTGTGAGTGCAGGGTAGCGGAAAAGGGGGGCGGCGAAAAGGGGGGGGCCGGTCCGGCCCCCCCTTTCCGGCCGAGAGGGCCGGTCAGTACGACCAGGTCAGCGTCGTCTCACCGCCGTCGGGGTTCACGAAGCGGAAGGTGGTGGGGGTTCCCGGCGGGACCGCCGTCTTGAGGGTAGATCCCGTGAGGACGATTTTGGAGGTGCTCTTCCAGGAGACACCCGGCCAGTGGGTGCCGTTGATGTAGACCTGGATGCCGGACTGGAGGTTGGAACCGTTGACCACGATCTTGAAAGGCGGGGACTTCTTCACCATGGAAGTCACCACCGGCGGGGGGACGGTGGCGGTGATGGGGACGGGGGCGGAGGTGGCCGTGCGGGAGGCCCCGTCGGTCACCGTCACGGTCGCCGAATAGCTCCCCGCCGCGGTGTAGGTATGGGAGGCGGAGGAGCCGGTGGCGGTGGCACCGTCCCCGAAGTTCCAGGCGTAGGTGTAGGGCGGCGTTCCGCCGGTGGCGAAGGCGAAGAAGGTCACCGAAAGGGGAATGGAGCCCGAGGAGGGGGAGCCGCCGGCGAAGGCCTGGAGGGCGGGCAGCACGGTGGTCGTCAGCGTCTGGCTGGCCGTGTGGCCGGCGGCGTCGGTGACGGTGAGGATGGTGGTGTAGGTTCCCCCCGTGGTGAAGGTGTGGGAGGGGTTCTGGGTCGTCCCGTGGGCCGAGCCGTCGCCCCAGTTCCAATCGAAGGTGTACGGGGGCGTCCCCCCCGACGGTGCCGAGGAGAAGGAGACGGCGAGGGGGGCCGTCCCCGAGGCCGGTGTTCGGGAGGCCGAGAGGGTGAGGGGGGGAGTGACGGTCACGTAGAAGCCGCCGCGGCTCTCGTGTCCCGCCGAATCGGTGACGAAGAACTGCGCCAGGTACGATCCGGCCGCTGCGTAGGTATGGGATGGGTTCTGGGCCGTGGAGGAAGTTCCGTCCCCGAACTCCCAGAGGTAGCCGTAGGGCGGCTGGCCGCCGGCGGCGGAGCCGTGGAAGGTGGTGGTGAAGGGGGCGCTTCCCGTGGTGGCCGACGCCCCCATGTCTAGGATATTGACAAGGGCGAGGAACTTCACGGCGTTGCGGACGATGCGGGCCATGTCCCCCGTAAAGCCTACATCCATCAGGCCGCCGTTGACGGCCGCCACGTTGCCCTTCAAAGCGAGGAACTTCTCCCCGTCGTCCCAGTCGGCCACCCAGGTGGCGCCGGAGGCGAGGGCGGTGTAATCGCGGAACGGCGAGGAGACGGACGTGACGCCCGTTAGGAGGGGATGGCCTCCCACATGGGCCCCCAAGTGCGCGAACTCGCGGTGGTTTGCCCCCGTGGTGGTATCCAGCGGGGCCAGGCCCCCCGTCAGGATCCTTCCTCCCAGGGGATTGGCGTAGGTATACCAGCAAAACCCTCCGAGGACCACCTTGCCCCCCAGGTCGGCGAAGTCGGCCAGCGTGTCCCCGAAGGCCGTTCGGTCGAGGTAAGCGTTCTTGGGCCAGGTCACCACCACGTCGTAGCGGGAGAGCTGGGCGAGGGACGGGGGGCCGTCAGCCGCTGCCGGCCTCGCGGCTCAGGCGCATGGCGCAGAAGCGGGGGCCGCACATGGAGCAGAAGGGGGCCTCCTTGGCCCCTTCGGAGGGAAGGGTCTCGTCGTGGTAGGCCCGGGCCGTCTCGGGGTCCAGGGCCAGGGCGAACTGGTCCTCCCACCGGAAGGCGTAGCGGGCCCTTGACAGGGCGTCGTCCCACTCCCGGGCCCGGGGGTGGCCCTTGGCGAGGTCGGCGGCGTGGGCGGCGATCTTGTAGGCGAGGACGCCTTGCCGCACGTCCTCCCGGTTGGGAAGGCCCAGGTGCTCCTTGGGGGTGACGTAGCAGAGCATGGCGGTGCCTAGGGCGCCGATGACCGCCGCCCCGATGGCGCTGGTGATGTGGTCGTACCCCGGGGCGATGTCGGTGACCAGCGGCCCCAGGGTGTAGAAGGGGGCCCCGTGGCAGAGGGCCTCCTCCCGTTCCATGTTCTCGGCGATCTTGTGGAGGGGCACGTGGCCGGGCCCCTCGATCATCACCTGGACCTCCCGCTCCCAGGCCCGCAGGGCCAGCTCGCCCAGGGTCTCCAGCTCGGCGAACTGGGCTTTGTCGTTGGCGTCGGCGATGGAGCCGGGGCGGAGCCCGTCCCCCAGGGAGAGGGTCACGTCGTAGGCGGCGGCGATCTCCAGGACCTCGCCGAAATGGGTGTAGAGGAAGTTCTCCTCCCGGCGGCGGGTGCACCAGAGGGCCAGGATGGAGCCCCCCCGGGAGACGATGCCGGTGGTCCGCCGGGCCGCCAGGGGGATGTGGGCCAACCGGAGGCCGGCGTGGATGGTCATGTAGTCCACCCCCTGCTCCGCCTGGTCCACCAGGGTCTGCCGAAAGACCTCCCAGGAGAGGTCCTCCGGCTGCCCGCCGGCCCGCTCCAGCGCCTCGTAGATGGGGACGGTCCCCACGGGCACGGGGGCGTTCCTCAGGATGGCCTCCCGGGTCTCGGGGATCCTCTTCCCCGTGGAGAGGTCCATCACCGTATCGGCCCCCCAACGGATGGCGAAGACCATCTTCTCCACCTCCTCCTCCACGGAGGAGGAGAGGGCGGAGGAGCCCAGGTTGGCGTTGATCTTGGTGAGAAAACGACGGCCGATGACCATGGGCTCCGCCTCGGGGTGGTTGACGTTGGCGGGGAGGACGGCGCGCCCGGCGGCGATCTCCTCCCGAACCGCCTCCGGGTCCAATCCCTCCCGGAAGGCGGCGAAGGCCATCTCCTCGGTGACGACGCCCCGCCGGGCCAAGGCCATTTGGGTGGCGGGCGCCGAGCCGGCCCGCCGCGATCCGGAGCGACCGGCGGGGACCAGCCCCCGGGAGGCCAGCCAGGGTGCCCGGAGGGAAGGGAGCCCCTGGGAGAGGCTCGGGGCGAAGGCGGGGTCGGTGTAGGGACCCGAGGTGTCGTAGAGGCGGAGGGTGGTTCCGTCGGAGAGGGCAAGCTCCCGGAAGGGGACCTCGAGACCGAAGCGGGGCTCCCGGAGAAGCACCCTTCGCGAAAGGGCAGTGGACGGCATGGCTCGCCTCCTCGGGCGATGAGGTGTCATGGGCGGGGCCGGGATCGGAACGGTGCGTTGCTCTCCCTACGCCAGCATGACCTGGATCAGGTTCCAAGGGACCGCCCGGACGGGGTTTCCCACGGGCGTCTCAGCGGCTCTGGCCGCGCCCCCAGCAACGGTCTCACCCTACCGCGGCGCCTCACGGCTGTCAAGGGCGGGCCCTTCCTCCGGGGCCCTGGAAGGGCTATCCTGGAGGGGATGGTTCTGGACCGGCACCCCCGCCTCCGCGCCTTCCTCTTTCCCCGGTGGACCCCCCTCTACGCCATACGGGTGGCGGCGGTGGCCCTCTTCTCGCTCCTCTTCTTCACCTTCGTCCTGAGGCCCTTCGTGGTGCGGGGGGCCAGTATGGAACCGACCTACCGTGACGGCTCCTTCCACTTTCTGCTGAGGCCCCGGTACCTCCTTTCCGAGCCCCGGAGGGGGGACGTGGTGGCCCTCCGCCTGGCGGGGGAGCGGGTGGTCCTTTTGAAGCGGGTGGTGGCCTTCCCCGGCGAGGAGGTGGCCTTCCGGGGAGGCGTCCTGCTGGTGGACGGAGTGCCCCTCGAAGAACCCTACGTCCAGGGTCCCTGCGACTGGGAGCTTCCCCCGCGGCGCGTCGAGGCGGGGAACCTCTACGTGGTGGGGGACAACCGGTCCATGCCCATGGAGCAGCACGATTTCGGCCAGGTCTCCCGCAGCCGCATCCTGGGGGCCCCGCTGTGGTGAACGCGCGGAAGGTCGGCGCCGGCATCCTGGTCCTTCTCACCCTATGGGCCCTCTGGGCGGTCTTTCCCACCCGAAAGCGGCAGGTCCTGAGGACCCTCAAGGCCCTCTCCCGGGCGGTGGAGAAAGACGGCCCCGAGGGGGACCTCGCCGCGGCGGCGGCGGCCCGGAAGGTCTCCTCCTTCTTCGCCCCCCGCTGCCGGGTCGAAGCCACCGCCTACGACTTCCAGGCCGAGGTGGAGCGGGAGGAGGTCACCCGGTACGCCTTCGCCGCCCGGGGGCGTGCCGCCCGCGTCTCCCTCCGCTTCTACGACCCGGTGGTGGACTTCGGCCCCGAGGGCGAGGCGAAGGTGCGGGCCACTGCCCGCCTCGAGGGGGAGGGCGGAGGGGGCGAATCCTTCCGGGAGGTCCACGAGGTTCGGTGCCTCCTCCGGAAGGGGGAGGGCGGCTGGAAGATCGAAGAGGCCTCGCTGGTGGAGGTCCTTCGGCGGTGACCTTCAGGCCGGCAGGCGTTCCGGCCCCAGGCCGTGCTCCCGCCTCAGGCGCTCCATGAGGGCGTCCTTGCGGGCCCAGATTTCCCGGACCCAGGCCTGGAACCGTTCCCGCGCCTGGGCGTCCTCGAAGTACTTGCCGGTACGGAACTCCTCCGGGATCTCCAGCTTTTCCACGTGGACCACCACCTTTCGGACCTTTCCCGAGAGCAGGTCCCAAAGGCTGGGGCTCTCCGTGGGGTAGACGATGGTCACGTCCAACAGGTGGCGGATCCGGTCGCCCATGGAGGAGAGGACGAAGGCGATCCCGCCGGCCTTGGGAGGCAGGAGGTTCCGGTAGGGGGAGGAGAGCAGGCGGTGCTTCTCCGGGCTGAAGCGGGTCCCTTCCAGGAAGTTGAGGATCGTGACCGGGTCGTTTCCGAAGCGCTGGCAGGCCTTCCGGGTCACCTCCAGGTCCTTGCCCCGCTTCTCGGGGTGCTTTTCCAGGTATTCCTTGGAGTAGCGCCGCATGAAGGGGTAGTCGAGGGCCCACCAGGCCACGCCCAGGACCGGGACGTAGGCCAGGCTCTTCTTGAGGAAGAACTTGGGGAAGGGGATGCGGCGGTGGAAGATCTTCTGCAGCACCACGATGTCCACCCAGGAGCGGTGGTTGCAGGAGACCAGGTAGCACCCCTTCCGGCTGAGGCCCTCCACCCCCTTGACCTCCCAGTGGATCCGCTGGATGAGGCGCAGGCCGAGGTTGTTCCCCGAGGTCCACGTCTCCGCCACGAGGGTCACCGCTTGGGTCCAGAGGCGCCGCCAGCCCTTGAGGGGCAGGACGGCCTTCAGCAGGGAGGCGGTGAAGAGGGCCGGGGTCCAGAAGAGGGTGTTGCCCACAAAGAGCAAGAAGGCCAGGGGGCCGAGAAGCCAGGAAGGAAGGAAGGAGAGCACGGGAACCTCCCGCCGCCCACCCCCTCCCCCTGCGCCCGGACGGCGATTTCAGGAACCATTCTAGCACAGATCGTACCTCTCCAACATCCATCGATCCCCCCGGCGCCGGTCCCGGAGGAGACGGGGGCCGCGCCTTCGCCGCGGCCCGGGAGCCCTCGGCCGGCCCACGGCGCCCAAGGGCGCCTCCCCCGGCTTCCGGCCTCCCGTCCCCTATAGCGCCCGATGCTCGCACCGGCCGAAAAGCCCAACCC
>JBMFRA010000056.1:0-13857 GCA_049968315.1 Acidobacteriota bacterium
CCTGGGGGTCCAGGCCCCTTCCCCCGAAGGACCCTGAAGGAGCCGTGATGAGTCTCCAGCGCCTGCTCCAAACCCTCATCGACGTGGAGACCCGCCTCAGCGAACTCTACGCCTGGTTCGCCGAAGCCTACGCAGAGGACGGGGAGGCCGCCGCCCTCTTCTACCGCATGGCCCGGGACGAGAAGGCCCACGCGGCCCTCATCGGGTACGAAAAGCGGCTTCTCAACAAGGAAAAGGACGCGGCCCTGGCCATCCCCCTCACGGAGGGGGAGGCGCGGGCCTTCCTCGCCCGGATCGAGAAGGTCCTTTCGGCCCGCCAGGCGCCGCCCCTGCAGGAGGCCCTGGCCATCGCCCTCGAACTGGAAGAGAGCGGCGCCGAAAACCACCTCCAGGGCGTAGCCAGCGAAAAGGCGCCGGGGCTGGTGAAGCTCCTTCAAAACCTCGGCAAGGAAGACCGCCGCCACTACCAGAACCTAGCGGCCTTGGCCCAACGCCGGGGCATCCCCCTCCCCCCCGGCCGAAAGGGAAGCCCATGAACCCACGCACGGTCCTCGTCACCGGCGCCGCCGGCTTCATCGGCAGCAACTTCGTCCGCCTGGCCCTGCGGGAGAGGCCCTCCTGGCGCATCGTGGCGGCGGACGCCCTCACCTACGCCGGGAACCTGGAAAACCTCGCCGGCCTCGCCGAGGCCCACCCCGGGCGGTTTCGCTTCGTCCGGCTGGACGTGACCGACGAGGCGGCCCTCGCCGCCCTCTTCGAGGAGGAACCGGTCCAGGGGGTCTTCCACTTCGCGGCGGAGAGCCACGTGGACCGGTCCATCCTCGGCCCCCTGGCCTTCGTGAAGACCAACGTCCTGGGCACCGCCGCCCTGCTGGAGCGGTGCCGCCTCTCCTGGAAGGACCGGGGGGGGCGCTTCCTGCAGGTCTCCACCGACGAGGTCTACGGCACCCTGGGGGAGGAGGGGGCCTTCACCGAGGAGACCCCCCTCTGCCCCTCCAGCCCCTACTCGGCCAGCAAGGCCGCCGCCGACCAGCTGGTCCTGGCCTACCACCGCACCTTCGGCCTGGACGCCGTGGTGACCCGCTGCTGCAACAACTACGGCCCCTACCAGTTCCCCGAGAAGCTCATCCCCTTCATGGTGGTCCGCCTGCTGGAGGGGAAGCCCCTCCCCGTCTACGGAACGGGCGAGAACGTCCGCGACTGGATCCACGTGGACGACCACAACCGCGGCGCCCTCCTGGCCTTCGAGAGGGGCCGGCCGGGGGAGGTGTACAACCTCGGGGCCCGGTGCGAGAAGCGGAACCTGGACCTGGTGCGGCTGCTCGTCCGGGAGGTGGCCTCCCGGAAGGGGTGGGGCGGCGTCGACCCCGATTCCCGGATCGCCTTCGTGAAGGACCGGCCGGGCCACGACTGGCGGTACGCCATCGACCCCACCAAGGCGGAGCGGGAGCTGGGCTTCTCCCCCCGAGTCCCCTTCGAGGAGGGGCTGGCCTCCACGGTGGCCTGGTACCTCGCCAACGAGGGATGGTGGCGCCGGGTTCTCAGCGGGGAGTACCGCTCCTACGTGGAGCGCTGGTACGGGAGGGCCTGAGGGGTGGAGGAGGCCCTTCGAAACCCCGCCCCCCGGACCCTCCGGCGCTTTCTCGTCACCGGAGGGGCGGGGTTCGTGGGGGGGAACTTCGTCCGGCTTCTCCTCGGCCTCCGGGAGGAGGCGGAGGTCACCGTCTTCGACGGCGTGGCCCGGCCGGAGGACTCCCGGGTACTCAGGGACCTGCCCCGCCTCCACCCCGGCCGCTTTCGCTACGTGAGGGGTTGGCTCACGGAGGAAGGGGCGCTGGGCGGGCTCTTCGCGGAATACGGCCCCTTCGACGCCGTGGTCCACTTCGCCGCCCGGAACCCCTCGGGAGCCGAGGAGGCCTCCCCCCTGGCCTTCCCCCGGGTCAATACCCTGGGGACCGCCGCCGTCCTGGAGGCGGCCCGACAGGCCTGGGACCGGGAGGGCCGGCGGGGGGTCTTCCTCCACCTCTCGTCCTACGAGGTCTACGGGTCCAGTTCCGGGGGAAGCTTCCGGGAGGATTCCCCCCTGAACCCTTCCACCCCGTACGCCGCCTCCAAGGCGGCCGCCGACGCCCTCACCCTGGCCTACCACCGGACCTTCGGCCTCGACGCCCTGGTGACAAGGACCACCAACATCTACGGCCCCTACCAGTCGGGGGACAAGCTGATCCCCAGCGTCGTCCGGCGGGTTCGGGAGGGAAAGGCGGTGGAGGTGTACGGCACCGGCCTCCAGTCCCGGGACTGGATCCACGTGGACGACCACAACCGGGGGGTCCTGCTGGTCCTGGAACGGGGACGGTCCGGAAGGGTCTACCACTTGGGGGCCCGGTGCGAGCGGACGAACCTCGAGGTGGTCCGCCTCGCCGCTCGGGAGGCCTTGGAGGAGCTGGGGAAGGACCCCGCCGGGGCCGAGGCCCTGGTGCGCTTCGTCCCCGACCGGCGGGCCCACGACCCCCGGCGGGCCCTCGACCCCTCCCGCGCCGAGGAGGAGCTGGGCTTCCGCCCGGAGGTACCGTTTGAAATGGGGATAAGAAACACGGTACGCTGGATCCTGCGCGAGGGGTTGTGATGGGGCGCCGCGCCAAGGAGAAGGCGGGGGAGGCGGGGGCCTCCCCCGGAGAAGAGGCCGCCCGGGCCTTTCGGGACCAGGAGGCCCTCCGGGCGGTCCAGGGGCTCCTGCGGGCCTACGCCGAGGGGGACCCCGACGCCGGGGAGCGCTTCGTCCACCTGCCCACCTCCGAGATCATCGAGTGGAAGGGGCTGGCCAACATCTGGCACGCCAACGTGGACGAGTTCCGCCAGACGGTGACCGCCCACCGGGAGGAACCGCTCCGGCAGGAGACCGTGGGAGCCGAGGTCCAGTGGCTTTCCGGCCTCACGGCCATGGTGCGGCTCACCGTCCGCACCTCCCTCCAGGACGGGCGCTCCTTCGAGTCCCCGGCCCTCTTCCTCGTGACCCCCGACCGGACCGGCGTCTTCAAGGTGGCCCTCTCCTGGTGGGGGGCCTTCCCCGACTGGTTCCAGGGGTGAGGGGGCCTCCACCCCCCCTGCCCGACGCCCGTAGGGAGCACTCTCCGTGTTCGGCTACGAGATGGTCCTGGTCCACGGCGCCTTCGAGGGACCCTGGGTCTTTCGGTCGTTTGCGGCGGCCTTCGCCTCCGAAGGGTGGGCCGTCCGGTCGGTGACCCTTCCCGGCCACGAGCCGGGGGGGGACCTTCGGGGCCTTGGCCTCAGCCAGATGGCGGCGGCGGTGGAGGCCGCCCTTCTGGAGCCGGAGCGGACGGTCCTGGTGGGCCACAGCCTGGGGGGGTGGTTGGCCCTCCGGGTGCTGGAAGGCCTCCAGGTGGCCGCGTCGGTCCTCCTCATGCCCCTGCCGCGGCGGGGCCTCTCCCGGGAGGCCCGGCGCCGGGTCTGGAGGGCGGCCTCCCTCCGGGCCCGGCTGGCCTTTCTCTTCGGCGAGACCGTCTCCCTGGAGGGGGAGGAGCGGCTCCTGGACCTCGCCTTCGGCCCCGGCGGGGAAGCCCGAAAGCGGTTCCTCCGGGAAGGGGGGACCGAGGGTGGGCGGCTTCTCCGCCAGATCGCCCGCCTCGGCCTGGCGGGGCCCCTGGGCCGGCTGTCCGACCGGCGCCTCCAGCGCCGCCAGCGGGGAAGGCCCCACCTGGTGGTGGCGTCCTCCGGCGACCTCCTCACCCCGGCGGGGGACCTCGAAGAGACGGCCCGGCTCCTGGGGGCGACCCTCCTCGTCCTGGAGGGGCTCCCCCACAACGCCCTGGCCACCGAGGCCTCGGCCCTCCTGGCCGCCCGAACCGCCCGCTGGCTCGAGGGGTCCCTTCCGGGGCCGAAAAGTTGACGGAAGCCCAGCGAAAGAGTATATTTAGCCTCGTCCGGAACGGGCGGGTCCTCCGCCGGAACGACCTCCTGGTTCGGGCGTGTGGATCGTTACGGTGCAAGGAGGATCAGTCCCATGAAGCGTATCGCAACCCCTCTCCGGATCGTCGCCCTCTTGGCGGTGGCCCTGGCGGCCTTCGGCACCCTCTACGCCCAGGCCAACGACATGGTGGTGGCCAAGGCCAACGAATTCGTCACCCTGCTCCAGAAGGGAGACTACAACGGAGCCTTCCAGCGGGTGGACTCCAACCTCGGCTTCAAGGCCAATCCGGAGACCTTCAAGAAGTACTGGGAAAACCTCACCGCCAAGGCGGGACACCTGGTGGAGGTGAAGCGCTCCACGGTGGAGAACAAGGACGGCTACTTCGTGGTGACCACCGTGGCCAAGTTCGAAAAGGGCCACGTGGACCTCAAGGTGGCCCTGGACAACATGCTCCGGGTGTCGGGCTTCCAGTACCAGAACCACAAGGACGACGGTTCCTCCAACCCGCAGGCTTCGTCCCAGCCCCAGGCCCCCGCCGCCCCCGCATCCTGATTCCCCTCCCGCTTGGAGATCCCCGCCGCCCCGGCCACCGCCGGGGCGGTTTTTTCCACCCGGCCCGGCTGTTGCCGGCGCCGGGTCGAGGGTATCCTGTCGGGCGAGCGCACCGCCCCCCCCGGAGGAGGTGACCATGGCCCATTCCGCGCCGAAAGCCCCGTCGGAAGACCACCCCGTCCTCGTCGTGAAGGAGGCGGAACTCTCCGCCCTGGACGGAAGCCCCCGCACCATGGCCGCCATCCCCGGCTCCCGGATGTTCGAGATCCGGGACGCCCTGGCCGTCTACCACCGGGACTTCCCCGGAGGGGAGGAGTTCGACGCCAGCCAGGGAGACGGCGGGGCCAGCCTGCCCGGCGTCTCGGAGGAGCTTTTGGAGCGGGCCTTCGCCCTCCAGCGGAAGCAGGGGACGGCCTACGACCAGCCCTTCGGGACGGCGGCCTACCGCAAGTCCATGGCGGAGGGGTACTGGGGCCTGGACGCCGCCACCGGCTGGGGCCCCGAGAACGTCCTCGGCTGCCAGGGCGGGAGGGACGCCCTCCTCAAGGCCTACGACGCCATGCAGTTTCTGGGCCACGGCCGCCGGGGGGACTTCATCCTCGTCTCCCGGGTCCCGTGGATCTCCTACAACTGGGGCCCGTACGCCATCGGCGCCAACGTCCTGCTGGCCCCCGGGCGGGAGGCGGAGGCCTGGGCCCTCACCCCGGAGGGGATCGCCGAGAGCGTCCGCTTCGCCCAATCGCTGGGGGGGCGCAAGATCGCCGGCCTGGTGGTCACCTCCCCCGACAACCCCACGGGGAGGACCCTCTCCCTCGAAGAGCAGATCGCCCTGGCGCGGGCGGCCTTCGCCGGGGGCATCCCCTTCGTCCTCTTTGACTGGATCTACCACCGGGTCACCGACGGCGAGCCCCACGACGTCAACGCCTTCCTCGGGGCCTTCTCCCCCGAGGAGCGGGACCGCCTGCTGGTCCTCGACGGCATCACCAAGTCCCTGGGGGCGAGCAACATCCGCAACGCCCACCTCCTGGCCTCCAAGAAGATGGTCAAGTTCATGCAGAACCGGGCCTCCCACGGCGTCATCCCCTCCTTCTTCAGTCTGGCCGTCGCCATGGCCGCCGTGGAGATGGGGTTCGACAAGGCGGCGGCGCCGGTGGTGGAGCCGACCAACGCCAGCCGGAAGGTGATGGAGGCCTTCCTCCGGGAAAAGGGGATCCGCGGCATTCTGGGGAAGGGCTACTACGCCTTCCTGGACGTGGGCCCCTGGATGGACCGGGCCGGCATGGCCGACAGCGCGGCGATGGGGGCCTACCTCGCCGAGCGGCACGGCCTCGCGGTGGTCCCCGGCGTCTACTTCTCCGAGTTCGGCAAGCGATGGATCCGCTTCTCCTACGCCCTGCCGCCGGAGAAGACGAGGCGGGCCGCGGAGCGGCTGTGGAAAGCGCTCTCGGAGTTGCCAACCGACCACGGGAGGCGGTGAGGAGGCGCCTGGCCGGGGCGGCGGCGGAGGAGGCCACCGGACCGCCGGCTCCCGATCCCCCGCCTTCCCGCCCCACCTCCCCACCGATGGCCAAAGGACCCTTTCGAAGATGAAAGCCGCCGACTGGGGCACCTTCGCCGAAAAGTTCCAGCTCGCCGTCGAGTCCTCCCTGGAGACCCACTTCGACCGGGGACTCTCGGGGCTGGAGCTGGAGTTCAACGTCCTCGGAGGGGACGGCCGCCCCGTCACCTTCGTCGGGTCCGGCCCGGAGCGGCGTTCCTTCGCCGACCACCTCCTGGAGCGGGCCCTCCCCGAGGGGGCCCGGGACCGCTTCCAACTGGAGGTCTTCCACTGGATGGTGGAGGGGGCCACGCGCCCCTACTACGCCGCCGAGGGTACGGCCTGGGAGGGCCGCCTCATCGAGGCGGCCGTCTGGGACGCCCTGGGCCGGGCGGGCCTCTCCTTCGGCGAGCGCTTCTACGCCCTTCACGGGAACGTGCCCTACCCCGTGGAGGTCAACGGAGAGGCCATCCCCGCCGGCTGGAGCCTGGCCAAGAAGAAGTACCTGGCCCGGTGCGTGGAGCTCTTCGGCTCCCGCCTGGCCACGGCGGGGATCCACACCAACCACTCCCTGCCGGAGGCCCTGCTCTCCTGGGACTTCTTCCACCTCCCCCCCCACCGGCGGGAGGGGCGGACCCTCATCGACTTTCGGAACGAGGCCCTCATCCGCATCACCCGTCTCCTCCGGGCCTACTGCCCCCTCTTCATCGCCGTCTCCGCCTCCACGCCCTTCGCCTGGGAGGAGGTGGACGGAAGGCCGGCGGTGGTCCTCACCGGCCGGGCCAGCAACCGCCTCCTCACCTTCCCCAACCCGCCGGAGCTGGACGTCCCTTACCTCTACGCCAGCCACGGGGATTACCTGCGCATCTCCTACGACCTGGTGCGCCGGGGGGTGCGCTTCGGCGCCAACAACTGGACGCCGGTCCGGGCCCGCTCCGACGTGGACCCCGTCAACCGGAACATCTGGGCCACCAGCGAACAACTCCAGCGGCTCTACCGGAAGGGGCTGTACCGGGCGGGGGACCGGGCCGACGTGGAGGCGGCGGAGCGGGCCCTGCTGGTGGAGAACCTCTGCGCCCGGGTGGACCTGCCCATGACCCGGGTGGAGGTGCGGACCGACGAGGGCGGGGACGACTTCGCCCTCTCCCTGGCCAAGGTGGTCTTCAAGGAGCTCCTCCTGCTTCGCATCTACGCCGACGAGGCCTTCGGCGCCGCCTACACCTACGACGCCGACGACGTCCAGCGGGCCCGGCGGAACGAGGCCGCCGCCGCCACCGCCGGCCTCGGCGCGGTGATCGAGGATCCCTTCACCGGGGAGAAGGTGCCCCTGCGGGCCTTCCTGGCGGCCACCCTCGAAGACCTGGGGGCGTTGGCCCGGGCCCTGGGCCGGGAGGAGGCCCTGGCGCCCCTCTGGGAGATGGCGCGGGGCGGCCCCAACCCCGCCGACCGGATCCGGCTGGAGCTCCAAAGGCGGACCGGCCGCCGCCGTTCCCCCGCCGGCCACCCCGTGGTGCCGCCGGATCTCTTCGGGGAGTGGGTCGAGGAGCGGGTCCGGCTGCTGGAGCGGGAGCTGCGGGGCCTGCCGGGTGCTCTCCGGCGCCTGGGGGACGAGGAGGGGAAGATCCGCCCCCTGGCCCAGGCCCTCCTCGAGGAAGAGAAGAAGGACCCTTCCCTCCGGGTCCGCTTCGGCACCGAAGGGGCTCCCCCTCCGGCGGTGGTGCCGCGGGACGCCGTGGGGGAGGTGGTGGACCTGGCCTCGGCCCTCGTCCGGATCCCCTCGGTCACCAACTGCCCGCGGGAGCGCCTGGACGAGGTCTGGCGCTGCGCCCGCTTCCTCTCGGCCCGCCTCCAGGAGCTGGGGCTCACGGTGCGGCTCTTCGACGGCGGGAGGTACCCGGCCCTGCTGGCGGGCTTCCCCGGCGGGCCGCCGGCTCAGGTGACCCTGGGAGGCCACTTCGACGTGGTGGAGCCCGATCCCGACGACTTCCAGTTCGAGCCGCGCGTCGAGGGCGACTACCTCTGGGGCCGGGGAAGCGCCGACATGAAGACCGTGGTGGCCACCTACGCGGTCTGGATGGGCCGGAGGCGCAAGGCGCGGCCGCCGTACCCGCCGGTGAACCTCCTCCTCGTGGGCAACGAGGAAAACGGGGAGGGGGAGCCCTACGGCACGCCGCACGTGCTCAAGGACCTCCGGGAGGAGGCGGGGTGGAGTCCGGAGTTCATGATCCTCGGCGAGCGGACGGGGGAGCGGGGCGACGAGCGCTTCGGGGAAGTCTGCGTCGAGAACCGCGGCGTCCTCCGGCTCCGCCTCATCGCCGAGGGGGAACGGGCCCACACCGGCATGGCCGGCGTACCGGAAGACCTCTCGGAGCGGCTCATCGCCCTGAGGGCGGAGGTGGCCGGGCTCCTCGGGAGCCACTTCACGCTGGAGGCCCCCGGGGGCTGGGTCACCGCCGCCCGCTTCCCCTTCTTCACCTGCGGGGAGGCGGGGGTCTACAACGTCACTCCCGCCGAGGCGGTGCTGGGGCTGGAGGTCCGCCCCATCCCCGAGGACGACACCCGGGCCTTCCTGAAGGAGCTGAAGCGACTGGCGGCGGAGCGGAACCTCCGGGTGGAAGCCGACGTCCTGGAGGCGGGGGTGGCCTGCCCCCCGGACAACCCCCACCTGGAGCGCCTCCTGGAGGCCGTCCGGGAGGTCTCGGGGGAGGAGCCCCGGGTGGGCCGGAAGATGGCCGGAACCTCCGCCCGCTTCGCCCCGGGGGGCAACGCCGTCGTGTGGGGCCAGGCGGGCATCGGCCCCCACAGCCGCCACGAGCGCCACTTCCTTCCCAGCATTGGGCCGTACCTCGACGTTCTGGACGCCTTCTCCCGGCGCCTCTCGGCCAAGGGGCCCCGGCGCCGGCGGCGGCCCTCCCCAGCCCCCCCCTCGCCGTAGCGAACCTGGTGGGCCGAGGGGGCCTTTGCCGGCGGGGGCGGCCGTTACAGCGGAGAAGCCCGCCGCCGTCGCGGCCTTCGCCCGCAAAGGCCGATGGTCATCGCCCGCACCCCGGGCCTTGGCCACGTTCGATGGACCCGAGCGGCCGGAGCGCCGCTCGCTTGGAGGAGGGAGACGGCCGTGTGCCGCATGCAAAAGCTTTTCGACATCTTCCAGGAGGCGCTGGAGGCCGAGCGGGCCTCCTGCCGGCGGTACGAGGAGGCGGCGGGCCTCTGCGGGGACCCCGAATTGAAGAAGATCCTCCTCGACTTCGCCGAGGAGGAGCGGAAGCACGAACGGGAGATCCTGGTCCGCTTTCGGGAAATCGCCCGGAAGATGCCCGGCGGCCTCCACTGACGCCGGGGCTCCCGCCCCTTCCGGGCCCCCTTGACAGCCCCCGCCGGAGGGGGCATATTACACTCTTATAGGAGTGCTAATGGAGTCCAAGGTGACCCTCAAGATCCCCCGCCCCCTCTACGACCGGCTGGGCGACATCATCGAGGGAAGCGGCTTCGCCTCCGTCACGGAGTTCGTCGTCTTCATCCTGCGGGACCTCGTCAGCCACCAGGAAGGCCCGGCGGAGGGCACCCTCTCGGCGAAGGAGATCGAGGCCATCCGCAAGCGCCTCAAGAACATGGGATACCTGTGATCGGTGAGGAAGTGAGGAGGTGAGCAGGTGAGGGGGGAAGACCGAGAGGGTGGGCGGAGGCCGGGGCATGCGCACACCGGTCAGGCTTGCCCTTGCCTTCCTGACATCCTAACCCCCCAACCTCCCAACGCTCCTTTCTCCCACGGAGGACCGCCCGCGTGAAATCGAACAAGGTCTTCATCTTCGGCATGGACTGCATGGAGCCGAGCCTCGTCTTCGAGGCGTGGCGCGACGAGCTGCCCAACCTGCGGAGGCTCGCCGAGGGCGGTGCCTTCGGGCCCATGACCTCCACCATCCCCGCCATCACCGTTCCCGCCTGGACGGCCATGATGACCAGCAAGGACCCGGGGACGCTGGGCTTCTACGGCTTCCGGAACCGAAAATCCTACGGCTACGACGAGCTCTACTTCGCCAACGCCGCCTACGTGAAGGAAAAGACCCTCTGGCAGATCCTCTCCCGAAACCGGCTTTCCAGCGTGGTCCTGGGGGTCCCCCAGACCTACCCCCCCAAGCCCCTCAACGGGACGCTGGTGGGGTGCTTCCTGACGCCGGACAAGAGCGCCCCCTACACCTGGCCGCCGGAGGCCGCCGCCGAGGTGGACGCCCTGGCCGACGGGGACTACATCATCGACGTGAAGGACTTCCGTACCGACGAGAAGGAGCGCCTCCTCGAGCAGATCTACACCATGACCCGGCGGCGCTTCCAGGTGGTCCGGGAGTGGGTCCGGAAGAAGCGGTGGGACTTCTTCATCTTCGTCGAGATGGGGGTGGACCGGATCCACCACGCCTTCTGGCGGTACCACGACGTGAACCACCGCCTCTACGAAAAGGGGCACCGCTTCGAGTTCGCCATCCGGGACTACTACCGGTACCTCGACGGCGAGATCGGAAGGGTTCTGGACCTCCTCCCCGAGGGGACCCAGACGTGGGTGGTCTCCGACCACGGTGCACGGACCATGCACGGGGCCATCTGCGTGAACGAGCTCTTCCGGCGGGAGGGCCTCCTGCACCTCAAGGAAGAGCCCACGGGCCAGTGCCCTCTTAAAACTTCCATGATCGACTGGAGCCGCACCGCCTGCTGGGGCGAGGGGGGCTACTATTCGCGGATCTTCCTGAACGTGAAGGGGCGGGAGCCGCAGGGGACCGTGGAGTCCGCCGACTACGAGAAGGTGCGGGACCACATCCGGGACCTCCTGGAGGGCCTGGGGGACGAAGCGGGCCGGCCCATCGGTACCCGCGCCTTCAAGCCGGAGGAAATCTACCGGAAGGTCAACGGCGTGCCGCCGGACCTCATCGTCTACTTCGGAGACCTGGCCTGGCGCAGCGCGGGGAGCGTCGGAACGGGGGCCCTGCACCTCTTCGAGAACGACACCGGGCCCGACGACGCCAACCACGCCCAGCAGGGCCTCTTCATCCTGAACGGCCCCGGCGTCGCCCCCGGCCGCCGGGAGGGGGTCTCCCTCTACGACGTGGCCCCCACGGTCCTCTCCACCCTCGGGATCCCCGTGCCGGGGGACATGATCGGCAGGGAGATCCGGTGAAGGTCCCCTCCCGCATACCGCTGGCCCGTTTGGCGCGGGTCCTTAAAGGGCCCCGGGTGCTGGTCACCAGCCTGCCCAAGTCGGGGACCCACCTGGTCATCCAGCCCCTGTACCGGGCGGGGATGGCCCTCCGGCCGATCCTGGAACAGTGGGCCCTCGGCGAGGAGGAGCGGCGGAGCCTCCTCGCCTCGGTCCGGCGGGGGGAGGCCCTCTACGGCCACATCCCCTACGAGCCGGAGCGGGCCGCCCTCCTGGCTGCGGGGGGGGTGCGGGTCGTGGTCCTGCTGCGGGACCCCCGGGACGTGGCCGTTTCCATGGCCCACTACATCTTCGAACGGGGGGAGGCCCACCGGCTGGGGCCCTACTTCCGGGAGCGGCTTCCCGACTTCGAGAGCCGCCTGGAGGCCTGCATCCTCGGCGTTCCTGCCGAGGATGCGGGCGTTCCCGCGGGCCTTCCGGACCTGGGGTCCCGCTTCCGGGCCTTCCACCGGTGGTCGGAGGAGGGGGCCTTCCTCTGCCGGTACGAGGAGCTGACCCGAAGCGGGGGCGGTGGGGAGGAGGCCCGGCGGGAGGCCCTGGGGCGCCTCTTCGCCTTCCTCGGCCTTCCCGGGGCGGGGAAGACCTTCGAAGGGGCCCTCCGCTCCCTGGACGAGACCCACGGCGCCACCTTCCGGAAGGGTGGTTCCGGCGGATGGAAGAACCACTTCACACCCCGGCACCGGGAGGCCCTCCAGCGGGTCTTCCCCGAGGGGTTGCAGCGGTACGGCTACGGCGAGGGGGCGGGAGCGGAAACCGCCCCCGCCGGATAGGAGCACACCATGGCGGTGAACGGAAAGAGCGGCTTCGTCCTCTGGTTCACGGGGCTCTCGGGCTCCGGCAAGTCCACGCTCTCCCGGATGGTGGAGGAGCGCCTCCTGGAGCGGGGGGTTCCCGTGGAGGTGCTGGACGGCGACGAGGTCCGCACCCACCTCAGCAAGGGCCTCGGATTCTCCAAGGAGGACCGGGACACCAACATCCGCCGCATCGGCTACGTGGCCAAACTCCTGGCCCGGAACGGCGTTTGCGCCATTACGGCGGCCATCTCCCCCTACCGGGAGATCCGGGACGAGGTCCGCCGGGGGGTGGAGGAGCGGTCCATCTTCGTCGAGTGCTACCTGGAGTGCCCCCTGGAGGTCCTCGTGGAACGGGACGTGAAGGGCCTGTACAAGAAGGCCCTGCAGGGGGAGATCCCGCACTTCACCGGCGTCTCGGACCCCTACGAGCCCCCCCTCAAGCCCGAGGTGGTGGTCCACACCGGCGGCGAACCGCCGGAGCAGTCCTGCGCCCGCATCATCAAGACCCTGGAGATGCTGGAGCTGATCCCAACGGTTCCCGGCGACGACTACGGGGCCGACGAGGAGGCCGCCGTGGCCGCCAGGCTCAAGGATTTGGGGTATTTGGGGTAAGGACACGGGACTAAGGGACTGAGGGACTAAGGAACTAGGAAAAAAGAAGCGGCCGCGAATCGGCTGTCTTTTCCTAGTCCCCTAGTCCCCTCCCCCGAAGGGCTCCTTCGAAGACGATGATCGACCTCCACACCCACTCCACCTGCTCCGACGGGACCTTCTCCCCGGAGGAACTCGTCCGCCAGGCGAAGGCCGCCGGCGTCACCCACCTGGCCCTCACCGACCACGACACGGTGGAGGGGGTGGGGGCCGCCGCCCGTGCCGCCGCCGAGGAGGGCCTCGCCTTCCTGCCGGGGATTGAGATCTCCGCCGAGTTCCAGCCGGGCACCCTCCACATCCTCGGCTACGGCCTCGACTCCCTGAACGGGCGCCTGCGGGGGCGGTTGGAGGAGGTCCAGCGGTGGCGCCGGGAGCGGAACCCCAAGATCGTGGAACGCCTCAACGAACTGGGGATGGAGGTCACCCTGGAAGAGGTGGCCGCCCGGGCCGGCGGGGACCTGGTGGGCCGGCCCCACTTCGCCCAGACCCTCCTGGACAAGGGCTACGTAAAGAGCCGGCAGGAGGCCTTCGACCGCTTCCTGGCCAAAGGCCGCCCCGCCTACGTGGACAAGCTCCGCCTCTCACCGCGGGAGAGCATCGCCCTCATCCGCGAGGCGGGGGGCATCGCCGTCCTCGCCCACCCCCTCCAGCTGAAGATCGAAGACCCGCAGGCCCTGGACGCCTTCGTGGGAGAGCTTTCGGGCCTCGGCCTCCAGGGGTTGGAGTGCTACTACCGCAACCATACGGAGGAGGACGAAAAGCGCTTCCTCGCCCTCGCCCGCAAGTACGGCCTGCTCGTCACCGGCGGCTCCGACTTCCACGGCCAGAACCGCCCCCGCATCCGCCTCGGCACCGGCGAAGGGAACCTCAACGTGCCCTGGGAGTGCTGGGAGGCGCTGGTGGCGAAGGGACTCTGGGACTAGGGGACTGGGGGACTAGGAAACAAGATGAGACCCCACGAGCGGCTCGATGTTTGGAGAGAGTCCGTCGATCTGGTTGTTGAAGTCTATATGATTACGGCGTCCTTTCCGAAGGAGGAGATGTACGGCCTGACGGCCCAGATGCGTCGGGCGACGACGAGCGTGCCCGCGAACATCGCCGAGGGCTGCGCTCGAAAAGGGATGAAAGAAGAGGACCAGTTTTTCTACATCGCCCGAGGATCCCTGAGTGAGCTTGAAACCCATCTCCTGGT
>JBMFRA010000057.1:0-13702 GCA_049968315.1 Acidobacteriota bacterium
TCGCTTGGGCAACATGCGGAAAACCGTTGCCCAAAACGATCTCGGACAGCAATGACCGGGTCTGGACCTCCAAGACCCGGGGCAACCTTCGGGTCCTTTTGAAGGACATGAAGGAGAGCGACCTGGAGGTCCCGTGGGTGGCCGAGCACCTGGTGAAGGAGCTCCCCACCCAGCCGGGGGGCACCCTGGCCCGGCGGGCCGTCCGGGTGGCCGCCGAATGGGGCCCCGCCCGGCTCGCCCGAAGGGACCCCGCCAAGGGCTCTTGACAGGCCGTCTCCCCCCGCCTACCCTGGACCCAAAAGCGGGCGGGAGGAGGAAAAGAAGGGGGTTGGGCCATGTGTGCCAAACGCCGGGGGGCCAAGTCTTCCCAGAGCGGTCCGCCCGCCGGGGACGCGCTCTTCCGCGCCGCGGCGGACCTCATGTCGGACGGGCTCCTTCTCCTGGAAGCGTCGGGGAGGGTCCTCTTCGCCAACGCTGCCATCGAGCGGTTGACGGGCGTCCCCCGGAATTCGCTGGAAGGGAGCCTCCTCGCCGACCTGGCCTCGGGGTGGCCGCCCGAGTCCCTCTTCGCCCACCTCCTCTCCCACTGGGAGGACGAGGGGGACGGCGAGGGGGCCGCCGCCCACCTCCTGCCCGGGGGGGAGAGGACCCACCTGGCGGTGTCCCTGAGGCGCACTACGGGAAACGGCGGCCTCCGGGTGGCGGTGGTGCGGGATGTCGCCAGGGCCCGGCGGGCGGAGGAACAGGCTCTGTACGACGCCTTCCACGACCCCCTCACGGGCCTTCCCAACCGTGCCCTCTTCCTCGACCGGGCGGGCCAGTGCCTGGCCCGTTCCCGGCGCAGCGAGGAGGTCCGCTTCGCCCTCCTGGTCATGGACCTGGACCGCTTCAAAGTGGTCAACGACAGCCTGGGCCACCGGGCGGGGGACCGGATCCTCGTGGAGACGGGACGACGGATCCAGGAGAGCCTCCGCCCCGCCGACACGGTGGCCCGCCTGGGGGGGGACGAGTTCGGCCTCCTCATCGAGGACGTGCGGGACACGCGGGATGCCCTCGCCTTCTGCGAGAGGCTCCACAAGCTCCTCCTGCCGCCCTTCAACGTGGAGGGCCAGGAGGTCTTCGCCACCGCCAGCATGGGCGTGGTCCTGGGCTCCCCCGCCTACGAAAAGGCCGAAGACCTCCTCCGCGACGCCGACACGGCCCTCTACCGGGCCAAGGGCCTGGGCAAAGCCCGTTCGGTGGTCTTCGACCCCTCCATGCACCAGAGCGCCGTGGCCCTCTTCCAGATGGAGACCGACCTGCGGCGGGCCGTGGAGAAAGAAGAGTTCCGGGTCTTCTACCAGCCCATCGTCTCCCTGAAAACGGGGAAGACCGCCGGCTTCGAGGCGCTGGTGCGGTGGCAGCACCCCCGGCGGGGCCTCGTGTGGCCCGCGGAGTTCATCGGCCTCGCCGAGGAGACGGGGCTCATCGTCCCCATCGGCCTCTACGTCCTCAGGGAGTCCATCCGCCAGCTCCGGACCTGGCAGAGCCGCCACCCCCGCACGCCGCCCCTGGTGATGAGCGTCAACCTGTCGGGGATCCAGTTCCTTAGGCCCGAGCTCATCACCCAGCTGGACCTGGCCCTCCGGGAGTTCGGCGTGGAGGGAAGCACCCTCAAACTCGAACTCACCGAGAGCGTCATCATGGAGCACGCCGAGTACGCGAGGGACATGATGGCCCAGATGAAGGCCCAGAAGATCACCCTCTGCATCGACGACTTCGGCACGGGGTACTCCTCCATGAGCTACCTGCGGCGGTACCCCATCGACACGGTGAAGATCGACAAGTCCTTCATCTCCAAGATGGACACCGACGCCGAGAGCCTGGAGATCGTGCGGACCGTCGTCATCATGGCCCACAACCTGGGCAAGGAGGTCATCGCCGAAGGGGTGGAGACCCGGGAACAGCTCGCCAAGATCAAGTCCCTCAAGGTGGAGTACGCCCAGGGCTTCTTCTTCTCCAAGGCCGTGGACCGCGAGGCCGCCGATTCCCTCGTCACCTGGCGGTGGTTCTGGTAACCGAAAGCCCGCCGGGAGGCTGCCCCGGCGGGCTTTCGGTGGCTCTCCGAAGGTCCCCGAAACTCAGGACGCTCCCAGGACGGTGAGGATCGTCTCCAGGGTCACCCCCGTGGCCTCATAGTCTCGAAGGCCCTTGGCCTCCACCCGGACCTCCCTCCCCGCCAGCCAGGTGAGGACCCCGGCCAGACGTTCTGCGTCCATCCCGTGGAGGGAGATGTCCACCGTGGCTTCGGGGGAGAGGTTGTGAACGGGGACCCCCAGGCCCAGAAGGCGAAAGCCGGCCTGGTTTTCCGCCGCCGCCAGGATGGCGGCTACGCTCCACCCCTCTTCCCCCTTCCCGGGGGGCAGACACACCGGGCGGTCGAGGGTGCCCTCGTCGGTCACCACCCCTTGGATTCCCGCCGCTTGCTTGAGCCACGCGAGGACATCCCGTACGGTGAGGGGCCCATCGGCGCGGCCCGGCGGGAGCTTGATCCGGACCGGCGGCTTGACCTCGTCCAGGCACTGGCAGGCGCAGACATCGTTGTTACAAACACAGATGCACCCGTTGGGGCAGTCCTGGCTCGCCGAGCAGTGGGCCCCCTGGCAGGAACAGGTAATGGCCCAAACTGGCAGCGCTCCTGCAGCGAGAAGGACCGCCACCGCCCACCCCATACGGCGAAAGGCTCTCTTTCCCATGGCCGTTCTCCTCTGCAATGGCTCGGCCTGCATACCGAAGAGCCGTCTTTCCTCGGCAACCGTGCCGGTTTGCTGGGAGGGTATCCCCATCCCGGCTCCCCTGTCAAGAGGAACCCGCCTTCCGACCCTGGGGCCAACCTCCGAGGGGAGGCGGGCGGGGTATACTGACCCCTGGAAAAAACGGAGAGGGCCATGGGGTACGAAACCCGGTGTTTCCACTGCGGGAAGTCCTTCGACGCGGAGGATGCGGCGGTTTGCGCCTGCGTGGGGTCCTCGGGGACCTTCGTCTGCCCCCACTGCGGGCGGTGTTTCTGCGCGGCGCCCAAGGCCTTCCGGGACGCCTTCTGGAGGGGAGCCCCCGAGGGCCTCTGGAAGCGTCGTGCGTCCCGGGCCGCCGGGGTCCCTTCTCCCGGCGCGGGCTCCCCCGCCCCCCCCGGCCGGCCCTTGGTGCTGGTGGTGGAGGACGACCCGCAGGTCCGGGCCCTGGCGAGGGCCGCCCTGGAATCGGCGGGGCTCTCGGTCCTGGAGGCCGGCGACGGCCAGGAGGGGCTGAGGCTGGCCGCCCGTTTCAAGCCCGACGCCGTCCTCACCGACGCCCTCCTGCCCCGGCTGGACGGGCGGAAACTCTGCGCCCGGATCAAAGAAAACCCCGCCACGGCCTCCATCAAGGTGGTGGTGATGACGGGGGTCTACAAGTCCTCCCGGTACGCCCAGGAGGCCAGGACCCTCTTCGGCGCCGACGGCTACCTGGTCAAGCCCCTGGACCCCGAGAAGCTCCGGGAGGTCGTGCTCGCCCTCCTCCCCTAGGCCCCGGCCCTTGCCGCCGGCCATGGCCTTATGTACAGTGGACCGGGCCGAGGGGGCCGGCACCGGAGGAGGGACCCGCCATGAAGAGCGCCGCCTGGGTCGTTCCCCTGCTGGCCGTTCTCGGCGCCGCCCTCCCCTTCTCTGCCCTGGATCCCGAAAGGGCCCTCAACCAGTACGGCCTCACCGTCTGGACCGCCGACGGGGGACTCCCTCAGAACTCCGTGGCCGCCCTCCTGCAGGACCGGGAGGGCTACCTCTGGGCCGGAACCCAGGAGGGCCTCGCCCGCTTCGACGGGCAGACCTTCGTGGTCTTCGACAAGCGCCGGGAGCCCCTCTTCGCCTCCGCCAGCGTCCTCTGCCTGCGGGAGAGCCGGGACGGGACCCTCTGGGTGGGCCTGGAGGCGGGGGGGCTCCTGGGGCGGAGGAGGGGGCGTTTCTTCCGACCCGCGGATGAAGGCCCCCTGGCCGGCGAGAGCGTCAATACCCTTTGGGAGGATTCCGGGGGCACCCTCTGGATCGGCACCGCCGAGGGGCACCTCTACTCCTGCCGGCAGGACCGGATCGCCCCCGAAAAGGCCCCGGGGCTCGAGGGCGACTGCATCTACGCGCTCGCCGGCGACGGCGAAGGCCGCCTTTGGGCGGGAACCAACCGGGCGGCGGCCCGCCTCCGGGGCGGGGTCTGGGAGACGGTGCTCTCCGCCAAGAAGGAGCCGAACTGGTTCTACGCCCTCCTTCCCGAGGGGAAGGGGACTTGGGTGGGAAGCTACCGGGGTCTCCACCGGTGGGAGGAGGGCTCCACCCGCCGCTGGGGAGAGGAGGAAGGGGTCCCCGGCTCCACCGTCACGGCCCTTCTCTGGGAGCAGGCCTCCTCCACCCTGTGGCTGGGGACCTCCAGGGGTTTGGCACGCTTCCGGGAGGGGCGCTTCGAGGTCCTGGACGAGCGGGAGGGACTTCCCAACGGGCAGGTGGGAAGCCTCTGCCTCGACCGGGAGGGGGGCCTCTGGGTGGGCACGAAGGGCGGGCTCGCCCACCTCTACGACGCCGACATGGTCACCGTCGGCCGGAGGCAGGGGCTCCGCTCCGAGGTGGTCCTGGCCGTGGCGGAGGACGAGGAAGGGGCCCTCTGGGTGGGGACCGACGGCGGGGGCCTCCTGCGCCGGGCAGGGGGGCGCTCCGAGGCCGTGGGCGGGGAATGGGGACTCCTGGGGGCCACCGTTCCCACGCTGCGCCCCGCTCCCGGAGGTTCCCTTCTCTTCGTGGCGGACGGCCGCGGCCTCTTCGAGTGGCGGGAGGGAAAGGTCCGCCCCCTCCACCCCGAGGCGGAGGAGCTGCGCCACTACTCCGTCTCGGACATTCGGAGGCTCCGGGACGGCCGCCTGGCCCTGGCCGCCTCCTCGGGCCTCTACCTCGAGGATGCGGGCGGGAAGCGCCTCCGCAGGATCGCGCCCGACGACCGCTGGCCCAGTCCCATCCTCAACGCCCTCTGGGAGGCCCCCGACGGGACCCTCTGGGCCGGCGGGGAGGGGGGGCTCCTCCTCTTCCGGGAGGACCGGCTCGTGAAGGTCTACGGCAAGGCCGACGGCCTTCCCGACCTTCGGATCAACGGCCTCTTCGAGGGGGCGGAGGGGCGGCTGTGGGTAACCACCTCCGGCGGTCTGGCCCTCTTCGAGGGAGGACGGTTCCACCCCCTCACCGCCCGGGAAGGGCTTCCCAACGAGACCCTCTTCGCCGCCCTGGAGGACGGGCGGGGGAGCCTCTGGCTCTCCTCCAACGGCGGGCTCTTCCGGGCGCCGGTGGAGCGGGTGGTTCGGGCCTGCCGGGAGGGGGGCCCCGCCGTGGACTTCCAGGTCTTCGGCAAGGCCGACGGCATGGCCAGCGGGGAGTGCAACGGCGGCACCCAGCCCCCGGGGTGGCGGACGGCCTCGGGGCGTCTCCTCTTCGCCACCATGAAGGGCGTGGCGGTGGTGGACCCCCGCCGCCTGCGCCCCAACCTCCTGGCCCCTCCGGTGACCCTGGAGGGGGCGGTGTTGGACGGTAGGCCCCTGTCCCTCGAGAGCGGCCTCCTCCGCATTCGACCCGGCCGCCACCGGCTGGAGATCCGCTTCAGCGCCCTCACCTTCTCCGCCCCCGAGCGGGTCCTCTTCCGCTTCCGGATGGAGCCCTTCGACGTTGCCTGGAGTCTCCCCCAGACGGCCCGGACGGCCGTCTACACCGCCCTGCCCCCGGGCTCCTACACCTTCCGCGTCACCGCCTGCAACAAGGACGGCGTCTGGAACGAGACGGGGGCCTCCCTGGCGGTGGTCCAGGAGCCGCGGTTCTACGAGCGGAGATCGGTTCAGGGGCTGGCGGTCCTGGTCTTTCTCCTTGCGCTGGGGTGGGCGTGGCGGGTCCGGGAGCGCCGGGCGGAGGCCCGGGAGCGGGTACTCCAGCGCCTGGTGGCCGAGCGGACCGCCGAGCTCAACGAACTCAACGCCCGGCTGGAGCGGCAGGCGGCGGAGCTGGAAGAGGCCAACCGGCGGCTGGCCTTCCTATCCCGGCAGGACGACCTCACGGGCCTCGCCAACCGGAGGACCTTCGACGAGGCCCTGGAGAGCGAGTGGCGTCGGGCCCTGCGGTCGGGCCACCCCCTGGCCCTCCTCATGGCGGACATCGACCACTTCAAGGCCTTCAACGACGCCTACGGCCACCTGGAGGGGGACGCCTGCCTCGCCCGGGTGGCCGCTGTCATGCGGGAGGCCGTGGGCCGGGCGGGGGACCTGGCGGCTCGCTACGGCGGCGAGGAGTTCGCCGTGATCCTCCCCGGGCTGGACCTGTCCGCCGCCCTCTCGGTGGCGGAGAACCTCCGGCGCCGGGTGGAGGCCCTGGCCATTCCCACCGCCGTCTCCGACGCCGCCCCCGTGGTCACCCTCAGCCTGGGGGCCGCCTCGTGTATTCCGGAACGGACCTCCCTTCCCCGGGACCTGCTGGCCCGGGCCGACGCCGCCCTCTACCAGGCCAAGCGGAAGGGCCGGAACCGGGTGGAAGGGGCCGGCGCTCAGGAGCGGCCGGTCCGCTTCCCCGGGTAGGGGCAGGCCTTCTCCAGGGGGCAGACCCCGCAGCGGGGCGCCACGGGCCGGCAGACCTTCTGCCCGAAGGAGACGAGGAGCCCGTTGACGGGGATCCACCACCTCCGGGGCAGGACCTTCCGCAGTTCCGCTTCGGTCTCTTCGGGGGTTCGGGTCTCCACCACCCCCCACCAGTTGCAGATGCGGTGGACGTGCGTGTCCACGCAGATCCCCGGCTTTCGAAAGCCCTCGGTGAGGACCAGGTTGGCGGTCTTGCGGCCCACCCCCGGAAGGGCCAGGAGGGACTCCAGGTCGGCGGGGACACGGCCCCCGTGGCGCTCCAGCAGCGCGGCGGCCATCGCCTTCAGGGAACGGGCCTTGGTCCGGTAGAAGCCCACCGGCCGAATGGCCTCCTCCAGGACTTGGAGGGGAAGGTCCCGGAGGGCCTGGGGGGTGGGAGCCAGGGGGGCGAGGCGGGCGGCGGCCTTCTCGGTGACGGCGTCACGGGTCCGGAGGGAAAGGACGGTGGCCACGAGGATGGAGAAGGGGTCCCCTCCCTCCTCCCGGATGCGGCCCACCACCGGCTCCTCCTCCCCAGCGGCCCATTCTTGAAGGACCTTCAGGAACCGCACCAAGGCCTTCACCGGCAGGGGGCCGGCGGGGCGGGGCCACCTGGAAGGCTTTCGCGCCCCAACGTTCGCCATGGTCTCTCCTCCCCGGGAGACGGAAACCCGGCGGGGAGGATACCCGCCCGCGGGCCCTCCGGTCAAGGGAAAAAGAAGGCCGGGGCCGAAGCCCCGGCGAGGGAAGGGAGGAGTCTTCCGCCGGAGGGCGGAAGAAGAGGAGGGGTCAGAGTGCCACTTCGGGCAGGCGCCCGAGGCTTTCGGCGATGGCCGCCTCGGGGTAGGCGTAGTCCTCCAGCGTCCCGTTGAGGTACGCCTCGTAGGCCGCCATGTCGAAGTGTCCGTGGCCCGAGAGGGAGAAGAGGATGGCGGCGGACCGCCCTTCCTCCTTGAGCTGCCGGGCCTTCTTCACCACCGCGGCGATGGCGTGGGCCGATTCGGGGGCGGGGATGATGGCCTCGGTGTGGGCGAAGAGAACCGCCGCCTCGAAGATCTCGCTCTGGAGGACCGCCTGCGCGCCGATGAGCCCGTGGTTCAGGAGGGCGCTCACGATGGGGGCGGCGCCGTGGTACCGCAGACCCCCCGCGTGGACCGCCGGCGGGACGAAGTCGTGGCCCAGGGTGTACATCTGCATGATGGGGGTGAGCCGGGCCGTATCGCCGTAGTCGAAGGCGTAGCGTCCCTTGGTGAGCGTCGGGCAGGAGGCGGGCTCGGCGGCGATGGCCTCCACCTTCCTGCCTTCGATGCGGTCCTTCACGAAGGGAACCGCCAGGCCCCCGAAGTTGGAGCCGCCTCCGTGGCAGCCGATCACGTAGTCGGGGTAGTCCCCCACCTTCTCCATTTGCTTCTTCGCCTCCAGTCCGATGACGCTCTGGTGGAGGATCACGTGGTTCAGCACGCTGCCGAGGCCGTAGTTGGTGTCGGAGCGGGAGGCCGCCTCCTCCACCGCCTCGCTGATGGCGATGCCGAGGCTCCCCGGGGAATCGGGGTCCTTCGAGAGGATGTCCCGGCCCGACTGGGTGAGGTTGGAGGGGCTGGGGACCACCTCCGCCCCGAAGAGCCGGATGAAGGTGCGCCGGTAGGGCTTCTGGGTGAAGGAAACCTTCACCATGTACACCCGGCAGGTCATGCCGAACTGCTTGCAGGCGAAGGCCAGGGACGACCCCCACTGGCCGGCGCCGGTCTCCGTCGTCATGCGGCGGATCCCGCTCACGAGGTTGAAGTAGGCCTGGGGAACGGCGGTGTTGGGCTTGTGGGAGCCCGCCGGGGAGACGCCCTCGAACTTGTAGTAGATGCGCGCCGGCGTTTCCAGGGCCTTCTCCAGGTTTCGGGCCCGGATCAGGGGGCTCGGCCTCCAGAGGGAGAGGATCTCCAGGACCTTCTCCGGGATGGGGATGAAGCGCTCCTTCGACATCTCCTGCTCGATGAGCGGCGGGGGAAAGATCGCCGCCATCTCCTCGAAGGTGACCGGTTTCCGGGTGGCGGGGCTGAGGGGAGGGGCCAGGTCGAAGGGCAGGTCCGCCAGGATGTTGTACCAGGAGGTGGGCATCTCCGAAGGATCCAAGGTGATCCGTTCCGAGACCTCCCGTCCGTTGAAGGGTTTCTTGAGGGGCTCCGGTGCCGTCGTCATGGTCGTCCTCCTTCCAAGGGACCTGCCCAACAAAAAAGCCCTCCGTTTCCGGAGGGCGTCGTCTGCGAACCGGTGGCCGGCCTACACGGCGGCCCCGCGCCCTCCACGGAGAAGGCCGGTCCACCACCACCCGAAGCGGGAGGTGGAAGCGGGGGCCGTCGTGGAGGGTCGTCCGTTCATTTCGCTCACCGCCCCTACTCTACCCGAAGCGGCGGCCCCTGTCAAGGGGTCCCTGCCGGGGAGGGGCCTGGGGCCTTGCCCTGGAGGAAGAAGAGCAGGAGGAAGACCACGCCCAGCACGAGGCCCAGGGCGAAGAAGACGTCCAGGAAGCCCTGGGTGGTCGCCTGGCGGAGCACCTCCCCGTAGAGCAGGCCCTGGGCCGCCTGGGAGGAGGAGGCGGGGTCCAGGCCGGAGGTCCCCAGGAGGGCGGCGCCGGTGCCCCCGAGGAACTCCCGGACGGAAGGGTCGAGGCCGGAGACCTTTTCCCCAAGCCGCAGGAAGTGGAACTGGGTGCGCTGGGAGAGCAGGGTGGAGGAGAGGGCGATGCCCACGGAGCCCCCCTCGTTGCGCATGAGGTTGAAGAGGGCGGTGGCGAGGCCCATCTTCTCCGGCGGAAGGTTGCGGGCCATGGCCGCCGAGAGGGGGACGAAGAAGAGGCCGATGCCGAGGCCGTGAAGGAAGAGGGTCCCGGCGAAGTACGGCAGGCCCGCCTCCAGCGTCGCCCCGGCGAGCCGCCACGCCGCCCAGCCCTGGAGGAGGAGGCCCACGGCGATGAGCGCCCGGTTGTCCACCCTCCCCACCAGGAACCCCGCCGCCCCGATGGTCACCAGGGTACCCAGCCCCCCCGGGGTGAGGACGACCCCCGCCCAGGTGGCGGTGTAGCCCTTGAGGTTCTGCACGAAGAGGGGGACGAAGGTGAAGATCCCGTAGAGGGAGAAGGCGGCGGCGAACATGAGGGCCGTGCTCGCCGCGAAGGAGCGGTCCCGGAAGAGGGAGAGGTCCACGAGGGGATTATCCACGGTCAGCGAGCGCCAGAGGAATAGGGCAAGGCCGAGGAGGGCGGCGGCCCCGAAGAACTTGATGAAGCCCGAGGCGAACCAGTCGAAGCGCTCCCCCCGGTTCAACATGACCTCCAGGCTTCCCAGCCCCACGGCCACGAAGAGGAAGGAGGGGTAGTCCACCCGGCCTTCGGGGCGCTTCAAGTACGGCGGGTCCTCGATGAAGACCAGGGCCAGCGCCACCGCCAGCAGGCCCACGGGAACGTTGATGTAGAAGATCCAGGGCCAGCTCCAGTTGTCGGTGATCCAGCCCCCCACCAGGGGCCCCAGCACCGGCGCGAAGACCGCCCCGACGCCGAAGACCGCCATGGCCTTGCCGTGCTCCTCCTTGGGAAAGGACTCCAGGAGAATCGCCTGGGACATGGGCACCATGGCCCCCCCGGCCAGGCCCTGCAGGACCCGCATGGCGATGAGGAAGCCCAGGGTGGGGGCCATGCCGGACCCGTAGGAGGCCAGGGTAAAGAGGACGAGGCAGAGGATGTAGACCCGCTTTCGGCTGAAGTAGGAGCCGAGCCACCCCGTCATGGGCAGGATCACGGCGTTGGCCACCAGGTAGGAGGTGATGACCCAGGTGATCTCGTCGGTGCCGACGGCGTAGGTCCCCCGCATGTGCGGCAGGGCCACGTTGGCCACCGAGGTGTCCAGCACCTCGATGAAGGTACCCAGCATGGTGGTGAGTGCGATGAACCACTTCCGGTTGCCGTTGTCGGCGGTCATGGCCCTCTTCCTCCGGCTTCCGCCCCGGCCGGGCCGGAGCGGTTCGGCGCTAGCGGTCTTCGCTTTCGCGGGTGTCGATCTCGCAGGTGACGGAGAGGCCGAGGCGCAGCTTGTGGTCGGGGTCGGTACCGGGGTCCAGGACCACCTTCACCGGCACCCGCTGGACGATCTTCACCCAGTTGCCGGTGGCGTTTTCCGGAGGCAGGAGGGAGAAGGCGGCCCCCGTCCCCGCCGCCAGGCTCTCCACCCGGCCGGTGAAACGGCGGGACTTGTCCACGTCGGCACGGAGCGTGGCCCTCTGCCCCGGCTTCACCCGCTTGAGCTGGGTCTCCTTGTAGTTGGCCTCCACCCAGATCTCCCGGATGTCCAGGGGAACGACGGCGAAGAGCGGCTGGCCGGCGGCCACCACCTGCCCCGCCTGGGCGGTCTTCTTGCTGACGTACCCGTCGGCGGGGGCGGTGAGGGTGCAGTAGGAGCGCTGGAGGCGGGCCGCCTCCAGGGCCGTTCGGGCCTCCTCGATCTTCTTCTCCAGCATCGCCCGGGAGGCCTGGGCCTGCAGGACCGCCTTCCGGGCGGCCTCCAGCTGGGCCCGGGTCACCGCCTCGGCCGTCACCGCCTGGTCGTACTTCTGCTTCGGAATGGAGGCCCTCCCGAAGAGGGCTTCGGCCCGGTTCCTCTCCAGGACCGCCAGGTCCAGTTGGCTGGCGACGGCCTTCACCTGGGCCTGGGCCTGGGCGATGGTGGCGGCGTTGGTGTCGAGGGCCGACTGGGCCTCGGCCAGGGCCGCCTCGGCCCGGGCCACGGCGGTGTCGTAGTCCTGGGGATCCAACTCGGCCACCACCTCGCCGGCCTTCACGTGCTGGTTCTCCTCCACCAGAAGGCGGGCGATCTTGCCGGGCACCTTGAAGGCCACGGGGTAGATGCGGCCGGTCACGTACGCGTTTTCCGTCTTGACGAAGACCTGGTTGTGGCGCCAGCGCAGGTACCCGGCCAGGGCACCCCCCAGGGCCATGAGGAGAAGGATTCCAAGGGCGATGGACTTCTTCGAGAGGGCCATGTCAACTCTCCTTGTTCGGGGACGGTGTGGCGTAAAAGCGGACGAGGTCTTCTCCCGCCGCCGCCAGAACGGCCGCCTGGCGGGCGTACGCGTCGTAGTGGGTCTGCACCTCCCGGAACCGGCTCTCCGCCAGGAGCGCCTCGGCGTCCAGCACGTCGGTGCTCCTGGACAGCCCCTCCCGGTACTGGTCCTCGACGATGCGCAGGTTCTCCAGGGAGGCCTCCACGTCCAGCCGGGCGGTGGCCGTCTGCCGGAGCGCCTCCTGGAAGTCCCGGTAGGCCGCCAGGGCCGCCGTCCTTGCCTGGCGCCTGGCCTCCAGCAGTTCCCGCTCGGCCTTCCGGGCCTCCGCCGTGGCGGAGGCGACGCGGGCCGCCCGTTTCCCGCCGTCGAAGAGGTCCCAGGAGAGGCCCACGAAGAGCCGGTTGACGTGGGGGTGGGCCATGTAGCGGTTCTGCTCGTAGCCGTGCCCGGCCTCCGCCAGAAGGACGGGGGCGTACTCCTTCCGCGCCAGGACGGCCGACTGGTTCAGCGCCTCCAGGCGGGCTTGGAGGGCCTTCACCGATTCGTTCTGCGCCTCGGCCCGCGCGGCGAGGGTCTCCTCGTCCCAGGGAAGGGAAGGGGGCGGGTCCAGGGAAGCGGGGAGGGTCACGGGCGTCTCCGGTGGAAGGCCCAGGGAGCGGACCAGCTCCTCGAGGGCCGACCGTTCCGCCGCCTGGAGGGACGAAGCCTGGTCCTCCACCGCCCGGAGGGCCACTTCGGTCCTGAGGAGGTCGTTCCGGGCCACGAAGCCTTGCTCGAAGAGGTCCTTCACCGTCCGGAGGTGGTCCAGGAGGGCCTTTCGCCGGAGCTCCACCACCTCCTGGCGCCGGCGGAGGGCCAGGACCGACACGTACCGGGCCGCCACTTCCGCCTGGAGGCGCCGGACCGCGGCCGCTCCGGAGCGGGTCACCGCCTCCTCCGCGAGCCTTCCGGCCTTCAGCGCCGTGCCGCGGCGCCCGCCGTCGTAGAGGACGTACTGAAGGCGGAGGTCGTACTTCCAGTACACCTGGTCGCCGGCGGGGAAGGTGACGGGGCCGAAGCGGAAGGCGGGGTCGTTGTCCAGGTTCACCCGCCCCCCTTCCAGGCGGGCGACGGGCCAGTAGGCGGACCGGACCTCGTCGGTGCGCCCCCGCGCCGCCTCCAGATCCAGGGCGGCGGTTTCCGCCGGCAAGGAGCGCTCCGCCGCCAGGGCGAGAGCCCTCTCCAGGGTCAGGACCTCCTCCCCCCTCACGGGGAGGACGGCGAGGAGGGCGGCCCCCAGAAGCGGGGCTACCGTGAGGGGGCGGCCGCCGTGAAGAAGACGTTCAAGGCTCGATCTACGCACGTTTGCACCTCCTCGGAGGGGCGGTGGTGGAAGCGGTACCACAGGGACGCGTGGAGGATATCGAAGCAGAGCTGGACCAAGAAGTCCAGCGGCTCCTTTCGCAGGACCTTCTTCCGCACCAGGGTCTCGAGGATCCCCTTCACCCGGTCGGTCTCCTCCCGGTGGACCTTCCACAGGGCCGGGCCGAAGCGGGTCTCCATCTTCCACTCGAAGCGGACCTTCTCCATGAGGAACATGGGCAGGAACATGGGGTGCTGGACGAAGACGGTGGCGTAGGCCAGGGCAAGCCGGCGGAGGAGGTCCCGGGGGTCGCCCCCCTCTTGCAGCACCGCCTCCGCCCGGCGCTGGAGCTTGGCCGCCCGGTGGAGGATCACCTGCTCGTAGAGGTCCTGCTTGGAGGGGAAGTGCTCGTAGAGGCCCTGCATGCCGATCTGGGCCTCGGCGGCCACCTCCTGCATGGTGGCCTCGTCGAAGGGCTTCCGCCCGAAGACCCGCTCCGCCGCCTCCAGGAGGAGCTGGCGCCGCTGTTCCCGTTCCATCTCCCGCCGGCTTCCGCCCATGGCAGACTCCAGAATCCAGATTCGGAATATAGATTCCTTTTTTCAAGATGTCAAGTCATTGCTGTCCAAGATCGTTTTGGGCAACGGTTTTCCGCATGTTGCCCAAGC
>JBMFRA010000058.1:0-13140 GCA_049968315.1 Acidobacteriota bacterium
GGCGGGTAGCGGAAGTGGCCGGTGATGGGGAAGGCGAAGAGGATGTCCTCCTCCCGGGTCCCCGACCCGATGTTTTGAAGGCCCCATTCCCCTGTGACCAACGGGTTCCACTGTTCCCATCTCCCCACACTCCTCCACCCCTCGCCTCTTCCGGCAGCCTTGTGCAGGGAAGGATTCCAGAGGGTTCATTTTCCACCGGCGCTGTGGAAAGGTCTGTGAAAATCCCTGTGGATATTTCAACAACTCCTTGAAAAGCATGCGGGCTGGAGCGCCCTGCACCCCGCTTCAGCACAACCGCAAAATAGACTTGTTTCACATAGCCATATTTGAGATTGTCCGTATTCCTCGTGCCGTTTTCCCCTCCGCCCCTCCCGGCGGCCGCCGGTGGCGCCTTCCTGTGCAAAAGTCCGGCTTCCCTTCCGGGGCGGCCTTTTCACACGCCCTAGGAACCCCGCCGAAAGCGCCGCTGGTAGACCAGCCCCGCCACGATGGCCGCCGTTTGGGGTACCACCAGGAGTGCTACCGTCCAGTGTACCTGAGCCTGGGTGGAGGTCTTCAGGTACGGGAAGAGCCCGAGGACCCCCACGGCGGTCGCCAGGCTGGCGGCCAGCAGGCACCGGCCGTAGAAGGCGTTGACGGTGTACCAGGCTTCTTCGCTCCCCAGGGTCGTCCGCGTCCGAAAGCCGTAAAACCCGTTGGGCCGCACCTTCCCCCGGGCCAAGGGAAGGCCCAGGAGGAAGAAGACCGCCGAAAGGAGAAGGATCGTCACCACTCCGGGGGTTTGAGAGTCCATGGCTCACTCCTCCAAGAGTTCCCGCAGGACCTCCCGGGCCTCCGCCTCCAACTCGGCGGGGACCCGAACCTCCGCCGGTCCGACCAGGAGGTTGAAGCCCCCCAGGCTCCCGGCTCCGAAGAGGTCCTGGAGCCCCTCCCCGGCCACGTGGCAGGGGATCCCCGCGCTCTCCAAGAGACTGCGGGCCAATCCCAGGCGTACGGGGTCCGGCGCCCGGTAGACCGTCACCGGCCCTCCGCCGCGATCCTCCCCTTCCTCGGGCTGGTCGGCCATGGCCATCGCTTCCTTTCCCCTCCAGGGTACACCGGGACCTCGGCCCCCGCCATCAGAGGGGCCACTCCCCGGCCTGCAGGCGGGGCAGGAGGGGGGCGGCGATGCGCAGGGTGGCCCCCCAGAGCTTGTGGGTTCCCAGCCGGACGAAGGGAAACCGGAGGGGCCCCGGGAGCCCGGGGAGGAGGCGTTGGTCCTCGCCCCGGGCTTCCTTCCGGAGCAGGTCTTCCAGCGAGGGTTCCAGGACCCCCTCCACCTCTTCGGCCTGGAGCCTCCACGCCGCGGGCCGTTCCACCCGGGCGAGGAAGGGATGGATCCGGAAGCGGCTCACCAGCGTCCGCACGGGAGGCAGCTCCGCCAGGACCTTCACCCTCTCCCGGGGAAGCCCGATCTCCTCCTCCGCTTCCCGAAGGGCCGTCTCCAGGAGGCTCCGGTCCCGCTCTTCCCAGGCTCCCCCCGGGAAGGCCAGCTGGCCTCCGTGGATTCCGCCGGGGGTTCGCAGCACCAGCACGAGACGGAGGATTCCCCTTCTGTCGCGGTAGACGGGGACCAGGCAGGCGGCGGGCCTCTCGCCGAGAGTGGGGCCCAGGAGCCGTCCCCCGGGGCCGCGTCGCCCCCTCTCTCCGTTGCCGCTCACGGCGTGGCGGTCCGGCCGGCGGTCTTTCCGGCCCGCCGCGGCGCCGGCAGGTACTCCACCGTGGGCTGGCTTCGGACCGGCTGGGGAAAGAGGGCCATGAGCTGCAGGATCTCTGCGGGCATGTCGGTCCGGACCGGAAGGCCCAACCGTTTCGCCTCCTCGGCGGTGATGGGGTAATCGTGGGTCCACGTGCCCTCGGCCAGCAGGCGGGAGAGTTCATCCGCCCGCTCGGGGTTCTGGCTCCGTCCCAGAAGGTCTCGGACCGCCTCCCGAACCTGGCGGATGGCCTTCTGGGCGACGTCGCACAGGATCAGCGTCTCATCGTCGGCCTCCTCCGGTGGCTTTCTCTCCAGGACCTTGAGGAGGGAGGCCGCGGGGTACTTCCCGAGCTGCGGGTCCACCGGACCCAACACCGCGTGGGGGCTCATGACGATCTCGTCGGCGGCCAGGGCGATGAGGGTGCCGCCGGACATGGCGTAGTGGGGGACGAAGACGGTCACCTTGCCCCGGTGGGCCCGTACCGCCCGGGCGATCTGCAGGGAGGCGAGGACCAGCCCGCCGGGGGTGTGGAGGACCAGGTCCAGGGGCACCTCCGGGTCCGTCAGCTCGCAGGCCCTCAGGACCTCCTCGGCGTCGTGGACGTCGATGTACCGCACCACCGGAAAGCCCAGGAGGCTCATGGTCTCCTGGCGGTGCACCAGCAGGATCACCCGAGAACCCCGCTTCTGCTCGATGCGCATCAGGAGCCTCTGGCGGGAGTTCTCCAGCAGGCGCTGGCGGAGGAGGGGTTGAAGGGCGGTGATCCCCAGGAAGACCCAGAAGAGCTGTCCGATGTCCACGGCCATGGCGTACCCCTCGCCGGTCAGAGGCGCCAACTCCAGGCGCCCTCCAGCCCCAGTTCGTCACGCTGGCACCGCCGGGGCCGCTTTCCCCCGGCAGGAAGGAAGAAACGGTGCAGAACCAACCCGGAAACGAAGCCTCCCGCGTGGGCCCAGAAGGCCACCCCTCCCACTCCCTCGGGGCCCAGCCCCTGCAGGGTGCCCCCCAGCACCTGGCTCAGGAACCAGAAGAGGAGGTAGAGGACGGCGGGGACCTCGAAGAAGACCGGGAAGAAGAGGACCGGGAAAAGGGTGATCACCCGGGAGAAGGGGAAGAGCACGAAGTACGCCCCCAGAACCCCCGCGATGGCCCCCGAGGCCCCCACCGTAGGAAGGGTGGAGGAGGGGTTGGCCAGGAAGTGGGCGCCGTTGGCCAGGATCCCGCAGAGCAGGTAGAAGACCAGGAAGCGCCCGGGCCCCATCCGGTCCTCCACGTTGTCCCCGAAGATCCAGAGGGTCCAGAGGTTGCCCAGGACGTGCATCCACCCCCCGTGCAGGAAGAGGTTGGTCACGAAGGGCCAGTAGTCGTCCAGGGGGAGTCCCATGAGGACGGCCCACTGGGGGTGGCTGTACCGGGCGGGCACCAGGCCGAAGAGCTCGATGAACCGCTGGAGCGCCTCGGGGGGGAGGCGGATTTCGTAGAGAAAGACCGCGGCGTTCACGGCGATGAGGGCCCACGTGGCCACGGGCCAACACCGGCTGGGGATGGTGTCGCGGATGGGAATCATGGCTCCCGGTCCCCCCGGCTCCCTCCCCCCATCCCAAGCGGCGGGGGGGGAGAGCCCGGCCCCATTCTACCCCCCCTTGGCCGTCGGGTGCGGGGCGCCGGCCTCCACCCCGTACCGGCGGATGGCGTAGAAGACCAGCGTCCCCAGAAGCAGGCCGGCGACAAAACCCTGGGGCACGGCGAAGGCGACCGTCCCCGTGAGGAGGGCCACGGCGAAGTCCCTGGCCGAGCCGGCGGTGTCTCGAAGGAAGGCCATCAGCGCCAGGGCCTCGAAGAGGAGGATCACCCCTAGGACCGGCTGGGGGAAGAGCTTCACCACCTCGCCGAGGGGCGAGGAGAGGAAGAGGCCGGTGAAGAGGTAGAAGGCCCCGTACAGGACCACCGACCCTCCCGTCCGCGCCCCGAAGGCGTAGTGCCCGCAGAGCCCCCCGCAGCCGTGGCAGGCGGGGACGCCGCCGAGGAATGGCGCCACGAGGTTCACGGCGGCGTAGGTCAGTCCGATCTTCTTCACCCCCACCCGCCGCTCGGGGAAGAGGTCCTTCAGGGTCTGGTGGGTGGCGATGACCGAGTTGGAGAGGGAGAGGGGGATCTGGGGCAGGGCGAGAAGCCAGAAGCCCCGCCATACCTCCTCCGGGGAGGGTGCCCGCAGGGAGGGCAGGGAGAGGCCGAAGCCGCCGAAGACCGTGCCCAGGTCCAGGCCGTTCCAGAGGGCGAAGAGGGCGCCGAGGGCCACCAGAAAAAGGCCCCCGGGGAGCCGCCGGTTGCCCCAGAGCAGGAGAAGGACCAGGGCTCCCGCCCCGGCGAGGATCCACCCCGCCGGACCCATGGACGGGACGTAGGTCTTGAGGGCCAGGGAGGCCAGGGAGAGGCCCAGGCCGAACTGGATGCCGCGGACGACGCTCCGGGGGATCCAGCGGACCAGGAGGTCGAGGCCCCCCGTGAGGGCCAGCAGGAGCATCACCACCCCCACCGCCAAGCCCCCGCCCAGGAGTACGCCCCCGGCGATTTTCTGGGAGATGACCAGGACGGCCATCGCCTTGAGAGGCTGCATGGGCATGGGAAGACCGTAGACGAGCCCGGTGGCGATCTGGAGGAGGCCGAAGACCGCGAAGACGTGGCCGGCGTCCAGCCCGGAGGCCAGGACGATCCCAAGCAGGAGCGGCAGGTCCGTCCCGATGTCCCCGAAGCTGCCGGCCCACTCGTTCCGGTCGAAACGAAGATTGGCCAGGGTTCCCATCCGCATCCCTTCCCTTGGCTCCGCCCCTGTGGAGCCGAAGGGCATTCTCCCGGGACAGGGAAGGAGCGTCAAGTTCCGGAGGGCGAAAGAACGAGCGGTGGAAAGGGGGAGGCCACCCCTTCTTTCGTCTTGGGTCCACCGGCTCCCGTCTCCCGGGCACCGGCCTTGCGGCTGCGGCGGGCCGTTTGGTAGGGTTTGCCCTGGAGGAGAACGGTGGAGGAATCCATCCAGAGGGGGAAGAGCCGAAGGAGCGGGGGGCCGGGGCGTCTCTGGACGCGGCTCCTCACCCTGGGCGGCCACCCGCTGGAGACGAGGAGGGCCCTTCGGGAGGGGGAGGGGCGGTTCCTTCGCCACGTCCTGCTGGCGCTGCTCCTGGGGACCTCCACGGGCTTCCTGGTGGCGGCCTTCGACTTCCTCCTCAAGGACCAGGCCGTCTGGTACCTCTACGCCCTCCGGTCCCCCTTGGCCTACGTCCTCCTGCCCCCGGCGGGGCTTCTCCTGTCGGTCTTCGTCGTGCGGAACCTCGTTCCGAGCCGGGAGGGCCACCTCACGGAGGACTACATCCTCCTCTACCACGCCGAAGACCGCTCCATGCGCCTCGCCAACCTGCCGGGGAAGATGCTGGCCGCCTTCGCCACCATCGCCTGCGGCGGAAGCCTGGGGTTGGAAGGCCCCTCCATCTACCTGGGGTCCAACCTCGGGGACAGCCTTCAGCAGCGCCTTTCGGAGTTCTTCGGCCGGGAGGACCGCCGCCTGCTCCTGGTGGCCGGCGCCGCCGCGGGGATGGCGGCCATCTTCAAGGCCCCCCTCACGGGCCTCATCTTCGCCATGGAGGCCCCGTACAAGAGCCGGATGGCGACGAGGGCGCTGGTTCCGGCCATGGTGGCCTCCTCCGCCTCCTACCTGACCTTCGCCTCCTTCGCCGGCAGCGAGCCCCTCTTCGCCGTCGAGCCGGGCCGGGCCGCGGGGCTCGCCGAGTTGGGGCTGTCGCTCCTGCTGGGTCTGGCGGCGGGGTTGACGGCGCGGTTCTTCGTGGCCCTCGCCGGGTGGGTGGAACGGTGGATTGGCCTTCTGCCGGGGGGCCCCTACGGCCGGGCCGCCGCCGCGGGGCTCGCCGTCGGCCTTCTGGGGGCCGCCGTCTTCGCCGCTTCGGGGGAGCCGTTCATCTACGGACCCGGTTACCGGCTCATCCAGCACGTCCTCCAGTCCCCCGTACCGCTGGACCTCCTCCTCCTCTTTCTGGGGGTCAAGATGGCCGCCACCGCCTTCACCCTCGCCGGCGGCGGCGTGGGGGGGATCTTCTTCCCCATGGCCATCATGGGGATCCTGCTGGGGGAGCTCTTCGCCCGGCTGACCCCCGCCCCCCCGCCGGCCTTCTACCCCCTCCTCGGGGCGGCGGCCTTCCTGGCCGCGGGCTACCGGACGCCGCTGGCCGCCGTGGCCTTCGTGGCGGAGACCACCGGAAACCCGTGGGTCCTCATCCCGGCCATGCTGGCCGCCGTCGCCGCCTTTCTGGCCATGGGCCAGCGGGGAATCTCGAAAAACCAGAAGGGGTGAGCCCCATCCCCCCGGCGGCCGGGGAGACCCTTCCGGCGGTGCCCTTCCTACTCCTCGAAGAGGGCCTCCACCGCCTGGTAGCGGCTGTGGACGCGGCCCAGGGCCCGCTCCGCTGCGTCGAAATCGCCGCCGGCAGCGGCATCGGCCAGGGAGTCCGTATCTTTGCAGAGCTGCTGAAAGCCGTCGCGCAGGACCTTCTCCTTGGATTGGGCCCACGGGGGCAGCGGCGCGGCCAGCAGGTTCCTGCACCGCTCCTTCAGCTCCTGGGAAGCCTGGCGGACCTTGGCGGCGTCCTTGGCCGGCGCGTAGTAGTGGACGATCCGGTAGAGGACCTGGTGGTAGGCGTCCAGCTCCTTCGTCTTGGGCCACACCGCCGAGACCAGGCCCTCGAAGGCGGCGTGGAGCCTCTCCACGGCATCGAGGAGGGGCTGGGATTCTCCCCCCGACGCCGCCTTTTCGTAGGCTTCGAGCGCCCCATCGAGGCGGGAGAGCCCCTCCGACCAGGCTTCCTGGCGATCCCGGAGGATCCCCGGCAGGGTCACGCCGTGGAGGATCTTCACCTGCTTCTGCACCTCCGGAAGGGCCGCCTTCATGGCGGCCGTATCCTTCTCGGGCCACGCCGTATGCCAGAGGGGCATGATGACCTCGTGGAAGGCCTCCAGCTCGGAGCCCCGTGCGTTGGTCTCCCCGGGCGCGGGCTCCCTGTCCGCCGCGCAGGGCGGCGCCTGGGCCGGCGACACGAGGGAAGCGCACAACAGGAGCATACCCAAACCAACCTTCCATTCCATGCTCATGGCCTTTCTCCTTCCGCCGCGGTTTCCGGACACCGCGGGAGCTGACCCCTAGGAAACCCTGACTGGGCCGAGCCTTCACTTCTTCTGCCAGAGGTCGGCGGGATGGAGCACCGTTGGGGGCCCGGCACCCTCGAGCCACGCCCGGGCCCTTCCGTCGCCGCGAAGGTACGCGTCCCAGAAGGCGGTGCTCAGGGCGAGGATGGCCCGATGGTGGCGGGGGTTTGGCCGCGGGCGCTCCCAGGCCAGGGGGGCATCGGTGAAGACCCCATGCTGGGCCCCGAAGAGCACCAGCTCGTACTTGGAGCCGGGGGGAAGCGCGGGGAAGACTTCCCGGGGGGAGGCCGGCGTCTGGCCGCCGATGGGGGCCTCGTCCTCGGTCCCGGTCATGAGCATCCAGGGGATGGAGACCGCCGAGAAGGCCCGGCGGGCGGAACCTGCCCGGGGAGCGCCGGGGCTAAGAACCAGCGCCGCCCGGAGGCGGGGATCCCTGAAAACGGGTCCCACAAAGGGAAAGGACTCCCCCCCACCGCCTGGGTGGTCTGGGCGCCGAAGGAGTGCCCGGCCATCCCCAAAGCCCCTCCCCGACCACCTCCCCCTTTCCTCGTCCGCCCCTGGCGTAGAATATCTTCGGAGGCACCGTTGGAGACCCGGCACCTGCACTGCCCCAACTGTTCGGCGCCACTGGATCTGCCCCTGGGGGAGACCGAAGCCCTCTGCGCCTATTGCGGCTCCCGCCTTGTCTTCGTCCCCGCCACCGAAGAACTTCAGGTGGTCCGAACCCGGGAGGAGATGAAGTACCGGGAGCGGGTGGCCGTCCAGCAGGCCATCCTGCGAAAGCAGCTTGCGCAGGAGGAAACGGCCAAGTGGCGGGAGGCGGCGGCACGGGTTGCCATCGCCGCGGCGCCGGCGGTGGGCGGCGCGGTGGCCCGGGCGGCCTTCCGGACGGTGCTGGGCCGAACGGCGGGGGCGGGGTGCGGCTGTCTGTCGCTCCTGCTGGCCGCCGCGGTCCTCGCCGTCCTCCTCGCCCTCCGAGTCCTGGGGGGGTGAGGGGTGTGCGGCCGCTTCACCACCCGCGCCGACCCCGCCCTCCTCGCATCCCTCTACGCGGCGGACTTCCAGGGGGAGGGGCTGGCTCCCTCCTACAACGTCGCCCCGGGACGGAAGGTCCCCGTGGTCCTCGTGGAGGACGGGCGCCGGGTCTTGCGGGCCTTCGTCTGGGGCCTCGTCCCCTTCTGGGCCAAGGACCGCTCCATCGGCAACCGCCTCATCAACGCCCGGGCCGAGACGCTGGAGGAGAAGCCGGCCTTCCGGCAGGCCTTCCGCAAGCGCCGGTGCCTGGTGCTCTGCGACGGCTTCTACGAATGGAAGGCCGAGGGGAGCCGGAAGGTCCCCTACCACATCTCCCTGCCCGGCGGGGAGGTCTTCGCCTTCGCAGGTCTTTACGAGCGGTGGGCGCCGCAGGGGGAGGAGCCGCTCTTCACCTGCGCCATCGTGACGACGGCGGCCAACCCCTCCATGGCCGCCATTCACGGGCGCATGCCGCGGATCCTGGCACCGGAGGAGGAGGCCCGGTGGCTGGACCCCGCCGCCGGTCCCCGGGAGCTCGCTCCCCTGCTCCGGCCCTTCGGGGGGATCCTCGAGGCCCGGGCCGTCTCCACCCTCGTCAACTCGCCCCGCAACGACCTTCCCGATTGCCTCCTGCCGCTTCAGGCCGAGGAGGCCCGGTAGGGGCTCCTCCGCTTCTCCGCCGCCCGCCAGGGCTCACTTCTTGTTGGATGGCCGCCAGATTCCCTGCCGCGCCGCCGCCTGGATCAGCCCCTCCCGGAAGTCGGGGTGGGCCAGGGAGACGATGGCCTCGGCCCGCTGCCAGGTGGGCATGGTCGCCAGCCGCACGCACCCGTACTCGGTGACGAGGTAGTCCACCATCTGGCGGGGGATGGTGACGATGGTGCCCGGCTGGAAGTTGGGCAGGATGCGGGAACGGAGCTTCCCCTCGCCGTCGGTGTAGGTGCTGGTGAGGCAGATGAAGGACTTTCCCCCCCGGGACCACTGGGCCCCCAGGACGAAATCGAACATGCCGCCGTTGCCGGAGATCTGGCGGAAGAGGGCGCTCTCGGCGTTCACCTGTCCGTAGAGGTCCACCTCCAGGGCGCTGCAGACGGAGACGAAGTTATCGTGGCGGGCGATGACCCGCGGGTCGTTGGTGTAGTGGACGGGGTAGGAGGCGGCGGCGGGGTTTCCGTTCAGGAACTCGTACATCCGCTGGGTGCCGATGGCGAAGGTGTAGGCCACCCTCCCGCGGTCGAAGGCTTTTTTCATCCCGCTCATCCGGCCCGACTCCAGGATGTCCACGTAGGCGTCGCAGAACATCTCCGTGTGGCCGCCCAGGTCGCGAAGGTCGCTCTGGGCCACCATCTTGCCGATCTGGTTGGGCAGGGCGCCGATGCCCAGCTGGAGGACCGACCCGTCCTGGATGTGGGGCAGGATGTGCTCGGCGATGCGGATCTCCTCCGGCGACGCCTCCTCCGCCGGCATGGGGAAGGCCCCGTGGCCTTCGGGAGCCTCCACGATGTAGTCCACCTCGGAGATGTGGACGGCCTCGTCGGCGCCGCCCAGGCAGACGGGCATGCCGGGAGTCACCTCCACCACCACGATCTCGTCCCGCTTCATCTTGGTCCGGGTCTCGGAGTTCTGGGGGCCCAGGTTGAAGAATCCGTGGCGGTCCATGGGGGCCACCCGGTAGAAGCCGATGGCCCTCCGGGGTCCCAGGCCCGCATCCAGCTGGGAGGGAGCCAGGTGGTAGATGATGGGGTTGTAGAAGACCATGGGGTTCTGGGCGGCGATCATCCGCGTGACCTTGGAGTACTGGAAGTCGTTGTAGGTGAAGGAACGGGGGTGCTTGGCCACCTCCGGCACCGGGGGCAGGGTCACGGCGGCGTAGATCTCCACGCCGGAGAGCTCCGCGGCCCGGGCGGCCAGGGCGGCGTCGCACAGGACCGGCTTGCCGTTGAAGAAGCCGTAGTCCACCACGTCCCCCGGCTTCACCAGCGCCGCCACCTCCTCGGGCTTCCTTCGCTTTTCCCGGTACTCGGTCTCGTAGGCCATCGTCGCCTCCGTGGATGTGAGTGTTCTTTTACGCCTTGCTCAAGAGAGCAAGGTGTTCATTGTACTTGACGCTTTCTCTTGTTTGCAAGTATACAATTGCAGAGCCCTCTGTCTGGCGCTGGGCCCCGCCGGGCCCGCGCTGTGGCATGCTATCCCGCTGGAGGAGGAGCCATGGGGCCCGGGTGGGGAACGGTGGAGGCGGAGGGGGTCACCGGCTGGTGGGGCCGGGCGAGGCTGTTCACCTACGCCCTTCGGGTCTACGCCTACGCCGTGGACGACGTCCTCGTGGACGCGGCCTCCTACAGCCTCCGGAAACCCTTCTGGGCCTACTTCGCCCGCCGCCTGCCCCGTCTGGTGGTGCTGACCCACCTCCACGAGGACCACTGCGGCAACGCCGCCGCCCTGGCCGCCCGGGGAGTACGGGTGCTGGCTCCCGCCGCCTCCCTGGCCCAAGCCGGCGTGGAGCCCCGCCTCCCCCTCTACCGCCGCCTCATCTGGGGAAGGAGGCCCCCCTTCCCCGCCGCACCCCTGCCCCCCCGGGTGGAGACGGGGCGCCACACGCTGCAGGTCCTCTCCGCCCGGGGGCACACCTCCGACCACGTGGTCTTCTACGAGGAACGGGAAGGCTGGCTCTTCACGGGAGACTTCTATTTGACCCCGAGGCCCCGGCTGGTCTTCCGGGACGAGGACCTCTCGGCGACGGTCGCTTCCCTGGAGACGCTGGAAGGCCTCCCCTTCCGGATCCTCTACGACGCCCACGAGGGGCCGCTCTCCGGGGGACCCGCCCTGCTCCGGCGGAAGCGGGAGTACCTCCTCAGCCTCCGGGACCGGGTGGAGGACCTCCGGCGGCGGGGCCTCTCCGACGCGGCCATCGACCGGCGCCTCTTTCCCCGCAAACCTCTCATCACCTACGTTTCCCGCGGGGAGTGGTCTTCCTTGCAGATGGTCAGGACCCTTGGGAGGGACGGCGGCTGACCCTCCGGGGGAGCCTGCGGCAAGGGCCTTCGCCACGGAGACCCGCGGCCCCCCTCGGCGGCACCCGCGAGTTTCTGAGGCAGCCTAGGAAAGCGGGAAGAAGCAGGCGGCCCGCCGGCCCTGCCCCCCATCGGCGAGGGGCGGGGTTTCGGTCCGGCACCGGGCTTCGGCCCGGGGGCACCGGGGGGCGAACCGGCAGCCCGGGGGAGGCCGCAGGGGGGAGGGGGGCTCTCCCGGAAGGGCCCGGGGCGGCGGCGCCCCCGGCTCCACCGCGGGGACGGCGGCGAGGAGGGCCGCCGTATACGGATGGCGCGGCCTTCCAAAGAGTTCCTCCGTGGGCCCCTCCTCCACGATGCGCCCGAGGTACATCACCGCCGTCCGGTGGGCAAGGTGGGCCACCACCCCCAGGGAGTGGGCGATGAAGAGGTAGGCCAGTCCCAGGCGCTCCTGCAACTCCGAGAGGAGGTTGACGATCTGGGCCTGGACCGAGACGTCCAGCGCCGAGACGGGTTCGTCCAGCACCAGGAACCTGGGCTCCAGGGCCAGGGCCCGGGCCAGGGCGATCCGTTGCCGCTGGCCGCCGCTGAAGGCCTGCGGGTAGCATTCCAGCGCCCCGGCCTCCAGCCCCACCTGGGCCAGCAGTTGGGCGGCCCGTTCCCGCCTGGCGGCGCGGTCCTTCCAGCGGTGGATCACCAGCGGTTCGGCCACCAGCTCCTCCACGCGCATGCGGGGGTTGAGGCTGGCGTAGGGGTCCTGGAAGAGGATCTGGAAATCCCGCCGGCGGCGGCGCAGGGCTTCTCCCCGCAGGGCCAGGAGGTCTTCGCCGTCGAAGAGGAGGCGGCCGGCGGTGGGCGGTACGAGGCGAACCAGGGCCCTGCCCAGGGTGCTCTTCCCCGACCCCGTCTCCCCGACCAGGGCGACGGTCTCTCCCGGCCAGACGGAGAGGGAGACCCCGTCCACGGCGTGGACGTACCCCCGGACGCGCCCGAAGAGGCCCCGGCGCACCGGAAAGCGCACCTCCAGATCCTGGACCTCCAGAAGGGGCGGTCTCTCCCGGTCGGTCACGGCGGGGTCTCCGCCCGGATGCACCGGGCCTTGCGGCGGGGGCCCAGGGGCCGGAGGGCGGGAACCTCCCCTTCGCACGCCGCCACCCTCAGGGGACAGCGGGGGGCGAAGGCGCACCCGGGGGGGCGGCGGCCGGGAGGGGGCACGGTCCCGGGAATGGCCTCCAGGCGGCGGCCCCGTTTTTGAAGGGAAGGGAGGGACCGGAGAAGCCCCTGGGTGTACGGATGGCGGGGCGATTCCAGGAGTTCCTCCGTGGGCCCCTCTTCGACGACGCGGCCGGCGTACATGACGGCCGTCCGGGCCGCAAAGCGCGCCACCACGCCCATGTCGTGGGAGATGAGCAGGACCGCCGTGGAGGTCCGCCTTCGGATCCCCTCAAGAAGCTCCAGCACCTGGGCCTGGACGGTCACGTCCAGGGCCGTGGTGGGTTCGTCGGCCACCAGGAGGGCGGGGCGCAGGGCCAGGGCCGCCGCCAGGGCCACCCGCTGGCGCATCCCTCCCGAGAGCTGGTGGGGGTAGGCGTCCAGGCGCCTCCCCGGCTCGGCGATGCCCACCTCCTTGAGGACGTGCAGGGCCCTCGCCGCCGCCTCCACCCGGGAGACCCGCTCGTGGAAACGCACCCCTTCAGCGATCTGCTCCCCCACCGGCATCACCGGGTCCAGGGCCGCCAGGGAATCCTGGAAGACGAGGCCCATCTGCCTTCCCCGGATGCGGCCGAGATCCCGCTCCGAAAGGGCGAGGAGGTCTTCCCCCCGGAACCGCAAAAGGCGGGCTTCGGCGGAGAGCCCCTCGGGGAGCAGCCGGAAGAGGGCCAGGGCGGTGAGGCTCTTGCCGCAGCCCGACTCCCCCACCAGGGCCAGGACCTCGCCCTCGTCCAGTACGAGGTCCAGCTCCTCCACGAGGGGGACGGTTCCCTCCGGGGAGGAGGCGGCGATCCGGAGTCCCTCCACCTCCAGCAGGCGGCCCATGGCAGGGAGTGTACGCCGAAGGCAGCCATCGCCTCAACGGCCCCGGGGCACCCCCGCTCCTCCCAAAATAGGGACAGTCACCTATCACACCTGTCCAAAATCATCCGGCCATCCGCCCGCAAGAGAAGGCGGGA
>JBMFRA010000059.1:0-12980 GCA_049968315.1 Acidobacteriota bacterium
GCCCGAGGGGAGGTCGGGGCAGGGAGAGGTCCCCGGCGGGCCGGCTTTCCTTCCCCGCCGATGGGGGGTGGATGGCCCGGATGGACGGCACGAGGAGCCCGTCGGGGACGAGGACCGCCCGGCCGGCTTTGGGGCGCCTCCCGGCGGTCCGGTTGGCCGCCGCCAGCGGGCCCGCGTTCTTGGCGGAGCCGGTGAACCAGCGGGCCAGGTCCGACCAGGTCTCCTTGGGGCCGAAGGGCCCCCTTCCCCAGCGGTGCTCCCACCCCGCGGAGGTCCGACGGTCCTCGGGGAAGAGGGCCTTAAGGGTCTCCTCGGCGTAGGCCGGCAGGAGGAGGGAGAGGGGGATCCGGGCCTCCCGGAGGTGTCCCTTCCGGGGGGAGGGGTTGTAGTGGGACAATAGGCCTACGTTCTTGGGGTCCCCGGTGTAGGTGCGCGCCGCTGCGGTGAGCCCCCCCCGGGCCGAGAGGGGTACCCGCAGGAAGAGGACCCCCTCCACCGCCGCCCGGCGTCCCTCCCGGGTGGGGACGGGCGCCGGAGCCGCGGCCGCCGCCAGCAGGGGGAGGAGAAGGAGGAGGAGCACCGGGGCCGGCCCCAGGTGTCCGCCCTCTCTCGCTCCCGACCGCCTGCCCTGCGCCATGGGGCCTCCCGGAGGCAGTATACCAGGCGGGGGCCGGCCCTGGCCGCCGGGGCCCGTCGCCGCACCGGGCCCTTGCGTGGGACAATGGAGGCGGGAGGGCCCATGGCCGAAGCCCGGTGGCTCAAGGACCTGAGGGAGCGCAGAGGCCTCCTCGAGAAGCGGGCGCGGTTTCTCGAGGAGGTCAGGGCCCACTTCCGGCGGCGGCGCTTTCTCGAGGTGGACCCGCCCCTCCTGGTGCCGGCGGGGGGCATGGAACCCCACCTGGACCCCTTCGAGGCCAGGGGAACGGCCACCGGCCGGAGGGCCTTCCTCCCCACTTCCCCGGAGTTCTACCTCAAGAAGCTGGTGGCCTCGGGGGTGGACCGCTGCTTCGCCCTGGCCCCCTCCTTCCGGGACGAGGAGCCGGGAAAGGGCCACAGCCCCGAGTTCATCATGCTGGAGTGGTACCGGCCGGGCCGGCTGCGCCACCTCCTCCGCGACACCCAGTCCCTCCTCCGCCGCCTGGCCTCCCGCTTCCTTCCCGGGGGCAGGCTCCACCGGGGCGGAACGGAGGTGGACCTTGGAGCGCCGGCGCAGGTCTTCTTCCTGCCCCGACTCTTCGCCGAGCGCACGGGCCGGGACTTCCGCTCCCTCCCCGACGGGGCGGCCTGGCGGGAGCTGGCCGCCCGCCACGGCGCCGCGGTGACCGCCCAATGGAGCCCCAACGACTGCTTCTCCTACCTCATGCTGGCCTGCGTGGAGCCCCACCTCGCCGCGCTGCCCGTTCCGGCGGCCTTGGTGGGCTTCCCGGCCTTCCAGGCGGCCCTGGCCCGGACCGACCCCAGGGATGCTCGCCTCGTGCGGCGGATGGAGGTCTATGCGGCAGGGGTGGAGCTGGCCAACGGCTACGAGGAGCTCACCGACGGGGAGGAGTTGCGCCGCAGGTTCGAGGCCTTCCAGGAGGAGCGGCGGCGGGCCGGCCTGCCCCCCCACCCCCCCGATGGGGAGTTCTTCGAGGCGACGGCCCTCCTTCCCCCCTGCGCCGGCATCGCGCTGGGCGCCGACCGCCTCCTGGCCCTCCTCCTCGGCGAGCCCCTCGCCCGCGTCCGCCACGGCACCTCGAATAAATAGGGACAGTTACCTATTTTTCCAGGTCCCGGACCAGCACCGCGACCTCCGCCCCCGTCCGGGCCTTGAGGGCCCTCCGCGCCAGCCGGTGGCAGGTGCGGTAGGAGAGCCCCCGGATCCGCTCCTTCACCTCCAGGATGGACGAGGGGGTCATGGAGAGTTCCTCCACCCCCAGCCCGATGAGGAGCGGGACCATGGCCAGATCGGCGGCGGCCTCGCCGCAGACGGAGACCCGCTTGCCGGCCCCGGAGGCCGCCTGGCAGACGGCGTCGATGCACCGCAGGACGGCGGGGTGGAAGGGGTCGTAGAGGTGGGCCACCGCCTCGTTGTTCCGGTCGATGGCCAAGAGGTACTGGATGAGGTCGTTGGTCCCGATGGAGAAGAAGTCCACGAAGGGGACGAAGGCGTGGGCCGCCAGGGCCGCCGCCGGGACCTCCACCATGATGCCCACCGGCAGGTTCTCGTCGAAGGGGACGCCCTCCTCCCGGAGTTCGGCCTTGCAGGCCTCCAGAAGGGCCCGGGCCTCGGCAAGTTCCTCCAGGTGGGTGACCATGGGAAAGAGGACGGCGGCGTTCCCGGTCTTGGAGGCGCGCAGGATGCCCCGCAGCTGGGGCCGGAAGAGTTCGGGGTGCCTGAGGCAGAAGCGGAGGGCCCGCACCCCCAGGACGGGGTTCTTCTCTCCCCGGTCCAGGACCTCGTGGAAGTACTTCTCCCCGCCGAGGTCCAGCGTCCGGAAGACGACGCGGTGGGGGTAGAAGGCCTCCGTCAGCCTCCGGTAAGTCTCGGCGTGGTCCTCCTCCGAGGGCAGGGCGGGGGAGTGCTCCAGGAAGAGGAACTCGCTCCGGTAGAGCCCCACCCCCGCCGCCCCGACCTCCAGGGCGTGTTTCACCTCGTCCAGGAGGTCCACGTTGGCCGTCACGTGGATCCGATGGCCGTCGGCCGTCCGGGCCTCCTCCCGGGCGTGGGCGAGGATCGTCTCCCGGTGGCGGCGGTAGGCCTCGGCCCGCCTCAGGTACTCGGCCCGCTCCTCCTCGGTGGGGTCGAGGATCACCTCTCCGTTGAGGCCGTCCACGATGGCCGCCGCGCCGGGGCGGGAGGCCTCCACCAGCCCCTGGACCCCCACGACGGCGGGAATCTCCAGCGACCTCGCAATGATGGCCGTGTGGGAGGTCTTGGCGCCCCGCTCGGTGGCGAAGCCCACCACCGGAGCCTGGTGGAGGGTCCCCGTCTCGGAGGGGGTGAGGGTGTCGGCGAGGATCACCACCGGCTCGGAGGGCCAGCTCCGGGAAGCCTGGGGGGGTCCGGCGAGGTGCAGGAGGATCCGCCGGAAGAGGTCCTCCAGGTCGAGGGCCCGCTCCCGGAAGTAGGGGTCGTCCGACTGGACCAGGGCGCGGACCGTCTGCTGGACGGCCCCCCGGAGGGCGTACTCGGCGTTGACCCGTTCCCCCCGGATCCGCTGGACGGCGCTTCGAAAGAGGGCCGGATCCTGCAGCATCACCACGTGGGCGTCGAAGATGGCGAGAAAGTCCTCGCTGAGCCGGGTGCGGGCGATCTCCTTCTGGCTGCGGATCTCCTCCACCGTGGCCTGGAGGGCTTGCCGGAGGCGCTCCACCTCCGCCTCGAGCCCCTCCTCGGGAACGGCGGCCTTCACCACGGGGACCTCGTGGGCGAGGAGGACCTCCGTCCGCCCGATGGCGATCCCCGGCGAGACGGCCGTTCCCTTGAGGCGCATCACTCTTCCCCGAACTTCTGTTGGAAGAGGGCCTCGATCTTGGCCATGGCCTCCTCCTCGTCGGGACCGTGGACCTCCACGACCAGTTCGGTGTTCTGGCCGGCGGCCAGGGTGAGAACCCCCAGGATGGACTTGGCGTCGGCGGACATCTGGTCGGTGGAGAGGGTGACCTGGGAACGGAAGAGGTTGGCGAGCTGGACCAGTTTGGCGGCGGCCCGGGCGTGGAGCCCCAGCCGGTTGGAGACCAGCAGCTCCCTTCGGATCATGCCCTCGCACCCTCCTCGGGGCTCAGTACCTCGCTCACCGAGACCATGGCGCTCTGGCCCTTTTCCCTCAGGAGGGGGAGGGCCTCCTTGGAGGGGATCCCCTCCCGCCGCAGGAGGATGGCTTTGATCAGCATGGGCAGGTTCATGCCCGTGAGGATCTCCACCTTTCCCGCCTCGTAGAAGGTCATGGCCAGGTTGGTGGGGGTACCGCCGAAGAGGTCGGTCAGCACGAGGACGGTGCTCGTCTTCTCCAGAAGCTTCTTGAGGCTCTTTCGGATGGCTTCTTTGGCCTCGGCGGCGTCCTGATTCCACCCGATGGAGAGGGGGACCACCAGCGGGTCCTCCTCGCCGAGGATCCTATGGGCTGCGTCCACGAACTCGTGGGCGAGGTTCCCGTGGCACACCACCAGAATACTCAGCATGCTCACCTCTCGTGGTCCCGGTGGGCGAGGTTCACCGCCACCGTCCCCCGGTTCCGGAGCATATCATACAGGTACCGGGCCACCGCCACCGACCGGTGGCGCCCGCCGGTACAGCCCACCGCCACCGTGAGGTAGGACTTGCCCTCCTTCTCGTAGAGGGGAAGGAGGTAGAGGAGGAAGGCCTCCAGCCGCTCCAGGAACTCCCGCCCCGCCTCGGAGCCGCAGACGTAGTCGTAGACGGCGGGGTCCTCGCCGGTGCGGGGCCTCAGCTCCGGCACGAAGTGGGGGTTGGGGAGGAAGCGGACGTCGAAGACCAGGGCCGCTTCCGGCGGCAGGCCGTAGGCGAAGCCGAAGGAAAGGAGGTTCACCGTGAGGGTCCTGGGCTCGGCGAAGGATGCGGCCTCCCGCTCCACCGCCGCCCGCAGCTCGTGGATGGTTGTCCGGGAGGTGTCCAGGACGCGGTCCGCCGTCTCCCGGATGGCCGCCAGGCGGGAGCGCTCCAGGGCGATGCCCTCCTCCACCGAGCCCCGGGGGGCCAGGGGATGGGGGCGCCGGGTTTCGGCGAAGCGGCGGATGAGGACCTCCTCGGAGGCGTCCACGAAGAGGATCCGCACCTTCAGGGGGGACTTCTTCAGCGCTTCGTAGACCTGGGGGTACCGCTCGTCGAGGTGGCCTTCCCGGAGGTCGAGCCCCAGCGCGAAGCGGGGCCCCACGTCCCCGCCGGCCCCCTCCAGAAGCTCCAGGAACTTGGGGAAGAGGGCCAGGGGGAGGTTGTCCACGCAGTAGAAGCCCAGGTCCTCCAGGGCGCGGATCACCTGGGACTTCCCCGCCCCCGACATGCCGGTGACGATGAAGAGGATCCTATGGCTCTCCAAGGTCCTCGCCTTTCCGCAGCAGCTCCTCCTTCAAGCGCTGGTCGAAGGTCCTCGCCGTGTGGATCCCCTTGCGCTTGAGGAGCAGGTTCCGGACGGCCACCTCCAGGAGGATGGAGATGACCCTTCCGGGGGCCACGGGCATGAGGATGTAGGGGACCTTCACCCCCAGGATGCTGACGAACTCCTCCTCGATGCCCAGGCGGTCGTACTCCTTGCCGTCGGCCCAGTGCTCCAGCTCCACCACCAGCTCCACGTCCTTCCGGTCCCGGGTGGCCACCACGCCGAAGAGTTCCTTGATGTCCACCACCCCCAGGCCGCGGAGTTCCATGATGTGCTTGAGGAACGGAGGGGCGGAGCCGGTGAGGGTCTCGGAGCGCCGGCGGATCACCACCATGTCGTCGGAGACCAGGCGGTGGCCGCGGAGGACCAGGTCCAGGGCCGACTCGGACTTGCCGATGGAGCCTTTCCCGATGATCAGGAGCCCCACGCCGAAGACGTCCACCAGCACGCCGTGGACGGTGAGGCAGGGGGCCAGCGCCTCCGCCAGCCCTTCGGTCACCGTCTGGATGGCCACCGACGACGCCTCGGGGGTCCTCAGGACCGGCGTCACCGTCTCCTCGGAGAGGGCGAGGACCTCCGGCGGAGGCGTGAGGTTCTTGGTGATGAGGAAACAGCTCACCTCCTGGTCGTAGATGTGGCGGAGGGCGGCGCGGCGGAATTCCGGAGTCTGCCGCTCCAGGAAGGAGATCTCCGTGCTCCCCAGGATCTGGATGCGCTCGGCGTGGACGAACTCGGGAACGCCCGCCAGGGCGAGGCCCGGTTTCTGGATCCGGGGGCTGGAGATGAGCTTGGAAAGCCCCTCCCGCCCGGCCAGCACCTCCATCCGGAGGTTGGGGAAGGCCTCCAGGAATTGGCCCACCGTCAGCTTGGGGTGGGTCTCCTTCCCCGAGATGACCTTCATGACTTCGCCTCGGGCAGGACCACGCCGATACCCTCCTTCCGGCTCTGGAAGACCACCGCCAGGCGGCCCGTCTGCACCTCCCGGAAGACCAGGACCGGATCCCCCCGTTCCAGCAGGAGGAGGGCGGCGTCCTCCACCGAAAGCGGCTTGGGGAGGAAGAGGTCCTCCCGCCGGGAGATGGGCGGGGGCCGGCGGCGGGCCCGTGGCGGCGGACTCTCGCCCTCGTCCTCCCCTTCCTCCTCCTCCGAAGCCCCTTCGGCGCCGCTCTCCGCGCCCCGGGAGCGGCGGGCCAGGCGGCGGGTCTTGTCCTTCTTGGCCTGCTGCTCGATGGCGTCGGCGGCGTCGTTGATGGCCATGTACATGTCCTCCGCCAGGCCGCTGGCCTTGTAGATCCGCTCCCTGGAGCAGTGGACCACCAGGTTCACGCGGTGGAGGTTCTTCTCGACCTCGAAGGAGGCGTGGGCCGAGACGATGGGGCCGGTGAAGCGCTCCAGCTTGGCGAGCTTCTTTTCGGCCTTGGTCTTGAGAGCGTCGGTGAGAGACAGGTTTCTTCCCGAGTACTCCACGCGCATCGCTCGCTCCTTTCCGGCTCAGGCTTTCCCCTTCCTCCGCCCGGAGGGGGGGATGTTCATCTCTTCGCGGTACTTGGCCACGGTCCTCCGGGCGAGGAGGATGCCCTCCCGCCGGAGGAGGTCGCACAACTGCTGGTCGCTGTAAGGCTTCTTCGGGGGTTCCGACTCCACCAGGGAGCGGATGCGGTCCTTGACGCGGTGGACCGAGACGTCGGCCCCGTCCAGCGTCGAGATGCCTGTCCCGAAGAAGTGCTTCATCAGGAAGAGGCCCCGGGGGGTCTGCATGTACTTGTTGGAGACGACGCGGCTGACGGTGGACTCGTGGACTCCCACCCGCTCCGCCACGTCCCTCAGGACCAGCGGGCGCATGTGGGCCGGACCCTTGTCCAGGAAGTCCCGCTGAAAGTCCACGATCTCCCGGGCCACCTTGTAGATGGTCCGCTGGCGCTCCTCGATGCTCCGCAGCAGCCAGAGGGCCGAACGGACCTTCTCCTTGAGGTAGGCGAGGGTCTCCTGCCCCGCCTCGGGGGAGCCCTCCTCCGCCATGGCCCGGTACCGCGTGCTGATCCGCAGCCGGGGCAGGCCGTCCTCGTTGAGGATCACCCGGTAGTCGTCGCCGTCCTTCTCCACGATGACGTCGGGGACCACCACGGGATTCAGGGCGGTGGCGAAGCGGAGCCCCGGCTTGGGGTCCAGGCTCCGGATGAGGGCCAGGGCCACCTCCACCGCCTCCCGCTCCACCCCCAGCCGGGCGGCCAGCTCCGCCGGGGAGTGGGAGGCCAGGCGCTCCAGGTGCTCCTCCACCAGGAGGCGGGCCAGGGGGTCGGGGTTCCCCAGGGCCTCCAGCTGGACGAGGAGGCACTCCTTGAGGTCCCGGGCGGCCACACCCACGGGGTCCAGCCGCTGGACCATCCGAAGGACCCGCTCCGCCTCCCCGGGGGTGGTCCCCGCCGCCTGGGCCACCTCCTCCAGGGTGGAGGCCAGGTACCCGTCCTCCCGGAGGCTGCCGATGACCGCCTCGGCCACCGCCCGCTCGGCGGGGGTGAACTTCCCCAGGCCCACCTGCCAGAGCAGGTGTTCCGAGAGGCTCTCGGGGGCGCTCAGGTACCGCTCGGCGTCGGGGGACTCCTCCGGCACCTCCACCGAGGTCCCCCGGTACTTGAGTCCCGTCTCCAGGTAGTCCTGGAAGTAGGACTCCACGTCGATCTTCTCTTCGAAGTTCGCCAGGGGGTCCCCCTCCACCGTCTCGGCGGCGGCCTCCCCGCCCCCGGCGGGACGCTCCGGCTCCTCCAGGGTGGAGGCCTCCTCCAGGACGGGGTTGGCCTCCAGCTCCTGGTTGACCTCCGACAGGAGCTCCATCCGCGTGAGCTGCAGCAGCCGGATGGCCTGCTGCAGGCTCGGCGTCAGGACCATCTTCTGCTGGAGCTTCAGAGAGAGCTTCTGCTGAAGGGCCATGGTCTAGTCCAGGGAAAATCCCTCTCCCAGGTACACGCGCCTGACCTCCGTGTCCCTCGCCAGCTCCCCGGGAGATCCGTGGCGAAAGATGGCTCCATCGCTAATGATATAGGCCTCGTCGGTGATTTTCAACGTTTCCCGCACGTTGTGGTCGGAAACGACGACGCCGATCCCCTTCTCCTTGAGCTTCAAAATGATGGACTGGATGTCCGCCACGGCGATGGGGTCGATGCCAGCGAAGGGCTCGTCCAGGAGGAAGAACTTGGGGGAGAGGACCATGGCCCGGGCGATCTCCACCCGGCGCCGCTCCCCCCCCGAGAGGGTGTAGGCGGGGGAGCGGCGGAGGCGCTCCACGTTGAGGTCCTGGAGGGCCTCCTCCACCCGCCGCTCCCGCTCCTTCCTGGGCAGGGCGGTGAACTCCAGGATGCCCAGGAGGTTCTCCTCCACGGTGAGCTTCCGGAAGACCGAGGGCTCCTGGGGCAGGTAGGCGAGGCCCTGGCGGGCCCGCTCGAACATGGGCCGTTCGGTGAGGTCCTCCCCGTCGAGGAAGATCTTCCCCCGGGTGGGGGGGACGAGGCCCACCACCATGTAGAAGGTGGTGGTCTTGCCGGCCCCGTTGGGCCCCAGGAGGCCCACCACCCGCCCGGAGGCGAAGCGGAGGTCCACCCCCCGGACCACCTCCCGGCGGCCGTAGGCCTTGGCCAGGCCCTCGGTGCGCAGTTCGTGGCGTTCCTCGGTCACTTGCCTCCTCCCTCCTTGGGGGCGGCGGGCCGGGGAGAGGCCGGGGGGACGCCCCGGAGGCGCCCCCGGGCCAGGGCCCCCTCCCCCGGCAGGACCTCCAGGGTACCCGGGGCGAAGGCGACCACGAACCCCTCGGCCCTCCGCCGGGGTTCCCGCTGGGTCACCACCGCCGGCCTCTTTTCCCCCCAGGCCGTGCCCTTCCCCGTGGCGGGGTCGTAGGCCAGGCGGTCGGCGGTTCCCTCCCGATCCGGTCCCGAGAAGCGGCAGTCTCCCTCCCCCGTGTACGAAAGGGGCCGGTTCCGCTCGTCCAGGAGGACGGTGAGGAGCCGGGCCTCCACCCGGTAGCCCTCCCCCTCCGCCGAGGCCCCGCCCCGGGCCTCCGCCCGGTGTTCCTTCCCCTGGAAGAGGAGCTCGGCCCCCTTCACCGTGTGGACCTGCCCCTTGGCGTCGGTGAAGCGGCCCTCCCCGTCCAGCGCAAGCGCCGTTTGGGGGTCCTCCAGGTGGATGTGGGGCGCCTCGAGGGTCAGCCCTCCCCGCTCCACCCGGGCTTTCCCGTGGAGTTCGGCGGGGTACCCGCCCGCCGCCGCGGCGGCCTCCTCCGCGGTGAAGGCCGTCTGCGGGAGCCCGGGGGGCTTGTGCCGCCCCCGGACTTCCCCCCGGGCCAGGAGGGTGCCGTCTCCCCGGCGGGTGATCTCCCGGGCCTCCAGCGCGTCCACGCCCCGTTCCGAGCGGGCGTGGCCCCGCAAGGTCCAGTCGGTCCCCCCAAGGCGCGCCTCGTCCCCCGAGAAGGTTCCCCGGCTGTCCCGGCCCGTCACGGGGCCCGGAAGGAGGGCCTCTGGCTCCCCCTCGCCTCCGAAGGAGCCCGTACCTCGCGGGGCGTCGGCGGTGGCGTCGGCCCGGGAGGCCCGGAGGGCTCCGGGGGCCTCCCACGTCCAGCCGCCGCCGGGGGCGGGGAGGAGAAAGAGGCGGGCCGTCTCCACGGTGGAGGGCGGCTTCCCCTCCTGGGTGAGGCGTACCTCCCCCTCCAGCCGGATGCGGCGGACCGTCCCCCCGGGGTCCAGTTCCACGGCGGCCTCCCGGGCCTCGAAGGCCCCCCGAAGCCCCTTGCCCGTGGCCGGGGTTCCGAGGCGGACCTCCCTCAGGCGGTTGCCGCCGTCCAGGAGGAGCACGCCCGCCGGGGCCTCCACCGTCCCTTCGGGGGAGGAGACGGACACCGGCCCCACCAGGGTGCCCCGGTGGCCGTCCAGGTCCACGTCCACCGCCGTCGCCGTGAGGGAGGCCTTCTCGCTCTGGAGGACCACGTTCCCCTCCAGGTGGGCCTTCCCGGCGTCCCGGAAGTACCTGAGCAGGTCGGCGCGGCCCCGGGCCCCCGGCCTGGAGAAGGTCGCCGGGCCCTCGGAGACCACCTCCCCCTCCGGCGTCAGGCGGAAGCCGGTGGACTCGGCGGTGAGGTCCTTCCCGTCGGAGAGGCGGGCCTCCTCCCAGATCCTCAGGGTCTTGCGGCCGGGGTCGTACTCCCCCTGGCGCCCCCAGGCCCTCCCCCGGCCGGGGAAGACCACCACCGGCTCCTTGAGGAGCCGGCGCCCCTCCCCCGCCTCCATCACCTCCCGGGACTGGAGCTGGAATTGAACCTTCCCCTCCTGCTCCTGGACGTGGGTCACCCCCTCGGCGGTGAGGGTCCCCTCGGCCCCCCGGGAGAGGGCGTCGGACCTCAAGGGGGCAGGCATCTCCACCCGGGGCCGGAAGCGGACGGCCAGCAGGACCAGGAAGAGCAGAAAGACCGAGGAGAAGATCCCCTGGAGGAGCTTCTTGCGGGTCACGGAGGGTCCCCACCGGCCGGAGAGGCCGGGGAGCGGAGGGCGGATCGGCCAGAGGCCCCGGTCATGGTTGCGGCCCTCCTTTCAAAGCATTAGAATAACGAAGGCACAAAAGGGAGTCAACGCGGCGCCGCCGGCCGGTACGGGGGCGCCGAAAGGAGGCAGCCATGGAAGTCGTCAGCCAAACGGTCGCGACCTTTCTCGGCGAAGGGGTTACATGGGTGGTCCGCCTGCTCCTGGCGGTCCTGGTCCTGCTGGTGGGCCTTTTGGCGGCCAAGATCTTCGGCAAGCTGGCGGCCCAACTGGTCCTCACCGCCTCCGTGGACGACCGACTGGGAAGGCTCCTGGGGCTGGAGGCCGCCGAGAGCCGGGACAAGACCCGGAGGCAGGTGGCCCTGGTCTTTGAAAAGGTGGTCACCTACCTCCTCGTGGTGGTGGCGCTGATCTTCGCCCTGGAGGTCATCGGGGACCGCACCCTCTCCATGGTCCTCCAGAACGTCCTCACGGAGATGAGCCTGGCCATCCCCCGGATCCTCAAGGCCATGCTGATCCTCGCCGGGGCGTGGATCCTCGCCCTCCTGGCCAAACTGGCCGTCATCCGCCTCCTCCGCAAGGTGGACCTGGACAGGCGCCTCTCCTCCTGGGCCGCGGCGGGAGAGCCCGAAGTCCCCCGGGAGGAGGAAGGACCGGGAACCCCCGAGGCTTTGGGGGCCTTCGTCTTCTACTTCATCCTCCTCTTCGCCCTCCTGCCCTTCCTGGAAGCCCTGGGCCTGCCGGCCCTCGTCGAGCCCCTTAAGGTCATGTTCGACAAGGCCTTCGGCTACCTGCCCCAGCTCTTCACCGCCGCTCTGGTCCTGGTGGCCGGCGTCTTCGTCGCCCGGCTGGCGGGGAAGCTGGTGGAGTCCTTCGCCCGGGCCTCCAACCTCCACCGGCTGGCCGAGGGGCTGAGGGCCGGGGCGGTCCTCGAGTCCCTGGACCTCCCCCGCTTCCTCGGCACCCTGGTCTTTGTGGCGGTCCTCATCCCCGTCCTGGCCGCCACCTTCGACATCCTGGGCCTTCCGGTCCTCTCCGGCGCCTTCGGCGTCATGCTCAACGAGGTGGCGGGCGCCGTTCCGCGGATCTTCGGGGCCTTCCTCCTCCTGGCCCTGGGCCTCGTCCTGGGCCGGTACCTCGGGGACGTTTCCGCCAAGCTCCTTCGGGAAGCGGGCTTCGACACCCTCTTGGGCCGTCTGGGCTTCGAGGGGACGGCGGGGAAGGAGGAGCAGAAGGAGGGGGCCCTCACCCTCTCCGGCGTGGCCGGCAACCTCGTCATGGCCGTGGTGGTCCTCTTCTTCCTCATGGAAGGCTTTCGGATGGTCCGCTTCGACCTCATGGCCGACGCCGTGGACCGCCTCATCCTCTTCCTGCCTTCGGTCCTCGTCGCCTTCGTCATCCTGGGCCTCGGCTTCTACCTCGGCCGGGTGCTGGAGGCCCTCGTCTCCCGTTCCTTTGCCTCCGAGCCCACGGTGGAGGCTGGCCTGGTGGGGCTGGTCCTCCGGTACGCCGTCATCGTCTTTGCCTTCTTCATGGCCTTCGACCAGCTCGGCATCGCCCACTCCATCGTCACCAGCGCCTTCATCCTCCTGCTGGGCACCGTGGGCCTAGGCCTGGCCCTCGCCTTCGGCCTCGGCTCCAAGGACCACGCCCGGGACTTCGTCCAGCACCTCAAGGAGCGCCGGGCCGCCCTGCTCGAAAGGAAGGCCCGTGCCGAGAAGGAGGGCGGCGGCGGGGAGGGGTGAGGGGCGAGACGGGAAGGCCAGGGGTGAAGCCAAGGGGCGGAGGGCCCAAGAGGCCCCCCGCCCTCCCCCCGGGCCCGGGGTTGACGCCGCCGCCCTCTTCCGCTATCCTTGCCCCTGCCTGCTCCCGGGTAGCTCAGCTGGTCAGAGCGGGTGACTGTTAATCACTAGGTCGGGGGTTCAAATCCCTCCCCGGGAGCCAAAATTCAATCCGCTGATTTCAGCGGTTCTTGTTTAACGCAAGACCCCGTGGGGTGATCCCCTCGGGGTCTCGTCGTTTCCGGCGTGCCCACGCCGACTTACGCCCGCCCGCACATTTACCCTGATTCTCCATTTCGAAGCCCGCAGTCCGGGGACCGGGTGCAACCCTGGGGGTTGCGGGCGCTCACCGAAAATGTCCTCTCCGAATTCTCCCGTTCTCCGTTTTTCGAGTCGCCTTGTTTAACAGCCCGGCTGCATCCGGGCACCCGCTTCGACGTTTCGAACTCCCCTCCGGTAGGTATCTGCCGAAAGCCGGACCAATGGGTCCGGCGAAAGCGGAGTACCAGACAGCGGAAAAGGGGCCGCCACACCTGTCCAAAATCATCCGGCCATCCGCCCGCAAGAGAAGGCGGGACGGT
>JBMFRA010000060.1:0-12974 GCA_049968315.1 Acidobacteriota bacterium
CCGTCCCGCCTTCTCTTGCGGGCGGATGGCCGGATGATTTTGGACAGGTGTGACATGACCTCAACCGCCGCCGAGCAGTTTGGATCCTTCCTGAAGAGTTCTGGAATCCAGGACGGCGCCGTCCGCCTCTTCCTCACGGGTGGCGGCTGCTGCGGCCCAGGCTTCGCCGTGGACGTGGTCCCCCTCGCCGAGACCGGGGAGGACGTGCCGGTGGTACAGGACGGAACGACCCTCTACGTCCAGAAACAAGCGGCGGAGCTTCTGGAGAACGTGGTGATCGATTTCGACCAGACCTTCGTCCTGCGCGGCCTCCAGTCTTCCGGTTGCTGCGGCTGATCCATCAAGCAAGGAGAACCCCGTGCGAATATTCTTTTCAGGAAAGGGCGGGGTGGGCAAGACCACCATGGCCTGCGCCACGGCCCTCCACCACGCCCGCCAGGGCATGAAGACCCTGCTCGTCTCCACGGATCCGGCCTCGAACATCGCCGACGTCCTGGAACAGCCCATCGGCTACGGCGTGGTGCCCGTCGAGGGCGCGCCGAATCTCTGGGCCACGGAGATCGACCCGGACGAAGCGGTCCAGGAATACAAGGCACGGGTGCTCGACCCGTACCGCGCCATCATGCCCGAGGACATCCTTGCCTCCCTGGAGGAGCAGCTCTCCGGTCCGTGCACGGTTGAGATCGCCGCCTTCGAGCGGTTCATTGACTTCATGGACGGCGGCGACTACGACGTGGTGGTCTTCGACACGGCTCCCACGGGCCACACCCTGCGCCTGCTGGCCCTGTCGGTGGAATGGTCCAAGTACATCGAAGCGGCGGCTCAGGGATCGGGCCAAACGTGCCTGGGGCCCGTGCAGACCATCCAGGGGGCCAAGGCCAAGTACGACCAGGCCACGGCTCTGCTGAAGGATCCCTCCGAGACCCAGTTCGTCTTCGTCATGCGCCCGCAGGCCCTTTCGGTCTACGAGACCCTGAGGGCCGCCAAGGAACTCCGCGGCCAGGGGATTCGTCCCGCCCGCCTTATCGCCAACGGCATCCTGCCGCCCGAGGCGGGCGACGGCCCGGAGGTGGACCGGAAACGGGCCGAGCAGGCGGCGCAGGTGGCCGAGGCGGAGCGCGGCCTGGGACTGACGGCCGTGCCCATCCGCCTGCGCCCCGAGGAGGTCAAGGGCATTCCCGCCCTCTGGGCCGTGGCCCAGGAGTTGTACGACGGCACGTACCCCGCGCTCTTCTCCACACAAGAGCGGCCCGCGCCGGAGGCCGCCGTTCCTTCGCCGGACCTCGAGACCCTCCTGCGCCCATCGCCGGGCCGGACCAAGGCCTTCTTCTTCACGGGCAAGGGGGGCGTGGGCAAGACGACCGTCTCGTGCGTGACGGCCCTCCACCTCGCCGGCCTGGGCCACAGGACGCTGCTGGTGACCACCGATCCGGCGGCCCACCTGGGCCGCGTCCTGGACAGGCCCGTGGGCGCCGAGCCCAGCCTCGTGGCCCCCAACCTGATGGCGGTGCACATCGACCAGGTGAAGGCCTTCGAGGAGTACAAGGCGCGCGTGCTGGAGGAGGCGGCCAAGACGGCCTCCGAGGAGATGCTGAAGGCCACCGCCGAAGAGCTGGACTCGCCCTGCACCGAGGAGATGGCCGCCTTCGACAAGTTCGCCCGCTACTTCGAAGACGAGTCCTACGACTTCATCGTGCTGGACACGGCCCCCACGGGCCACACCCTGCGGCTCCTCGACCTGCCCTTTCAGTACGCTGAGCAGACGGCCCTGGCCGCCGCCGAGGCCAAGGGGGACGGGGCCGTCCAGCGCGCCGCCGACGCCCGGTTCCAGAAGCTGATCGCCAGGCTGAAGGATCCGTCCCTGACGGCCTTCGCCTTCGTCTTCTACCCCGAGGCCACGCCCATCCTCGAATCGCACCGCGCTTGCATGGACCTGAAGGCCGCCGGGATCCATGCCCAGTTCCTCGTGGCCAACATGGTGCTCTCGCAGGAGCAGGCAAAGAACCCCTTCCTCCAGCGACGCCGCGCCATGCAGCAACGCTACCTCGAGGAGGCCCACCGCCGCTTTGGCCTGCCGGTTCTCACGCTTCCTCTCATGGAGAAAGAGCCAAGCGGGCTCGCCGCCCTCACCCATTTGGGAAAGGCCCTTCTGGAGAAAACGATGCCGCCGGAGCAGCCGAAGGATTTGGGAAAGCCTGCCCCGCTCGCGGGGACTTCGCACTGAAAGGACGTGACATGGAAAAGAAGCGTGTCCTCGTCCTCTGCACCGGAAACTCCTGCCGCTCCCAGATGGGCGAGGGCTGGATCCGCCACGACCTGGGCGATCGGGTGGAGGTCTTCTCCGCGGGAACCAAGCCCTCCGCCGTCCACCCCCTGGCCATCGCCGTGATGGCGGAAGCCGGGGTGGACATTTCCTCTCACCGGAGCAAGTCCCTTTCGGAGTTCTGGGGCCAGCCCTTCGACCTGGTGGTGACGGTATGCGATTCGGCGAAGGAGGCTTGTCCCATGTTTGCCGGAGCCGCCCGTCAAATTCATGAATCCTTTCCCGATCCGGTGGGGCTTACCGGCGATCGGGAAAAGGTGCGGGCAAAATTCCGCGAGGTGCGCGATCTCATCAGAGAGCGGCTCGTGCCCCTCGTGCAAAGAGAACTCGGGTTGTGAAGGGGAAGGCCGTGACGTTGGTGCCGGGCTGGCCTGCCCCCTGCGAGGAGGCGGAGGGCGGCGCGGCCGGAGGCGCCTCGGGCCGTACAGCCCCGACCGGGGATCTTTGGAGGAAGTGGCCATGAGAGAAAGGAACTGGATCGTTTGGTTGGTGGCGTCGCTCCTCTTCGTGGCCGTCACGCTGGCCTACGCCCTCTCCCGGGGCCTTGTGGCACTCACCGGCCTGCCCCTGGGGTTTCTCTTCGGCTTTTTCCTCCACAAGGGCGATTTGTGCGGGGCCTCCGCCTTCAGCGAAGTGCTCCTCATGCGCGACGGGAGGAAGGTTTGGGGCATGTGGGTCTGCATCGTCACCTCCATGGTGGTCTTCGCCGCCCTGGACCTTATGGGCCTGGTGACGTTGGCGCCCAAGCCCATGCTCTGGCTCTCCTACCTGGTGGGCGGTGCGATCTTCGGCGCGGGGACGGTCCTCGCTGGCGGCTGCGTCAGCGGGTGCCTCTACAAGGGACCCGCCGGGAACATCAACTCCATCATGGCCCTCCTGGGGATGCCCCTGGGTATGGCGATGGTGGAGTACGGCCCCCTGTCGTCCTGGAACAAGGCCATGCTGGCCCGGAAGGTGGCCATGGCCGACGGCTCTCCCGTCACGCTCTCCTCCCTCACCGGCCTGCCGTTCTGGGCTTTGGCCCTCTTCTTCGCCCTGGCCACCGTTGCAACGGCCCTCCTCTGGTCCCGGCGGCACCCGGCCAGGGGGCCCAGGATCGTCTCCAACGAACCCGTCTTCCGGCGCCTCTTCACCCGGCCCTGGAAGCCCTGGCAGGCGGGCCTCGCCATCGGCCTGCTCGCCGGGCCCCTCTTCCTCTCCTCGGCGGCCTCGGGCCGAAACTACCCCGTGGGCGTCACCCACGGCGTGCTCCACGCCTATCTCCTCCTGACGGAACCGGCCGTGGAGGGCAGCCTCAAGGCGCCGGCGCCCAAACCACCGGCCGCCATCGCCGGCTCTGGCCGGAGTGCCGCCACCCCCCCACCTCCAGCCCCGCCGCCCCCGCCCGCACCCCAGGCCAAAAAGGTGTCCTTCTGGCTGATCTTCGTGGTCCTGGGGCTCATGCTCGGGTCCCACGCCTCGGCCCGGATGAACGGCACCGCCAAGCTCCTTCCCAAGGAGCCCCAGCAGACCCTCCTCGCCCTCCTGGGGGGCGTTCTCGTGGGGATGGGCGCGTGGTTCGCCACGGGGTGCGTCATCGGGAACATCCTCTCGGGGTGGGCGCTTATGAGCGTGGGGCTCCTCATCTTCGGCGCGGCCACGATCCTCTCCAACTGGGCCGTCACGTGGGTGTACCTGATGGGCGGGGGGTCCTTTCAGGAGTAGACTTTCCCCGGAGACCCCATGGGTGCCCCGGATCTGCGCGAGATCTTGAAGACGACCCCCTTCGGAGATCTGCCCTCCGAAGCGCTGGACCGGCTCGCAAGGCTCCTGGAGCTTCGCCGGGTTCCGGCGGGGACCGTCCTATGCCGAGAAGGGGAGACCGAGGGGCGCTTCTGCATCTTGGCGGAAGGCCTCCTGAAGGCCTACCGAATCCTCCCCACGGGCAAGTCCGTCACCGTCTTCCTGCTGAAGGCCCCCGACTCCTTCGGCTTCCTGCCCCTGCTGGACGGCGGTCCCCTGCCCTTGTACGTGGAGGCGGTGGAGCCCTCCGTCGTCTACATCCTGAGGCGGGGCCCCTTCTGGGACCTGTTGCGGGAGGTGCCGGCCTTTGCTCTCCCCCTCCTCGCCCACCTCGCCGAGAAGTTCCGGGATTGCATCGGAAAACTCGACACCCTGGCCCGCCCGGGAGCCCTGCCCCGCCTGGCCCAGGCACTTTGCAGCCTAGCGGAGCCCGGAGTCCCCAGGGCCGGGGATACCGCTACGGTGACCCTCCCCGTCAGCCAGGAGGCCCTCGCCCACACGTTGGGCATCGCCCCCGAGAACCTCTCGCGCGCCCTGGCGCGACTCATTCGGGAAGGTATCGTCGTCCGGACCGGGCGCCGCCGGTTTCACATTCCATCCTTGCAACGCCTGCGGGCCCTGGCCGACGCGCGGTAGCGGCCTCCCCCTGCCGCCCCCGCCTTCGCTCCATCTCTGCCGGATAGACGCTCGGACTCTACCGGCGGCCGCCGGAAGGCTCGGGGAACGGGTCATATCACGCACCCGTAGGCCAATGCGCGGCGACCTTGACGGCTGTCAAGGATGAAGCAGATGCCGCGCCGTAGCCTTGCACCTATGCTGCGGTTAGCGTGGGCCTCCGCCCGCCTGCCGGGGTCGGCTCCCTTGCGGCGAGAAGGAATGGGAAAGAAGGTTTGCATGAAAAGGATGTTCACAGGGATCGTTGGAATCATTTTGAGCTTGGGGGGGATCGCGCCGGCGGCGGCACCAGCTCCCGCCAGGCCCGTTGCCGCCAAGCCTCCGGTACTGGCTGCCGCCACATCTCAGCAGGCCTCGTTTGGCAAGCTCCTCAATTCAAGGTACACGCGGGAGCAGCTTCAGGCCGGGACCTACGTCGGGTCCGAGTACTGTCTGGCGTGCCACTCCGAGTACAGGGGATGGAAGAGCACCAAGCACGCCCTCTCCATCCGCCGCCCCATGGAGCAGTACTCGCTGGTTCCGGGCAAGGGCGTGGTGGCGGACTACGACAAGAACGGCGTGGACGACTTTGTTCAGGGGCTGGACTTCAACCAGATTTCCTCTCCTTACGACGCCTTCAAGCCCAACGCTCCCGTCCTGTCGGTGGAGAACGGCCAGTACTACATCACCATCAATCAGGTGAAGATGCCGGTGGTCTTCGTGAACGGAGGAACGGGCGACTGGCGGGAACGCTACGGCGTGCGCATCCCCGCCACCGACAGCCCCACCGGCTACTCCGACGAGGTCTACTTCTCTCCCGTCCAGTTCAACGAGGACTCGGGTACCTACTTCGCCTACAAGACGGCGGCGTGGTATGCCCCCGACAACCAGCCCAAGGTCCGCCCCGGCATGACGCGGGCCCAGATCGCCGCCGCCATCGCCTCCACCTTCAGCAAGAACTGCGTGGGGTGCCACATCACCGGGATCCGGAGCGTAGGGAAGACCGCCCAGGGAGAGTGGGTGCTCAGGCCTTACCCCGCCACGCTCTACGACCCGGAGGACCCGGCCTACTTCGATTACGACGGCGACGGCCTGCCCGATTTGCTGAACATCGGGTGCGAGATGTGCCACGGCCCGGGTTCGGCCCACATCCTGGGCGGCGGCGACCCCGCCAAGATCGTGAACCCGGCCAAGTTGGCCTCGGACAAGGCCAACGAAGTCTGCGGCCGCTGCCACAACCGGGTGCGCTCCGTCCCCAATGGAACCTACGCTTGGCCCTACCACGACGACACGGGGACCCAGTGGACCCCCAACACCGACCCGCTGGCCTCCTTCTTCTCCAACAACAACTCCCTCTGGCCCGACGGGGAGACCTCCTACGAGCACAACCAGCACTACAGCGAAATGCTGAAGTCTCCCCACTTCACCAATCCGTACCTCAAGCTGCGCTGCTTCGACTGCCACGACCCGCACCAGCAGGCCAACCCCGCCCAAATCATTCCCCAGCGCGTCCAGGGGGGAGTGGCCATCCAGACCAGAGCGGAAGACAACACGCTCTGCCTCTCCTGCCACGCCACCCACGGGCCCTTCGCCTCCATCACGCCAGAGATGGTCGCGGCCTACGAGGCCAACCGGACAGCCATCGGCAACGCGGTCAGCGCCCACGCCCATCACCCCTACGGCCCCGAGCGGAGCATGGGCCTCGCCCGGTGCACCACCTGCCACATGCCCCGCGTGGCCGCCGCCGAGCACGAGTCGGCGATCCACACCCACCAGTTCGTGCCCCAGCCTCCCGAGAAGACGCTCAAGTACCAGGCCCAGGGCGGCATGCCCAACGCCTGCGCCGCCACCTGCCACCGGGAGCAGGTGAACCTGTGGGGCTACGGCATCAAGGCGGAATTTCTGCCGTGGACCGACCCCGTGAACGTGAAGACCGCCACCAAGCTGATGGACTACTACGGCCCCGAGGGCCAGTGGTGGCAGGTGACCCTCCCCCAACAGTAGCGACGCCCGATGGCTCCGAGAAGAGGGCGGCGGTTTTTCCGCCGCCCTCTCCTCCTGCGTCGGGCTTCCAGGCTTCGCTGCGGCCGTTGAACCTCTAGAAGCGCGGTGGCCTTTGACGCCCGTCAAGGCGTTTCCTCTCTGGACGCCCCATGATAAGGGTGCAGGCGCAAATATGCGCCTTTTTCGAGGGCCGGGAATATATGAAAATGGATATATGGCCACAGAAGGCGTCGGAATCGAGGGGCTGCGAGAGCCTCGCCCGGCTCTTCGGGGACCTCTCCCACCCGCTGAGGTTGGGCGTGGTCCGCCACCTGCTGGCCCACGGCGAGGAGTGCGTGTGCAGCCTGGCCCGCCGGTGCGGCGTGGACCAGCCCACCCTCTCCCGGCACCTGCGCATCCTCAAGGACCACGCCGTTCTCGTGGACCGGAGGGAGGGATCGAACGTATTCTACAGGGTAACGGATCCCCGCGTGGCGCCCCTGCTCGATGCTTTGGGCGTCCTCGAGGTTCGCAAGCGACCGACTCTACAAATTGAGGAGGAACCATGAAGTCCTTTCGGTTCCAAATGACGGCCCCCACGCTGTTGGGGTGCCTGGCCTTCGCGGCGGCCCTCCGGGCGTCCGAGCCCCTGACGCTCCCCCAGGCCCAAGCCAAGGCCCTTGCCGCCAACCCCACGCTCCAGGCGGCGAAGCTGGAGGCGCTGGCCGCACGGGAGCGGACGAAGGAGACCTTCGGCCGGCACTTCGGCGAGCTGAGTCTCGTCGGCACATACAACCACTTCGAGCGGGACCGGCTCGTGGTTCCCATGGCAAAGGAGCTCTTCGCCAACCCCGCTCTGGGCATGAGCCAGCTTCCCTGGGACCGCAACCAGGTCCACTACGGCCTGACGTGGCAGGTGCCTCTCCTGGCGGCCGGAGGCCTCCACGAAGGCGACCGGATGGCGAGGCTCTCCCAGAGCGCCAGCGAACACCTCGCCCTCTTCACCCGGGACCAGATCCTCTACAACGTGCGGGCCGCCTACCGCAACGCCCTCATCGCGGAACATGCGCTGAAGGCGGCCCAGGCCTACAAGAAGGCGCTGGAGAAGGACGAGGCCGACGCCCAGCTCAGGGTGAAGGTCGGTGCCATGGCGGCGGTGGACGCGGCCAAGGTGACCTATGCCCTGCGCGGCGCCGAGGCCCAAGTGGCGGAATGGGCGGCCCAGAGGCAAACCGCCCAGGCCTTTCTCGCGGCCCTCCTCGGCGAGGAACCCCCCCCGGGCGGCTACGATCTCAGCGATATTCCCGGCGAGCCCCCCGCTCCCGCCACCACGCCCGAAGACGACACGAGGGCGGCGCTGTCGTCACGGGGCGACCTCCTCGCGACGCGCGAGGCCACGGCCATCGTGCAGCACAAAAAGCACCTGGCCCTCGAGGCCTTCGCGCCCCAACTGGTCCTTCAGGGAACCTACCTGCGCAACGGCGCCCCCTCCCTCAACGATCCGCTATACACCCGGGAATGGGCGGTCATGCTGAAGGTGCCGCTCTTCAACGGCCTCAGCCGCATCGCCGCCATTCGGGAAGCCGACGCGAACCTCTTGGCGGCGCGCCAGAGAGAGAAGGCCAAGGAGTTGGAAGTCGCCACCCAGGTCACCGAGGCCGAGGGGAGGCTGGACTCGGCCAGGGCCCTGTACGAGGCGGGGCAGGCGCAGCGGGAACTGGGCCGGGAGGTGGCCCGGGTGGAGCTCCTCAAGCTGGAGCAGGGAACGGGAAAGATGGAGGACTACCTGGCCGCGCGGGGCCAGGAGCTTGCGGGAGAAACATCCTACTGGCGCGGGCTGTACGCCTACCAGAGCGCCGTGGACTACTTGAACTTCGTGACCGCGCGGGGAGGAGACCATGAATAAGCGAATCCTGGCAATCCTGATGGTCGTGGGGGTGGTCCTGGCCGGCGCGGCGGTGATCCTCCACAAGAAGCGCGCCCTCGCGCGGCTGGCGCCTCCGGAGAACCCGCCCCTTCCCGTGGCCACCGCCACCGTAAAGGACGGGTCGGTGGGCAGCACGGTGGATACGGTGGCCCTGGTGGTCTCCGAAACGGCCGCCACCGTATCGGCGCAAGTCCCGGGGGCCCTTCTCGACGTTCGGTTCCACGAGGGCGACGCGGTGAAGAAGGGCGAGGTCATGGCCCGCATCGATCCCAGCGTCCTGGACGACGCCGTCCATGCGGCCCAGGCCCGCGCGGCGGCGGCCCAGGAGGATCTTGCCAAACAGCAGGCCATCTACGAGCGGGACAAGGTCCTCTTCGAAAACCAGGCCATCTCCCAGCAGGCCTTCGAGGCCAGTGCGGCCCAGCTCGCTGCCGTGAAGGCCGCACAGGTGAGCGCCGAGAGGGCCCTCCAGAGTGCGAAGACCTTCCGGGCCTACGCCGACGTCCCCGCCCCCTACGACGGCGTGGTGACGGCGCGCCTCGTGGAACCGGGAGACCTGGCTGCCCCGGGCAAACCGCTCTATACCCTCCAGGTCCCCGGACCCGTGAAGGTGATCTCCAAGCTCTCCCAGGAGACCCTCCGGCGCCTCCAACCCGGGAGCGCCGTGACCCTGTCCGCGGGGGACCGGTCCATGATCGCCTCCGTCTCCCGGATCTACCCGGCGCTGGATGCCTCCCACCTGGGCACGGTGGAAACGGACCTGGCCAATCCGCCCTTCGGCCTTCCACCGGGGGCAACGGTCTCGGCGCGGTACGCCGCCACGCCCGCACCGGGATTGATTGTCCCGGCGGCGGCCCTCCTGCAGGGGCTGCACGAAACGCTGGTGGTCCGGGTGAAGGACGGAAAGGCCGACCCGGTGCCGGTGACCGTGGCGAGCCAGAGCGGCTCAGAGGCCGTTGTGAGCGGCGGTCTGAAAGCCGGTGACACCGTGGTGACGGGCCTGCCGAGCGAGCTCATGGCCCTCACGGCGGGCACCCCCGTGGCTCCCCAAGGCTCCGCCGAAGCAGGGAGGTAGGCCATGGGACTGGTGGAAAGCTACGTCAAGAAACCCCACCTGCTCCTCTCCGTCGTCCTGCTCCTGGCGGTGGTGGGCGTCGTGGGCTTCTTCAAGCTTCCGGTGAACCTCTTCCCGGACAGCGAACGGCCCCAGATCGCCGTGGTCACCGTCTGGCCGGGGGCCTCCGCCGACGACGTGAACGCCGACGTGAGCCGCGTCATCGAGAAGGAGCTCAAGACCATCGAGCTCGTGCGCCGCGTGACCTCCACCTCCAACGACGAGGTGTCGGTGGTCATGGCCGAATTCGAGTACCAGAAGGGCCTGGACTCGGCGGCCACGGACGTGTCCAACTCGCTCAACAAGATCCGCCCGCTGCTGCCGGCGGACATCCGGCCCTACCAGGTCTACAAGGTCTCCTCGGCCACGCCGGCGGTCCTCACCCTCGCGCTGACGCCGAAGGAGGGGTCCCACCTGGACCTCTCCATGGTCCGCCAGCTCGCGGACAACCCCATCAAGGAGGCGCTCCTGCGCCTTCCCGACGTGGCCAACGTGGAGGTCTTCGGAGGCTACCAGCCGGTCATCCGCGTCGCCCTCGACCCCAACAAACTCCAGAGCTACCACCTGAGCCCCGGACAGGTGGTGCAGGCCCTGAACGCCTGGAACCGCAACACGCCCGAGGGGCTCCTCGTCACGGACCAGAGCCACATCCTCCTCAAGAACGAGGGGGAGTTCAAACGGCCCGAGGAGGTGGGCGGCGTGGTGGTGAGCGCCGGCGCCGGCCCGCCCGTCTACCTGCGAGACGTGGCCACCGTGGAGCGGAGCATCCAGGAGCGCCTCTCGGCCTTCCACGGCAACGGCAAGAGCGCCATCGGCATCAACATCCAGCGGGCCCTCTCCGGCTACGCCCTGCCCACCATCGCGTCGGTGACGGCCAAGCTGCCTGAGCTGGAGCGGCAGTACCCCGGCATCCGCTTCGAGATCGCCGACACCCAGGGGGAGCTGATCCACACGAGCGTCTCCAACATGGTGGACGCCCTGCGCGACGCCATCCTCATGACCGTCATCGTCATCTTCCTCTTCCTGGCGGACGTGCGCGGCATGATCCTGGCGGGGATCTCCATCCCCTTCACCTACCTCATCACCTTCGCCTTCATGTGGCTCTTCGGCTTCGAGTTCGACCTCGTGACCCTGACGGGGGTGATCCTCGGGGTCGGCATGCTGCTCGACGACGCCATCGTCGTCCTGGAGAACATCGAGCGGCACTACCACAAGCTGGGCAAGGACATCCAAGAGGCCACCATCGGCGGCACCCAGGAGGTGATGCTCGCCATCCTCTCGGGCACCTACGCCACCGTGGTGGTGCTCCTTCCCATCATCTACATCGGCGGCTTCGTCCAGACGGTCCTGCGGCCCCTGAGCCTCACCCTCTCCATCGCCCTGGTGGCCTCGTACATCGTGTCCGTGACCATCCTTCCCATCCTCGCGCCCTTCATCTTGAGGCTCGGCGGGCGCGTGGAGCGCTGGAAGTGGGAGCTCAAGCTCGACCACGTCGTGACGGGCAAGATCCTCCACGCCGTTCAGGAGTTCTTCGTCAAGGCGGTGGACTTCGCCCTGGGGCACAAGGTCGTCTTCATCCTGCCGGCCATGATGCTGCTGGTGCTCACGGGCCGCGTGCTCATGCCCCTCATCGGGCGCGACCTCATGCCTCCCATGGACACGGGCATCTTCCGCGTGACCTTCGAGGCCTACCCCAACACGTCGCTCCAAGATGCGGAAGCCCTGCTTTCCAAGGTGGAGGGCGTGATCCAGAAGCAGCCCGGCGTGACGATGATCTCCTCCACCCTCGGCTCGGAGCCCGGCATCCTCTCCTTCGGCTCGGGCCGCAACCCCCAGCAGGCCTTCATTACGGTGCACCTCGTCAACCGCTTCCAGCGCAAGGAGAGCATGTGGGCCATCGAGAAGGCGGTGGAGGACCAGCTCCTCAAGATCCCGGGCATCCGGTTCCCCGCCGCCTTCGACTACGGAGCCACGCCGCTTTCAACCATCCGCTCCACGGTGGACCTCATGATCTCCGGCCCCGATCCCAAGGTCCTCGCCAAGCTTCAAGAAGAGGTCACCAAGCGGCTCAAGACCGTCGGCGGCCTGACGGCCGTGGCGCCCACGTGGACCCTGGACCGCCTGGAGTACCGCTACCTGCCCGATGCCGACCGCCTTGCCCTCTACGGCACCGACGCCGCCGCCGTGGCGGCCCAGGTGAGCGCCCAGGTCAAGGGCTTTCCCGCCACCCTCTTCCGCGTGCCGGGGCAGGACTCCTTCGCCGTGTGGGTGCAGGCCGAAGCCGCGCGGCGCGAGAACCCCCTCGACCTCGAGACGCTCCCCATCCTCACGCCCAGGGGCACCGTGCCTCTCTCGGCGCTGGGGAGGGTGGAGCACGCCTTCGTCCCCACGCTTCACACCCGCCAGGACCTCCAGGAGACCGTGGACGTCCTGGGCTACCGCTCCACGGCTGCCGTAACGCACATCAACGATAAGGTGGCCAAGGCTCTCGAGGGCCTCTCCCTGCCCGCCGGCTACACCATCACCGACGAAGGCGAGCGCAAGACCATGGACGAGGCCTTTTCGGCCCTCATGGCCGCCCTGCTGCTTGGGCTCATCTTGCTCTACTTTTCTCTGGTGCCGGCCTTCAAGTCCTTCCTTCACCCGCTCACCATCATGGTGGCCATCCCGCTCGGCATCATCGGCGCGGCGTGGGCCATGCTGCTGACGGGCAAGCACTCGTGCATGCCCTCCTTCATGGGGATGATCCTGCTCGCCGGCATCGTGGTGAAGAACAGCATCCTGCTCATCGACTTCATCCTGGAGGCTCGGGCCCGCGGCGAGAGCCGCCACGACGCCCTCATCGGCTCGGTGCGGGTGAGGACGCGCCCCATCCTCATGACCGCCGTGGGAACCGCCGTGGGCATGCTCCCCATCGCCCTCCAGTGGGCCATCGGCCTGGAGCGGCTCAGCCCGCTGGCCGTCGTGGCCATCGGCGGCCTCATGGTCTCGACCTTCCTGACGCTCATCTACGTGCCCGTGTTCTATGAGCTGTTCGACACGTTGCAGACCCAGGTGTCGGGGCTGTTCCGGAAGGGTGAGGGAGTTGGGGAGTGAGGAAGTGAGGAAGAGGAGGGCGAAGACCGCTGGAAGGGGTCCGCCGCCCGGGCTCCGCACGGTGATGCGGCACAACCGAAAAGGAGAACGACGAT
>JBMFRA010000061.1:0-12588 GCA_049968315.1 Acidobacteriota bacterium
CGGCGCCCGCATCCTCAACGTACTCAAGTACGCCTCCGGTGCGGTCGCCTCGCCTTCCTCGCCCAAGGCCCAATCCTGCGGCCTGGCTTTCGCCCTCCGCTCCGCCTGCCTGCAGCAGGCAGGCTCCGGGCGAAAGCCGAAGACCGTTGCCCAAAAGCGTCCTGCAGAAAATGGGCCGGCTCCTGTAGCGGCCGGTGCTCGCATCGGCCGAAAAGGCCGCTACGAAAACCGCCGGCCTTTGCAAGCCAGGGCCGCTACGGCCGGGCCGCCGTGGGGGGCGGTCCGGGATGCCCCGGGGCCGCCGGAGGATTCCAGGCGCCGGCCTGGGCTTGCCGCCTCGCCCCCCCGCCGCGTCCCCGTCAGGCCAGGGGGTGGGGGAGGGCTCGCTTGCCGGAGCGGAGCAGGTCCTTGACGATCCCCAAGGTACTGTCGGTGATCTCCATGGAACGGGCGCCGCTCTTCTCGATCCCCGTCAGGGCCCGGATGGCGTCCACGTTCTCGGGGACCACGATGGACATGTTGTGCACTTGGTAGAAGAGGTACAGCTCGTTGCCGCAGGTGTCGAGGATGTCCTCCCAGACCACCACCTCCCACATGTCCCCCCGGGAGCGGCCCAGGTCGTGCACCAGCTCCACGTTGCAGTTGAGGCCCGTCACGCCGTCGGAGGCCCGGACGAAGGCCACCCGGGGCGTCTTCATGAGGACCTCCAAGACCTCGTCCCGGGAGGCGGGGCGCGGCATCTCGATCTGCCAGACGTGGCAGTGGCTGATGGTTTGGGGGGTGAGGATGGCCATGGTGGTGACGTTCAATTCGGGGACCACGGTGCGGGCGTCGGGGGCCTGGTGGCTGGGGACGTGCAACTCGGGCACGATGGTGTTCATGATCCCCTTGGTGTGGGTCGTCCAGGGGTCCACCGCCCGGCGGGCCAGGGTGCCGTACCCCTTCTTGAGGAGGCCGGCCTTGTGCAGCGCCCCCAGGGTGCGCACGATGGAGGTGGTGTTGCAGGAGACCACGCGGGTGGAGGAGAGGCCGAGGGCGGTTTCGTAGTTGGCCTGGGCCACGAAGGAGTGGCCGGTGAGGGCGTGCTTTTCCGCCCCCTGGAAGATGGACTTCACCTTCATCTCGTCGTAGACGACCTTGTTCTTGGCCGCCACGGAGCGGGGGGTGCAGTCCACCACCACGTCCACCTTCTTGAGCAGGTCGGTGAGGAGCCCCTTGACCCGGATACCCGCCGCCTGCATGGCCTCCCGGTACTCCTCCGTCATGGCGTAGACCTGGATGCCGTGGACCTCCGCCACCTGCACCCGGTAGTCCCCCGTGACGTCCGAGACCCCCACCAGCTCCATGTCCGGCTGGAGCCGCACCGCGTCCGCCACCCGCTTGCCGATCACGCCGTACCCGTTGATGGCCACCCGCACCTTTCGCTTCATGGACCGTCTCCTTCGCAAAGGGCCCCGCATGGGGGGCGGGGCCCATGGCCAACGTTGCTCACCGGGCGGTGGATTCTACCACTCAGGCCCCCCTCGCGCCACCGGTGGGGCCCTCACTTGGGCAGTTCCACGAGGACGTTGGAGCCGGGCTCCATGTTCTCGATGGCGATGCCCCCCCCGTACTTGCCGAGGATCTCCCGCACCAGGAAGAGGCCCATACCCAGGCCCGTGCCCTTGTAGCTGGGGACGGAGAGCCTCCCCGGCTCCAGCGGCTCCAGAAGGCGCTCCCGCTGGTCCTTGGGGAAGCCGGGGCCGTAGTCCCGCACGGCGAAGATGACCTTTTTGGGGTCGTGGAGGAGGTAGACCTTCACCTTCACGCCGTCGGGGGAGAACTTGACGGCGTTGTCCAGGAGCTGGCGGAAGAGGATGGCGGCGTCCTCCCGGTTGATCTCGTAGAAGAGGACATCCTTCTCTTTCTGGACCTGGAAGGTGAGGTGTTTGGCCTCGGCGGCGGGTCGCACCGCCTCCAGCACCTCCTCGAAGACCGCCACGAGGTCGCAGGACTCCCCCCTCGGGGGCTCCTTGACCTTGGTGAAGGCGAGGAGGTCGTTGATGAGGGACTCCAGCCGGAGCGACTCGGAGACGACGATCCCCAGGTACTCGTCGGCGTTCTTCTCCCGCTGCTGGGGGTAACGCCGGAGGAGGTCGGCGTAGGAGCGGATGTTGGTGAGGGGGGTCTTCATCTCGTGGGAGACGCTGTTGAGAAAGGCCCGCTTGAGCTGGTCCAGCTCCTTGAGCTTCTCCAGGGCCGCCTGGAGGTCGGCGGTGCGCTCCACCACCTTCACCTCCAGCCGCTCGTTGGCGGCGGCCAGGGCCTCGGTGAGTTCGATGGCCTGGAGCCGGGGGGAGACCACCTGCTCCAGGAGGGAGAAGAAGCGCTCCTCCTCCGGCCGGAAGGCTTTGTCGGCGGGGCAGTAGAAGAGGAAATGGCCGGCGGGCTTTCCGGGCGGACCCACGGGGACCGAAATGGCCTCGCCGACGTCGGGGAGAGGGGAGGCCTTGAGCTTCAGGAGGCGGTCCCGAAGGTTGTCGAGGCGGATCCGTTCGTTGCCCTGGAGGAGCCCCAGGGCGAGGTTCCCGGCGCCGGGGGCCTCCACCTTCCAGAGGGGGTCCTCGGCGCAACCGTAGGCGGCGAGGGGAACGGGACCGCCGGAGCCGGGAACGAACAGGCTGATCTTCCAGGAGGGCCGCGCCTCGTGGATCAGCGTCCCCACCAGCCGCAGGGCCGCCTCCGCCGAGTCGGCACCGGCCATGCCGCGGCCGATGTTGTACAGGAGCGTCATCTCCTCCAGCCGCTCCTGGTAGAGGCGGCTGAGCTGGTGGGCCTCCTGGTACTGCTCGGCCAGCTGGGTGCTGGACTCCAGCGCCGCCACCAGCTGTTCCTCGTCGGAGAGGCCCCGGGTGGGGGGGGCGGGAGGCGGCTCCGGCGGCGGCGGGGGCGCGGCCTTTCGCCGCTTCCCCATGAAGGGTTTGAAGACCTCGGCGGCCCCCCGGGCGATCCGCTCGGGGGTCACGCCCCGGTCGGTGAGCTTGAACTTCACCGCGAACTGCGCCAGGGTCTTCTGGACCGCCAGGAGGAAGGTCTCCAGGACCCCCTCGCCGGTGAGGGCGCAGGCCTTCAGGGCCTCCACGCCCGTCACCTTCATCTCGGCGAGAAGGGCCTCGGGGGAGAGGGCCCCGGGGAGGTCCTGCTTGTTGCACTGCACGACCACGGGGATGGACGCGAAGTCCATCTTGTTGGCGATGAAGTTCGCCTTCATGTTCTCCCAGGAGACGAAGTTCTCCTGGGCCCGTTCGGGCTGGGAATCGGCGACGAAGATGACGGCGTCGGCTCCGGCGAGGACCACCCGGCGGGTGGTGTTGTAGTGGACCTGGCCGGGGACGGTGTAGACCTGGAGTCGGATGTGGTAGCCCTGGATCTCCCCCAGGTCGAAGGGCAGGAAGTCGAAGAAGAGGGTACGGTCCTCGGCGGTCTTCAGCGAGACCAACTGGGTCTTCTGGTCGGGGTCGGTGATCTCGTGGAGAGCCTCCAGGTTGGTGGTCTTCCCCCCCAGGGCCGGCCCGTAGTAGACGAGCTTGAACTGGATCTCCCGCTGGGCGTGGCGGAACTGCACCATTTCAGGACTCCCGCACCTTGCGGACCAGCGTCTCCGGCGCCACCGGCTTGCGAAGGACCGCCGCGGCGCCCAGCTTCCGGGCCTCCTCGCCCAGGCCCACCTCGTCGCTTCCCGTCACCAGGATCACCCGGGGGATGCGGGGGAGGGGGGTGGCCCCCAGCATGCGCAGCAGGGTGAGGCCGTCGGTGTCGGGCAGGTGGAGGTCCAGGAGGACCACGTCGGGGACCCCGGCGTGGATGGCGAGGAGCGCCTCGGCCCCCGTGGCCGCCTCGCGGCAGCTCTCCCCTTCCGCCTCCAGGACCGAGCGCATCATCTTCCGGATGAGCGCGTTGTCGTCGACGATGAGGACGTCCATGCCCCGTACCCCCCGGCCGAACCGGCCCATCCGCCCCGCCCGCGTTTGGAGGGGAGTATAGCCGCCGGGCAGAAAAGGGGCAAGGACCTCACAGCCCCAGCTCCTCCGCCCGCTCCGCCAGGGCGTCCCGCACCAGCACCACCAGCTCTTCCAGCGGGATCCCCGCCTCCTCCGCCCCCGTCCGGATGTCTTCCCGGTTGACGCTTCGGGCAAAGGCCTTGTCCTTGAGCTTCTTCTTGACGCTCTCGGGCCGCACCTCCGCCACCTTTCGGTTGGGCTGGACGTAGGCGCAGGCGAAGAGGAAGCCGGTGAGCTCGTCCACGGCGAAGAGGGCCCTGGCCATGGGGGTCTCCCGGGGGACGCCCGTGTAGGCGGCGTGGCCCAGCACCGCCTGGACCACCTCCTCGGGGTAGCCCCGCTCCCGGAGGACCTCGGCGCCCTTGACGGGGTGGTCGGGGGCGGTGGGGTGGCGTTCGTAGTCGAAGTCGTGGACGAGGCCCGTGAGCCCCCAGAGCCCTGGGTCCCCTCCCAGGCGGCGGGCCATGGCCCGCATGGCCGCCTCCACCCCCAGGGCGTGGCGCCGCAGGGCCTCCGACTGGGTCCACTCGCAGAGCAGGTTCCAAGCGTCTTCCCGCGTGGGCATGGACACCTCCTCCCGGCGAGTATACGACGGGGGGAGGGGCGTCTCCACCGGTCAGGGGCCGGGCGTTTCCGGTCCCATCCCTTCGAGGAGGGCCAGGAGGCGGGCTTCGTGCTTCGAAACCTCTTGGAGGGCCGCCTCCCGCTCCGCCAGACTCTTCTCTTGAAGGGCCAGGCCCCGGCCGAGGCACTCCTCCAGGCGCTTCAAGACCTCCCGAAGGGTTTGGGAGAGGGACGCCACAACCGTTGCCGCCCGGTCTTCGAAGCGGCCGGCCAGGTCGGAGAGGAGCTGGTCGCGCTGCATGGCGAAGAAAAGGTCGGTCTTCTTCAGAAAAGGGCGTAGGGCCAAGGGGCGGCCCCATGGAGCGGGCAGGAGGTTGACCGGGGAGCCCCCGGCGGTGGAGAGGCCCGCCAGCTCTGGGGGGATGAGGACGTAGAAGCGGCTCTTGGGCGGAGGCGGGACCTCCACCTCAACGGGGGGAAGGTCGAGCTGAAACCACTCCCCGGCGGTCCGCACCAGGCGGTCTGCCGTGGCCTGCTCCTCTCGGGCCAGGTAGGCGACGGCCCTCTCGAACTCTTCCCGGCCTTCCCGCTCCGCCTCTTCCCGGAACCGGTCGAAGAGCCCCTCCAGGAAGCCCTCCAGGGCCTCCACCATGAGAAGGCGGGCCTTGCCGACGGTGGGGGCACCGTCGTAGGCCCGCCGCACCACCGCCTCCGCCTCCCCCCGAACCTCTTCCCAGCGGCTCTCCATCCGTTCCTTGAGCTTCTTGAGGAAGCGGGCGCCGGCTTCGTTGAGGACCCAGAGGCCGCGGGATTTTTCCAGCTCGAGCCGCTCCTCCTCCTCCCGAAGTTCTTGAAGGCGCCGGGCCATCTCCTCGGCGGGGCGCCGGGCCGCTTCCCGCTCCAGCGCCAGGGCCATCAGGAGGGAGCGGATGCCCCGGCGGAGCTTCCGCTCCAGCGAAGCGAGGAGAACGGAGGAGCCTTCCCGGTCCAGAAAGGCTTCCAGGTCCTCCCGGAAGAGGCGGAAGGGCGGGTCTTGGGGATCCTCCAGGGCCCTCCGGGCCGAGAGGGGGTAGATCCGTCCCCCCCGGCCCCATACGGAGCGGAGTTGGGCCTGGGTGAAGGCCAGGACCTTCTCCACCTCCGCGGGGCTCAGCTGGTCGGTCTTGTTGAGGACGAAGAAGAAGCGCTCCGCCCGGTCCTTCACCCGCCGCAGCCATTCGATCTCCGTCTCCGTCAGGACCGGGTCCACCCCCAGGACGAAGATGGCGGCGTCCATGTGGCCCAGAAAGGCCTCGGATGTGGCGGTGTTGTGGTTGTAGACGCTTCCAACCCCCGGTGTGTCCACCATGCGGAGGTTCCGCCGCAGAAAGGGGGAGGGCCACTCCACCCGCACCCACGAGACGCCCCGTTGGTTCCTGGGGTTCTGCTCCTCGGTGGCGAAGGCGGCCAGCTCCTCTGGCGGCCTTGCCTCTTCCCGCCCGTCCTGGAACCGGACGACGGCCCGGGGCTTCCCGCCGTACCGCACGAAGGTGACGACGCTGGTGAGGGGGAGGACCGACGTCGGCATCACCGGCGCCCCCAGGAGGGCATTCACCAGGGTGGATTTTCCCCGTTTGAACTGGCCCAACACCGCCAGGGTGAGGCGCCCCCGCCGCAACCGTTCGGGGATCTCCCGGACCGCCGCCTCCAGGTGGCCGGGGGCGGCCGCTCCTTCGATCTCCAGAAGGGTGGATGCCGTCTCTTGGATCTGGGTGTACGACAGCGCCATACCGATTCCCCCTCTTCGGTAGGCGTCATCAGCCCTGGAGGGCGCTTCCGGCGAACGCCATCGCCACCCCGAGCATAGGCCGGGCCCCGCCCGCTTTCAAGCCCCCCGCGGCCGGAGGCGGCTCCCCCGGGGCCCCCCGGCCGGTGGCCCCGTTGCCGGAGGGGAAGGTCCCGTGCGTTGCAGCGGGGGGCCGCTTGGGATAAAATCGCTTCCCTGGGCGGTTAGCTCAGCTGGGAGAGCGCCGCGTTCGCAACGCGGAGGCCGAGGGTTCGAATCCCTTACCGTCCACCAGCGGGCAAGAAAAGCCCCGGCACTAGCCGGGGCTTTTCCATCAAAGGCACGAGGGAAGGGATTCGAAGGGTGGGAGACCCCCCGCCGGCCGTTACGAGGCCGCGACCGCAGAGGGAGCGGCCGGAGTTAGGCCGGCGTGGGGAAGAGACCCACCCCGGGAACCGTAGGCGCCGTTGCGCGCGCAAGCGGGCGAACTCCGGCGCCCGCGAGCACGCTACGGCGCGTAGGTTCGAATCCCTTACCGTCCACCAGCGGGCAAGAAAAGCCCCGGCACTAGCCGGGGCTTTTCAAATGGGGGACTGTCCCTATTTTTCGGCATCACAATAGAAGGCAATCGTCTGGATTGCGGTGGGAGGCGGGGGCGGGCCGTGGTGTTTCACCGGGGCCGGTGGCACAATGCCGACATGCGGCGGGTGGCGGCGGTCCTGCTTTTGGGATTTCTCTCGGCCCTGGGGGTGGCGGCCGGCGACATCGCCGCCCTCCAGCGGGAGGTGGAGCGGATCCGGGGCCTTCCCTTTCGCTCGCCGGTGGCCGTGAAGGAGGTGGAGCCGGAGCGGCTCCGGCAGGTGGTGCGGAGCGAGATGGAGCGGGAGTTCCCCAGGGACAAGTGGCTCCCCATGGAGAAGGTCCTGAAGGCCTTCGGCCTCATCCCCCCCCGCATGAACCTGGAGGCGGTCCTCAGGGGGCTGCTGGAGGAGGAGGTGGCGGGCCTCTACGACCCCCGCACGCGCACCCTCTACGTTTCCAAAGCACCCCTGGAAGAAGAGGAGATCCTGGCCGAGGCGGGGCTCAAGGACTTCTCCCTCTCGGACCTCTTCCTCGTCCACGAGCTCGCCCACGCCCTCACCGACCAGCACTTCGGCCTCCTCTCCCTTCCCCTGGAGGACCGGGAGAACGAGGACCGGGCCTCCGCCGCCCGGTGCCTGGTGGAGGGGGACGCCACTTGGGTGATGGTGGAGTACCTGGGGCGCCGCCTCTCCAAGGGGAAGGGCGGAGAGGGGGGCGCACTGGACGACGCCGCCGCGGCCATGGCCCTGGGCCGGGAGCTCCTGGGCCAGTCGGCCCCGGCCTACATCCAGGAGAACCTTCTCTTCGGGTACCTGGGAGGCCTCGCCCTCGTCCGGGCCGCCCTGGGCCGGGGGGGTACGGCGGCCCTCGATGCCCTCTACCGGAGGCCCCCCGCCTCCACCGAAGAGGTGCTCCACCCCGAGAAGGCCCTCGGCGGGACGGACCCGCCCCTCTTGGTGGAGGCACCGGCGGAGGAACCCTGGCGGCGCAGCGGGTGGACGAAGGTGCGGGAGGGTACCTGGGGGGAGTTCGACGTCCGCCTGATCCTGGAGGAATGGGGGGTGGAGCGCGGGGAGGCGGAGCGTGCGGCGGCCGGTTGGGGGGGCGACCGCTGGACCCTCTTCGAGAAGGGCCCCGTCCTCGCCTTCGACTGGAAGACCCGGTGGGATTCGGAAGGGGACGCGGCGGAGTTCGCCGCCTCCGTTTCCCGAAGAAAAGACCTCCGCGTGCAGCGGAACGGGAGGGAGGTGGAGGTCCGGTCGTCTCCCCCCGAGCCCCCGCCCCGCCCGGAGGCCCCGAACCCGTGAAGGAGGAACCATGGCCGGCGTGCTGATCCGAACGGACTTCACCGAAGTTCCCCTCGTCTCCCGCGGCAAGGTGCGGGACATGTACGACCTCGGGGATCGCCTCCTCATCGTGGTCACCGACCGCCTCTCGGCCTTCGACCACGTCCTGCCCAACGGAATCCCCGACAAGGGGCGGGTGCTGAACCTCCTCTCGGCCTTCTGGTTCGAGAAGACCCGCCACATCGTGAAAAACCACCTCCTCTCCACCGAAACGGAGGACCTCCCCTCGGCCCTCTGCCCTTACAAGGAGGATCTCCAAGGGCGCTTCACCCTGGCGAAGAAGGCCCAGATGCTCCCCGTGGAGTGCGTCGTCCGCGGCTACCTCTCCGGCTCGGGGTGGAACGACTACCGCCGGACGGGAGAGGTCTGCGGGATCCGCCTTCCAGCGGGGCTGAAGGAGAGCGACCGCCTTCCCGAGCCCCTCTTCACCCCCTCCACCAAGGCGGTGACGGGCCACGACGAGAACATCTCCTTCGAGGAGTGCACCCGGCTGCTGGGAAGGCCGCTGGCGGAGCGGGTGCGGGAACTCTCCCTCTCCCTCTACACCTTCGCCGCCGCCTACGCGGAGCGGCGGGGGATCCTCATCGCCGACACCAAGTTCGAGTTCGGTCTCTTGGAAGGGGACCTGATCCTCTGCGACGAGGCCCTGACCCCCGACTCCAGCCGCTTCTGGCCCAAGGACCGCTACGAGCCCGGCAAGGCCCAGCCTTCCTTCGACAAGCAGTTCGTGCGGGATTACCTCCTCTCCATCCGCTGGAACAAGGAACCCCCCGTCCCCACCCTCCCGGAGGAGGTGGTTGATGCCACGGCGGAGAAGTACCGGGAGGCCTACCGGCTTCTCACCGGCGAAGCCCTCCCCGAGGCATGACCCAGGAACCCTCCCCGCGGAAGAGCGGCGGCGGCTTCCCCCCCGGAGCGGGCTGCCGGGCCTGCGTCCGGGAGATGGAAGAGGGCGACCTCGCCGCCGTGGCGGCCATCGAAGAGGCCTCCTTCCCCAACCCCTGGCCCCTGGAAGCCCTCCGCCACGAGCTGGTCCACAACCCCTTCTGCCGGGCCTTCGTGGCGGAGGAGGGGGGGGTGGTTGCGGGCTACGCCTACCTGTGGGTGATCTTCGAGCAGGGCCACCTCATCAACATCGCCGTCGCCCCCTCCTTCCGCGGCCGGGGGCTGGGGGAGACCCTGCTGGAGCGCGTTCTGAGGGAGGCGGTGGGGCAGGGGGCCCGGGCGGTCCACCTGGAGGTGCGGGAGCAGAACGCCCCCGCCATCGCCCTCTACCGGAAGCACGGCTTCGAGGTCCTGGGAAGGGTGGAAAAATACTACTCCGACGGCGCCGCCGCCCTCATGATGGAAAAGAAATTGTAGGAGCAGCCATCAGGCCGCGAACCCGGGCCAGTGGGCCAAGGTGGCCCGGAGCCGCTGGGAGGCCGAAGGGATGCCCCAGGGCAGGGGGAGCCGGCTTCCCCGCTCCAGGAGGGGCACCAGCCGCTCCAGGTCGGGGCCCGATTGGGCGGCGGTGAGGGCCACCCGGATGGGGTGGAAGAGGGCCTTGCCCTTGACCTGGAGGGCTTCCTTCACCGCCAGCACCGCCTCCCGGTAGGCCCCGGGTGCGGCGAGGTCCCGTCCCTCGGCCTCCCGGAGGAAGGCCTCCACCACCTCCCTCGCCCGGGGCTCACGGAGGGCCTCCCGGCCGGCCTCGTCCAGGGAGGCGGGGTCGAAGTGGAAGAGGCCCCGGAAGGCCTCGGGGGCTTGGGAGAGGAGGTCCACCCGCTCGGCGAGGAGGGCGCAGAGGTCCTGGAGCCAGGCCTCCCCCTCGGAGTCCAGGGGAGGCTCGGGAAGGTACCCCCCCCTCCGGAGCCAGCCTTCGAAGGCCCGGGCCCGGGGTTCCGGCGGCAGGGCCTTCAGGTGCTCCCGGTTCAGGAAGCGCAGCTTGGCCTCGTCGAAGACGGCGGCGGTCTTGTTGACCCGCTCCAGCGAAAAGGCCGCGAGGATCTCCTCCCGGGAGAGAACCTCCCGCCCTTCGGGGTGGCTCCAGCCCAGGAGGGCCAGGCCGTTGACCATGGCGCTGGGAAGGAAACCCCGGGCCCGAAAGGCGTCGAGGCTCACGTCGCCGTGGCGCTTGGAGAGTTTCCCGCCGTCGGGTCCCAGGATCATGGAGAGGTGGGCGAAGAGGGGGGGCTCCTTCCCCAGGGCTTCGTAGAGGACGATCTGCTTGGGGGTGTTGGAGAGGTGGTCCTCCCCCCGGACGACGTGGGAGACTTCCATCAGGCTGTCGTCCACCACCACCGCGAAGTTGTAGGTGGGGGAGCCGTCGGGCCGGGCGAGGATCCAGTCGCCGAACTGGGCGGTGTGGATGGAGACGGGGCCCCGGACGAGGTCCACGAAGGTGACGGTCCTGGCGGGGACCTTCAGGCGGACGGAGAAGGGCTCTCCGGCGGCCATCCTCCGCCGGCGCTCCTCCGCCGGGAGGTGGCGGCAGGTCCCCGGGTAGACGAAGGTCCGCTGGGCCTCCCGGGCCTCCTGGCGGCGCCGGTCCAGCTCCTCCGCCGAGCAGAAGCAGGGGTAGGCCTTCTCCTCCGCGAGAAGGCGGTTCAAGACCTCGCGGTAGAGGCCGTAACGCTCCGTCTGGCGGTAGGGGCCGAAGGGGCCGCCGGTCTCCGGTCCCTCGTCCCAGGAGAGCCCCAGCCACCGAAGGTCATCGAGGACCGACCGGACGCTCTCCTCGGTGGACCGGGCGGCGTCGGTGTCCTCGAGCCTCAGGATGAAGACGCCGCCCCGGCTGCGGGCCAGGAGCCAGTTGAAGAGGGCCGTCCGCACGTTTCCCAGGTGCAGGTGCCCCGTGGGGGAAGGGGCGAAGCGCAGGCGAAGGGGGCGGTCGGCCATGGCTCCTCCAGGCGGGCGATTCTACCGGGAAGCGGCTTCGGGGGAAAGGGCCGGGGGACGGGGCGGCCCTAAAGGCCGGGGGAGGGGCGGTCCTCGTCGAAGGGGAGGGCCTCGCGCAGGTTCACCCACACCGTCTCCCGGCTGCTGCGGGTGAGCATCAGGGACCAGTCCCCCCGGCCGTCTCGGACCACGGAGCCGAAGAGGGGCCGGCGGGAACCCTCCTCGAACTTCTCCAGGAAGACGTGGCCGAAGGTAGCCTCCCCCCCGCGGAGGACCCACGCCGGGTGCCTGAGGCCCGGGCGCAGGCGGAGGTCCCGTACCCGGAGGGGGGTGTAGCCCTTCCGCCGGAGGATCGCCTCGAAGTCCGGCGTGAGGTCCCGCCCGTCCAGGCGCAGGTCGTGGCGACTCCGCTGGATCCTTCCCTCCACGAGGCTCTCCAGGGTCTCCGCCGTGTCCCCGTCCATGGAAGCGCTTCCTCCGCGCGGAAGTATAAGGCCAAAGGGGGAAAGGCCGGCCACCGTTCGGTGGCACCAGGGTTAGGAAGCGGAATCGGGTCAGGAAAGTAGGCTCCCCCGCCCCGGGACGGGGGAGCCCGTCCTGTGCATCCCTGGCGGAGCCAAGATCCAAGGGGGGCGAAGGAGCCGCCCTTTCCGGGGAAATTCCCCTACCGGAGCCAGGCAGGCGGTTCTTCGCCGAGGAGCCGCGGGTTTCTCCAAATCTCGGTGTGCCGGCCCCTGGATGACAGCTTTACAGAAGCACTGGCCGAAGACGACCCGTCCCCGGCGAGGGCCTTGACCCGGGCAAAGAACCTTCCCCTGCCCCCGAAGGGGTGGGCAAAGGAGACGCTGTAAAAGCTGCCGGCGCCCTTGGCCTCCGAAAAGGTCTCGGGAAGCTCCGTCCAGGGTCCCTTCCGCGAGGGAGCGGCTTCCACCACAAAGCCCAAAATTCCATCCTCCCGGTTGGAGAGCCAAGAGAGGGTCGCCTGGTCCCCCCTGAAGAAGCCCTGCACTTCGGAGAAAACGGACGCGGCGGTGGGGGCCACGCCGGCCTGGGCGCCCACCCAGCGGCTCTCGAAGCCCCCCGCCAGGACAAGCCCCATGGCGTAGTACCGGATGACCCCGGGGATGGGGTTCGGGTACGGGATGGTGACGGAGGTCTGGGAAAGCGGGTAGGTCCCCACCTCGTACCACCCGATGGGAAGGCCGCTGGTGGGCGGCACTGCCGAGTCCCGGTAGAAAAGCTTGTAGCCGGTGATGAGGGGGGCCGCCGGAAGCCCGTCGCCGGAGTACCAGTACCCGTAAGGATCGGCGGCAGCCCAGGAGATGTTCAGGGTGTTGGTTCCGCCATCATACTCGATGACCGGGAAGGGAAAAGGCTGGTAGTTCAGGCCGTACCACACCTGTCCAAAATC
>JBMFRA010000062.1:0-12240 GCA_049968315.1 Acidobacteriota bacterium
CGTTGCCCAAAACGATCTTGGACAGCAATGTAACTGTCCCTATTTTTTGGTGCCCTTTCCAAGGACCCGCCGGTGCGGTAACCTGAGGGCTGGAGCTGGACCGACATGAATCCGCGCGACTTCGCCCATTCCGCCGCCTATGCCTCGGCCAAGGTCTTTTTCGGGGCCCTCCTCAAGCCCTACTTCCGGGTTCGGGTCATCGGGGCCGAGAACCTTCCCCGGGAGGGGGGGCTGCTGGTGGCGGCCAACCACGCCTCCTTCGTGGATCCGCTGGTGCTGGGAGCCTTTCTGAGGCGCCGCCTCTGGTTCATCATGGCCGAGGAGCAGTTCCGCAAGCCGGTGGTCCACCTCTTTTCCCGCCTCATGGACGTCATCCCCGTCCAGGCGGGGGCCGCCTTCCAGTTGGGCCCCATCCGAAAGGCCCTGGGCCTCCTCAAGGCCGGCAAGGTCGTCGCCATCTTCCCCGAGGGGCGCCGGTCGGCCTCGGGAAAACTCCTCCCCGGCCAGCCGGGGCTGGGCCTGCTGGCGGGGCGGGCGGGGGTGCCCATCCTCCCCGTGGCCATCGCCGGCACGCGGGAGGCCTACCCCGTCGGCCAGCGCTTCCCCAGGCCCGGCAAGGTCCGCCTCTACGTGGGCCAGCCGCTGACGGACCTGGCCCGGCTCTCGCCGGAGGAGCTGGCGGAACGGGTGATGGACGCCATCGCCGATCTCCTGGAGGTCCACGGCCACACCGACTACCTGGGCGAGGCCCATGCGGGAGCCTGAGACCCCGACGCCCGGGAGCGCCGGCCCCCGCCGCCCGCGGGTGGCGGTCCTGGCCGTGGGCACGGAGCTCTTGGATCCGGCCCGCCCCGACGCCAACGGCGCCCATGTCCTCGCCCTCCTCCGGGCGAAGGGCTTCGCCCCCGCCTTCCTCGGGCGGGTGGCCGACGACGAGGAGGCCATCGCCGCGGCCCTGGAGGCCGCCCTCCGTTCCGCCGACGCGGTGGTCTGCTCCGGCGGTCTGGGCCCCACCGGCGACGACCTCACCCGGGAGGGGGCCGCCCGCCTCCTGGGCCGGCGGGTGGTCATGGACCCCCATTGGCTCCAGGTCCTGGAGGGCCGGTTGACCCAGCGGGGCCGGGCCCTGGACCCGGTGAACCGGAGGCAGGCCCTCACCGTGGAAGGGGGGGAGGTCCTTCCCAACCCGCGGGGGCTGGCCTGCGGCTGCCTCCTCCGGGAGGGCGGCCGGTTCCTCTTCCTATTGCCGGGGGTCCCCGCCGAATTCCGGGAGATGTTCGAAGGGGTGGTTCTGCCGCGGCTCCTCGAGGCCTTTCCGGCCAGGCCTCCCGTGCGGACGGTGCGGGCGGTGGTGGCGGGCCTGCCGGAAGCGGCGGCGGAGAAGACCCTCCTTCCCTGGTACCGGCGGGAGGGGGTGGCGGTTTCCATCCTCCCCCACCTGGGCGTCCTGGAGATCACCCTGACCCTCGACGGCGGGGCGGAGGAGGAACTCGCCCTGCGGGAGGCGGAGGTCCGGGAGGCCCTCGCCGGCGGCTACGGCCGGTACCTCGTGAGCCTGGACGGTATCTCCCTGGAGGAGGCCCTGGGCCGTGCGCTCCTCCAACGGGGCTGGACCCTGGCGGTGGCCGAGTCCCTCACGGCGGGCACGGTGGCCCAGAAGGTCGTCTCCGTCCCCGGGGCGTCGCGCTATTTCGTGGGGGGGATTTCGGCCTACGCCGACGAGGCCAAGGTCCGCCTGCTGGGGGTTCCGCCCTCGACGCTGGAGCGCTTCGGGGCCGTCAGCGAGGAGACGGCCCGGGCCATGGTCCGGGGGGCGAGGGCGCGCTTCGGCGCCGCCTGCGCCGTGGCCACCACGGGGGTGGCCGGCCCCGGCGGCGGGAGCGGGGAGAAGCCCGCCGGCACCTTCTGGGTGGCGGCGGCGACCCCCGAGGGGGAGTGGGCCCGAAGGCTCTTCCTCCCACTGGACCGCGCTTCCGTCATGGAATTCGCCGCCCACACGGCCCTCTTCGACCTCTGGTCCCATGTGCGGGGGGAGCGGTGAGGGTTTCGGCGGTGGGTTTTCTCAACTCCGCCCCCCTCACCTGGGGCCTTAGGGCCGGCCGGGCCCCCGCGGGGTGGGAGGTCTCCTTCGACCTCCCCTCCCGGTGCGCCGCCCGGCTGCGGGCCCGGGAGGCCGACCTGGGCCTCGTCCCCTCCGCCGTCTTTCTCCAGGAACCGGACCTCTTCCTGGCGGCCCCCCTCGGCGTGGTGGCCCCGCGGGAGGCCGCGTCGGTCCTGCTTCTCCGGCAGGGACCCCGGGAGGGGCTGCGGAAGGTCACCCTCGACCCCGCCAGCCGGACCTCCCAGGCCCTCCTCCGCCACCTCCTGAAGGGGCGGCTTAGGGGGGAGCCGGCCTACGTGGAGGCGGACCCTCCCGCCACCCTGGGCGAGGGGGAAGGGGCCCTGGTCATCGGCGACCGCGCCCTCTGCCTGCCGGCGGGTCTCGCTGGGCTTCCCGCCGACGACCTGGCCGCCCTCTGGCGGGAGGAGACGGGCCTCCCCTTCGTCTTCGCCGTCTGGGCGGGGCGGCGGGAGGTCTGCACGGGGGAGACGGCCCGGGTCCTGCTTCGCAGCCTGGAGGAGGGCCTTGCGGCCCTCGGCGAAATCGTGGCCCAGGGGGCCCGGCGGCTTGCCCTCCCCGAGGAGCGGATCCGGCGGTACCTCACGGAGAACCTCGCCTTCCGGCTGGGGCCGGAAGAGCGGGAGTCCCTCCGGCGTTTCGCCGTGGAGGCCCTGTGGTGCCCCGGGGCCCTGGAGAAGATCGGGGGAGGCCGTGGGGACCGCTGAACTCACCGCCGCGCTGGAGAAGGCCTACGCGGGAGAGCGGATCGCGCCCCGGGAGGGGCTCCTGCTCCTCCAGGAGGCCCCCCTCCTGGAGCTGGGCCGGGCCGCCGACGCCGTTCGGCGCCGCCTCAACCCCGGCAACGCCGTAACCTACATCGTGGACCGGAACATCAACTACACCAACGTCTGCGTGGCCCGCTGCGCCTTCTGCGCCTTCTACCGGAAGCCGGGAGACCCGGAGGGGTACGTCCTCCCCATGGAGGCGATCCTCCAAAAGGTGCGGGAGACGGTGGAGCTGGGGGGGACGGGGATCCTCCTCCAGGGGGGCCACAACCCCTCCCTGCCCTTCTCCTTCTACGAGGAGATGCTGAGGACCCTCCGGCGGGAGTTCCCCGCCGTCCACCTCCACGCCTTCTCCCCGCCGGAGGTGGCCTTCTTCGCCCGGCGCTTCGGGATGGGACTCCCCGAGGTCATCGGGCGCCTGAAGGAGGCGGGGCTCATGAGCATCCCCGGCGGGGGGGCCGAGATCCTCTCGGAGCGGGTGCGGGGGCGGATGGCGGGGGGCAAGGCTACGGTGGAGGAGTGGCTGTCCGTCATGCGGGAGGCCCACCGCCAGGGCCTGAGGACCACCGCCACCATGATGTTCGGTTCCATCGAGGGGCCCGAGGACATCCTCGTCCACCTGGACCACGTCCGGAGCCTCCAGGACGAGACGGGGGGCTTCACCGCCTTCATCCCCTGGACCTTCCAGCCGGGGGAGGCCACCCCCCTCCAGGAGGCCACCGCAACCGGCGTGGATTACCTCAAGGTGCTGGCCCTCTCCCGGATCTTCCTCGACAACGTCGCCCACGTGCAGGCCTCCTGGGTCACCCAGGGCCTGAAGGTGGGCCAGGTGGCCCTCTTCTTCGGGGCCGACGACATGGGGTCCATCATGATCGAAGAGAACGTGGTGGCCTCCGCCGGCTGCCGGAACCGGACCAACGAGGAGGAACTGCGGCGGCTCATCGCCGACGCCGGCTACCTCCCCCGAAAGCGCCGCACCCTCTACGAGCCCGCCGAGTAGGGGCCGGGGGTGGGAGGAGCGGCAAAAGCCCCCGTCCCCCGGGGGTGGCCCCCGGCCCTTTGACCCTTTCTCCAGAGGGGCTTAATATAAAAGGCTTCGACGGAGGTCCTCCATGGACGAACTCAAGAAAACCCCCCTGAACGCCGAGCACCGCGCCCTGGGCGCCAAGATGGTGGACTTCGGGGGGTGGGACATGCCGGTCCAGTACACCTCCATCCTCGAGGAGCACGAGGCGGTCCGCACCCGCGCGGGGCTCTTCGACGTCAGCCACATGGGCGAGATCTGGATCGAGGGCCCCCAGGCCCTGGACCTGGTCCAGCACCTCTGCAGCAACGACGCCTCCCGCCTGGCCCTGGGGCAGGTCCAGTACAGCGGCCTGCTGACGAAGGAGGGGACCTTCGTGGACGACCTCCTGGTCCACAAGGTGGCCGAGGACCGCTACCTGCTGGTGGTGAACGCCGCCAACGAGCCCAAGGACCACGCCTGGATCGCGCAGGAGGCCCGGGGCTTCGACGCCGCCGTCCTCAACCGGAGCGCCGAGACGGCCCAGATCGCCATCCAGGGTCCCCGGGCCCTGGAGGTCCTGCAGCCCCTGGTTCCTGACGCCGCCCTCTCCGCCGTCAAGTACTACTGGTTCACCTACGGGACGGTGCTGGGCGAGCGGTGCCTCATCGCCCGCACCGGTTATACCGGCGAGGACGGCTTCGAGGTCTACCTGCCCCCGGGCCACGCCCCGGCGGTGTGGCGGAAGCTCCTGGAGGCGGGGCAGGGGACCGGCCTGAAACCCTGCGGCCTGGGGGCCCGGGACACGCTGCGGCTGGAGGCCTGCATGGCCCTCTACGGGAACGACATCGACGACACCACCACGGTGCTGGAGGCGGACCTCGCCTGGATCCTCAAGCTGAACAAGCCCGAATTCAACGGGAAGGCGGCCCTGGAGCGCCAGAAGGCCGAGGGGGTCCGGCGGAAGCTGGTGGCCTTCGAGGTCCTGGACCGGGGGATCGCCCGCCACGGGTACGACTGCTACGCCGGGGGGGAGAAGGTGGGCCACGTCACCAGCGGCACCCAGGCCCCCTTCGTGAAGAAGTCCATCGGCATGGCGTACCTTCCCGCGGCCCTCTCCGCCCCCGGGTCCCCCTTCGAGGTGGACGTCCGGGGAAAGCGCCTTCGGGCCGTGGTGGTTCCCAAGCCGTTCTACAAGAGGCCGCGTCCCTGACCGAGCGCCGAAGAGACCGGGCCGCCCCATCGAGCCGGCGGCCGTGACGGAGGTGAAGATGAACATTCCCGGGGATCTCAGGTACACCCGTAGCCACGAGTGGATCCGCGTGAACGGAAACGAGGGCGAAGTGGGGATCACCGACTTCGCCCAGAGCGAGCTCGGCGACATCGTCTTCGTCGAGGCGCCGGAGGCCGGAACGGCGGTCAGCGCCGGCGCCCCCATGGGGAACGTCGAGAGCGTCAAGGCCGTGTCGGAGGTCATGAGCCCCGTCACCGGAACGGTCACCGCCGTCAACCCGGCCCTCCAGGACCACCCCGAACTGCTGAACCAGGACCCCTACGGCCAGGGCTGGATCGTCAAGGTGTCCCTCTCCGCCCCAGGGGAGGTGGAGGCCCTGATGGACGCCGAGGCCTACGGGCGGTACGTGGCCGAATCGGGCCACTGAAGGCCGGAAAGGAACCCCATGCGTTACCTTCCCCAGAGCCCGGAGGAGATCCGGGCCATGCTCGACGTCCTCAGCCTGTCCCGCCCCGAGGACCTCTTCGCCTCCGTCCCGGAGGAGGTCCGGCTGAAGGCGCCGCTGGACCTTCCGGCGGCGGTGCCGGAGTGCGACCTCCTGGAGCGCTTCATCGGCCGTTCCTCGAGGAACCGCTCCCTCACCTGCCGGCCGTCGTTTCTGGGGGCGGGGGCCTACGCCCACTTCGTCCCCTCGGTGGTGAACCACGTCTTGCTCCGCAGTGAGTTCTACACCGCCTACACCCCCTACCAGCCCGAGCTGGCCCAGGGGACCCTCCAGGCCATCTTCGAGTTCCAGACGATGATGGCCGACCTCTGCGGCATGGACGTCTGCAACGCCTCCCTCTACGACGGCGCATCGGCCGCCGCCGAGGCGGCCTTGCTGGCCGCCCGGGTGAAGAAGGGGCGCAAGGTCCTGGTGGCCCGCTCCCTCCATCCGGCGTACCGGGAGGTGGTCCGCACCTACCTGGGCCGGCTGGACCTCGAGGTGGTGGAGGTGCCCTTCGGCCCCGACGGGCGGGTGGACCTGGGAGCCCTAGGCGAGATGGCCGCCTCCGGCGCCGCGGCGGTCCTCGTCGGCCAGCCCAACTTCTTCGGGGTGGTGGAGGATGTGGGGGCCGTGGCGAAGGCCCTGCCCGCGGGGCCCGACCGTCCCCTCCTGGCGGCAGTGGTCACCGAGGCCTTGGCCCTGGCCATCCTGGAGCCGCCGGGGCGGCAGGGGGCCGACGTGGTCTGCGGGGAGGCCCGCTCCTTCGGCCTGCCCCTGGGCTACGGCGGGCCCAACCTGGGCTTCCTGGCGGCCCGCAAGGACCACCTCCGGCAGATGCCGGGCCGGCTCGTGGGGGAGACGAAGGACCAGCTGGGGCGCAGGGGCTTCGTCCTCACCCTCACCACCCGGGAACAACACATCAGGCGGGAGAAGGCCACCTCCAACATCTGCACCAACCAGGGCCTCTGCATGCTGGCGGCGGTGGTCTACCTCGCCCTCATGGGGCGGAAGAACCTCCGGGAGCTGGCCCTGAGAAACCTCAGCAAGGCCGAGTACCTCAAGGCCCGCCTGCGGGAGAAGGGAATCGAGCCCCTCTTCTCCGCCCCCACCTTCAACGAGTTCGCCGTTTCCTTGAAGGGGGCGCCGAAGGAGGCCTCGGAGGCCTTCCGGAAGGCCCAGATGGTGGGAGGCTTCGACCTCTCCTCCCCCTACCCCGAGTTCCCCCGGGGGTACCTCCTCTGCGCCACCGAACAGACCCCCCGCGAGGCCATGGACCGCGCGGCGGAGATCCTGGGAGGCCTCCCATGAGCCGCTACCTCGAGGAACCGCTCCTCTTCGAAAAGGACCGCCCCGGCCGGGTGGGCGTCTGCCTCTGCACCAAGGACGTCCCCACCGCCGACGCCGAGGCCCTCCTGGGCGGCCTTCTCCGGAAGGATCTCCCCGCCCGCCTTCCCGAACTCTCCGAGGTGGACGTCGTTCGGCATTTCACCCGCCTCTCCCTCATGAATTACGCGGTGGACTACGGCCTCTACCCCCTGGGCTCCTGCACCATGAAGTACAACCCCAAGGTCAACGAGGACGTCGCCCGCCTGGAGGGCCTGGCCAACCTCCACCCGCTGCAGGACGAGAGGGACGCCCAGGGGGCGCTGGAGATCCTCTGGACCCTGGAAAGGGCCCTCTGCACCGTGTCGGGGATGGATGCCTGTTCCCTCCAGCCCGCCGCCGGTGCCCAGGGGGAGTTCACGGGGGTCCAGCTGATCCGGGCCTACCACGAGGACCGGGGGGACCGGCGGGAGGTGATGCTCATCCCCGACTCCGCCCACGGGACCAACCCCGCCTCCTCCCACATGTCGGGCTACCGCGTGGAACAGATCCAGAGCGGACCCGACGGCTGCGTGGACCTTGCATCCCTGAAGGGGCGCATGGGCCCCGACGTGGCCGGGATCATGCTGACCGTTCCCAACACCCTGGGGATCTTCGAGCGGAACATCCGGGAGATCTGCGAGGTGGTCCACGCCGGCGGCGGCCAGGTCTACGTGGACGGCGCCAACCTCAACGCCCTCATGGGGATCACCCGCCCCGGGGACTGGGGGGCCGACGTGATGCACATCAACCTCCACAAGACCTTCTCCACCCCCCACGGCGGGGGCGGTCCCGGCGCCGGCCCGGTGGTCTGCAAGGCCCACCTGGAACCCTTCCTCCCCCGGCCCGTCCTTCGGAAGGAGGCGGGGGCCTTCCGCTGGGACCACCACCGCCCCAAGAGCATCGGCAAGGTCCACGCCTTCCACGGCAATTTCCTCGTACTGGTCCGGGCGCTCTCTTACATCGAGACCATGGGCGGCGAGGGCCTCAAGGCCGCCACCCAGATGGCGGTCCTCAACGCCAATTACGTGAGAGCCCGGCTGAAGGACCACCTGGCCCTGGGCTTCGACGGGCCCACCCTCCACGAGGTGGTCTTCTGCGACCAGGGGCTGCCCAACGGCGTCACCACCCTGGACCTGGCCAAGCGGCTCATCGACTACGGCTTCCACCCCCCCACGGTCTACTTCCCCCTGATCGTCCACGGTGCCATCATGGTGGAGCCCACGGAGACGGAGCCCCGGGAAGAGCTGGACCGCTTCGTGGAGGCGGTGAAGGCCATCCTGAAGGAGGCCGGGGAGGAGCCCGAGAAGGTGAAGGGCGCCCCCCACGAGGCCTTCCGGCGAAGGCTCGACGAGGTCACGGCGGCGCGGAACCCCGTGCTGACCTACACCCCCCGCTGAGGGGAGAGTTGGGGAGAACGGAAGATGCGGAAGACGGGAATCGAATGGGGAAAGAAGGCGGCGGTCCTGGCGGCGGGGCTCTTCTTCGCCGGGGCGGCCTGGGCGGCGGAACCGGCGGGGCCCGGCAAGGCCGCCGTGAAGGCGCCGGCGGCGAAGGTGGCCAAGGCCCCGGCGGCGACAAAGGGAGAGAAGGGCGAGAAGGGGGAGAAGGCCCGCTTCCTCCCCCCCATGGGGAGCCCCCTCTCCATCGAGGGCGACGCCATCAAGAGCCACGGCGCCTGGCGGTGGCACCTCCTGACCTACCCCAAGGACACCCTGCCCCCCACGGCCTTCACCGACGCCGCGGCGTGGGTCAAGGCCCACGTGCCCGAGAAGCCCTGGCCCGGCCGCGCCGCCGCGGCGCCCCAGCGGACCTCCGGCGTGGCGATCCTGCCGGACCGGTGGACGGCGCTGGGCCCCGAGCCCCTGGACGGATCCACCCAAACCGGCGGGTACTCCTACGGCCACAACGCCGGCCGCTTCTCGGCCCTGGCCCTGGACCCGAGGACCACCGGCACCCCCGGCGCCATCACCGCCTACGCCGGAGGGGCCACCGGCGGCCTCTGGGTGAGCCACAATTGCTGCGGCCCCGACACCACCTGGACCCCCCTCTGGGAGACCTTCGACTTCGTCACCCAGGCGGTGGGGGCCATCGAGGTCGACCCCACGGACCCCGACACGATCTACGTGGGAACCGGCGACTTCGACGCCTACGACCAGTTCAGCCAGGGGATCCTCAAGACCACCGACGGCGGCCTCACCTGGCGGCACCTCGGTGCCGACGTCTTCGTCCCCTTCGCGGCGCAGACCCCCCGCTTCGCCAACCAGAACATCGGGGTCATCAAGGTGGACCCCAACAACCCCCAGAACGTCCTGGTGGGTACCCGCTTCGACCTCTTCATCAGCCACGACGGCGGCGAGACCTGGAGCCGGTGCCCCTTCGGGGCCAACCCCACCGACCCCCTGGACCTCACCAAGCCCATCGGGGCACTGAACCGCATCAGCGGCATCGTCCTCGACCCCTCCACGGTGCCGACGACGGTCTACGTGGCCGTGGGCTTCACCTCCAGCGCCTACAACGGCAACAACGGCGTCTACAAAGGGACCATCCCCGACGCCGGCTGCCCCGCCCTCACCCTCACCGCCAACGGCTGGCCGGCGGGAACGGGCAGCGGCACCAACGGCGCTAGCGACGTGGGCCGCATCCGCCTCGCCGCCTCCCGGGGCAACGCCCAGGGAAGCCTCACCCTCTACGCCCAGGTCCAGAGCGCCAGCAACACCAACGCCCTGGGCACCTGGGTCACCACCGACGGCGGCCAGAGCTGGCGGATGCTCCAGGGGAGCGACGACGGTTCCTACAAGGACTGCATGGGCACCCGGACCGGCGAGGGCCAGGACTGGTACAACCTCTTCCTCCTGGCGGACCCGGAGGACGACAGGACCCTCTACATCGGGCGGGTGGACCTCTACAGGGCCACGGTGGACCCCACCTACACCTCCATGACCCTCGAGGACCTGAGCAACGTCTACAGCCCCGGCTGCACGTCCTACGGGAGCCTGCACCCCGACCAGCACTGCGCCGTCTGGCTCCCCGGGCCGGGGACCCAGGGGCGCTTCCTCCTGGGCAACGACGGCGGGGTCTACACCGCCGACGGCACCCCCGGCGGCTTCGTCCAGCTCAACGACACCCTGAGCACCATCCAGTGGTACGCCGGCCAGACGGGGGCCGACCTCGCCAATGCCCCGGTCCAGTACTTCTTCGCCGGCTCCCAGGACAACGGCACCGCCTCTTGGGACAGTTCCAACACGAGCCGGATCTGGCAGGCCCGGGGCAACGGGGGAGACGGCTTCTTCACCGCCTTCGACCCCATCGGCGGCTCCCTGACCCAGGGGACCTGGCTCTACGAGGTCTACTACGGCGGCATGTACCGCTCCACCCAGGGCGCCGCCGGCGACTACTACCGCGTCTCCGCCCCCTGGTCCTCCGACCGCAACGCCTGGAGCGCCCCCTTCAAGATGGACCTCTTCCACGGCACCGACACCGCCTGCAAGAACGTGGTCTACGGCTCCCACCGCCTCTACGCCAGCGTCGACGGCGGGGGGACCTGGAAGCGGGTGGCCAAGAAGGACCTCACCAAGGGCCAGGGCCACGTCATCAGCCTGGACATCGCCCTCAACAACCCTGCGGCGGTGGTGGTGGGCACCGACGACGGCAAGGTCCAGTGGTCCCAAAACGTCTTCAAGGGCAAGAAGTGCACCGCCGCCAACGCCAACACCGCCAACTTCGTCTGCAAGGCCAACGACCTGGCCAAGTGGACGGACCTTACGGGCAACAACGCCGTCCTGCCCAACCGCGCCATCATGGGGGTCTGCTTCGACCCCACCACGGAGTACAAGGTCTACGCCGCCGTGGGGGGCTTCAACCCCAACACCCCCGCGACGCCGGGCCACGTCTTCCTGGCCACCAACTCTGGCGGCTCCTGGAGCTGGACCGACAAGACGGGGAACCTCCCGGACGTTCCGGCCAACACCATCGCCATCAACCCCAACAACCCCGCCCAGGCCTTCGTTGGCACGGAGATGGGCTTCTACTACACCAACGACATCACCGCCGCCTCCCCCGTCTGGTACCGCTTCATGGAGGGCCTGCCCAACACGGTCATCCAGTACCTCGCCGTGGACCGCGGGCCGGCGGGACACCCCTACGCCAGCACCACCCTCACCGCCTTCACCTACGGCCGCGGCGCCTACGCCATCCTCCTCCCCGGCGCCGAGGGTTTCCCGGCACCGTAGGGCCGGCGGAAAGGCCCCGGCCCAGGGCCGCCAGCGCAAGACCCGGGGCGGGCTTCGGCCCGCCCCGGCGGCTTTTCCGGCGGCCTCGGGGGCAAGGCGCCTCCCTGATTCCAGGACCCTCCCATATCTTCGGTGGGGCGAAGGCGAGAACTTCGTTCATAGTTTCGCTATCCACCCTTGACATTCCAAGATTGAAGACCGTAGATTTACGTTGGAAGAACTTCCAAAGGGGGTGGAAGGGATTCCGAAGAAAACCGGAATGCGGTTCTCGCCCTCCCGGAAAGGGGGGTGGGGCCGTGGGAGGCTTGCGATGAAGAAGATCGCTGCGTTGGCCTGCGGGGTGGCTGGCCTGGTGCTGGGGGCGGCCGGCGGGGGCGGGCTGTGGGCCCAGGCCGACTACCCGCCGGAGGTGCTGGAGAAGTATGCCCTCTGTAGAGAGCGGAACGACCTCGAGGCCATGGCGGCCCTGCTGGAGTTCCACGCCAACGTGGAGCGGATCGACGCCCGCGTCTACGGCCTTCCCAAGGACGACTTCGACGACCGCCAGGCGCTGACCATCGAGGAACGGATCTGGTACCGGGAACTTCGAGAGAAAGAGGGCAACCCCCTTCCCACCTCCGGCCCCATCCAGTACCCCCACCACCTCCGGGAGACGCTGGACCACTACTACGAGACCGAGGGGGTGCGCCCCGACTGTTCCGCCATCCTGGAGGAGGCGGGCCTCTCCCCCCACGGCCTTCCCGACGCGCTGGGCGGGTGGAGTTCGGACAAGAACCTCACCGCCACCGATACCATCGCACGGGGGGAGGTCCAGGTGGCCGTGGATCCCGCCAACCTGAACCGGATCTTCGCCTCCTCCGTGGCCGGTTCGGGGAGCTCCAACAACGGGTGGCGGACCAGCGACTGAGGCCAGACCTGGACCTCCCCCGCTCCCAAGACCCTGAAGAACCGGCTGGGGGACTGGAGCAACCATATCCCGGCCCACACCTGTCCAAAATCATCCGGCCATCCGCCCGCAAGAGAAGGCGGGACGGTC
>JBMFRA010000063.1:0-12198 GCA_049968315.1 Acidobacteriota bacterium
TTCGCTTGGGCAACATGCGGAAAACCGTTGCCCAAAACGATCTTGGACAGCAATGCGTGGGAGTATAAATGGTCGAGCGCGCGCTTTCATATTGGGCTCGAAGCGCCACCGCCGTGGCTGGACATGAAGCAGTGGTCGCGCTGGACCGATGCCAAGCATTGGAAGGCGGAACTGATGAAGAGCATTGAGGAGTGGCTGGAAGAAGTGCGGTTTCACACGCGCAGGGGCCGCCCTCTTGGGGGCGATAGGTTCATTGCCAAGATGGAAGCCATCGTTGGCCACCGCATCAGGCCGCTGCCCGTCGGTCGGCCCAAAAAAGAGGAGCGAAAATAGGTGGCTGTCCCTAATTATTCCGGGAGGAAGCCTTCCGGCACGTCCTCTTCCAGACAGAGGACCGGGCGGCCCACATCGAGAAGCTTCTCGAGAAAGTAGCAGGGAACGCATGACGAACGGCACGGCGTGCCGCAAGGGATCTTCTCCGTGGGCAAGAGGGACAGGCCCCCAGGCTCTTCCCGCCCAGAAAAAGGCCCAACGACGGGCTTGACCTTCTATTCGCTTATTCGTAGGGTTGAAGATGGCCACGCCACGCCAGGCGGCCCGGCTCTTTCGCGACCTGGGACACCCCCTGAGGCTGAGAATCCTCTGCCTCCTGGCCCGGGAGGGCCGCCAGTGCGTCTGCCGCATGCTCCCTGAGCTCCAGGTGCCGCAGCCCACCCTCTCCCGCCACCTGGCCCTGCTGCGGGACCATGGCCTCATCGAGGACGAGCGGGAGGGGACACTGGTCTTCTACCGGATCGCCGATGGCGCGGTTCTGGAGATTTTAAGGTCCGCTGGCCTCGCGGAGTCCGTCGCTCCGGAGGCCGGCGCAGCCCTAGGCTGAGGAGGTGCTGTCGTGCTGAACATCCAAGTGGCCGGTCCCGGTTGTTCCAACTGCGCCAAGCTGGAGGCCAAGGTGAAGGAGGCCCTCCTCCGGTTGGGGATGGAGGCCACCGTCACCAAGATTACCGACTTCAGGGCCATCGCCGCCGCGGGGGTCCTCATGACCCCGGGGCTGATCGTCAACGGCAAGGTCGTATCCCAGGGAAAGGTCCCCGACGACGCCACGCTGGAGAAGATCCTCCGGGAGGCCTCCGGCTCCTGAAGCGCCTCCCGGTCCACAGGGGAAATCCGCCATGACGGGCAAGAGGGTCCTCACCCTTTCTCTGCTTCTCTTTGTCGCTGCCAGCGTGGCTTCGCTGGTCTACCAGGAGCGCCGCCACGCCGTTTCCGAGGGGCGGCGGAGCGCGCCGGCCGCTCCCCAACTCACCCCCCCTCCGGCCCCGGAGGGTTCCCTCCCGGCGGGGGAGGGAGGGGAGGCGGCGAAGGAGGCAGCGCCCGCTCCCGCCCTCCCCGCTCCGGGTCCGGTGAAACACGCGCCTGCCGCTCCTCCCTCCATCCCGCCGTCCAACAGCCGGAAGGTGGTGGTCTACTACCTCCACACGACGACCCGCTGCGTCTCCTGCTACCGGATCGAGAACTGGACGGAGGCGGCAGTCCGGGAGGACTTCGCCCAGGAGTTGGGGACGGGCCTTCTGGAGTGGAAGGTCCTCAACGTGGAGGAGCCGGGCAACGAGCACTTCGTGGAAGACTACCAGCTCTTCACCAAGTCGGTGGTCCTCTCGGAGGTGAAAGACGGGCGGGAGGTCCGCTGGAAGCGGCTGGACCGGGTCTGGGACCTCCTCGGAGACGAGGCGGCCTTCCGCCTTTACGTGGACCGGGAACTCCGGCAATTCCTCGACGCTTCCTGAGGGGACGGTTCCGCAAGGAGAGAGAAACGCCATGGCCGAACACCGGGAGTGGAGGACCGCAGGCTTCCTTCTCGCCGCCTTCCTGGCGGCGTACTTCATCCCCTGGAACGCCGATCCGGTGAGGAGGGGCGGGCTGGAGGCCTTCCTCATGCTCCAGGATTACGCGCGCCAGCACGTGATCCTCTGCCTCGTCCCCGCCCTCTTCATCGCCGGCGCCATTGCCGTCTTCGTCAGCCAGGCCTCGGTCCTCCGCTACTTCGGGCCCAAGGCCAACAGGATCCTCTCCTATTCGGTGGCCTCCGTCTCCGGAACGATCCTGGCCGTCTGCTCCTGCACCGTCCTGCCCCTCTTCGCCGGGATCTACCTGCGGGGAGCCGGCATCGGCCCGGCCACGGCCTTCCTCTACAGCGGCCCGGCCATCAACGTGCTGGCCATCGTGCTCACGGCCCGGATCCTCGGGTGGAAGCTGGGGCTGGCCCGGGCGGTGGGGGCGGTGGTCTTCAGCGTGGTCCTCGGCCTCCTCATGCACCTGCTCTTCCGAAAGGAAGAGCGCCAAAAGGCCGAAAACGGCGGCGACTTCGGCCTGGGAGAGGAGGACCCCCGGCGCCCCCTCTGGAAGAACGCCCTCTATTTCGGGGTCATGGTGGCGATCCTCGTCTTCGCCAACTGGGGGAAGCCGGCCCACCTCACGGTGACCGCGGCCTCGGGGGCCGTCGTCTCGGGCACCCGGGTCCAGGAGACGGAGGAGACCCTGGTTCTGAAGACCGACGGCGGCGGGCAGGTGACGATCCCTCGAAGCCAGGTCGCCGCAATCTCCTACGGGGAGGGGCTGTACGCCACCGTCTACCGCGGGCGTTTTTTCCTGGCCGGGGCCTTCCTGGTGGTGCTTCTCGTCCTCCTCGGTTCGTGGTTTTCCCGCGTGGAGCTGGTGGAGTGGGTGGAATCCACCTGGGGCTTCGCCAAGCAGATCCTGCCCCTGCTCTTCGTGGGGGTCCTGGCGGCGGGGTTCCTGCTGGGGCGCCCCGGCCAGGAGGCGCTGATCCCCGGGAGGTGGATCGCGTCGCTGGTGGGCGGCAATTCGCTCGGGGCCAACCTTCTCGCCAGCGTTTCGGGTGCGCTGATGTACTTCGCCACCCTGACGGAGGTCCCCATCCTGCAGGGGCTTTTGGGCTCCGGTATGGGCAAGGGGCCGGCCCTGGCCCTGCTCCTGGCCGGCCCGGCCCTCTCCCTCCCCTCCATGCTGGTCCTGAGGTCCATCCTGGGGGCCAAGAAGACGCTGGCCTACGTCACGCTGGTGGTCCTGCTCTCCACCCTGGCGGGCTGGTTCTTTGGGCCCCTCCTGGAGTAAGGGGCGGGCGGCCGTGGACCTCTTCCTCCTGGCACTGGCGGGCGCCTTCTGGCTGGGGGTCGTCACCTCCCTGAGCCCTTGCCCGCTGGCCACGAACCTGGCGGCGGTCTCCTACCTCGGACGAGACGTCCAGCGGGCCGGCAGCCTCTGGCTCACGGGCATGGCCTACAGCGCCGGCCGAGCCCTGACCTACGCCCTCCTCGGGGCGGGGGTGTCGGCGGGCCTCCTGGCCGTTCCCACCCTCTCCATGGCCCTCCAGCGGAACATGAACCGGGTGCTGGGTCCCCTCCTGGTCCTCACGGGCATGGTGCTCCTCGGCTTGCTCTCCCTTCCCTTCTCCACCCGGGCGGGGAACGCGGGCCTCTGGGAGAGGCTCGGCCGGGCCCGCCTGGCCGGCGCCTTGGCCCTGGGGGTCCTCTTCGCCCTCTCCTTCTGCCCGGTGAGCGCCGCCCTCTTCTTTGGAAGCCTTCTGCCCCTCGCCCTGCAACACCGCTCGCCCTGGCTCTTCCCCGCGGTGTACGGCCTGGGTACGGGCCTTCCGGTGCTGGCGGCGGCGGGCCTTCTGGCCGCCGGAAGCCAGGTCCTGGCCAGGGCCCTGGGCCGGGTGCAGGCCTTCGAACGGTACGCCCGGCTCCTGACGGGAGGTGCCCTGGTGGCGGTGGGCGTCTACCTCTCCGTCCGCTTCATCTTCCTGGGGCGGTGAAGCCGCACTGCCCCCGCCACACCCATCTCCCGCAAGGGCCTTCCCAAGGCCCGGTCCGGCTGCCCGCACGGGGGCTTTGCCGTACCCTGGACTCCGCCTGGGGGGAAGGGAAACAGAGCATGGGCGTAGGGCCAGCGAGGACCGCCGGGGGCCTTCTCCTAGCGGCCCTCCTCGCTTGCGGCGGACCGGACGGCGGCTACCGGACGGTGTCCTTCCAGCCGGCGGCGGAGAACCCCGCCGCGGGTCCCCAAAAGGAGGCCATCCGTCTGGGAATGGCTCCCATCCTTTCGGCCCGGGCCGGAGGGGAGGGGCTGACCCTCCTGGCGGAGGCACTGTCGAGGCGGCTCCAGCGGCCGGTGGTCCCTATCCTGGGGTCCGACTACCGGGAGGTCAACGCCATGCTGGCCTACGGGCAGGCCGAGGCCGGGGTGGTCTGCACCGGGGCCTTTTCCGACCCCCAGCTCTGCGAGCGCTGCGATCCGCTGCTGGTGCCCCTCCTGGAGGGGACCGGCCCCCTCTACCACGGCCTGGTGGTCGTCCGGAAGGGTGCGGCCCTCCGCGCCTTCGAGGACTTGGAGGGGAAAAGCTTCCTCTTCACCGATCCCCTCTCGCTCACCGGTTACCTGTACCCCCTCTCCCTCCTCTGCGAGAGGGGGCGGGACCCCGGGAGCTTCTTCGCCTCGGTGGGCTTCAGCCACAGCCACGACCGGTCCCTGGAGGAGGTGGCCCGGGGGAGCGCCGACGGGGCGGCGGTGGACGAGACGGTTTACCTCCTATGGGTCCGGGCCAACCCGGAAAAGGCCCAACGGCTGGAGGTCCTGCTGAAGTCCAGGGACTTTCCCTCTCCGCCGGTGGTGGTCCGAAAGGACCTGCCGGCGGGGGACCGGGAGGCGCTGCGGCGGGCCTTGGTGGACCTCCCGGGGTCCCCCGACGGCCGTGCGGTCCTCACCGCCATGGGCTGGACCGGCTTTGAGGAGCCGGACGCCGCCTACCTCCAACGGCTCCAGGACCTCCAGGGCTTATTTGGAAGGCTCCATGCGCGGCGCTGCCTTTCCCCTTAGGGCCCGGATCCTCCTGCTGCTGGTTTGCGGAGTGGTCCTCTTCGGGTCCATCAACGTGGCCCTCTTCCGGACCCTCATGCTCCGCGGCCTCCGGTCTTCCCTGGAGGCCCAAGGCCGGGCGCTGGCGGACCTCATGGCCGAGGAGAGCGTTCCCCTGCGGCTGAGGAGGGACTTCGGGGGGCTTTCCCTCCTGGGGAAGTCGCTGAAGGAGCGCCACCCGGAGGTCCTGTACGTCGTCTTCTACGGCCCAGAAGGCGGGGTGGAGGCCGGCACCTTCGACGCCGGCGTGCCCGCCTTCCTGGGAGGCCCGTCGCCAGCGGGGGGGATCCTCCGCCTCCGCGAGGGGAGCCGGCGCTTTCTGGACTTCTCCGCCCAGAGCCTCCAAGGCCGGCTGGGCTCGGTGCGCCTCGGCCTCTCCGAAGAGCACCACCGGCGGCGGGTGGAGGTGGGGGAGCGGGTGATCCTGGCCATGGTCCTTCTCTTCTTCCTCGGCGGCGCCGCCGGGGCCTTCCTCATCGCCCAAGACATCCACCGGGATACCCTGGTGCTGGCGGGGGCGGTCCAGTCCTTTCGGCTGGAAGGTCCCGTTCCTCCCCTGCCAGTTCGCCGGAGGGACGAGATCGGGACGGTGGCCCGGGCCGTACAGGAGATGATGGGGCGCCTCCAGGCCCTCCACCGGGAGCACACGGGCCTCCTCGAGAAGCTTCGGGAGGCGGACCGTATGGCCAGCGTGGGCCTCATCGCCTCGGGCCTGGCCCACGACATCAACAACCCCCTCTCGGGCCTCCTCGTCTCCCTGGAACGCCTGGCCCGGGATCCGGGGAACCGGGAAAAGGCCTTGGCCTACCTCCCCACCATGATGGAGGCCGCCCGCCACATCCGGGAGGTGCTCCAGAACCTTCTGGCCTACGTGCGGCGCCAGCGGTACGCCGAAGCGCAGGTGGGCCTGGCGGGAGCCTTGGAAAAGGCACGGGCGCTGGTGGAGCCGCGGCTGGGTCCCGGCGTGGTGATGGAGGTGGCCATTCCCGATCCTCTGCCGCCGGTCCGCTTCGATCCCGGGTGCCTCCTGCAGGTTCTTCTCAACCTCTTCCTGAACGCCGCCGACGCCATGGAGGGGCGGAGCGGCTGCATCCGGGCGGAGGCCCGGCTGGAAGGCCACCGGGTGCGGCTCGACCTGGCCGATGAGGGGGGAGGAATCCCCGAAGAGGTCCGGGACAGACTCTTCGAGCCCTTCGTCACCACCAAGCCTCCGGGAAAGGGAACGGGCCTTGGGCTCGCCACCTCCCTGAGGATCATGAGGGATCACGGAGGGGATATCCGGGTGGAGAGCCGGCCGGGGGAGGGGACCACCGTGACGCTCCTCTTCCGGCCTTGGGAGGCGTGATGCGGGTCCTGGTGGCCGAAGACGAGAAGCTCCTTTGCCTTTCCCTTTGCGACAGCCTGCGGGACGAAGGCTACGAGGTGGCCTGCGTTGGCGACGGCCAGAAGGCCTGGCAGGCGGTGCGGGAGGCCCCCCCCCACCTCCTGGTGGCCGACGTGCGTATGCCGGGAATGGACGGCATGGAGCTGCTCCGCCGGGTGCGGGAGGATTTCCCGGAAACGGCGGTCCTCCTCATGACCACCTTTGCCTCAGTGAAGGACGCGGTATTGGCCCTCCAGTCCGGGGCCGCCGACTACCTGGTGAAACCCTTCGAAATGGCGGAGTTTCTGGAGAGAGTGCGGCGGGTGGCGGAGGTCATCACCCTTCGGGGGGAGAAGCGGCGCCTACTGGACCAACTGGAGCGGGTGACCCGGGGCTCGCTCTTCTTGGGGAGCTCCCCGGCCATGCGCCGCTTCTGGGCGTCGGCGGACCGGGTGGCTCCCCTGGACGTGGACATCCTTCTGGAAGGGGAAACGGGAACCGGGAAGGAGGTGGTGGCCCGGGCCATCCACGAGGCGAGCCCCCGGGCGGGCAAGCCCTTCGTCCCCGTCTCCTGCGCCGTCCTTTCGGGAAGCCTTTTGGAGAACGAACTCTTCGGCCACGAGAAGGGGGCCTTCACGGGAGCGGACCGCGCCGCCGCCGGGCGCTTCGAGGCGGCCTCCGGGGGAACCCTCTTCCTCGACGACGTCGATGACATCCCGCCGGAGGTTCAGGCCAAGATCCTCAGGGTCCTGCAGGAACGGACGGTGGAACGGCTGGGCTCCATCCGGTCCGTTCCGGTGGACTTCCGGCTCATTTCCGCCACCAAACGGGACCTCGGCCGGGAGGTGGAGGCGGGCTGCTTCCGCCGGGACCTCTACTACCGGCTGCACGTGGTGCACCTCCACCTCCCCCCCCTCCGGGAGCGGCGGGAGGACATTCTGCCGCTTGCCGGATTTTTCCTGCGCCAGTTCGCCGGGGGGCGCGAGGAGAACCTTCTGAGCCTGGACCCCGGGGCGGCTAGGCTCCTCCTGGCCCATCCGTGGCCCGGAAACGTCCGCGAGCTCAAGCACGCCATCCAGGCGGCCGCCGCCCTCTGCGAAGGGCCCGTGATCCTCCCCGAAAACCTCCCCGCGGAGATCCGGGTTTCGGCGGGGGCCGGGGAGGGCTCCACACCCCCTTGGTGGGAGCCCCCGGGGGGAGCGGTGCACCTCGACACCGTCTTGGCCGAAACGGAGCGGCGCCTCCTCCGCTGGGCCCTCGAAGAGGCGAAGGGAAGCCAGTCCCGGGCCGCCGCCCTGCTGGGGATCCCCCGCAGCACCTTCCAATACCGCTGGCGAAAGAGCGGGGGAGGCGGGAGACCGGCGGGGGAAAGGGACAACTGCCCAAAAGTTGGCGGGCCCGACGGGGCCCCGGAATGACCCCAAGAGCTGTGCCGGTCCCTGCTTTTCTCCCCCGCCGGTGGGAGCGCTCCCGCCGAAAATCCGGCACCCCGGCGGGGGGCCTTCTTGAAATCCGCTAATTAAATCAGGGCCTTTCTGCGAATTCCTCCCCTGGCATCTCCCTTGCCAAAAGGCCAAGGGGAGGAACTGCGCGATGGATCTCTCACCGCAACGAAAATGGAGTCTGCTGGCGCTACTGGCGGGGGGGCTTCTCCTCTTCCTGCAGCCCGCCGGGTGGGCCCAGGAGGGGGGCAACCCTTGCGGCGCCTGCCACGAGGACCAGGTGCGGGCCTTTCAAGGCACCCTCCACGAGGCCTTCATGGCCCGGGCGGAGGGGCGAAACGGCTGTGAGGCCTGCCACGGGGACGGCAAGGCCCACATGGAGGACCCTTCCCCCACCAACATCCGCGGAAAGGAGGCCCTGGCCAAGTGGACGGCCCGGGAGGAGGCGGAGGCTTGCCTCTCCTGCCACGGAGAGGTGTACCGGGACAAGCGGGCCACGCTGAACGGGGTTCACGTCTCCGCCGGGGTCTCCTGCTGGGACTGCCACGGGGAGGCCCTCCACTTCGTCCGGGACGGGGGCCCCGCCACGCCCCGCCCGACACCGGCCACCGCCTCGCCCCGGAATCCCTCCGAACGCTGCCTGAAGTGCCACGACGGGCAGCGGGTGGACTTCGCGCTGCCCTACCGCCACCCGGTGGACCGGGCGCAGGTCCGGTGCTGGGACTGCCACGAGCCCCACGGGGCGGACCGGGTTCTCTCGCCCAACCCCGAGGAGGCTTCGGCGCCTTGCCTCTCTTGCCACCCCCAGGCCCGGGGGCCCTTCGTCTGGCGCCACCTGGCCCTGGATGACCAGGGGTGCGGCTCCTGCCACAGGCCCCACGGGTCGGTGAACCCCCGCCTCCTCCTGGAAGCGGGGAATGGCCTCTGCCTCAAGTGCCACTACGAACAGAACTTTCCCCAGATCGGAACCACGGGCCACCGCTTCAAACTCCAGCGCCACGCCCGTTGCCTGGACTGCCATACGGCGGCCCACGGCTCCAACGTGTCGGACAAGCTGCTGCGGTAGGGGAGGGGAGCCATGAAGCGCACGACGATCCTATGGATTCTCTCCTTCGCCGCCGCCCTTTGCCTCCGCGCCGAAGATTCGGCATCCCTGGCCGTGGGAGGGGTTTCCACCCATGGGGACGGGGAGACCCTGAAAGGGTTCACCCAGTACCCCGCCTTGGAGGGGCTGTCCCTGGAAGACCTCCGGCTGGGCGGGGACGGCGGCGGCCTCCGGTGGGACGCCCAAGCCTTTTTGCGCTGGACGGGGGACGGCCGCCTCACCGCCCGGTGGGAGGTCCCCGCTGCCTGGCGTTTTCGCGTGGAGGTCGCCCGGGTGGTCACCGACGAGCCGCCGGGCCCCACCAACTTCTCCCCCGGGGTTCCCGCCTTCTTCGGGCGGCACCCCCGAGGGGGTCACCTGCTCCTGGCAGCCCTCCCGGGCCGTCTCCCTGGAGGCCGGAACCACCCTCGGGTGGCGGCGGTACGACCGGACGGCGGGGCTGGCCACCGAGCGAAACCGGGAGGACCGAAACGATACCCGCCTCCGATTGCGGTGGCGCCCCAGCCGCTTCTGGGAGGTGCGCCTTTCGGGGCAGGACCGCCGCCGGGACGCCCGGGGAGATCTGGGGGACCGGATTCTCCGTTCCCTCTCGGGCCGGGGGGAGGTTCTGCTCAAACCCTGGCGGGGCGTGCAGGTCTCCGGCTCCTTCTCTCGGGAAGTTGAGACGGCCAAGGTCCGCTATGAGCTGGACGGCCGCTCCTTCAACCGCCTCTCGGATACGCGGAGCGCCCTCTCGGCCTCCTGGGGCCTTTCCGGAGGAACGGTCCTGTTCCTCCAGGGCGACCACCGGCGGCTGGAAACCCGCTTCCAGGGCCTCGTCTCCCTAGGCTCCGAGGACCTCTTCTTCGGCCCGGCCTACAGCGAACGGACCACCTCCGTCCAGGCTGGGGCTTCTCTCCCCCTGGGCGCCCGGTGGCACGCCAGCCTCTTCGGCGGCCAGACCCTCCTCTCCGGAACCCAATCCTTCCGCTTTCCCGTCCTATCCGCCACGGTGGACTTCGATTGGAAGCCGGGCCTCTCCGTCTCCTTGCGGGGGCAGGCCTCGGGGTTCCACCGGTACGCGTACTCCTTCGAAAACGGCTCGGCGGACTTTGTCTCCGCCGTTCTTTCCTGGAAGTTCTAGTGGAGGGACCCCCCATGCGACGCCCGCTCCTGTTCGGTACCGCCTTCCTCGTTCTCTCCGCCGTCCTGGCCCTGTGGGCCGCGGCCCAGGACCTCGGGGAGCAATCCCCCACACCGCCGCGAAAGCCGGGCCAGCCCATCAATGAGAGCGCGGCGGCCCTCACGGCCCTTCACCGGAGCGATTCGCCCCGCTACGACGCCGACTGCACCCGGAGCGAATGCCACGCCGGCATCCTATCCCGAAAGACCCTCCGCGAAGGGATTCCCGACGCCCACGTCCTGGTGGCCCAGATGGGGCTGAACCCGCGCCACTGCGCCTTCTGCCACACCACCGTGGTCATCGAATACGGCCAGTCCGGCGCCCGCGGCAACGGGGGAAGCCTGGGCAAGAACGTGGCCACCATCACCTCCTGCTATCCCTGCCACAGCGCCGCCGGCCCGGGAAAGCAGCTCTACGGCCCCAAAAAGAAGCGCTAGGCGAGGAGGATTCCCCATGGCAAAGAAGACCCCCGATTCCCAGGCCCTAGACCGCCGGACCTTCCTCAAGGCCTCCGCCGCGGCGGCGGCGGTGACGGCCGTCTCCGGCCTCTCTGCGTCGTCCTCCCCCCAGCCGGGGCGGTACACCGGCCAGCTCCCCGACACCCCCGACTCCTCCTCCGCCGTGAACCACGTGCGGTCGGTGTGCCTCCAGTGCCGCTCCGACTGCGGCCTCACCGCCCACGTGCGCAACGGCGTCCTCATGAAGGTGGACGGCAACCCCTACCACCCCAACTGCCGGGAGCCCGACGAGGTCCTACCCTACGGCACCTCCCCCGCCGCCGCCGCCACCGAGCGGGGCCGGATGTGCCCGCGGGGCCAGGCAGCCCCCGAGGTCCTCTACGACCCCCTGCGGATCACCCGGCCCCTCAAGCGGGTGGGCCCCCGCGGCTCCGGCCGCTGGAAGAGCATCTCGTGGGAGCAGGCCATCGAGGAGATCTGCGAGGGCGGTGACCTCTTCGGTGAAGGCCACGTGGACGGGCTCCGGGCCATCCGCTCCTTCGACCCCATCGACCCCGCCATCCCCGAACTGGGGCCCAAGGCCAACCAGGTGGCGGTGATGGTGGGCCGCATGGAGGAAGGCCAGACCGATTTCAACGACCGATTCTGGGGAAAGTGCTACGGCTCCATCAACTTCCGGATCCCCCACGACACCATTTGCGAGCTGGATTGGTTTGTCGGCGCGGGGGAGTCGGGGGCCGCCAACCGCAAGCCCGATTTCCTAAACTGCAAGTACCTCCTCAACTTCGGCGCCAACTACCTGGATGGTAACTTCCCCATGCAAACCTCCGCCCGGAAGATCGTCGCCGGCTTGAAGGCCCGGGGCGGAAAGTTGGTGGTGGTGGACCCCCGGATGTCCAAGGTGGCGGCCAAGGCCGACCGCTGGGTCCCGGTGAAGCCCGGCGGCGACATCGGCATCCTCATGGGGATGATCCGGTGGATCCTGGAGAACCACCGCTACAACGGCCAGTTCCTGAGGACCTGCTCCGCCCAGGCGGCCACGGCGGTCTTCGGCACCGACCGCAAGGGGAAGGCCATCCAGACCCACAGCAGCGCCGCCTGGCTGGTGGTCACCGACCCCTTCCACCCCCACTACCGCAAGTTCCTCCGGGCCGACGAGGCGGGGCTGGCCGGGGGTACCTCCTCCGAGTTCGTGGTGGTCACGGGGGGAACCCCCCAGCGGAACACGCAGGTGGCCACCGTGGCGTCGGTGGACGGGGTGGACCTCTTCTTCGAGGGAACCGTCAACGGTATTTCTGTCAAGAGCTCCCTGCTGCTCCTCCGGGAGCGGGCCCAGGAAAAGAGCTACGCGGACTACGCGGACATCGCCGGCGTCGACGTGGACACCATTGTCACCCTGGCCCAGGAGTTCACCTCCTACGGGACGGCCGCCGTGGCCGATGCCTACCGGTCGGTGGTGAAGAAGTCCCGGGGGACCTACCAGGCCTTCGCCGTGGGAATCCTCAACGTCCTCGTGGGCAACATCGACCGCATCGGCGGGTGGAGCGTCGGCGGCGGCAAGTACAACACCACCACCAAGGTGGTGGACGTCACCAAGGTGCCCGGCGGAGCCACCCCCACGGGGGTGGGCCTCACGCGGGAAAAGGACTACACCCCCGCCAACGTGCCCCACCTCATCCTCCGGGACGGCTACCCCCCCCGGCGCCCCTGGTACCGCAACAAGGTCTGGC
>JBMFRA010000064.1:0-12018 GCA_049968315.1 Acidobacteriota bacterium
CCGGCTCCTCCCGTGCCGCCGGTGACCGCTCCGGCGGCGCCGCTCCCGCCGAAGGCCGAAAGAGAGGCGCCGCCGCCGGTGGAGACGCCTCCTCCCCCGCCGCTGGCTCCCGTTCCCGAGGCCACAGCCCCTCCAGCCCCGCCCCCGCCGGAGGCTTTGGGGGAGGGCGGGACGCCGGTGGTCGTGCCGCTGACGGTCAAGCTGCCGCCGGGCACGGTCCTCAAGCGCCCGCCCATGCTTCACACGCGGCCGTACACGCCGCCCTCCGCCAGGCCCGTCCAGCCGCCTCCGGCCCCCCGGGCGCCGCAGACGGCCGAACCCTCGAGCGCTCCAAGGCCCGCCGCACCGGCCCGAAGGCCCCCGGCGCCGCCGGCCAAGCCCGGGGCGCCCCGTCCCTCCGCCGCCAGACCCGCGGCCCCCCCACAGCGGCCCGGTACGGCCCGGCCCCAGCCCTCCGCCGGCGCCAGGCCCGCTCCGGCGGCCCGTCCCGCCGCACCTGCGGCTCCGCCGGCCGCCGAAGGGCGCCGCCCGGCGCCGGCCGCCCCGCCGTCCCGTCCCGCTCCTCCCGAGGTCCGCCGGAAGACCAAGCGCGAGCGGCGGATGGAGAAGATGCAGGCCCGGGCCGACCGCCAGGAGAGGCTGGAGCACGAACTGCAGGAGGCCCAGGCCCGCGCCGAAAAGGGCGAGGCCGTCTTCATCCGGGAAGGGATCACCGTCAAGGAACTGGCGGAGAAGCTCAACGTCAAGGTGAAGGACATCATCGCCAAGCTCATGATGCGGGGCATCCTGGCCACCATCAACCAACCCCTGGACAGCGAAGTGGCCATCCAGATCTCGTCCATGTTCGGCTTCCAGGCCGAGGTCATCTCCTTCGAGGACGAGATGGCCTTCACCCAGGAGGAGGTCCCCGAGGAGGAGCGGCTCCCGCGGGCGCCGGTGGTGACCGTCATGGGCCACGTGGACCACGGCAAGTCCAGCCTCCTGGAGGCCATCCACGACGTGGACATCACCTCCAAGGAGTTCGGTGGCATCACCCAGCACATCGGCGCCTACAAGGTCCGCCACGGCGAACGGGAGTACGTCTTTCTGGATACGCCCGGCCACGAGGCCTTCACCCTCATGCGGGCCCGGGGCGCCCAGGTGACCGACGTGGTCATCCTCGTGGTGGCGGCCGACGACGGTGTCATGCCCCAGACGGTGGAGGCCATCAACCACTGCAAGGCGGCCAACGTCCCCATGGTGGTGGCCATCAACAAGATGGACAAGCCGGGGGCCGACCCCGACCGGGTCAAGCGGGAGCTGATGCAACACGGCATCGTGACGGAGGACTTCGGCGGCGACGCCGTGGCCGTCCCCGTCAGCGCCAAGTCCCGCCAGGGGATCGAGGAGCTCCTGGAGATGGTGGCCCTGGTGGCCGACATGCTGAACCTGTCCGCCTCCCCCGCCGCCCCCGCCATGGGCACGGTTCTGGAGTCCAAGCTGGACCGGAGCCGCGGCCCCGTGGCCACCGTCCTGATCCAGGACGGGACCCTGCGCATCGGCGACTTCTTCCTCTGCGGCTCCACCGTGGGCCACGTCCGGGGCCTCTTCGACGACAAGGGCAACCGGGTGGAGGAGGCGGGCCCCAGCACGCCGGTGGAGATCCTGGGCTTTTCCGAGGTCCCCGCCGTGGGTTCCACCTTCCAGGCCATGGCCGACGAGGCCAAGGCGCGGCAGGTGGCGGCCTTCCGGAAGGAACAGGAGAAGCAGAAGGCCTTGAGGTCCACCAAGGTCCGGCTGGAGAACGTCTTCGGCGCCATCCAGCAGGGAGACATCCAGGAGCTCTCCATCATCCTCAAGGCCGACGTCCAGGGCTCCCTAGAGGCCATCGCCCAGCAGGTGGAGGACCTCTCCACCGACGAGGTGAAGGTTTCGGTGGTCCACAAGGGTGTGGGGGCCATCTCCGAGGGCGACGTCCTGCTGGCCTCCGCCAGCAACGCCATCCTCATCGGTTTCAACGTGCGCCCCGAGAGGAAGGCCGCGGACATGGCCAAGGCCGAGGGGGTGGAGATCGCCCTCTTCACCGTCATCTACGACCTCACCGACCGGCTCAAGCAGGCCCTCACCGGAATGCTCAAGCCCATCGAGCAGGAGGTGGTGCTCGGGCACGCCGAGGTGAAGGAGATCTTCCGCGTCTCCAAGGTGGGGACGGTGGCGGGGTGCCTGGTGACCGAGGGCCGCATCCCCCGCTCCGCCCAGATCCGGGTTCTCAGGGACAACGTGGTGGTCCACACGGGGAAGATCGCCTCCCTCAAGCGCTTCAAGGACGACGCCTCGGAGGTCAAAGAGGGGCTGGAGTGCGGCATTTCCCTGGAGAACTTCAACGACGTGAAGCCCGGCGACGTCCTGGAGGCCTTCGAGATCCACGTGCAGGAGCGGACGCTCTAGCGGGGGCACCGTGGGCGGGAGGCTTCGGTGGCCGATCCAGGCGTGAGGGGCGTCGTGGCGGTGGCACGGGTGGAAATCCGGATCCCTGCGGCGGCGAGCCTCAAGGACAAGCGGTCGGTGGTGAAGTCCTTTTGCGAACGGGCCCGCCAGCGTTTTGGACTGGCGGTGGCGGAGACGGGCCGGCAGGAGGACCCCCGGCGGGCCTCCCTGACGCTGGCGGCGGTCTCGGGGAGCGGCGCGGTGGCCCGGCAGAGCCTGAGGGCGGCGGTGGCCTTCCTGGAGGAGACCTACGAGGTGGAGGTGCTGGAGGCGGTGGAGGAGATCTTCTGACCCTCCGGCCTTCGAGGAGAAAATGCCATGCGGCGGTTCGCGAAAACGGACAAGGTGGCCGACCTTCTGCGCCACGGCATCTCCAACGCCCTCCTCCGGGAAGTGGAAGACGAAAGGCTCCGGTGGATCTCCGTCACCGAGGTGAGCGTCAACCGCGACCTCAGCGTGGCGAAGGTCTTCTTCACCGTCGTCTCCCCCAATCTGGACCGGAAGGGCGCCGAAGAGGCCCTGGAGGAGAACCGGAGGGCCCTAAAGGGGTACCTGGCGGCGAATCTGCGCCTGCGCCAGCTTCCCGAACTCCGGTTCCAGTACGACGAAACGGCGGACTCCGCCCAGCGCATCGAAGAGCTCCTCCGCGCGCTGAAGCCGAAGGAGGGAGGGAAGGCACCATGAACCGTCCCGAGGGGAACCCCCACGGCCTCATCCTCCTGGACAAGCCGTCGGGGGTGACTTCCCACGACTGCGTGCAGGCCATCCGGCGGCTTTGCCCCCGGAAGTTCAAGGTGGGCCACGGAGGGACGCTGGATCCCTTCTGCACCGGCCTCCTGATCCTGCTTCTGGGCCACGCCACGCGCCTGGCCCGCTTCTTCCAGGGGATGGACAAGACCTACGAAGGGGTCATCCGCTTCGGGGAAGGAACCGACACCTTCGACCGCGACGGAAAGGTGACGGCCACGGGCCCCCTGCCGGAGCTCACCGCCGAGGGGTGGCAGGCGGCGGCCGGCCGCTTCGTGGGAGCCTACCTCCAGCGGCCGCCCGCCTTCTCCGCCAAGCGGATCCAGCACGTGCGGGCCTACGAAATGGCCCGAAGGGGCGAGGAGCCGGACCTCCCTCCCGTTTCGGTCCAGGTGTACCGCTTCGAGGTCTCGCCCGTGGACGCCCGGGACCTCCACTTCCGGCTGAAGTGTTCCTCGGGAACCTACGTACGGGCCCTGGCCCGGGACCTGGGAGCGGCGGTGGGCAGCCCGGCCCACTGCTACCAGCTCTGCCGGACGGAGGTGGGTCCCTTCACCGTCCACCACGCCAACCCCCTGGAGAACCCCTTCGCCGAACCGGGCTTCGTCCCGCTGAACCAGCTGGACCTGGGTTTCCCCGTCTTCCAGGCCACCTCCCGGGAGGAGCGGCTCTTCCTGAACGGGCAGAAGGTCCCCGCCCCCAAGCCGCTCCACGGCCACGAGAGCATGGTGAAGGTGGTGGCCCCCGACGGGCGGTTCCTGGCCCTGGCGCGCCTGGAGGGTCCCTTCCTCCAGCCCGACGTGGTCTTTCCCGAGGAACCGCAGAAATGAGGGACACGACGCGCCGGCTGGAATCCGGCCGGCCCACCTGGCGCTTCCCCAGGGCCTTCTGGACGGGAAACGCCGTGGAGCTCTTCGAGCGGGCCGCCTACTACGGAACCTTCATCGCCCTGGCGGTCTTCCTCACCGACGTGGTGGGCTTCTCCGACGTGGCGGCCGGGTGGATCGGAGCCCTCTTCTCCTCCTCCATCTACCTGTTGCCCTTCGTCACCGGGGCCCTCTCCGACCGGCTGGGCTTCCGCCCCTCCCTGCTCCTCGCCTTCACCTTGCTGGCCCTGGGATACGGGGGCCTCGCCTTCTTTCCCACCCAGGGGGCCGTGCCCTTTTCCTTGGCCCTGGTGGCCATGGGGGGTGCCTTCGTCAAGCCCGTCATCACGGGAACGGTGGCCCGCTCTTCCGACGGCGCCAGCCGGGCCCGGGCCTTCAGCCTCTTCTACATGATGGTGAACATCGGCTCCTTCACCGGGAAGACCGTAGCCAGGCCGGTGCGGGCGCTGATGGGGGTGGGTTCGGTGCCGCTCTACTCCGCCTTCGCCGCCCTCGCCGCCCTCGCCATCACCGCCCTCTTCTTCTTCCCCCGGGAGAACGGCGAGGAGCGCCCGCGGAGCGTCGCCCAGTCCCTTGAGGGGCTGGCCGTCGTTCTCCGGAACGGCCGCTTCCTGGCCCTGATCCTCATCACGGCGGGCTTCTGGGCCATCCAGGGCCAGCTCTACGCCTCCATGCCCAAGTACGTCCTGAGGCTGGTGGGGCCCGAGGCCAGCCCCGAGTGGTACGCCAACGTGAACCCCTTGGTGGTGGTCCTGCTGGTGGTGCCCGTCACCCACCTGGTCCGGAAGCTCAGCCCCGTGGCCTCCATCGGCGTGGCCCTGGGCCTAATCCCCCTCTCGGCGCTGGTCATGTCCCTGTCGGGGAACCTCCAGGGTCCGGTCCGGCTCTTCGGCGCCACCCTCCACCCGGTGACGGTCCTCATGGTCTCCGGCATCGCCCTCCAAGGGCTGGCGGAGTGCTTCCTCAGTCCCCGATACCTGGAATTCGCTTCCCGGCAGGCTCCGCCCGGCCAAGAAGGCCTGTACATGGGCTACGCCCACCTCAACACCTTCTTCGCCTGGCTCTTCGGATTCGCCCTCTCCGGCTATCTTCTGGAGGCCTTCTGCCCCGACCCCAAGGTCCTGGCGGCCCGCGGGCTTTCGCGGGAGGCCATGGCGGCCGCCTACGCCCACGCCCACTACCTTTGGTATGCCTTCGCCGGTGTGGGCCTCCTCGCCTTCCTGGGCCTTCTCGCCTTCGCCCTTCTCCCGGGCCGCCGGGAAAATAGGTAACTGTCCCTATTTTCCATCGAGGCGGATCTGCAGGGGCAGCCGCAGGGCCTCCCGCTCGCCGTCCTGCACCGTTACCTCCGCGAGGTAGAGGCCGCCGTCGGGGAGGGCGGGGGGCACGGAGGCCGCCTCCAGGGTGAGGACCGCCCGGTGGCCGGGGTAGAGGACGAGGGCCTTCTCCTTGCCCTGGGTGACCGTGAGGGGTACCGCTTCGGCGAAGCGGTGGAGCTCCTCCACCCGAAGGTTCCAGGAGGGGTCGTCCTCGGGGTCCGCCGTGGCGGCCCGGACCTTCAGCGTGTACTTGGCGCCGGCCTTACCGGGTTTCTTCAGGGCGATCTCGGCGAAGCGGTAGGAGAAGCCGTCGGAGGCCACGGCCTTTCCGTCGGCGTCGAGGATCTCTACGGCGATGTCGGTGAACTTTCCGTAGTCCTCCGGCGAGAGGCTCAGCCGGAACTCCGCCGAAGCCTCCCCGGGGGCGAGGGAGAAGGTGCGCTCCCACTGGGAGCCGTTCACCTTCTGGGTACGGTCGGTGAGGGTTCCCACGATTCGTCCCCCGCCGCTCCCGCGAAGGACCGAGTCCAGCGCCGAAACCACCTCCACCTCCGCCGAGGGGGTCTTCCCCTGGGCCGCCTTGAGGGGGACCTGGTCGTTGAGGGGCCTCAAGAGGGGTACCGACGCGGCGTCGACCTCCAGGGAGACGGGCTGGGAGTTGCCGTAGGCGGCGTAGACGGTGAGCTCGTAGACCCCCGGCTCCAGTTGGGAAGAGGGGACGGCCAGCTCGGCCTTCCGCCCTTCGGGGCGCAGGAGCCCGGAGGCGGCCTGCCGGCCCTCGGGGTCGAAGAGGGCGGCGGCAACGACCCCCCGCTGGCCGGCGGGGGCCTCCAGCCGGACCACGAGACCGGCGGCGGCGGAGGGAACCTCGAGGTACATCCGGGCGACCTTGGCCGGGGGCAGATGCTCCACGCGGCGCTTCAGGGCACCGCCGGTGAAGACCTCGGGGACGGCCACCGAGACGGGCACCCGCCACGCCGGCCCCAGGTCCCTTCCCTGGCCCTTGAGGTAGGCCCGCACCTCACCCTGGTGGAGGCCGGGAGCCTTCAGCCGGGCGGGGTCGAAGAGGACGGAGAAGCGGGCCGGCTCCTCGGCCTTCATGAAGACCGCGTTCCGGTCCACCCGGAAGAAGCCCCCCACGGCCTCCAGGTCGAAGGCGGCGAAGAAGCGGGCCTTGGCTTCGGCGGAGAACTCCGGGGGGAAGAGGGGCCGAACGGTGACGGCCTGGGGGCGGTCCGGGCCGGGGTAGTACCCACCCCGCCAGTGGACCGCCGGGCCCTTCCGCGAGGGCCGTTCGGGGGATTCGGTCTCCGCCCGGAAGGCGAGGACCTTCTCGCCCCCCCGGGCCAGGGCCTCGTAGACCTTCCAGGCCGCCGGAACGTTCACAAGGCCGGCCCCGTAGTCCAGCGGGCCATAACCGGGGATGGGCGACGCCGAGCGCTGGAGGGCCGCCCGCACGAGGTCGCGACGGATGGGCAGCTTCTCCGCCCGGGCGGCGGACATCAGGAGCGCCGCCGCCCCCGCGGCCTGGGGCGAGGCCATGGAGGTGCCCCGGAAGACCGCCCGGCCCTTCTCGTAGTTGGGGACGGTGGAGAGGGCGAAGCCGGGGCAGGCGATGTCCGGCTTGTCCATCTCCGCCCCCCGGCTGGAGAAGGAGAACATTTCGTTCTGGGCGAGGTCGGCGCCGTAGAGGTCCTTGGCCGAATCCCGGTTGAGGACCGCCGCCACGGCGAGGCACTGCTCCATGCAGGCCGGCAGGCCCACGGTGGAGATGCCGGGCCCCTCGTTGCCGGCGGAGACGGTGGCCACCACGGCGGGGTGCTCCTCCAGCAGGGAATCCAGGAGCTTCTCCGCCTCGGCGGTCCCCTCGATCTCCGATCCGACCCCGTAGGACATCTGGATCACCAGGGGCATGCCCAGCTCCTCGGCCTTCTTCACGGCGTACCGCCAGGCCGAGACCATGGAGCCGGGCGTGGTGGCGCCCCCCGAGAGGGTGTTGTCGCCGATCTTGAGGGCGAGGACCTGGGCGCCGGGGGCGATGCCGTCGAAGCCCTCCTGGCCGTCGATGCGGTATCCGGCGGCGATCCCCGCCACGTGGGTTCCGTGGGAGCCGTCGGCCATGTAGAGTGCGGCCTTCTTCTCGTCGGGCCAGAGGTTCAGGGCGAAGGTCATGACCGGGGCCTGTCCGTGGAGGTCCCGCCCCCCCAGGGAGAAGAACTCGCGGTCCTCGGCGAAGTCGTGGAGCGGTTTTTCTCCGGCGAGGCTTCCGTCGCCGTCCCTGTCCAACAGCGCGGTCCAGCGTCCGTCCCCCGCCTTGTAAACCACGAAGCCGTAGACGTCGTTGGTGTCCCCGTCGCCGTTGAGGTCCCCGCCTTCGGCGTCGCTGTTCTGGAGGTCCTCCTCCCGGAAGTAGCCCACCCAGAGGTCCTGGCCGGCGGGGAGCTGGACGCCGCCCTCCCCCAGGCCGTAGAGCCACTTGCCGTCCTTTCCGTGGACGGCCTTCCCGTGTTCGTCTTCGTCCCAGCGGGCCTTCTCCAGGCTCACCTTGCGGTTCTCGATGAAGACCCGGGCGTCGAGGATCTTGGGCCGGCCGTCGGAGGTGACGGTCAGCCCAGGCAGGTCGAGGTCCACCCCCGAGTCGCAGACGGCGATGAGGACGCCGCGGCCGTCCCACTCGGGGTGGGCCTTCCGGAAGTCCCGGGCGCCGATGGTTGTGGTGGAGAGGAAGGTCCAGCCCTCGGGGGAGCTCCCCGGGGAGCCGAAGACCGAAAGTCCGAGCCCCATCCCTACCGCCGCGAGGATCCACCTGCTCTTCATGGCTCTCTCCTTCATCTTCCCCGGGGTTCAATCCAAGTGAGACAGCATCTCCTTCCGGAAGGGGACCGCGTCGCCGAAACGCCCTTCCCTGACCTTTCTCACGAAGTACGGGTCGGCGATGAGGGCCCTTCCCACGGCCACGAGGGAGAAGTCCCCCCGTTCCATCTGGGCCAGGAGGCCGTCGAGGGAGCGCGCGGTTCCCTCCACGCCTCGGTAGGAGTCGGTGAAGGCCACCGAGAGGCCCACCTTGCCCACGGCGATGGCGGGAAGGCCCGTGAGCCGTTCCGCCCAGCCGGCCAGGTTGAGTTCCGACGGGGGAAAGGCCGGCTCCAGGTGGTCGTGCTGGCTGGCGTGGAAGAGATCCACCCCCGCCTCCTTCAGGGGCAGGAGAATCCGGCCCAGCTCCTCCGGCGTTTCGGCAAGGCGCGCGCCGTAGTCGTCGAGCTTCCACTGGGAGAAGCGGAAGAGGATGGGGAAGTCCTCCCCGACGGCCCTTCGGATCTCCCGTACCAGCTCCACGGCGAAGCGGACGCGGTTTTCGAGGCTTCCCCCGTAGGCGTCGGTGCGGTCGTTGGCGCCGGCCCACAGGAACTGGTCCACGAGGTAGCCGTGGGCTCCGTGAACCTCCACGGCGTCGAAGCCCGCCTCCCGGGCCAGGGCCGCCGAGCGGGCGAAGGCCTTCTCCGTCTCGGCGATCTCCTCCACCGTCATGGCCCGGGGCCGGGCGTAGGGCACGCCCAGGGAGGAGGGGACCCGGCACCGCTGGGAGGTGGAGGAGAGGGTGGGGGCCTCGGGGAAGGGGGCGTTCTTCAGGGTGCGGGCCCGCCCCACGTGCCAGAGCTGGGCCGCCATGGCGCCGCCCTCCCGGTGGACGGCCCCGGTGACCTTCCGCCACCCCGCCACCTGCTCGCCGGTGGAGAGGGCGGGGATCCGCCGGTCGAAGGCGGCGGAGGGGTGGTCCACGGCGATCCCCTCGGAGACGATGAGCCCCACCTCGCCCTCGGCCCGCTTCCGGTAGTACTCGGCCACGGCGGCGGTGGGAACGGAGCGGTCGTCGCAGAAGCGCCGCGTCATGGGAGCCATGACCGTCCGGTTGCGCAGGGAGAGTCCCTTGAGGGAGAAGGGCCGAAAGAGCACCGGCGTGTCCATGAGGGCCTCCGAAGGGGGGAAGTGTACCACGGCAGGGCGGCTCCGGCACCGCCCCTGTGGGGAACCCTCCCGTGCTAGAATCGCGCCTTCCGTGGAGGAAGCCATGAAAGCGATGCTTCTCTCGATGTCCCTCACCGTTCTGGCCCTGGCGGCCGCCGCCTTCGACCCCCTGCCCGGCGCCCAGCGCCAGGCGTACCGCTTCGACCTGACCAAGATGTACGCCGGCGAGGCGGCATGGAAGGCCGACGTGGAGAAGGCCCGCTCCTTGGCCGCCGCGGTGGAGGCCTTGCAGGGCCAGATCCCCGGCTCCCCCCGGGCCCTCCTGCGGGCCATGGAGGCCCTCCGGGACCTGGAGGACGTGATGGTGAAGCTGTACGCCTACGGGGAGTTCCGCATGGCCGTGAACACCGCCGACCGGGGCCCCTACGATGCGTACCTCGCCCTCCAGGCGGAAACGGGCGCCCGCACCAGCTTCCTCTCCGTGGCCTTGAAAGGCCTCTCCCCGTCGGACCTCGAGGGAATGATCGCCCGGGAGCCGGGGCTCCAGGCCTTCCGCTACCAGCTCCTGGACCGGATCCGAAAGGGTCCCCACACCCTCTCGGGGCCGGAAGAGGCCCTCCTCAGCCGCCTGGACCCCGACCTCCACGCCTGGCCGCCGGCCCTCTTCCAAAAGGTCTTCGACCGGACGGCCTTCGCCGAGATCCCCGTGGACGGGAAGACCCTCAACGTCCACCGGGACTTCGAGACCCTCATCCGCCACCCCGACCGGGAAGTCCGGCGGAAGGCCTACGAGGCCTACTACGGGGCCTTCTCGGAGATCCGCGACCTCGTGGGCTTCGCCCTCCTGAGGGAGATGCGGGCCCTCAACAGCGAGGCGGCCCTCCGCGGTTTCCCCACCTACTACCACGAGACCCTCTTCGACCGGTACCTGACCCGGAGCCAGGTGGACAACCTCTACGCCCAGATCGAGGCCAAGTCCCCCCTCTACTTCGACTACCAGCGCTTCCAGATGGAGCGCATCCGGCCGAAGCTCGGCGGCGCCGAGCCCGAGATCTGGGACATGGACCTGGCCTCGGGCCAGGATCCCGAGCCCCGCTTCACCGCCGACGAGGCCGTCGCCCTCGTGGAGGGGGCCCTGGCGGTGCTGGGGCCCGAATACTCCCGGGAACTCCACGCCCTTCTCGACCCCAAGAACGGCCGGATCGACATCGTGGGCGGGCCCAATCGCGACCAGGGCGCCTTCTGCGAGGGTTACCACGGCTTCTTCCTGGACAACTACCAGGGACTTTTGACCAACGTCTCCACCATGGCCCACGAGGCGGGCCACGGCATCCACGACCAGCTGGTCTTCAACAACCGCAAGAGCGTCCTGTACGGCGAGGGTCCCGGCTACATGACCGAGTCCTTCGCCATGTTCAACGAGTGGCTCCTGCGGGACCACCTCCTGAAGACCTCCAAGGACGAGGCGCTCAAGCGGTACGTCCGGGAGGACGCCCTCAACGAGATGATGGTCCTGTGGGAGATCGCGAGGAGGGCCAAGTTCGAGATGGTGGCCTACGACCGGGTGGCCTCGGGCGAGATCACCGACGAGAAGGGCTTCGGCCGGGCCTGCGTGGAGGTGGGCAAGGCCTACGACCTCTGGTTCCAGAGGTACCCCTGGCTGGAGGACCACTGGATCCGGAAGCACCACTACTGGAGCGTCCCCACCTACTACGTGAACTACGTGGTGGCCCACGTGCTGGCCCTCACCTACTACCAGCGGTACCTGGAGGACCCCCGGGGCTTTCCGGAGAAGTACACCGCCATGGTCCGCAACGGCTTCGACCGTCCCGCCGCGGCCCTCCTCAAGGACTTCCTCGCCATCGACCTCGACGACCCGAAACTCCTCGAGGGGACCTTGGGGCTCATCCAGAAGACCTTCGAGGCGGAGAAGGCCTCCGCCGCCGCCCGTTGAGGGGAAGGACGGACCGGTGAGGAGCATCGCGGTCTTCTGCGGCTCCAGCAAGGGCAAGAACGGCCTGTACGCCGAAGCCACGGAGAGGCTGGGCCGCCTGCTGGCCCAGGAGGGGGTCACCCTGGTCTATGGAGGGGGAAACGTGGGCCTCATGGGGATCTTGGCCCGGGCCGCCCTCCAGGAGGGGGGGCGGGTCATCGGCGTCATCCCCGAGCACCTCATGGCCTACGAAGTGGCCCTGCCGGAGGCCACACAGATGCACGTCGTCTCCTCCATGCACGAACGGAAGGCCCTCATGGCCGACCTCTCCGAGGCCTTTGTCGCCCTTCCCGGGGGGCTGGGGACCTTGGAGGAGTTCTTCGAGGTCTGGACCTGGGCCCAGTTGGGCCTCCACCGAAAACCGCTGGGCCTCCTCGACGCCGGGGGGTACTTCGGCCCCCTGGTCCGCTTCCTCGACCACGCCGTGGCCGAGGGCTTCGTAAGGCCCATCCACCGGGAGCTGGTGGTGGTGGAGGAGGATCCCCGCCGGCTCCTCAACGCCCTGGAGGCCTACCGCCCCCCCGAGGGAGCCCGGGACCTCGGGCGCTGGATCGAGCGGTAGGCCCGCCGGCGCGGAAAAGGCCAGGAGGGGCCCGGTGGGCCCCTCCTGGAGGGACGCCCGCTTTGTGCTCCTTACTTC
>JBMFRA010000065.1:0-11762 GCA_049968315.1 Acidobacteriota bacterium
ACCGGGAGTGGTATAAAAAGGAAAAGGACGAATGGGTCAAGGTGTCCTACAACGACCTCAGCCTCGTGTACGGAGGCCTTTACGACATCGATCGCGACCACCGTTGGGATTGCCCCCATGCCCTGCACCGCGTGGGCACGTCGGTGGATGTGAACCATGGCCAAACCGGAAGCACAGAGGATGTGCACGACGATCAGCTCGACAAGATCGCCGAGAGACCGGGAATTGGTCTCACGCGCTATGAGAAGAGAATAGGCAAGATCCATTACGAGCTCCGCTAGGAAAGGAATCCAAGAGATGGCCATAACATTGAAGGAAGTGACCCTAATCGCGCTTGTCCTTTTCCCTATCCCCTACACTACCGTAGCGCAGGTCCCGCCGCCCCTGCCCCCGTTCCGGAGGCCGCTCCCCTAAGGCCCCCCGCCGTGGAACCGGCGCCCGCCGAGCCGGCCCCCGCCCCCAAGGTTCCCAAGGGGACCCTGGGCCTCATCTTCGAAGGCAAGATCGACGAGGGGCAGGTGACCCTGGAGGTGGACGGGGAGGTGTGGGCCTCCGAGCCCTTCACCGCCTCCTCCGAAAGGCGCTTCCGGCTGGAGCGGAGCAAGAACCTCCCCCCCGGTGTCCACCGGGTCCGCGTTTCGGTCGCCACCCCCGGGGGCAAGACCTACGAGCGGGAATGGACGGCCAACGTGGTGGAGCACCGGAGCACCGTCTGGAAGGCGGAGATGAACCGCTTCCCCAAGGAGCTGGAGGTCAAGCCCATCGCCCAGTAGGAGCCACCTTTAGGTGGCGAACGGGCTGTAGGAGCTACCTTTAGGTGGCGAACGGGCGGTCGATCCCACAGGCGGCGAAGCCCCTGGGCGCCCCCATCAGGCGGTGGAGGTTCTGAAGGCGGCGAAGGCGCGGCCAAGCCTCCTTGCGGGCAGGCCCCCTTGGCGCTACCCTTTCCTTCATGGCCATCACCGGGTTCTTCGCGGCCCTCCTGGCCTTTCTCCTATGGCCCCTGTTGCCGGAGGGGTGGCGGCGGCGGTGGCCCTGGCCCCTCCCCGCCCCGCCGTCGGTTCTGGCCCACCTCTCCTCCACCCTCTGCGTGGTGGCCTCCCTGGTGGCCTGGTACGCCCTCTTTGTCCTCTACGCGGAGGGGTACGGGGAACGGATCTCGGCCCTGCTCGCCGAACAGGACCGGGAGCCGGGGCCCATCACTTGGTACGGCCTGCCGGTCTTCTTCTCCTTCTTCTTCACCGGGAAGGGGGCCCTCGTGACCCTCTGGCTCGGGGACTCCGTCGCCCGGGCCGTCTGCGCCGCCGCCAGCGGGGAGCCGCTGGGGAGCCTCTTCCTCTGGGCGCCCCTCCGCCTGGTGGAAGGGGGTGTCCAAGCCCTGGAGGAGGCGGAGCGGACGCGGCGGTACGGAAGGGCGGGGGAGCCCGACCGTATCCGCCTGGAGGGGGAGACCCTCCTCGTCTCGGCCAACCGCCCGCACGCCGGCTGGAACCCGCTCCTCACCTTCCGGTACGGCGGCCGCTTCTTCCGCCTCTGCAGCATGGCCGAGGTCCCCGAGGGCCGGCGGCGGGCCTTTCTCTACCGCCTGGCCCCCTGGCGGGAGAACGACCCCATTCGGCGGGTGGTGGACCTCGGCGGCCCGGAGGAGGAGGCCGGCCCCGGGTCCCTCAGGGAGGGGGCGGAGACTTCTCCCCCAACAGGCGCCGCACCACCACCTCCTCCAGAAAACCCTTGAACCGGCGGCTTTCCGGCGGGCCGAAGTCGAAGCGGTCGAGGACCTTCTGGGCCAGGGTGTCGGTGACGAGGACGGAGCCGGGGGGGCAGGCCTCCTCCAGCCGCTTGGCGAGGTTGACGCCGCGGCCCAGGGCCGTGAACTCCACGTGGTCCGGGGACCCGAAGTTGCCCACGGTCACCTGGTCCTGGTGGATGCCGATCCGGAGGGCGAGGCCCTCCTCCCCCCGGGGTAGGCCGAGCCTCTCCACCAGTGCGGTCATCCGGGCCTGCATGTGGAGGGCCATGCGGCAGGCCGAACGGGCCTGTAGGACCGGGTCCATGTCGTCGGGGGCGCCGAAGAAGCCCAGGATGCCGTCCCCCATGAAGCGGGCCAGGGTTCCCCCGTGGGCCTCGATGGCGGCGGCCATCTCCGTGAGGTGGGCGTTGAGGATCTCCGTCACCCGCTCCGGGTCGGTGGTGTCCGAGAGGCGGGTGAAACCGCGGAGGTCGGTGAAGAAGGTGGTGACGGTCCGGCGCTCGGTGGCGAGGCTCACGTCCTCCTCCGAGAGGAGGATCTTGTCCACGAGCTTCCGGGGGAAGTACTTGGTGAGCCGCTTGTCCCGCACGATCTGTTCGAACTGCTCCCGGACCTTCTCCCTCAGGCGGGTGTTGAACTCCCGGAGCTCCGCGGCCTGGCTCTCCACCTTCTGGAGGGCCTGGGCCAGTTCGTCGGTGCGGAGGGCCACCAGCCTCTCCAGCTCCCGCTGGCGGGCCTTCAGCCGCGCCACCCGGGCGGCGTAGAAGAGAAACCCGGCGAGGACGGCGAGGAGGACCACCAGGGCGGCAAAGGCCTTGGTCTCGTAGAAGTGGGGCTGGATGCGGAAGGCGAGGGAAGCCCCCCGGGGGTCCACGGCCCCGTCTCCTCCGATGGCCCGGACGACGAAGCGGTAGCTGCCGTGGGGGATGTTGGTGTAGAAGGCGGTGCGGCGGGCCCCGGCGTCGTGCCACTCCTGTTCGAAGCCTTCGAGGCGGTAGGCGTAGCGCACCTTCTCCAGGCCGGCGAAGCGCAGGGCGGCGTACCGGAACTCCAGGTTCCCCTTGCCCGGGGGAAGGTCCGGCGCCGGCGAGGACCCGGGGAAGGGCCGGCCGTCGTAGGTGGCCCCTTCCAGGACCACCGGAGGGGGCGGGCCGGGCCGGAGGGCCTCCGGGTCCACGAAGACCAGCCCCTGGGTGGTGGGGAAACAGAGGCGCCCGTCGCGCAGGCGCCATCCGGCGGGCTGGCTTCCCCCGTTGCACTCGGGGCTCCGCATTCCGTCGGCCTTCCCCAGGGAGAGGCAGGAGACCCCGGGGGCGCGTCCCTCGGCGAAGGCCCGGGCCTCGGCCTTCTCCACGGAGAAGACCCCGCGGTTGCAGGACATCCACAGGCGCCCCCGCCCGTCGTCCAGGACGGTGTACACCACGTCGTCGAAGAGGCCGTCCTTTCGGCGGATGGGAACGGCGCGCCCCCCCTGGACCCGGTGGAGCCCCCCGCCGTAGGTCCCGGCCCACAGGGTCCCGTCTTCGTCGGGGAGGAGGGAGAAGATCCCGCTGTGGGCGAAGCCCTGCTCCCGCCCCAGGACCGAGAAGTGGTCCCCCTCCCAGCGGCAGAGGCCGTCGTAGGTTCCGGCCAGGAGCCTTCCCTGGGCGTCGTGGCCGAGGCAGACCACCGTCCGGCTGGCCAGGCCCTTTTGCCGGTCGTAGGTTTCGAACCGTCCCCGGTGGAAGCGGGCGATGCAGGAGCCGCCGGTGCCGATCCAGAGGGCGCCGCCCGGTTCCGGAAGGAGGGCGTAGATCATCTCGACGGGAAGGCCGTCCCGCTCCCTCCAGAAGGTCCACTTCCCCCCGCGGAAGAGGCCCAGGCCGGCCCCCGTTCCCACCCACAGGTCCCCCCCGCCGTCTTCGGCCAGGGCGTAGACGTTGTCGTCGGGGAAGCCGTCCTTCCGGTCGTAGACCGCGGCGACCCTGCCCCTCTCGATCCGGACCAGGCCGGCTCCGTAGGTCCCCACCCAGAGGGTACCCTTCCGGTCCTCGAGGACCGTGGAGACCATGTTCTCCGGCAGGCCCTCCGGTGTACCCAGGCAGAGGACACGCCCGTCCTCCAGGAGGTTGACCCCCCCGCCGTTGGTGCCGACCCAGAGGTTCCCCTCCCGGTCCAGGAGGAGGGAAAGGACCACGTCGTTGGAAAGGCCCTGCCGGCTGGAGAGGTTTTCGAAACGGCCGTTCCGGTACCGGAAGAGCCCCTCGCCGTAGGTGCCCACCCAGAGGGTCCCGTCGGGGGCCCGGAGGAGGGAGTAGACCATCCGGGAGGGGAGGCCTTCTTCCGCGGTGAAGGCGTGCAGGTCCTTTCCGTCCCAGCGGCAGAGGCCCCCACCCTCGGTGCCGAGCCAGAGGTTCCCCTCGTCGTCGGACCGAAGGGCATAGATCCGGGGGGAAGGAAGGCGCTCCTGGAAAGGGGCGGGCTCCACGGCCCCCTCCCGGAAGCGGAAGACGCCCCGCCCGTAGGTCCCCAGCCAGAGGCCCCCCCGGCCGTCGGGGGCCATGGCGTTCACGCCGGCCTTCTGGAGGCGCTCCGACGGAACCACCTCCTCCAGGCGGTCCCCCGAGACCCGCAGGAGCCCGCCGGAGGTCCCCACCCAGAGGGTCCCGACGGGGGCCTCGGCCAGGGACCGTACCGTCCGGTTCCGGAGGTTTTCCGGAAGGGGGAGGGACTGGAAGCCCGAGGGGGTTCGGCGGACCACCCCGCCCCCCTCGGTGCCGGCCCAGAGGGTGCCGTCGGCGGAGACCAGGAGCGAGAGGACGTTGTTCACGGAAAAGGCGGGGTCGGTGGCGGCGGAGAAAATCTCGAAGTCCACGCCGTCGAAGCGCGCCAGCCCCTCCTGGGTGGCCAGCCAGATGAAGCCGTCGGGTGTCTGGGCGATGGCCTGGACGCTGTTTTGGGGAAGACCCTGGTCGGAAGTCCACGACCTCCGCAGGTACTGGGTCAGGGCCCGTTGGGGGTCGAGGGCCCGGCTCGGCAACACGAAAAAGGCCAGCGCCGCCGCGCAGGCCGCCCAAAGGGGAAGACAACCCGGTGGCCGCTGCCCCGGTCTCATGGAAACAGGATAGCACGAACGGAAAGGGGCAGCAGAAGGATCGCCCCCTACGAAAAAAGGGGGCGGGACTGGGCCCGCCCCCTCTAAAAGAAAAAGGAGGGAATCAGGGCGCGGGGACCTCCACCGGAGCGATGGCGGAGATTTCCACGCGGCGGTTTTTAGAGCGGCCTTCCTTGGTCTTGTTGTCGGCGATGGGATTCTTGGGTCCCATGCCTTCGACGCGGGCGATGCGGGATTCGGCGATGCCCTTGGAGACGAGGTACTTCTTCACCGACTCGGCGCGGTTCTTGCTGAGGGTGGCGTTCCAGGCGTCGGAGCCCAGGCTGCAGGTGTGGCCCACGATGGCGATCTCCATGGCGTTGTACTTCTGCAGCTTCGCCACCACCTCGTCCAGCACCGGCATGCTCTCCTTGGGAATGTCCCACTTGTTGAGGGCGAAGTGGAGGACCGACTCGTCCAGGGTGATCTGGATCATCTTCGGAGCCGGCGGGGGCGGCGGCGGAGGCGGAGGCGGCGGCGGAGGCGGCGGCGGAGGCGGCGGAGGCGGAGGCGGCGGAGGCGGAGGCGGGGCCGGCTTCCGCTTCAGGAAGGAGAGGCCGCCCAGCAGCTCGGCGCTCCAGTAGGAGCCGTTCACGGTGGGAACGCGGAGGGTGTGGGACCCCACGGTGACGTTCTCGAAGTTGTTGGGATATTCGGTGTCGAAGCAGTACTTGACGAGGGCTTCGATCCGGAAGGCCACCCTCGGGCTGAAGTAGTGGCGGAAGCCGGCGCCGAGGTGGGCCTGCTTGTCGCCGGAGAAGGCGTCGGCGTACGAGTCGGAACGGTAGGCGACGAAGCCGAGGCCCATCTTGAGGTAGGGCTCCCAAAACTTCTGGTTGGGGAACGAACGGAGCGCCGAGAGGCGGATGCTCTGGGCGTCGTAGTTGGCGTCGTCGAATTCGGCGTCGCCGTAGCCGAGCTGGAGTTCGAGACCCCACAGGTCCGTGAAGTTGTACCCGGCGGAGAAGGCCCCCATGAAACCGCTGGAGATGGCGTTCCCGTGGCCGGAGTACCCGATCATGGGAGAAAACTCCCACATTCCCTTCTCGGCCTGGGCCAAGGCGGGAACCGCCGCCAGGGCCAGGAGAAGGGCTACCCACCCGAACCTTCGCACCATCGAACGACCCTCCTTCCTTGTCGAAACATGGCTTGCGAGCCTCAGCATAGCACCGAAGCCCTTCCGAAAGAAGTCAAGGCCCCCTCCGCCGCCCCCACCCTGGAAAAAGAGGGGTGCCGCGGCACACCTCTTTCCCCCTTCGCGGCGGGAACCCTCAGCGGGCCGGCACCTGGACGGGGGCCACGGATTTCACCTCCGCCCGGCGGTTTTTCGATCGGCCCTCCTTGGTTCCGTTGTCGGCAATGGGCTGGGTGGCGGCGTAGCCGGTGACCGAGACGATCCGGCTCTCGGCGATGCCGTGGTCCACCAGGTACTTCTTGACGGCCTCGGCCCTGCGGCGGCTGAGCACGTCGTTCCAGGAGGCGGGGCCGGTGCTGTCGGTGTGGCCGGTGATGGTCACCTGAAGGGCGGGAACCTCCTGGAGGCGCGCCACGACGCCGTCCAGGAGCGGTACGCCGTCCTTGGGGAGGTCCCACTTGTCCACCTTGAAGTGGGAGATGACCTCAGAGAGGGAGACGGTGATCATGGCCGGCGAGGGAGCGGGCATGGCCCCCGCCATGACGTTGCGGGGCGGTTGGGGAGCGGGAGCGGGCTCCGGCGCCGGGCTGGTGGAAGCCGCCGGGGCGGCGGCCACCGGCGAGGGGGTGGGAGCGGGGAGGGCACGGCGCTTCTTCGGGAAGAAGGAGAGGCCCACCTGCACCTCGTAGCTCATGAAGGAGTCCTTGACGGGGTAGATGGTGTTCCAGCGGTAGAGGGCCGGCTTGGGCGGCAGGGGCCAGGGAATCCGGTCCCGTACCTTGACCAGTTCGTAGGCGTGGGTGTTTCCGTACTTGGCGTCGTAGGTGTAGGAGGCCAGGGCCTCCAGCCGCAGGGCGACCCGGGGGCTCACGAAGCGCCGCAGGCCGCCGCCCAGGTGGAGGGACTTGTCCCCGTCGAAGACGTCCCCGAAGCCGTCGGGGTCCCTTCCCGCGCCGCCGATGCCCACCTTGAGGTACGGAACGGTCCTGTGGTCCGGCAGGAAGTTGAAGAAGACCGAGAGCCTGAGGGCCGACATGTCGCGGTTGAGGTCCCAGACCTTGCTGTCGGCGTAGGCGGCCTGGAGTTCGAGGCCCCACTGCTTGGTGAAGTTGTAGCCCACGGAGAAGGAGCCCATGGGGCCGCTCTTCAGCTCGGCCCCTGGAAAGGCGTACCCCGCCATGGGGCTGAACTCCCAGTCGCCCTTCTGCACCTGCGCCGCCGCGGCGACGGCGAAGAGGGAAAGGGCCAGTGCCACCACGTACCATCGTCGCATCTTCGCACCCTCCATCGGAAAAAACCGCCTTCCTCCTGTCCTTCCTTGCCCAATCGCCCCCGGTCCTCCACGATAGACCCCCCCGCGGGAAACGGCGGGGAGGCTGCCCGAGGGGTACCCTTCATGGTATAGAAGGACCCGGGGGAGGTCAACCCATGGCGGGACTTCGGCCCTACGGCGCCCTCAAGGAGGAGGCACGGCGGCTCTCCAGGGGATGGAAGGACCGGGGAGAGGCCTTCCGCGCCCTCACCGGCCTCCTCTGGGAGGGACTGGGCACCACGGGGGTGGACTGGCTGGGCTTCTACGTCCCCGATGGCGAGGGGCGGGCCCTCGTTCTGGCGGCATGCCGCCCCGTGCCCGCCTGTTCCCCCATCGGCCTGCACGGCGTCTGCGGGCGCGCCTTCCTCGAGAGGCGTGCCCAAGTCGTCCCCGACGTCCACGCCCTGGGGGAGAACCACATCGTCTGCGACCCACGGAACCTCTCGGAGGTGGTGGTGCCGTGGCTCGACGGCGAGGGGCGGTGCGTCGCCGTTCTGGACCTGGACAGCCGCACCCTGGCGGCCTTCACCGAAGAGGACGCCCGGGGCCTCGCCGAAGTGCTGGAGGCCGCGGCCCTCCCGTAGCCGCCGGCCGGCGGGGGCGGAGCCCCCGGCGGCTCACCCTCCCGGCCCCTCCTCCTCCAGGACCGGCAGAAAGGGAAGGAGCCCCATGGCGGGGCAGGCGGCCAGGAAGGTGGCCAGGAAGAAGAGGGGCCACCCCAGCCGCACGGCCAGGAACCCGGAGAAGACCCCGGCCAGGGCGGAGGAGACGTTCATGATGCTGGTGGCCACCGCCATGTGGGCCGCACGGTGCTCCCTCTTGCAGGTCCGCATGATGGTGACCAGGAAGGCCGCCGTCCCCATCCCGGCGCCGAAGGATTCGACCACGACGAAGGCCCCGATGGCCGGGACCGGCACGGTGGCCCCGCCGCCGTGCCAGAGGGCCAGGAGGCCGTAGAGGAGGTTGGGGAAGTTCTGGGCCAGCACCAGCGGCCACACGGCCCGCCGCAGCCCCGCCCGGGCGATGATCCGGCCCCCCAGGAGGCCGCCCAGGATGGAGGCGGCCACGCCGAAGGTCCCGTAGAGGAGCCCGTAGTCGGACCGCCCCAGCCCCAAGGTGGCCAGGAAGGGGTAGAGCATGGCCAGCAGGAGGCTCTCCCCGGCCCGGTAGAAGACCAGGAAGGCCAGGAGAACCCCCACCCGTTCCCGGTCGAGGTACTCCACGAAGGCCCGGGCGTAGAAGCCGTCGGATTCCCGGAGCCGCCCGAGGAGCCGTCTTCGGAAGAGGAGGAGGACCAGCAGGGCCGCGAGGAGCCCCAGGGCCACGGCGCCGGGGAGGGAGAGCCTCCGAAGGAGGAGGGAGGCCCCGGCCCGGGCCGGCCCGAGGCCGGGAAGGAGAACCGCCGCGCCCAAGAGGGCCCCCAGCAGGACCGCCCACAGGAGCCCCCGGAGGGCCCCCGGCCGGAGAAGGGAGGGGGGAAGGCTCGCCAGGGGGCGCCCGGGGCGCTCCACTGCCGGCAACACCCTTCCGTGGAAGAGCCGGAGGGCGCCCAAGAGGAGGGCCGCCGCCAGGAAGCCCTCCCGCCAGGAGAGGACCCCCGAGAGCCAGACCACGCCGCCCCCCCCGGCGATGAGGGCCAGCCGGTAGGCCATGGCCTGGAACCCCACCCAGGCCGCCTGCTGGCGGCGGTCCAGGGCCTCCAGGTAGTACCCGTCCACGGCGATGTCGTGGGTGGCCGAAAGGAAGGCCAGGAGGAGAAAGGCCAGGGCCCCCGCCGGGAGGGCCCGGGGCGATTGGGCGGCCAGGGCGAAGAGGACCGCTCCCGCCGCCAGGAAGGCTTCGGCGGCGAGGAGCCAGCGGCGTTTGGTGAGGAAGGCGTCCAGGAGGGGGGCCCAGAGGGCCTTGAAGACCCACGGCAGGCCGTAGAGGGAGGTGAGGCCGACGGCCTCGAGGCTGGCCCCCAGGTCCTTGAAGAAGACCGTGGAGATCTGGCGGACGAGGCTGTAGGGGAAGCCTTCGGCGAAGTAGAGGGTGAAGACCCAGTAGGGGGGGCGGCCCCTTCCGGCGGCCTTCTCCCCGGTCACGGCGCCACTCCCGCCCTCACCGATCCTCCTCCAGCCGTGCCTGGAGGGAGAGCCACTCCTCCTCGGCGGCGGCGATCTCGCCCTTCACCTTCTCGAAGCGCCGGTTGAGGGTATGCCAGTCCTCGGTCACCACCGAATCGGGGTCGGAGAAGCGGCGCTCCAGTTCCGCCTTCTGGCCCTGCAGGCCCGAAAGGAGTTCCTCCACCTCCCTTAGGCGCCGCTCCAGGCGGAAGCGTTCGTTCTTGGAGAGCCCCCCCTCCCTCCGCGGGGACCTCTTCCCCGCCGGGGCGCCGCCGGCGGCGGGGAGCGGCTCCCCCTCTGGTTCCTCGGCCATGGAGGGGGCGAAGCCCGCCGCCGCCCGGACCTCCCGCTGGCCCACCGCCCAGGTGTGGGTGGCGATGCTCCGGAGGAAGTCCTCTTCGTGGCTCACGAGGACCAGGGTCCCGCGGTAGGCCACCAGGGCTTCCCGCAGGATCTCCCGGGCCTGGGCGTCCAGGTGGTTGGTGGGCTCGTCGAGGAAGAGGACGTTGGCCTTGGCCAGCAGGACGGCCAGCAGGTGAAGCCTCGCCCGTTCGCCGCCGGAGAGGCTGGCCACCGACTGCTCCGCCCGGCTCCCGCCGAAGCCGAAGGCCCCCAGGTGGGTGAGGATGGTCTCCCGGTTGTAGGTCTGGAGAAGGGTCCCCACGGCGTCGAAGAGGGAGCCCGCGAAGGACAGCCTCTGCTGGTGCTGATCGTAGTGGGCCAGCCGGACGTTGGTCCCCCAGCGGATCCACCCCGCCGCCGGGGGGAGCTCCCCCACCAGCGTCCGGATGAGCGTCGTCTTCCCCGAGCCGTTGGGTCCCACGAGGGCCACCTTCTGGCCCCGCTCCAGGAGAAGCCGGGGCACCGCCAGGGTCCGCCCCCCCACCGTCAGGCGGAGGTCTTCCACCTTCAGGACGTCCTCCCCGGGGGTTTCCTCGAAGAGGAGGCGCAGGCGGAAGCCTTCGGGGGTGCGGAGGGGGGCCTCCACCGGCTTGAGGCGTTCCAGGACCTTCTCCCGCCCCCGGGCCTGCTTGGACCGCTGGCCGGCCTTGTACCTCCTTATGAACTCCTTGGTGCGCTCGATGTACGCCTGTTGCTGTTCGTAGGCCCGCTGGCGGGTCTTCTGCATCTGCTCGAACTGGACCTCGAAGGAGGCGAAATCCCCCTTGAAGGTGAGGATCCGGCCCTCGGCGAGGCAGGCCACGTGGTCCACCGCCTCTTCCAGGATCTCCGGGTCGTGGGTCACCACCACCAAGGCCCGGGGGCAGCTCCTGAGGAACTGCCCCAGCCACTCCCGCTGCTGGGAGTCGAGGTGGTTGCCCGGCTCGTCCAGGAGAAGAAGGTCGGCGGGGTCCAGGAGGGCGCGCCCCAGCTTGATCCGCATCTGCTCCCCTCCGGAGAAGGAACGGCAGGGCCGCTCCCCGTCCTCCAGGGTGAAGCCGAGCCCCAGCAAGGCCTTCTCCAGGTCCGCCTCGTAGGTGTACCCGCCGTGGTGGAGGAGCCACTCCTGCAGGTGGGCGGCCGCCTCCAGCGTCTCGGGGGCGGCATCCCCCTCGGCCATGCGGTGGTGGAGCCGGTCGAGCATCCGTTCCCGCTCCAGGACGTGGGAGAAGGCCTGGAGGAGGTACTCCCGGGCTGGCAGGGAGACGGCGGCCAGGTCGTCCTGGGGGACGGTGGCGATCCGGAGGTCCCGGGCCCGCACCACCTCGCCCCCGTCCGGCTCCTCCCGCCCCGCCAGGATCTTGAGAAGGGTGGTCTTGCCCGATCCGTTGGGACCCACGAGGGCCCAGCGCTCTCCCTCGTGGATCTGCCAGTCCACGCCCTTGAGGACCTCCCGTTCCCCGTACCTCCGCGTCACTCCCTGGAGCGAGACCTTCACCGCCCGAGCCTCCCGGGCTAGGGTACGGCCGAAAGGGCCCGCCGGCCAAGGGGCCCTAGCGGGAGCCGGTCCGGGCCATCTCGGCAAGGAGGACCGAGAGGTCCCGGTCGGCTTCGTTAAGGACGGGAAAGGCCTCTCCCCGCCGCCTCAGTCGTCGTTCGTGGGCGGGGCTGGGGGCGGGGGGTTCACGTTGGCGTCGGGGGGCGGTGCCAGCCCCGGCGGGGGAAGGGGCTTCTGGCCGGGCTGTGGCTTAGGCGGCTCATCCGGCGGCTTGGTGGCGGCCGCCTCGGCCTCCGCCTCCGAATCGTCGGCTTCCTCCTCGTCGCCGCCCTCCTCCCCGCCGGCGGCGGCGCCGGGCTCCGGAACGGGAGGGGGGGGCTCCGGGACGAAGGCGGGGCGAGGGCGGGGGAAGGAGGGAGCCGGCGCCGCCGGCGTGGAGGCGGGAGCG
>JBMFRA010000066.1:0-11718 GCA_049968315.1 Acidobacteriota bacterium
ACGGGGTCACATCTTGCATTCTAGCATTATGGATGATATGCTCAGGGTGTGGCGGGAAGGGGATGCGGTGATGAGATGGCGCGTCCGTTAAGGATAGAGTACCCAGGGGCGGTTTATCATGTATCGTCGCGCGGGAATGCGCGGCAGCGAGTATTTCTTGGCGACGTAGACCGGGTCGCGTTTCTTGAAGCCGTGGCGTCCGGGGTGGCGAGGTACGGCTTCATCATTCATGCTTACTGTTTGATGGACAACCATTACCACCTGCTGGTGGAGACGCCTAACGCCAATTTGTCTCTGGGGATGCAGCGCATCAACGGGGAGTATACGCAAGGGTTCAACCGCCGGCACCGGCGTTGCGGCCATCTATTTCAAGGGCGTTTCAAGGCCGTATTGGTACAGAAAGAGAGCCACTTGTTGGAGGTGTGCCGGTACGTGGTTCTGAACCCGGTGCGAGCGAAGATGGTGAAGCGGGTGGGAGAGTGGGCCTGGAGCAGTTACAAGGCGACGGCCGGAGAGGTGAAGTGTCCCCCGTATCTGAGCACGTCGTGGGTGTTGTCGCAGTTCCACCGGGAGAAAGCGATAGCTCAAAGGCTTTACAGGCGGTATGTCGCGCAAGGGTTGCGGGAAAAGGAGAGCCCGTTTGCGCGAGTGGCCGCCCAGATGGTGCTGGGCACGGCGGAGTTTGTTGATGAGTGGCGGGAGAAGGCGCAGGCGAAGCGGGAGGTGCAGGAGCACCCGCGATTTCAGCGAATGGCAGCGCGGCCAGCGCTTGAGAAGATCGTAAGCCGTGAGAGCGTTGGGGGAAGAGTTGGCTTGGCCAAGCAGGTGCGAGATGCTCATGTTGTTCACGGGTACACGCTCGCTGAAATCGCCAAGCATCTTGGCGTCCACTACGCCACCGCTGGCAGGCTTCTTAAACTGGCGATGAACGATGCGAAATGAGAATGCTAGAAAGCAAGATGTGACCCCATGCTTTAGGGGCCCCTTCCTGGCCGGGGGCCTTGAAAGGCTGACGGGGCGTCATCGGCTTGTCATGTTCCCTCTATAAAGTTGCCTTCGACCCGCTACGCCTGGCGCAGGGCCAGGGGCGGGATTTAGGAGACGGACATGCAGATCAAGCGAGGGTTCACACTCATTTCCATCCTTGCCCTAGCCCTGGGCCTGGCGGCGGCTCTCCCCGCTGCCTCCAAGCACACCCCGAAGATCACCCTGGAGCAGGCCAAGAAGATCGCCCTGGCCACGGTTCCCGGCGGCACCGTCAAGAGCGCCGAGCTCGAGAAGGAAAAGGGCCAGTGGATCTACTCCTTCGACATCCAATCGGGCAGGGAGATCCGCGAGGTCTGGATCGATCCGGAGACGGGCAAGGTCCTGGCCAATGAACTGGAGTCGCCAGCGGCAGAGAAGGCCGAGTCCAAGGGAGAAGCCAAGCGCTGACGGGTTGTATACTGGGTGCATTGTAGGCACTGGAGGACCGGGGCGGGGGGAGAACCACCGTCCCCGCCTTGCGCCCTCGGGAGGTGAAACCTTGCAACGACGCACAGCGGCCGGATTCTCGGTTCTCCTTTTCTCTTTTCTTTCGGCCTGTGCCACCTACCACCCCCTTCCCCTCGACCGGCAGGCGGAGGAAAACGCCCTCGCCGCGCCGGACATGAAGGCCGTCATCTTGGAAGCCGAGAAGATCCGACACCCCCTCCTCCGGCCGGTCCGCCTCGATCCCACCGAGGGCTTCACTCCCGAGGAGGCCGCCGTGGTGGCCGTGCTCACCAACCCCGGCCTGAGGGCCGTGCGGGACCAGCGGAGCCTCGCCCGCGCCCAGGCCATCCAGGCGGGCCTCCTGCCCAACCCCGTGGCCTCCTTCGGCCAGGACAAGCCCGTCGGCGGCGCCACGGCGGGCACGGTCACCGGCTACGCCACGCAGGTCGGCTTCGACCTCACCTCCCTGCTCACCTACTCCCTGCGCAAAGAGGCCGCGGCGGCCCAGGCCCAGGCGGTGGAGCTGGACGTGGCCTGGCAGGAGTGGCAGGTGGCCCAAGCCGCCCGCATGACCGCCCTCCACGTGCTCGCCCTCGACCGGGAGATCCCCCTGGCGCGGGAGGCCGAGGCCGGCGCCCGGCGGATCCTGGAGGCGGTGGAACGGGCCGCCCGATCGGGCGCCGCCAGCGGCGCGGAGGAGGCGGGGGCGCGCTCCGCTTGGCTCCAGGCCCACGACCGGGTCTCGCTCTTGGAACAGGAGCGCTCGCGCGAGCGGCAGACGCTGAACCAACTCCTGGGCCTGCCGCCCGGCGAGACGGTCGCCCTTCGGGAGGGACCGGCCGCGGATGAGGCGTCACCCCTGCCGGACGAAGCATCGCTCGTAGAGGGGCTCGGCGAGCGCAGGCTCGACCTGCTCGCCCTGAAAAAGGGCTACGAGAGCGAGGACAAGCAACTGCGCATCGCCATCCGCTCCCAGTTTCCTGGCATCGGCATCGACCTGAGCCACGCACGGGACACGGGCAACGTGGTCACCAACGGCTACGGCGTGGCCATCGCCCTTCCCCTCTTTGACCGGAACCAGGGGCGCATCGCCTACGAGGAGGCCACCCGCCGCCAGCTCTACGACGAGTACGGAGCGCGCCTCTTCTCGGCCCGCGCCGAGGTGGCCCAGATCCTCTCGGACCTCCGGTTCGTGAAGGAGCGGCTGAGCGCCTCGCGCCAAGCGCTCACGTCTCTGAAGGCCACCGCCGAAGGATTCGAGAAAGCGGCGGAGAAGGGCGAGGCCGGGCTGCCGAGCCTCGAACAAGCGCGGGAGGCCTACCTTGCCCAAGCCATCGAAGCGGTGAGGCTGGGCGCCGAAGAGGCGGACCTTCGCCTCGCCCTCGAAATCGCGTCGGGGCGCTATCTGCCCGGTGACGCGCCGCACGAGTCCAAGGAGGGAACCCCGAAATGAATCCCCGCCTCCTCTTCGCCGCGGCAGGCGGCGCGCTGGTCCTCGTCCTGGGGAGTCTGGCCCTCGGCTACCGCGCAGGCCGCTCCGCGGGTGCCGCCCAAGCGGCCCAAGGCGCCTCGGGCGAGGTGCCGGCCGAAGTCACGGCGGCCGTCACCGTGGTGCCCATCCGGCAAGGCACGGTGCCCCTCGCGGTGGAAGCCTACGGGAGCATCGTGCCGGCCCCTGGAGACTCCTTCGCCCTGAGCCTCCCCTTCGACTGCCAGGTGGAGAAGGTGCTCGTAAGCGAGGAGCAAGCCGTCGCCAAGGGCGCCCTCCTTCTCGCCGTGACGGGCAGTCCCGACGCCAAACTCGCCCTCGCCCAGGCGAAGGCCGACGCCAAAGCCGCCGCCGAGGCGCTGAAGCAGGTGGAGGCCCGCCACGCCCTCAAACTCGACGACGACGCGGCCTTGGCCCAGGCCAGGGGGGCCGCCGAATCGGCCCAGGCACGGCTGAAGAGCCTTGAGGCTCGCCGGCTCGACGGCCTGCACGAGCTGCGCGCCGCGGCGGACGGCGTCGTCCTCCGCCTTCCCTTCGCAAAGGGCGCCGTGGCGCCCGCGGGGGCGGTGCTCGCGGAGGTGGCGGGCGCGGGCCGGTTGGAGGCGCGCCTGGGCGTTCAGCCCTCCGAGTGCGGCACGCTTCTTCCCGGCTCGCCCGCCTCCATCCAGGCGGTGGACGGGGGCGCGCAGCCGCCCTTGGCGGGCCGCGTGCGGGCGGTCTCCGCGGCCGTCAACCCCACCACGCGCCTTGCGGACGTCTTTGTCTCCCTGCCCCCCGGATCGCCCCTGCCCCTGGGCACCTACGTGAAGGGCTCCTTCCCCCGCAGCTCGCCGCCAGGGCTCGTGGTTCCCTACACCGCCGTCCTGCCCCAGGAGAAGGGTTTCGTCCTTTTCAAGGTGAAGGAGAACAGGGCGGTGCGCCACAGCGTGACGGTGCTGGCCCAGAACGGCGATGAAGCCGTGGTGGCGGGCGAGGGGCTCTCCCCGAGCGACCCCGTGGTGGTCACGGGAAACTACGAGCTCGAGGAGGGCATGGCGGTGAAGGTGGAGCCCCGTCCATGAGCTTCACCGAGTGGATGCAGCGGCACCGCCGCTCCCTCTTCTTCTTCCTCGTGGTCCTCATGGCGGGGGGAGCCGCCGCGGTTTTCAGGCTGCCCGTGAGCCTCTTTCCCCGAATCAACTTCCCGAGGGTGCGCGTCTCCCTGGACGCGGGCGACCGCCCCGCGGACCGCATGGTCATCGAGGTGACGCGCCCGGTGGAGGAGGCCGTGCGCGGCGTGCCCGGCGTTCGGGAGGTCCGCTCCACCACGAGCCGGGGCAGCGCGGACATCGACGTGAACTTCGGCTGGGGACAGGACATGGTGGCCGCCATGCTCCAGGTGACGTCGGCCATCGCGCAGATCGCCGCCGCGCTTCCCCAAGGCACGAGCTACACCGTCATCCGCATGGACCCCACGGTCTTTCCCGTGCTGGCCTACAGCCTCACGTCAAAGACCCTCCCCCTCGCCACCCTGCGCGACATCGCCCTCTACGAGCTCCGCCCCGTCCTCTCCCGCGTCCACGGCGTGGCCCGAATCGGCGTCCAAGGTGGCCTCACCGAGGAGTACCGCGTGACGGCGGACCCCGTGCGGCTGGAGGCGGCGGGCCTCACCTTGGACGACGTCGCGAAGGCCCTCAGCGCGGCCAACACGATCCAGGCGGTGGGGCGGCTCGAGGACCACGACAAGCTCTACCTCGTCCTCTCGGACACGCAGTTCGAAACGCTGGACCAGATCGGCCAGACGGTCCTGCGCTCGGGCCCCGGCGGGGTGGTGCGGCTGAAGGACGTGGCCGAGGTCCGAAGGGACACGGAGCCCAACTGGACGCGCGTCACCGCCGACGGGAGGGAAGCCGTCCTCCTCACCGTCTACCAGCAGCTCGACGGCAACACGGTGCAGATCGCGCGGGACGGAAAGGAAGCGCTAGCGGCCTACAAGCCCCGCCTGCCGACGGGGGTGCGCATCGCCAACTGGTACGACCAGAGCCGACTCATCCTCTCTTCCGCCGGAAGCGTCCGCGACGCCCTCCTCGTGGGCGTCCTCATGGCCGCGCTCATCCTCTGGGCCTTCCTGCGCAGCACCAAGGTCATGCTCATCGCCATCCTCACGGTCCCCGGCGTGCTGGCCATCACCGTGCTCCTGCTCTACGTTCTCCACATGAGCTTCAACGTCATGACCCTCGGCGGCATGGCGGCCGCGGTGGGACTCATCATCGACGACGCCATCGTGATGGTGGAGCACATCATCCGGCGGATGCGGGGCGGCGAGGGGCCCCACCACGGGCGCGTCATGAAGGCGGCGCGGGAGTTCACCCGGCCCCTGGCCGGCTCCTCCGCGGCGACCATCATCATCTTCGCACCCCTGGCCTTCCTCTCGGGGGTGACGGGAGCCTTCTTCAAGGCCCTGAGCCTGACCATGGCCGCGAGCCTCGTCATCTCCTTCCTTGTGGCCTGGCTCGCCGTGCCGCTCCTGGCGGACAAGCTCCTTGACGAAAAGGACGCAGCCCAGAGGGAGGGCGGCCCCTTCACCCAGTGGCTCCACCAGCACTACGATCGGCTCATGCGCCGCCTCTTCGCGCGGCCGGCTCTCGTTCTCTTCGGCCTCCTGCCCCTCCTGCTGGCGGGGTATGCGGGCTACCGCTTCACCGGCTCCGGCTTCATGCCCGTCATGGACGAAGGCGGGTTCATCCTGGACTATCACAGCGCGCCGGGCACCTCCCTCGCCGAGACCGACCGCCTCCTGCGCAAGGTGGAGGCCATCCTGCGCGCCACGCCGGAGGTGGACACCTACTCCCGCCGCACGGGGATCCAGCTCGGCGGCATGGTGACGGAGGCCAACGAGGGCGACTTCTTCGTGCGCCTCAAGCCCCTCCCGCGGCGGAACATCGAGTCCGTCATGGAGGACGTGCGCAACCGCGTGGAGAAGACCGTGCCGGGGCTGAGCATCGAGATGGCCCAGCTCATGGAGGACCTCATCGGCGACCTCACGGCCGTCCCCCAGCCCATCGAAATCAAGCTATACTCCGAAAAGGAGAGCGAGCTTCTCGGCCTCGCTCCCAAAGTGGCCGCGGCCATCGCCAAGGTACCGGGGGTGGTGGACGTGCGCAGCGGCATCGTCCTGGCGGGCGACGCGCTGGACATCCGCGTGGACCGGGCCAGGGCCGCCCTGGAGGGGGTGGACCCGGAGGCCGTCACTCAGTTGGCGCGGCAGGCGCTGGAGGGGGTCGTCACGACGCAGGTCCAGCAGGGTCCCAAGATGGTGGGCGTGCGCCTCTGGATTCCCGCCGCCCTTAGGAAGAACACCGAGGCCGTGCGCCGCCTCCTCCTGCGGGCCCCCGACGGCCACCTTTTTCCCTTGGACCGGGTGGCCGAGGTGGTTCCCGTGACGGGCCAGCCCCAGATCACGCGGGACGACCTCAAGCGCATGGTGGCCGTCACGGGCCGGATCAGCGGGCGGGACATGGGCTCCACGGTGAAGGACGTGAAGCGGATCTTGGCCGGGCAGGGCCTGATCCCCAAGGACGTGGACTTCACCCTGGGCGGCCTCTACCACCAGCAGCAGATTGCCTTCGCGGGCCTCATGGCCGTCTTCCTCGCCGCCGTGGCCCTGCTCTTCCTGCTCCTCCTCTTCCTCTTCGAGCGCCTCCGGCCCGCCCTCGGCCTCATGCTCACGACGCTCATGGCGCTCTGCGCCGTCTTCGTGGGCCTCTGGGCCACCGGCACGGAGCTGAACATCTCCTCCATGATGGGCATGACGATGGTCCTGGGCATCGTGACGGAGGTGGCCATCTTCCTCGTCTGGGAGTTCCTCGAAGCGCCCGCCGGTTTGGACGACGAGTCGGCCCTCCTCTTCGCCGGCAAGCACCGCATGCGCGCCATCACCATGAGCACGCTCGCCGCCGTGCTCGCGCTGTCGCCGCTCGCCTTCGGCATCGGCCAGGGATCGGCCATGCAGCAACCCCTGGCCATCGCCATCATCAGCGGCCTGCTTTTCCAGCTCCCCCTCATCTTTCTTCTCATGCCCATCCTCTTCCGCGTGCTTGGGGTGAAGCGCTCGTAGAACGGGCCTGGCACAGCGAGGTTAGACCATGACGGAACGATGGAAGAGGACCGGACCCCTCGCCGCCGGAGGCGTGGTTCTAGCTCTCCTCGCCGCAATCGGCTGGTTCTTGTGGGGCGGCCGAGCCCCCGCCCCCGCCCCTGAGCCACCGCTCATCCGGACGGAGCCCGCGGGGCGGGCGGACTTCGTCCAGGCCGTGCCCTGGCTGGGGAGGGTGGAGAGCCTTGGAACCGTGACGGTGACGGCGCCATGCTCGGCCAGGGTGATCGCGGTTTTGGCGCGGGACGGAGGCAGGGTGCGGAAGGGGCAGCCCCTCTTCTCTCTCGGCGGGCCGCTCCTTCAGGCTCGGCTGGATTCGGCCCGGGCACAGGCGGCGGCGCTGGAAAGGGAGGCGGCCCTGGCGCGCGAGGTCACGAAGAGGCAGGAGGAGGCGGCCCGTCTGAAGATCGTGGACGAGAACGCCGCGGCGCGGGCCGAGAGCGACCAGCGCCGCGCTGAGGCGGAGCTCCGCCAGGCCGAGGCGGAGCTCGCCTCCCTCGAGGCGGCGGCCACGCTACGCGCGCCCACGGCGGGGGTCTTCACGGACCGCCGCGCGAACCCCGGGCAGGACGTGGAAGCCGGGACGCCCCTGGCCGAAATCACCGATCCGGCCCGCCTGCGCATCGCCGCCACGGCCTACTTGCCCCCCGGGCTCGCCCTGGAAGGCCGGCCGGCGGAGGTTTCCGTGGAGGGCGGCGTCGTGGCCCTCACGGTGGTCCGCGTCTTCCCCGACCAGAATCCCGCGGGGGGAACCCGGCTCTGGCTGGAGGGCCCCGGCCTCGACGGCCGCCTTGGGCCGGGAGCCGAAGTGTCGGGAACCTTGGCGGCCGTGGAGCACAAGAACGTCCTGGCCGTGCCCCGCAGTGCGGTGGTCTACGACGAGCAAGAGAAGCCCTACGTCTTCGTGGAGCGCGCCGGCACCTACCTTAAGACGCCGGTGACCCTGGGCCTCGCCTCCTCCGCATCGGTGGAGGTGGCCTCGGGCCTGGGCGAGGGCGACCGGGTGGTGGTCCAGGGCGCCTACGAGCTCTTCTACCGGGACTTCGGCAAGACCTACCGGGTGGAGGACTGATGAGGGCAGCGCTGGCGTGGGTCCTGCGCCAGCCCTTCCTCATGGGGCTGGCCGTCGCCGTCCTGGCCTTCTGGGGGATCTACGGCGCCCTGCGCATGCCCGTGGAGCTCTTCCCCAACTTGAATGTCCCCCTCGTCAACGTGGTGACCCAGGTGCCGGGTTCGGCGCCGCAGGACGTGGAGCTGCTCGTCACGCGTCCCGTGGAATCCGCGCTGAGGGGCGTGCAGGGCGTGACGCGCGTCTCCTCCAGCTCCTTCGTGGGGCTCTCCGTCGTCACGGTCCAGTTCGACTGGAGCGTAAGCCTCCCTGAGGCCCAGCAGCTCGTCACCAGCGCCCTCGCCCAGGCCACAGGCGCCTTGCCGCCGGGCGTGAAGCCGCGGGTCGCCCTTCTCGGCACGGCCCTCCAGGAGGTCGTTCGCTACGTGGCCGTGGGCGGCACGGATCCCGTGACCTTGCGCAGGACCGTCCAGTACGACCTGGCGAGCCGCCTCATGGGGGTGCCGGGCGTTGCCTTTGTGGAGGTCCTGGGCGGGCAGGAGCGAGCCTTCGTGATCCACGTTCGGCCCGAAGCCCTGGCCGCGCTGGACCTCACCCTTGAGGACCTCCTCTCGGTCCTGAGGGCGAACAACGTCACCGAGGAGGGAGGCTACCTGGAGCGTCCGTCCAAGGAGTACCTCATCCGGGGGGACGCCCGCCTGGAGACCGTCGGGGACCTTCGCGCCCTCCCGCTGAAGACCCCCGGCGGGGAGACGGTCCTCCTGGGCTCCGTGGCACGGGTGGAGGAGGGGCACGTCCCGCAGCACTACGTGGTGGAGGGCTCGGGCCTCCCCGGCGTAGCCTTTTCGGTGCTCAAACAGCCAGGCGCCGACACGCTGGCCGTGGCGTGCGGCGTGGAGGCATCCCTGGGCGACTTGAAGGGCCTCCTGCCTCCCGGCACGGTCCTCCAGAAGGTCTACGACCAGTCCGAGATGCTCGGCAGGGCCCGCGGCGAAATCCTCCACGACCTCCTCCTGGGCGCCTTCCTGGCCGCCCTCGTCCTCGTCTTCTTCATGGGCTCGCTGAGGCCGGCCCTGGTGGTGGCCGCCACCCTTCCGCTGACCCTCCTGGCCACCCTGGGATGCATGGCCGCCTTCCACCAGAGCTTCAACATGATCACCATGTCCGCCCTGGCGTTGGGGGTCGGCATGTTCGTGGACGACGCCATCGTGGTGGCCGAGAACGTGGACCGCCACCACCGCATGGGCAAGGGCGCGGGGGAAGCGGCCGTGGACGGAACCTACGAGATCTCTGGCCCCGACGCCTCCGGCTCCTTCACCGTCGTGGCGGCCTTTCTTCCCCTGCTCCTTGTGACCGGGCTCGCGGGGGTCTTCCTTCGCCCCTTCGGCTTCACCATGAGCGCGGGCCTCCTCGCCTCCCTCGTGATCTCGCTGACCTTCGTCCCCCTCGCCTTCAGCCGGCTGAAGACGGCGGACGGCTCCGCCGGCGGCCGCGGGGCGCGAGCGCTGGAGCGGCTGGGCGCCCTGCACCAGAGGGCCCTGGCGTGGGCCTTCGACCACAGGGGAAGGGTGCTCCTCGGCGCGGCCCTCGCCCTAGCCTTGACGCTGGTTTCTTTGCTAGGAATTCACGGCGCGGCGCTCCTCCCGCCCATCGACGAAGGGGCCATCCTCATCGAGTACCGGATGCCCCACGGCACCGCCCTCTCCGAGATGCGGCGCGTGGGGGAACTCTTCACGCAGAGGGCCCTGAACGAGCCGGACGTGGAGGCCGTCTACCTTCGCATCGGCGCGCCCTCCGGGAGCCTCGTGATGGACCCCGTCAACCGGGGGGAGCTTCTCATCAAACTGCGAAAACGCGGGCGGACGCGCACGGTGGACGGGATCATGGCGGACCTGAGGCGGAGCTTCTCCCCCCTCGGCGGGGCCGTCGTCCTCTACCACCAGCCCACCCAAGAGGCCATGGACGAGAGCTTCTCGGGGCTCCCCGCCTTCTTCGGCGTCACCATCTACGGGCCGGGCCTCGAAGAGCTCAAGACCCTCGCGGGGCAGGTGGAGAAGGTTCTCGAAAGGGATCCAGCCATCGGAGGCGTGGTGAACCCGACGCTCTACGGCGCCCCGGAGGTGACCGTCCGCGTGAAGTACCCCGAGCTGGGCCTCTACGGCGTCAGCGCCGCCGAGGTGCTGGACTCGGTGCGCGCCTCCCGCCTGGGGGTGGAGGCCACCCAGATTGTCCGCCAGCGGGAGGTGGTCCGCGTCCTGGTGCGCCTCGACCCCCTCCCCGGCGCGGACGAGGCCTCGCTCCGCGCCCTCGCTCAGCTGCCCGTGCAATCCACCAAGGCCGGAAGCATCCCCCTCTCCAAGGTGGCGGACATCGAAGTGATCCACACGCCCGCCACCCTCACCCGGCTCAACGGCCAGCGCGAGGTGACCCTCATCGCGGACCTGAAGGGTGCGGGACCGGGCCTCCTGTCCCGCCTGCGGCGGGAGCTGGCGGCAGTGCCCCTCCCGGAAGGCTACAGCCTCGGGCTGGCGGGGCAGTACAAGGTCCTCGCGAAGACCGCCGGCGAGGTGGGCCTGGTGATCCTCATGGCGGTGGTCCTCATCTACCTCGTCATGCTGGTTCAGTTCCGCTCCCCGGCGGAGCCCCTGGTGATCCTCATGAACGTGCCCGCGGCCCTGCTCGGAGGGCTCCTCGCCCTCGTGGCGGCCCGGCAGGACCTGGACGTCTCGGTGGCCATGGGAATGCTCACCCTCGTCGGGATCTCCGTGAACAACGGTATCGTTCTTCTCGAGTACGCGGGGCGCTCCGCTCGCTCGGGCATGGGTTGGCGGGAGGCCCTCCTCCACGCCGCCTCCGTCCGCCTGCGCCCCGTCCTCCTGACGGCCCTCACGACGCTCTTCGCCCTCCTCCCCGCCGCCGTCACCACGCCGCTGGGCTCGCGGATCTTCCAGCCTTTCGCCGTGACCGTCCTGGGCGGCCTCGTCTCCTGCACCCTCTCCACCCTCCTGCTCGTTCCCGTGCTCGCCCTGCGCCTCGGGCGCTTCGGCAAAGCCGAGGAGGAGTGATATCCTCAGAAATGAAGGTGAGTAAGTGAGCAGGTGAGGAAGTGAGTGGGATGGATGGGGCCCTCCGGGGGAAACCATCTTCCTCCTCACTGGACCTCTTCATCACCTTCAAGCCTTGCGGAGGGAGCCATGAGCGAGCAGGAGCGGGAATCGACGCCGTGCGTGGACCCGTCCACGGGCGAGGTCTTCGCCCGCTCGCCGCTGAACACGGTGGAGGAGCTGAGGCAGGCCGTGGCCGCGGCGCGAAAGGTGCAGCCCGCCTGGGCGGGTCTCCCTCCGAAGGAGCGCGGGCGCATCGTGCTCCGCATCTGGGACTACCTGGTGCCGCATGCCGACGAGCTCGCCGACGTCATCGCGCGGGACAACGGCAAGACGCGGATCGATGCCCTGATGGCGGAGATCCTCGCGGGAGCCATCTCGCTGACCTACTACGTGTATCGTTAACCTTCAACCGCTACAGTTTGGGTGAAGAGGTTCACAGTCTCCA
>JBMFRA010000067.1:0-9977 GCA_049968315.1 Acidobacteriota bacterium
CCCCCGGCCCAGCCCGCTCCGCCGAAGGAAGAGGAGAAGGCGCCTCCGCCCCCGCCGGAGCCCACGGTCCGGATGGCCGCTCCGCCCGTGGCCCCCAACGAGGCCAAGAAGGCCCCCGCCATCGACCTCGACAAGGCCCTGGGTTCGACCCTCCAGGGGATCGCCGGGCTGGAAGACTCGACGGTGCGGCGCCTCAAGGCCAAGTCCGAATCGGAACTCTCCAAGAAGCTGGAGGAGACCCTCTCGGGGGTGAAGCTGGGTGCCCCCCGCTACGCCGAGCCGGCCCCGCCTCCGGCCCCGCCCGCCCCGCCCAAGGCGGAGGAGAAGCCCGCCCCCGCCCCGGCTCCGGCCCCCGGGGCACCGGAGGCCGAAGCGGGCAAGCCCCCCCAGGCTCCGGCGGCGGAAGCCCCCAAGACCCCGCCGGAACTGGAGAAGACCCCCACCAAGGAGGGGGTGCCCTTCGGAAATTACCTGCTCATCGACAAGATCGCCGTGGGCGGCATGGCCGAACTCTTCAAGGCCCGGCAGAACGGCCTCGAAGGCTTCAAGCGCATCGTCGCCATCAAGCGGATCCTGCCCCACCTGGCCGCCAACCAGGAGTTCGTCACCATGTTCACCGACGAAGCCAAGCTGGCGGCCCAGCTGAACCACCCCAACATCGGCCACATCTACGACCTCGGCAAGCTGGAGGACTCGTACTTCATCGCCATGGAGTACGTGGACGGGCGTGACCTGAGGACCATCCTCAAGGAGCTGGACTCCCGCCAGGCCAAGATGCCCCTTCGGGTGGCCGTCTACATCGCCCAGAAGGTCTGTGCGGCCCTCCACTACGCCCACACCGCCAAGGACGTGGACGGCAAGCCCATGGACCTCGTCCACCGGGACGTCTCCCCGCAGAACATCATCCTTTCCACCACCGGGGAGGTGAAGCTGGTGGACTTCGGCATCGCCAAGGCCGCCTCCAAGGCCAGCCACACCCAGTCGGGGGCCCTCAAGGGCAAGCTCCTCTACATGAGCCCCGAGCAGGCCTGGGGCAAAACCATCAACCACCAGGCGGACATCTTTGCCCTGGGTTCCGTCCTCTGGGAGATGCTCACCGGTCGCAAGCTCTTCTACGGCGACTCGGAGATGAGCATCCTGGAGAAGGTCCGGGAAGCGAAGGTGGAGCCGCCGCGGAAGTACCGGGAGGAGATCCCCGAGGAGCTGGAGCGGATCGTCCTCAAGGCTTTGGAAAAGGACCTGGGCGCCCGGTACGCCACCTGCCAGGCTCTGCAGGCGGACCTCGAGCGCTTCGCCTACGAAGAGTGGGAGACCCTGCCCTCGGCCTACGACGCCGCCGCCTTCCTCAACGGCTTCTTCCCGGAGGTCTACACCCGGGAGATCCTGGGTACCCTGAAGAAAGAGCCCGAGGGCGCGCCGCAGGAGGCCCGGCCCTCTCGCCCCGGCAAGCCCCCCAAGTCCCAGCGGGGCAAACCTGCGCCCCTCCCCAAGAAGGAGAAGGCCGCCGAGGCCCCGCCGCCGCAGTCTGCCGAGCCCCCGAAGGCCCCGGCCCCGCCGCCGCCTTCGCCCCCCAAGCCCCAACCCAAGGCCGCCGAGCCTCCCAAGGCCCCGCCGCCTCCTCCCAAGACCGTGGAGGAGACCACGGGGAGCCGCATGTTCGGCGACGTGGTGGAAAAAACGCAGGGATCCAAGAAGACCCTGGTGGCGGTGGGTGGCGCCGCGGCGGCCCTGGTGGTGATCCTCGTGCTCGTCTTCGCCCTCCGGGGCAAGAAACCCCCGGCCCCGCCGCCGGAGTCGGCCTCCGCCCCAGCCACCGAACAGCCCAAGCCCGCCGAGACCCCGCCCGCCCCGGCCCCGCCGCCGGGGGTGCAGACCCCCGCCCCCGTCCCTCCCGCCGCGGGGGCGCCCCAGGCCACCGAGGCGGAGATCGCCGCCGCCAGAAGGACCGCCACCGCCGCCTTCACCGCCTTCTCCAAGTCCGTCACCGACCTGGAGCAGGCCGGAGCCGGCCAGTTCGTCCCCGACTCCCTGAACTCCCTCAAGCAGAGTCAGACGAACCTCCAGGCTCTTCTCCGCCGCGCCCGCACTCCGGAAGAGTTCAAGGCGGCGGAGGACGGTTCCCGTCAAGGCGCGGCGCTGGCCGAGCAGGTGAAGACCCAGCTGGACGAGGCCAAGGCCGCCGCCGAGCGGGAAGCGGCGAGGAAGGCCGCCGAGGCCGAAGCGGCGAGAAAGGCCCAGGAAGAGGCCGCGAAGAAGGCCGCCGAGGAAGAGGCCCAGAAGCAGGCCCAGGCCGGCAAGGCCAAGCCCGGAGACTTCGTGGACCTCTGGGCCGTGGACGTGAAGCCCAGGGAGACCCAGAAGGTGCCGGTGGCCTACACGCCCCAGGCCCGGCAGAACAAGGTTCAGGGCACCGTCTACGTGGAGGTCGCCATCTCCGAGACCGGCCAGGTCACCTCCGCCACCGTCGTCCGCGGGCTGAAGCCCGACTACGGCCTGCACGACGCCTGCGTCAAGGCGGCCCTGGAGACCCGCTACTCGCCGGCCATCAAGGACGGCGTGCCCGTCAAGACGAAGATGACCTACCCGGTGGTCTTCAAGATCCAGTGACCTGGGAGAAATGGAGGTGGCCGTGACGACTGCTCTCACCGACAAGATGAAGAAGTTCTACGAGGACGCCCACAAGCAGACCAAGGAGGAGATCAAGGACATCGACGCCCAGATCGAAGACGAACTGGCCAAGGTGAAGGAGCGGCTGGCGGCCCTCCAGGAGGCCAAGAAGGCCGCCCTGCAGATGCACGCCGCCGCCTGCATGCGCCTTGGGCTCAAGAACGAGTTCGAGGAGGAGTCGGAGTAACGCCTCGTTGGGGAGGGCCGCCTCCGCTCGGAGAGGATCCGGCGGGGGCCTTCCTTTGCGAAGCACGGGAATGCGAGTCTGATTTCGTCCGAGGTGCCCCGCCGGGGTGAAAAGGGAAGGCCGTGAAAATCGGCCGCGGCCCAGCCACTGTGAGCGGCGACGAAAGCGGCAACACGCCACTGCCCCCATGAGGGTGGGAAGGCGCCGCGAGTAGGAAGACCCGCGAGCCAGGAGACCTGCCTAGGACGCTCCGTTCGGAACCCTCTGGGGAGGGGGAAGGACCGTGCGCCCGGGGACCCCCGGTACCGAGAAGGAGGGTCCGTGCGGCGCGCGTTTTGTTTTCGGTCCACCCTGCAGCCCCTCCGCCCCTCGGCGGGCCCCGCCGCCGTGGTCCTGGGGCTCCTGCTCCTGGCGGCCTGCGGTGCCGAGGCTCCCCGGGAGGCCCGGTGGGTCTCCCTGGCCCCCAGCGCCACCGAGGTGCTCTTCGCGGTGGGGGCCGGGCCGCAGGTGGCCGGTGTCTGCGCCCCCGCCGGCTGGCCGCCTGAGGCCTCGGGCCTTCCGGCCGTGGCCTCCTGGGAGCGGGTGGACGTGGAGGCGGTGGCGGCCCTCCGGCCCCGGGCCTGCTTTACGGTGGAGGGGATGAACCCTCCGGAAGCGCTGGAGACCCTGCGCCGCCTGGGGATCGCCGTCCACGTCTTTCCTGCGCGGAACCTCGAGGACATCCCCGCCATGCTCGAAGCCGTGGGGAGGCTCACGGGTCACGGGGAGGAGGGGGACGAAGCGGCGCGCCGCTTCCGGGAGGAGGCGGCCCGCCTCACCACCGGCCTCCCGGCGGAGAAGGTACCGGCGGCGGTGGTGGTGGGCCTGGACCCGCTGGTGGCCGCCGGGGGGGGCACCTTTCTGGACGGCCTCCTCGGCGCGGCGGGCTTCCGCAACGTCTTTTCCCCATCGGGGGAGGCCTACCCCGTGGTCTCCCTGGAGGATCTGGTCCGCCGGGGGCCCTCCGTGCTGGTCCTTCCGGCGGGGGAAGTGGCAGAGGCGCGGGCCGGGGCCCTGGGGCGAGACCTCGCGGCCCTTCTCGGCCGCCCCGTCCGTACGGTGACCGTCCCGGCGGACCTGCTGGTTCGGCCCGGGCCCCGGAGCCTCTCGGCCCTGGCCCTCCTGGCGGCGGCCCGGCGGGAAGGGGCGGGCCCATGAACCTCCGGGAGGCCCATGCCCTGGCCCTCTCCGCCGCAGCGGCCTTTGGGGCCCTAGCGGGGGTCCTCTTCCTCAACCTCCCGGAGGAGGCGCGGGCGGCGGTGCTGTGGCAGATCCGCCTGCCGGAGGCACTGGCCGCCCTGGTGGTGGGTGGGGCCCTGGCCCTGTCGGGGCTGCTCTTCCAGCTCATCCTTCGAAACTCCCTGGCCGACCCCTACGTGCTGGGGGTGGCCGGTGGCGCCGCCTTCGCCTCCGTGGTCACCTCCCTGCTCCTCGGGGCGGCGGCACCCTTCTTCCTGGGCTTTTCCCTGCAGGCGGTGGCGGCCTTCGGTGGGGGCATGGCCACCCTCCTCCTGCTCCTGAGGGCCTCCGACGGTGGCACGGGGCGCCTGCTCCTGGCGGGGGTGGTGGCCAACACCGCCTTTGCCGCCGGGGCGCGGCTGGCGGCGGCCTTCCTCTCCCCCGAGCGGATCCCCGCGGTGACGGCCCTCCTGGTGGGCTACATCCCCACGCCGCCCCTCCCCGTGCCCCTGGTCCTGGCCCTTCCAGTGGCCTTCACGCTGGCCCGGTTCGTCCAGCACGGCAGGGGGCTGGACCTTCTCCTCCTCTCCGACGACGAGGCGGAGAGCCTGGGGCTCGCCGTGGCGGCCCGGCGCCGGGAGGCCCTCATCCTGGCGGCCCTCCTGGCCTCCATGGCCGTGGCCGTGGCGGGGATGATCGGCTTCGTGGGGCTCCTGGTACCCCACGCCGCCCGGATGTTGGCGGGCAGGCGCCACAAGGTCCTGGTCCCCGCCTCCACCCTGCTGGGGGCGGCCTTCCTCCTCGCCGCCCTCCTCGTCTCCAAGGTGGCCTCCGGCCTGTGGATCCTGCCGGTGGGCGTCTATACCAGCCTGGTGGGCGCCCCGGCCTTCCTGTTCCTCCTCTGGAGGGACGCCGGGAGGGAGGCGCCGTGATCGCCCTGCGTCAGGTCCGTTTCGCCCACCGGGGAAGGCCTCCCCTGCTGAAGGGGTGCGACCTCGCCGCCGGACCGGGAGAGGTGGTGGCCCTGGCGGGGCCCAACGGCGCCGGCAAGAGCACCCTCCTGAGGATCGCCGCGGGCCTGGTGGCGCCCGACGAAGGGGAGGTGGAACTGGACGGCCGGCCGGTGCAGGCGTGGGGCCGCCTCGGCAAGGCCAAGCGGCTGGCCTACGTTCCCCAGAAGCCCCTCCTGCCCGAGGGGTGGAAGGTGCGGGAGATCCTCGCCTTGGGGGACCACCCCCACCGGGAACGGCCGCCGGCCCCCCGGCCCCTGTCGGTCCGTCTGGCGGAGGCCCAGCGCCTCCTGGACCTCGAGGGGGTGTGGGAACGGGAAGCCGAGACCCTCTCCGGAGGGGAGGCCCAGCGGGTCGCCGTGGGGCGCGCCCTGGTGCAGGACACGCCCCACTTCGTCCTGGACGAACCGGCCAACCACCTGGACCTGGGCCACCAGGTGGCCCTCTACCGCCTCTTCCAGGCCTGGGCCCGGAAGGGCCGGACGGTCCTCCTCGCCAGCCACGACCTCAACCTCTCCCTCCTCTTCGGCCAGCGCCTCGTGCTCCTGAACGGGGAGGGGATCGTCAAGGTCTTTCCAGACGGGGACGAGGCCCGGGGCCGTCTGCTGGAGGAGGCCTTCGGCCTTCCCTTCGAGCCGCGGGAGGTCTCGGGGTGCCTCTGCTGGTTCCCCCGGGTGGCGCCCGAGGAGCGGGTGCTCTCCCCGGAGGCCCTTCGAGAATCGAACCAAGTCAATCCGGAAGGAGGAAAAGGACCATGAGAAAATCCATCGGATTTCCTGCGGGCGTGGTGTTGGCGGCCCTTCTAGGGGCCGTTCTGCCGGCACGGGGTCAGGAGGCCTTTCGGCTCCTCGAAGACTACGGCACCGAGATCACCGTCTACGGCAACCGTCTGGCTCCGGCGGAGCGGAAGCTCCTGGACACGGCGGCCGGTGTGGCGGTGGTCACCCGGGAGGAGCTGGAGACCGCCGGGGTCCAGACCCTCCAGGAGGCCCTGGCCCTCGTTCCCGGCGTGGTCCTCCACGACGCCGTGGGGAACGGCGTGGAGACCTCCGTGGACCTGAGGGGCTTTCCCCAAGGGACCAGCCTGGCGGTCTTCCTCGACGGCGTCCGGATCAACGACCTTCAGGACAACGCCGTGCGGTGGGACACCCTCCCCGTGGAGGACATCGAGCGGATCGAGGTCTACCGCGGGGCTTCGGGCCCCATGTACGGCGGCGGCGCCCTGGCGGGAGTGGTGAACGTCATCACCCGGCGGGATCCGGGGATCCCCCGGCTGGATCTCACCGCCGGGGCCGGCTCCTTCGGCGCCTGGAAGGAGCGCCTCCACGCCGCGGGAAGCCGCGGCCCGCTGGAGTTCTACCTCTCCGGCATGACGCGGAAGGCCACCGGCTGGCGGGAGAACGACGGCTACCGCCTGGACGACGCCCTCTTCCGGCTGAACACCACCCTGCCCCGGGGCCAGAGCCTCGCCTTCCTGGCCAAGTACGCCGGCGGCGCCGAGAGCGCCCCCGGGGCCCTCACGGCGGAGGAGATGGCCCAAGACCGGGAGCAGTCCCCCTTCAACCGCTATGACGGCACCCGGGGCCGCCACCGGCTGGCCTCCCTCACCTACGGGGTCTCCTGGGGGAAGGGCTGGTCCCTCTCCCTCCAGGGCTACGAGCGCCGCCACGACCGCGACACCCTGACCACCGGCCGCTACGGCAGCGGTTTCTTCACCACCTCCGAGGAGCGCCTGGGGGGCACCACCGCCGAAGTCCGGGGGGCAGGGGACTGGGCCCGCGGCACCTGGGAGCTTTCGGCGGGGGCGGAAGCCTCCTCGGGCCATTTCGGCGGCCGGGGCTTTTTCACGGACACCACCGGTGGGGACAAGGTCCCCGCCTCCCAAACGGGGGTGCGGGAGCGCTTCCGCGGCGCCTTCGTGCAGGGAGACCTGGGCCTGGGTCCCCTCCACCTCCTGGCCGGCTTCCGGGGGGACCGGGCGGAGTACCGGTACCGGGACCTCCGCACCCCCGCCAACGACGCCCAGAGGACCTTCCGGGAGAACACGGGGCGGCTGGGGGCCCTCCTCCACCTGGGAGAGCGCCAGAGCCTCTTCTTGACCTGGTCCGAGGGCTTCCGGATCCCTTCCGTGGTGGACCTCTTCGCCTACCCCGGCTTCTACTCCAACCCGGACCTAATCCCCACCCGGGCCCGCGACTGGGAGGCCGGTTGGCGGTTCGCCGGCGACGGCCTGCGGGCGGACGTGACGGTCTTCCGCATGCGCCTGAGGGACGAGGTGGTTTTCGTCCTCACCGACCCCCAGTGGTTCATCGGGCAGAACCAGAACGTGGGCCGCTCCCGGAGGGACGGCGTGGAGGCCAACCTCCGCGTGCCGGCGGGGAAGGGCTTCACCCTCTTCGCCGGGGCCTCCTACCTGGAATCCAAGGTCACGGCCGGCCCCTACGCCCGTACGCGGGTTCCCATGGTTCCCCGGGTGACGGCGGCCGGAGGCCTCTCCTGGTCCGCGGGGCCGTGGAACGCCGAGGGGAGGATCCTCTGGGTGGGCTCCCAGTTCCTGGACAACGACCTCACGAACCAAAGGCAGCGGCTCCCCGGGTACGCCACCGCCGACCTCTCCGTGAGGTACCGCAAGGGCCCCATCACGGCGGAGGCTGCCCTGACGAACCTCTTTGACCGGGAGTACGCCGGAAGGGCCATCACCAACGGCTTCACCGACTACTTCACCCCCGCCCCGCCCCGGGCCCTTCGGGTGAACCTCACCTGGAGCTTCTGAGCGCCGGCCACCGGCAGGGTGCCCAAGGGGGGGCCGCCGCGGCGGCCCCCCCTTTTTGGCAAAGGCGAGGGCTTGTGCTAAAGTAACCGTTCTTGCGAGAGGAAGAGGCGGGGGCAGCCGCGTGGTACCGAAGCGAAACGCCGGGAAAGTAGGGCGGAGGCCATGACCTTCCAGGGGTCTCTCAAAGAACTGCACCTGCCCGACGTGATCCAGCTGGTGTCGGTGTCGGGGAAGACCGGCGCCTTCCAACTGGTGCGGGGCCGGGAGGAGGGCCGGATCTACCTGGAGGCCGGCCGCATCGTCCACGCCGAGGTCGGAAACCTCCAGGGGGAGGAGGCGGTGTACCTCCTGGCCACCTGGGACGACGGGAGCTTCCACTTCCTGCCGGGGGAGGCCCCACCCGCCCGCACGGTGACCCGCAGCAACACCAACCTCCTCATGGAAGCCGCGAGGCGGATGGACGAGTGGAAGATCCTCAGCAAGAAGATCCCCTCCCTCGACCACGTTCCCCGCTTTCAGGTCCCCGAGGGCAAACAGGGCCAGATCAACCTGAATACCCAGGAGTGGCTGGTCCTCTCCAAGATCGACGGACGGACGAGCCTCTCGGAGATTGCCCGGAAGGTGGGGCTCTCCTCCTTCGAGGTCGCCAAACTCCTGTACGGGCTGGTGACCATGGGCCTCATCACGCTGGAGGAGCCCGGAGCCGCTCCCGCCGCAGGGGGGGCGGCGGAGAGAGGGAGCGCCAGCGAGGACGAGGAGCTGCGGCGGGCCCTGCAGGAGCTCATCCGAAAGCTCCGGGAGGAGGCCCACGCCGCCATGGGCGAAGTGGGCTGGAGCGTGATCCTGCGGGCCTACCGCCGCGCCAAGGGGGAGCTGGAGGCCGGGCAGGGGACCCAGGCGGTCCAGAACATGTGCCAGGAGATCCTCCAGCAGGCGGCCAACCTCCAGGGGCCCGAATCCCAGAGGGTTCTGGCCGAGCGCTTTCGGGACGTCCTCGCCGCCTGGAACGCACGAAACGGCTGAACTTCTCTGCCCCCCTCTCCCCACCCGGAGAACCGATGAGACTCCTCGTGCTGGTGCGCCACGGCGAGACCGAATGGAACCACGACAACAGGGTCCAGGGCTCCATGGACATTCCCCTCTCGCAACGGGGGAGGGAACAGGCCGAGGCGCTGGCCCGGGAGCTCCTCCGGCGCCAGGAGGCCTACGACCTCCTCTTCACCTCCGACCTCCAGCGGGCGGGGGAGACGGCCCAGATCCTGGCCTCCCACCTGGGCGGGCCCGAGGTGACGGTGGACCCCCTCCTGAGGGAGATGGACTGCGGCCGCTGGGAGGGGCTCGCCATCGACGACCTGAGGGAGCGGGAGCCCGAAGGGTGGCGGCGGTGGATGGACGACCCGGCCTTCCGTGTCCCCGGGGGAGAATCCATCCTAGACGTGCGGGAGCGCGCCAGGGCCTTCTTCCGGAACCGCCGGGAGGAGCTGGAGGGCGCCCAGCGGGTGATGGTGGTGGCCCATGGCCTCCTCAACCGGATGATCCTCTCCGAAGTCATGGCCATCGAGCCCCAGCGGGCCCGCTTCTTCGCCACCGACAACGCCTCCTTCGCCCGCTTCCGCTGGAGCCGCGGCCGGGTCTTCTGCGACGCTTGGAACGTCGGCTGCCCCGGCCTGGAAGAGGCCCCGACCCCCGAGGGGTAAGCCCGGACCTCCCCTTTAGGCCCTTCGGTTTCCGCCACCCCTCTGCTGTCCCCAATAAGTTGCTAGCCCCCTGTGTCCGAGACGGCTTGGCGTTGGTTTTCCGCAGGCGGCCCCCAGCGAAGCGGAGGGCAACCAGAAGGCCGGGGGATGGAGCCTTGGGCAAGCCACCCGGGGAGGCTTCGAAGGGCACCTTCCCGGGGCTCCTTCGAAGCAAGCCCGGGCTTTTCCCCGAAGGGCGTGGTTGCGAAGTGGGGTCCCACGGAGGACTGCTCGGAGGTACGTTGAGGATTCGGCCCCCGAAGTCCGACAAAGCCCAAGGTCCGGCACGTGCGGCCTCCCGAAAAAGAGAGGGGGCGGGTGCTTGGAGAAAGAAGGCGGGACGGGGCGCCCGAAGGGCGCCGGGAGGTCTTGGAACGGCGCGCGGG
>JBMFRA010000067.1:9987-11283 GCA_049968315.1 Acidobacteriota bacterium
CGCCGCGTCTGAGGCGCAAGGACCGTCCCGCCTTCTCTTGCGGGCGGATGGCCGAATTCTTTGGGACAGGTGTGGGGCGCAGGGCAGGAGAGTTTTGGACAGGTGTACCCCCCGGCCGTCCCCCGGGGAGGAGTGTCCATTCTGTGCACGAACCCGACCTATCTTATCCCTTGTGCGGCTTCCGGCGGAGGTGCCATGACCCCCCCTTCTCCTTCCCCCCGTTGCCCTTCTCCACCGCTTTGGAGCCTTTTGGCTCGGCCCGGAGGCCCTCCCCGTTCGCGGCCCCGCCGCCTTCGCACCCTTGACACCTCCCGGCGCCCCCTTTACAATCGTTGGCAAATCCGCTTCGGGGGGGATCATGTGCGATAAGGCACCCAGCCTTTTCCGTCCACGGCCTTCTCCAGCTGAGACAAGGCAGGCTCGCCAGGAGCCGCCCCCGTACCCCCTCGGTGCGCCCAGGCCCCTAAGCCCTGTGCCTCCACCCCCCGGTGGGTCTCCGTTCTCCACCCTCCTCCAAACCGGAGAAGCCGCCGAACCGCGCCCCGCCGCGGCACGTTTTCTGCTGGTGCCCTTCCGGTTGGTTCCGCTGGAGGATGGGCTAAGCCCGCTCACGCTCCGCCACACGCTGGCGGTGTGCCACCGCTGGCAAGAAGCCCTCATCAGCCGGACCAACGACCTTCCCTCTCCCGTCCGGGAGATCCTCAGCGGCCACGCGGCCACGGGCGAACCCCTGCAAGGAGCACACCTCGCCTTCCTGCCCATCCCCCAAGACGCGCAAGACTCCTCGCTCTTCGGCCTGGCCGCCGCCATTCCCGCCACCCTGGCCGAATCCGAAATCCGCCAGGTTTTCTTCGCCCTGGGCCGTGTGGACGAGTTGGCGCTGGGCTCGTTGGGCCGCTGGCGCCTCGTTTGCCCGAGCACCTTCCCCGCCCACGAGCGCCGGTGGCTTGCGCACGAGAGCGCCCTCTGCGGCCCCGCCACCCACTGGGCCACCGCGACGCCCATCGTCTTCGACCGCCACCCCAAAGCCAAGAGCGAGGCCGGGGCCCTGCGCGAAACCACCGCCATGATCGAGCAGGCCTGCCTGCGCGCGGGCCTGCCGCGGCCCTGCCAAATCACCCTCTCCCGCGCAAGCGCCCTCCCCGGCCACCCGCCCGCCCAGGCTTTTCCATTTCTCGCGCGCAAAGACGGCAGCCCACGCTCCCATACCCACGCCCTCCTCGTCTTCCCCCATCCCGTCCGCGGCCCCATCCTCCTCGGTGCCGGCCGCTACAAGGGCTACGGGCTGTGCAGGGC
>JBMFRA010000068.1:0-11213 GCA_049968315.1 Acidobacteriota bacterium
CGCACCCAGCGCCGGCAGCACCGGGATCAGCCACAACAGTCCCACGGCGGTCATGAGAGCACCTCACACCGGGAGCGAGCGGCAGCGCGCCGAGAGCGCGGGTTCCCGGCCCTTCCCCCGTCCCAAGACTCGAATCCCCGAGCCATCGTCCTCTCCCCCATGGAGGCCGTCACCACTTCATCAGGTTCGCGGCGTCGATGTTGGTGGTGCCCTGGCGCCGGATGAAGGCCACCACGATGGCCACCCCCACCGCCGCCTCGGCGGCGCTGACCGCCAGCACGAAGAAGGCGAAGAGGGCCCCCTCCATCTGGCCCAGGTGCCGCCCCAGGCCCAAGAGGAGGAGGTTCACCGAGTTCAGCATGAGCTCCACCGACAGGAATACGGTGATGGCGCTCTTCCGCGTCAGGGCGCCGATGAGCCCCGCGCCGAAGAGGAAGGCGGTGAGCACGAGGACGTGTCCGAGGCCGAAGGTCATGTTCCCTCCCTCCGCGAAAGGACGATGGCCCCCACCATGGCCCCCACCAGGAGGAGGGAGGCCACCTCGAAGGGCACGGCGTAGCGGCTCACCAGCAGGTGGCCGAAGGCCTGGATGGTGCCGAAGGACGATTCCACCGGCCCGAAGAAGGCGGGGGCCGCTTCCCGGGTGAGCCGGTAGAGGTGGAGGATGAAGAGGGCCGCCGCCGCGTAGGTCAGGACCGTCTGCGCCGTCCCCACCGGGGGCCCTTCCTCTTGGAGCCCGAGGGCCATGATGACGTAGAGGAGGACCACCATGACCGCCCCGGCGTAGACGATCATCAGGAAGAGGCCCAGGAAGGGCACCGCCAGGAGCATGTAGAGGACCCCCAGCCCCACCATGGCCACCGCCATGCCCAGGGCGGCCACCACCGGGTTCCGGTGGAAGACCAGCGTGAGGGCCCCGGCGAAGGCGAGGAGCGCCACACCGAAAAAGACCGCCGCCGAGAGCATCAGGAATCCTCCTCCAGGGGCTTTTCCTTGCCGGGAAGGTAGGGCGGCCTCCGGCCCATGCGTAGGAGCTTCTCCTTGGTGAAGATGAGGTCCGTTCGGTCGTAGTCCGCCAGCTCGTACTCGTCCTTGAGCCAGATGGCCTCCACCGGGCAGACCTCCTCGCAGTAGCCGCAGAAGATGCAGAGGCCCATGTCGATGGAGAACTCCTTGGGGTACTTCTCCTTCTCCAGCTCCGTCTCCCCCGCCACGATGGTGATGGCCTTGGGAGGGCAGATGAACTGGCACAACTTGCAGGAGGTGCACTTTTCGTGGCCGTCCAGCCCCGTCAGGAGGACCGGCGCCCCCCGGTACCTCGGGGGGAGGGTCCACCGCTCTTCGGGGTACTGAAGGGTCACCCGCTTGCGGAAGATGTGGCTCAGCGTGAGGGCCATTCCCTTGAGGATGGCCGGGAAGTACAGCCGCTCCCAGAAGGAGAGCTTGGGCCGCCGCATGACCTTCATGGACGCCCCCTCACGAGCAGGAACGTGGCGACGAGGAGGAAGTTGGCGAGGGCCAAGGGAAAGAGCTTCCTCCACCCGAGGTTCATGAGCTGGTCGTACCGGAAACGGGGCAGGGTCCAGCGCACCCAGATGAAGACGAACATCATGAAGGCGATCTTGCCGAAGAAGACCGCCGCCGAGAGGATCCCGCCCCAGAGGGGCCCGAACCACTCCCACTTCACGAAGGGCAGGTTCCAGCCCCCCAGGAAGAGGAGGGTGAGGAAGGCGGAGGCGGTGATCATGTTGGCGTACTCGCCCATGAAGAACATGGCGAAGCGGAGGCCCGAATACTCGGTGTGGTACCCCGCCACGATCTCGCTCTCCCCCTCCGGCAGGTCGAAGGGGAGGCGGTTGGTCTCGGCGAAGATGGAGACGAGGAAGACGACGAAGCCCAGGAAGTGGGGCAGGAAGAACCAGACCTTCCCCCAGCCGCCCGACTGGGCCGCGACGATCTTCTGGAAGTCGAAGGAGCCCACCCACAGGACCACCGAGAGGAGGCTCAGCCCGATCCCCAGCTCGTAGGAGATCACCTGGCTGGCCCCCCGGAGGGCCCCCATGAGGGAGTACTTGTTGCCGCTGGACCACCCCGCCAGGAGGATCCCGTAGACCCCCATGGAGGAGATGGCCAGCAGGTAGATGACCCCCACGTCCACGCCGGGGGCGATGATCAGGGGGTGGGTCTGGCCGCCGAGGGTGATGGAGGTCCCGAAGGGGATGACGGCGAAGGTGACCAGCGCCGGGATGAGCGTCAGGAGCGGCGCCAGGAGGTAGGCGGGCTTGTAGGCCTCCTTGGGGACGATGTCCTCCTTGAAGAAGAACTTGAGGCCGTCGGCCACGGGCTGGAGCAGCCCCCAGGGACCCACCCGATTGGGGCCCAGCCGGTCCTGCATGAAGGCCGAGACCCGCCGCTCGGCGAGGGTGGCGTAGGCCACGCCGGTCATGACCACCGTGACGATGACGAGGATCTTGACGAGGGCGGGCACGACGACGGGAAGATAGGCGCTCACGGCGTCACCTCCTCCACCCGGATCCCCACGGGCAAAAAGTCCCGAACGGTCTTGCCCTCTAGGGCGGGAATCCGCTCCTTCACCCGCTGGAACCAGGGGGCGAATTCGGGGCCGGGGCCCGGAGTCCCCGCCGCCTGGAGCCACCGGGAGGCCCAGTCGTAGAAGGGGCGGCGGTGCTTCGGCGGGACGAGGGCCCGCGCGGTCTTCTGGACCACCCCCTGGAAGTTCACCGTGAGCCCCTCCATCTCGTGCCAGCCCGCCAGGGGCAGGAAGAAGCGGGAGGCTCCGCCGGTGGGCGTGACGGTGTAATCCCCCACCACCAGGCACGAAAGGGATTCGAGGGTGGCTTTCAGGGCCTCCCGGTCCCCCTCCGGCGCCAGAGCCAGAAGGTCTTCTCGCAGGACGAGGGCCATCTTCCGGCCGGCGAAGAGGGGCGCCAGCGGGGCGCCGGGGGGAAGGACCTCCAGCCCCAGCAGGGAGGCGCCCCGCAGGTTGGGACGGCGGTCCTTGCGGATGAGGAGGGCGTCGTCTTCCCCCTCCTCCACCGAAGGCACCACCAGGCGCGCCTTGGGGAAGAGGCGGTCGCGGAGTTCCAGGGCCGCGGCCATCTCCTCCAGCGGCATGCGGGCGGAGAGGACCAGGAGGACGGCGGAGGAGCCTTCGCCGGCGAAGGGCGCCAGGGCCTCGACGAAGACCGGCAGGAAGGCCTCGGTGGTGAGGGCCGAGAAGCCCATCTTTCCCCGGACCAGGGGCCGGGCGGCGGGCTTCAGCTCCCTGAGGCGCTCCGAGAGGAGGCGCCCGTAGTCGCACATCCAGAAGGCGTTGACCTGGGGGTTCTCCCGGGGTACGAGCCTCAGGATCTCGTTCTTGTACGCGTCCATCCGGACGGAACAGCCCCGGGCGCACTCGGGGCAGACCGAATTGGCGGAGGTGAGGAACCACACCCGCTCCTTGAAGCGGAACTCCTTGCTGGTGAGGGCACCCACGGGGCAGATGTCTACCGTGCAGACCGAATAGGGGTTGTCCAGTTTCCGCCCGGGGAAGGTGTCCACGATGGTGTGGACCCCGCGCTCCGCCAGGGTCAGTTCGCCGGTCTTGGTGATCTCCTCGCAGAAGCGGATGCACCGCGTACACTTGATGCACCGCTCGGCGTCGTAGACCACGTGGGGGCCGATGTCCACCCGCTTGGGGGCGTGGACCTTCTCGAACTCCATGCGGCTCATGGGATGGCCGTAGGTGTAGGAGTAGGCCTGGAGCTGGCACTCGCCGGCCTGGTCGCAGATGGGGCAGTCCAGAGGGTGGTTGAGGAGGAGGAACTCCAGAATGCCCTTCTGGGCCCGCTTGACCACCTCGCTTTGGGTGGAGACCACCATGTCGTACTTGCCGTCGATCTTCTTCTCGGGCGGCAGGGCGGTGACGGTGGTGGAGCAGGCGGTGAGCGGCTTGGGGGCGCCCTTCACCTCCACGAGGCACATGCGGCACTGGCCGGCGATGGAGAGGGCCGGGTGCCAGCAGTAGTAGGGGATGTAGATCCCGTGCTTCAGGGCGATACGGAGGATCGTCTCCCCCTGGGGCGCCTCGATTTCCTTGTCGTCGATCCGGATCAGCGGCATGGGAACCTCAAATCCTAGGCCACGGCAGCATTCGGGCACCGGGGGGAGGCACCACCGGCCGGAAACCCCGGAAGATTCCCCGCTCCGCCCGCCGCCCCTTCCCGTGGTCTGCTCAAAGGCCGTCTCACGAACAATTCCGCCAGCCCCGCAGGCTGTCCTTGCGGTGCACTCCTCTCAAACCGCCGTGGTCATGGGCACGTGGGCCATGGGGCAGCGCCCCAGCCGGGCGTGGGCCACGAACTCCTCCCGGAACTGCTTGGCGAAGGAGATGGCGGGCATGGCCGCGGCGTCCCCCAGGGGGCAGATGGTCCGCCCCATGATGTTCTCCGAGACCTCCACGATGAGGTCCACGTCCGATTCCTTTCCGCCCCCCTCCTCCAGCCTCCTCAGGATCCTCTCCAGCCAATGGGTCCCCTCCCGGCAGGGGGTGCACTGGCCGCAGGACTCCCGGGCGTAGAACTCCAAGAGGTTCAGGAGGGCCTTCACCATGCAGACGGTGTCGTTCATGACGATGACGCCGGCGGAGCCGATCATGGACCCCACGGTCTTGAGCCCGTCGGGATCCATGGCCACGTCGATCTGGTCGGCCCGCAGGACCGGCGTGGAGGAGCCCCCCGGGATGACGGCCTTCAGCGGCCGGTCCCCGAGGATGCCGCCGGCGTGCTCGTAGAGGATCTCCCGGAGGGAGACGCCGCCGGGCAGCTCATAGATCCCCGGCCGCTTCACGTGGCCGGAGACGCCGTAGAGGCGCGGGCCGGGCATGCTGGGGGTCCCGATGGAGGTGTACCAGGCGGCGCCGTTCTGGATGATGAGGGGCACGTTGGCGTAGGTCTCCACGTTGTTGATGTTGGAGGGGACGCCGTAAACGCCGTACCCGGCGGGGAAGGGCGGCTTGAGGCGCGGCTGGCCCCGCTTTCCTTCCAGCGACTCCATGAGGGCCGTCTCCTCGCCGCAGATGTAGGCCCCGGCGCCCCGCGCCACCCAGACGTCGAAGTCGAAGCCCGAACCCACGATGTTCTTGCCCAAAAACCCCTTGGCGTAAGCCTGGTCCACGGCCCGCTGGAAGATCCGGGCCCCCTGCGGCATCTCGCCCCGGATGTAGAAGAAGCACCCCGCCGCCTGGGTGGCCCAGCCGGCGATGAGGATCCCCTCCAAGATGGCGTGGGGGTCGTTCTCGATGAGGAGCCGGTCCTTGAAGGTCCCGGGCTCGCTCTCGTCGGCGTTGCACACGAGGTACTTGAGGGGCTCCTTCTTCTCCCCCTCCTTCCTGCGGGGCAGGAAGGACCACTTGAGGCCGGCGGGGAAGGCGGCGCCGCCGCGGCCCTTGAGGTTGGCGGCCTTCACCTCGTTGAGGACCTGCTCGGGGGTCATCTTGTGGAGGGCCTTCATCAGCGGCTCGTAGCCCCCCGAGGCCATGTAGGTATCGATATGGGTGGAATTGGGCTTGCCGACGTTCCTCGTCAGGAGCTTCAGCGGCTCGGCCATGGGTCACTCCAGTTCCTTGAGAATCCGGTCCACGTCCTCGGTGGAGACGCGCCGGTGGAGGGTCTCGTTCACCATGAAGGCCGGCCCCGAATCGCAGCAGGCCAGGCACTCCACCGCCACCAGGGTGAAGCGCCCGTCGGGGGTGGTCTCGCCGGGCTTGATCCCCAGGTGCCGCTCCAGGTGCTCCAGGATCTTCTCCGAGCCCGCCAGCAGGCAGGGGAGCGTCTTGCAGACCTGCAGGAGGTACTTCCCCGTGGGCTCCTCGGTGAACATCTCGTAGAAGGTCACCACCCCCCGCACGTGGGCGGGGGTCATCCCCAGCTTCTCCGCCAGCAGCTCCTGGCAGGCCTTGGGGATGTGGCGGAACTCGCTCTGGCAGAGGTGGAGGCACATGAGGAGGGCCGTCTGAGGCTTGGGGTAGGCGGCCTTCAGGGCCTCGATCTTCTCAAGGAACTTGGGGTCTTGCAGCTTCGCCTGCACGTCGGTCTTGGCCTCGCTCACCGCTTTGCTCCTCTCTGCCGTGGTTCCCGCACCGCCTCTCTCCCGCGGCCCTACCGGTCCACTTCGCCCAGCACCGGGTCCAGGGAGGCGATGGTGGCGATGACGTCGGCCACCATCTGGCCCTTCACCATCACCGGAAGCCCCTGGAGGTTCACGAAGGAGGGGCTCCGGAAGTGGCACCGGTGGGCCACGTTGGTCCCCGACCCCACCAGGTAGAAGCCCAGTTCCCCCTTGGGGGCCTCGATGGAGAAGTAGATCTCCTTCCCCCGTTCGGTGCGGGGCCCTTCGGTGGCCACGATGAACTGGTGGATCAGCTCCTCCATCTTCGTCAGGACCCGAGGTTTGGGGGGAAGGTAGACCTTCTGGGATTCGGGGTCCTCCGGGAAGAGGGGGACGGCGGGGTCGTACTCTTTCAAGGCCTGGAGGATGATGGCGGCGCTCTGGCGGACCTCCTCCAGCCGCACCAGGTACCGGTCGTAGCAGTCGCCGTGCTCCCCCACGGGGACCTCGAAGTCGTAGCGCTCATACCCGAGGTAGGGGTAGGCCTTCCGAATGTCCCAGTCCACGCCGGCGGCCCGCAGGTTGGGCCCCGAGAGGCCCAGGTCAATGGCGTCCTCGGCGGAGATGGGCCCCACGTCCTGGTTCCGCTCGATCCAGATCCGGTTGCGGGTGAGGAGCCGGTCGCACTCGTCCAGGGTCTTGTGGGCCTGGGAGGCCCAAGCGGCGATGTCCCCCGGGAGGGAGGGCTCCCACTCCCGGGAGAGCCCGCCGATGCGGCCGTAGGAGACGGTGAAGCGCGCGCCGGTCATGCGCTCGAAGAGGTCGAGGATCTTCTCGCGCTCGGTCATGCAGTAGAAGTAGACGGTGCCCGCCCCGATGTCGAGGGCCGTGGTGGCCAGCCAGAGGAAGTGGCTGGCCATGCGGGCCATCTCGCAGGCCACCACCCGCATCACCCGGCACTTCTCCGTGATGGTGAAGCCGATGAGCTTCTCGATGGCCAGGCAGAGGCCGATGTTGTTGGAAGCCGGCGAGAGGTAGTCCATTCGGTCGGTGTAGGGGATCACCTGGTGGAGGGTTTTGTTCTCGGCGATCTTTTCGATGCCCCGGTGGAGGTACCCCACGTCCGGGCGGGCGCTGACCACCACCTCCCCGTCGAGGGTGAGGATCACCCGCAGCACCCCGTGGGTGGCCGGGTGCTGGGGGCCCATGTTGAGGGTGACCAGTTCGGTGTTGAGGTCCAGGCGCTCGCGGCTAGCGGTGGTCATGGGGACCCTCCTCCACGGGGAGGTAGTTTCGCCACTCGTCGTCCCCCTCCATGGGGTACTCCTTCCGGAGGGGGTGGCCCTCGAAGTCCTCGGGCATGAGGATGCGGCGGAGGTCGGGGTGGCCCGTGAAGACCACGCCCATGAGGTCGTAGACCTCCCGCTCCAGCCAGTTGGCGGTGCGCCAGAGGTCGGCGACGGTCTCCACCTCCGGCGCCTCCTCCGGAAGGGGGGACCGGACCCTCAGTTGCTCCCGGGTCTTGAGGTTGCGCACCAGCCACACCACATCGATGCGCCCCTCGTCGGGCCAGTGGGCCGAGGAGACGTCCACCAGGTAGTTGAAGCCCCGCTCCTCCTTCAGGAAGCGGAGGATGGCCTTGGCCTTGCCGGGGCCCACCACCACCGTGGTCTCCCCCCGGAACTCCACGATCTCCTGGACCGCCCCGGGGAAGCGCTCGCCAATGGCCTTCGTGAGTTCGGACATGGTCCTCCTCGCCGCCCCCGCCTGGGGGGGTTCAACCGGAGTAGTAACCCTTGCGCCAGGTGGGCTTGTCCTTTCCTTCGGGGTCCCCGTGGACCGTCACCTTCTCCCCCCGTTCCAGGACCGGCAGGGCCTTGTAGCGGGGATCCCTCCCCCGGTAGTGGCCGTGGACGGGCCGCTTGCCCAGGGGGGACCAGCGCTCCTTCATCACCTTCTCCTGGATCTTCATGACGGCGTAGATGAGGGCCTCGGGCCGCGGCGGGCACCCGGGGACGTAGACGTCCACGGGGATGATGTGGTCGATGCCCATGACCACCGAGTAGGCGTCGAACATCCCGCCGGTGGTGGTGCAGACCCCCATGGCGATGACCCACTTGGGTTCGGGCATCTGGTCGTAGATGCGCTTGCAGGCCGGCGCCATCTTCCGGGTGAGGGTCCCCGCCACGATCATGAGGTCGCACTGGCGCGGGGTGAAGCGCATGGCCTCGGCGCCGAAGCGGGCGAGGTCGTACCGGCTGGCCACCATGGCCATCATCTCGATGGCGCAGCAGGAGAGGCCGAAGGGCATGGGCCAGAGGCTGTTCTTCCGGGCCAGGTCCACGATCTTGGAGAGGGGGGAGAGGATGATCCCCCCCTTCAGGAGGTCGAGGTCCTGCCGCGTCTGGGCGTCCAGGTCGAGCTTTCCCGGTTCTACTGCCATTGGAGCGCCCCCTTCTTGAGGGCGTACAGGTACCCCGTGAGGAGGATGGCGACGAAGAGGACCAGTTCGCCGTAGACGAAGAGGCCCCACCCCATGGCCAGCCGCTCGCGGAAGACCGCCGCCACCGGAAAGAGGAAGAGCGTTTCCACGTCGAAGAGGAGAAAGAGAAGGGCCACCAGGTAGTACCGGACGGAGACGCGCTTGAAGGGGGCGTCCATGGGATCGAGGCCGCACTCGTACGGCATCCGCTCCGTCCGGGAGTCCCTCACCTTGCCGAGGAGCCACGAGGCGGCGAAGAGCCCCACGGCCATGAGGAAGGCGAACACCACCATCACGAAAACGGGAAGGTAGGCCGACACCATCCGCACCTCCTGGCTTTCCGGGTCCCCCCGCGTGAGCGGCCGCTCAGGAGAGCAGGCTAGCACAGGGCCCGGGGGGAGTCAACAAAGGAGCCGGCGGTTCCATTTCCCGGCGGCGGGGCAATTCCCCCTATGCGAGTATTTATTCACTCTCTGCCCCTTCCGGCCGGGAGGGCACCCCCTCACATCCGGTCGGGAACGGGGATGCCCAAGAGGCGCGAGAGCCCCTCCCGAAGGAGCCGGGCGAAGAGGGCCACGGTGTACAGGCGGGCCCTCCGCTTCAGCGGGTCGGGCTCCTTGAGGACGGGATAGTGGTGGTAGTAAGCGTGGAAGGCCTGGGCGGCGTCGAAGAACTGCCGGGCCACGAGGTTGAGGTCCAGCCCCTCCACCGCCGTCCGGACCTGGATGGGAACCCTCAGGAAGAGGGTGAGCAGGCCCCACCCTTCCTCGTCGAGGTGGGGGGCGTTCTGCCGGGCCTCCTCCGGGTCCCCGGGGTCGGGGACGGGAAGGCCCTGCTCGGCGGCCTTCCGGAGGATGTTCTCCGCCCGGACGCAGGCGTACTGCAGGTACGGCCCCGTATCCCCCTCGAAGGCCAGGGCCTGGTCCAGGTCGAAGGGGATGACCACGTTGCGCCCGTACTTGACCATGTAGTACCGCAGGGCCCCCACCGCCAGGGCCCGGGCGCGCCCCTCCGTCTCCCCCAGGGGCAGCTCCGGCTCCCGCTTTCGGATCTCCTCCCGCGCCCGCTCCTCCAGGCGGTCCAGGAGGGCGTCGGCCCGGAAGCCCAGCCCCTTCCGGCCCGACATCTCCACGAAGGGTTTCTCGAGGTCCTCCGGAGAGACCTGAAGGGAGGCCCCCCGGGCCAACTCGGCCTTCACGAAGGCCGTGGAGAGGGCCACCATCTCGTAGGCGAAATGGACCGACCGCTCCGCTTGCTCCGGGTACCCCATCTGCCGGAGCCCCTCCTGGACGATCTTCTGGAGGTAGGACTGGCGGACGTCGATCACGTTGTAGACCTGGTCCCCGGCACCGAAGGAGGGGGCCCCCTCCTCCGAGGCCGTGGCGTCGGTCCTGAAGACCTCGTAGAGGGTGGTGGGAAAGCGCCGGTAGAAGAAGTCCCGCCCCAGGAGCCCGAACTTCCAGAGCTGGTAGGCCATGTCCTTGCCGATGTACGTCACCGTCCCGTTGGAACGGACGATGACCTTGTCGGCGTCGGAGAGCCCCTGGAAGGCCTCGGAATCCTTGAGGGCCATCACCCAGCAGCCCCGGTTCTTGTCTTCGGCGTCGGCGGGGACGTGGTGGACCGCACCCGCCGCCTTGAGGCGCTCGAAGCAGGCGTTCCAGAAGCCGATCTTCAGGATGTCGCTCTCGTGGGGAAGGACCTCGTACCGGATCCCCAGGCGGTCCATGGTCCGAAGGTGGCACCGCACCATCTCTTCGGCGACGAGGGCCGCCATCTGCGCCGTCTCGTTGTTCCCCTCTTCCATGAGGTGGAGGGTCTCCAGGCGGGCGGTCTTGTGGACCTCCGACTGCTCGTACCAGGGGGCCACTTGGGCGTAGAGGTCCCAACAGAAGGCGTCGAAGGGCTTGTCCAGCTCCCCCGCCATCTTCCGCCGCAGGGTGGCCAGGTCCCACCCCAGGATCCGCTGGAAGCCCACCACCACGTCCGCCACCTGGACGCCGGTGTCGTCGATGTAGTTCTGCACCTCCACCCGCCTCCCCAGGTACCGGAGGCAGCGGACCAGGGTGTCCCCCAGGACGGCGTTCCTGAGGTGGCCCACGTGGGCGGCCTTGTTGGGGTTGATGTTGGTGTGCTCGACGATGACCTTCCCCTCCTGGGGGCCTGGGAGGAAGCCTCCCGAGAGGAGGCGGGAGATGGCGCCGGCCCGGTCCAGGAAGAGGTTGAGGTAGCCCCCCGCCGTCCGGATCTCCTGTACCCCCGACAGCTTCACCCCGCGGAGGAGGGAGGCGATCTCCGCGGGGTTCTTTCCGGTGGCCTTGGCCAGGGCGAAGGCCACCGGGCAGGCGGCGTCCCCCAGCTCGATCCGCGGCGGAAAGGTGAAGGGGACCTTGGCGGGGGACCATGCGATCCCCAGCCGATCCCGGATGGCGTCCGACAGCTCGTTCTGCCAGGTTTCGATCGCGCTCAGCATGGGAAGGGATTAAACCACACCTTGGGCGCTGGCAAGAAGCCCCCCTCCCAAGGCCCCCGTGGCCGCTCTTTTTTCCCTCGTACGGGCGCCCGCGTCCTTAACGCACCTCGGGGGAGGCCCTTCGCGGGACCCAGCTTCGCAACCACG
>JBMFRA010000069.1:0-10854 GCA_049968315.1 Acidobacteriota bacterium
CCCCAGCCTCCCCCCATCCCCTTCCACTTCGTGGGCTACTTCGGCCGCCCCGACGACCGCGTGGGGGTCTTCACCGGCCCGAGCGGCATGGTCCTGGCCCAGAAGGGGGACCTGATCTTCGGGTCCTTCAAGGTGGTGGACATCGGCTACGAATCGGCGGAAATCGGGTTCCAGGGCTTTACGGAAACCCAGCGCATCCCCTTGACCGGAGGAAAGTAGCGTGAACGCCAAGATCTTGCGCCAAGCTGTCCTGTTGGGCCTTCTGGTGACGGCCCTGGCCTGCGGTTCCGCCGCCTACCAGCGGGGCCGGATCCACCTGGAGCACGGCCGCCTCGACGAGGCGGTGGCCAGCCTGGAGAAGGCCGTGGCCCAGAACCCCGGCAACGTGAAGTACAAGACCGAACTGGTCCGGGCCCGCCTGCTGGCCTCCCAGCGTCACCAGGAGAATGCGCGCCTGGCCTCCGCGCGAGAGGACTACGCCACGGCGCTGAAGGAGCTCCAGACGGCCCTCCGCTACGACCCGGGGAACCAGCTGGCCCAGGACGACATGGCCAAGATCCTCGCCGCCATCCAAGTGAAGGAGCGGGAACAGCGCTCCACCGCCCTCACCCTGGAGGCCATGAAGGCCGAGGCGGCGCAGAAGAGCGGCGCGCCCCAACTGGACCCCGCCTCCAACATCCCCATCGTGCTCAAGTTCAGCGACACCCCGCTGCGGACCATCCTCGACGCCGTCTCCAAGGCCTCGGGGATCAACTTCCTCTACGACGACAAGGCCGAGACCACCAAGCGCGTCACCGTGGACTTCTCCAAGGTGAGCCTGGAGAAGGTCCTCAACTACCTCATGCTCCAAACCAAGCACTTCTACAAGGTTCTGGATCCCCACACCCTCATCATCGTCCCCGACACCAAGCAGAAGCGGGACGAGTACCAGGACCAGGTCATCAAGACCTTCTACCTCTCCAACGCCGACGTGAAGGACGTCTTCCAGCTGGTCCGCTCCATCCTCCAGGCGCGGAAGATGGCCATGAACCAGGACCTCAACTCCATCACCATCCAGGACACCCCCGAGAACGTGGCCATGGCCCAGCGGATCATCGAGAACAACGACAAGTCCAAGGGGGAGGTCCTGGTGGACGTGGAGCTCTTGGAGGTCAACTCCAGCCTCGTGCGGAACCTCGGCATGGATTTGAGCGCCAAGACCTTCACCATCGGCCCCGAGAGCAACCTCACCAAGGACAAGGACTCCGGCAAGGTGACGGGAATCGGGACGGGCCCGCCGGTCCGCTTCAACAGCCTCGACTCGGTTCTCCGGGGGACCATGTGGGTCTCCCCCGTCCCCAACCTCATCGTGAACCTCCTCCTCACCGACACCGACAGCCAGGTGCTGGCCAAGCCCCAGCTCCGGGTGATGGAGGGCCAGAAGGCCTCCGTCCACATCGGCGACCGGATCCCCATCGCCACCTCCAACCAGTACCTGGGCTCCACCGGGACCACCACCACCTACACCCCCATCACCTCCTACACCTACCAGGACGTGGGGGTGAAGATCGAGATCGAGCCCAAGGTCCACCACAACCGCGAGGTGACCATCAAGCTCAAGACCGAGGTCTCCTCCGTCACGGGCTACGTCTCCAGCGGCTCCTCCCTCACCGGGGACCAGCCCATCATCGGAACCCGGGAGTCCACCACCACGCTGCGCCTGGAAGACGGGGAGACCAGCCTGCTGGCGGGCCTCATCCGGAAGGAGGACAAGAAGAGCATCTCCGGCCTTCCGGGGGTGAGCGAGGTCCCCATCCTGCGGCGCCTCTTCTCCAACACCAAGGACGAGAAGGCCTCCACCGACGTCGTCATGCTCGTCACCCCCCACATCATCCGCATGCCCAACATCACGGAGGAGAACCTCGAACCTCTGTGGGTGGGCACGGAGCAGGGGCCCAAGGTGGGCGGCAGCGCCCCCTCGCCCTTCGCTCCGGCCCCTGCGTCCGCCGCGGCCCCCGCCCCGGCGCCGGCCGTCGCCGCGGAGGAAAAGCCGGCGGAGAAGCCGGCGGAGGAGAAGGCCCCCGAAGAGAAACCCGCCGAGGAGAAGCCCCCCGCCCAGGCGGGGAGGATCCTCATCAGCCCCACGAGCCTCCAGGCCCGACCGGGGGAACCGGCCATCCTCAACCTGGTGCTGGTGGGGGCCCAGGAGATGAAGACCCTCCACCTGGAAATGAACTACCCCAACGCCATCCTCAAGTTCGAGGGGGCGGAACAGGGGACCTTCTTCTCCATGGGCGGGGCGCCGGCCACCTTCAACGCCCAAGAGGTGAGCCCCGGCGCGCTGGTCTTGGACCTGGCCCGGGGCGACGCCTCGGGGGCTTCGGGGTCGGGCCTCATCGCCCGGCTCCGCTTCACCGCCGCCAACGGGGGAGAGGGGCGCATCAACCTGGCCTCCGCCGTCTCCAACTCCGTCTCGGGGCAGAGCAGTCCCCTCCCTCCCGCCTTCGCCACGGTGGTGGTGAAGCCGGGGCCCTCGGGCGGCGAGGGGGCGGAGTGAGGCGGGCAAGGAGCGTAAGATGAGGGACCGCTCTTCGGAAAGGGGCATCTCCCTCTTCGAGGTGGGGCTCGCCGTGGGGCTCCTGGCGATCCTGGCCCTGGTGGCCCTTCCCGCCAAGCACATCATGGCGAGGCGGGCCAAGGAGGTGGAGCTGCGCCGAAACCTCCGGGAAATGCGGAGGGCCATCGACGAGTACCACCGGTACGCCGTCCAGGGCCTCATCCTCCAGACCGACGTCTCCCAGGACTTCTACCCCGACGAGCTGGAAACGCTGGTGAAGGGCGTGCCCCTGGCGGGCGACCCCACCGGCAAGAAGGTCCGCTTCCTGCGGAGGATTCCCGTGGACCCCATGACCGGCGAGGCCGAATGGGGCCTCCGCTCCACCCGGGACGACCCCGACTCCACCATGTGGGGCGGCGAGAACGTGTACGACGTCTACTCCCTGAGCCAGGCCCGAGCCCTCGACGGCAAGACGGCCTACAACGAATGGTGAGGGGGGCCCGAGAGGTGCACCGGTGACCAGGAAACCCTTCGGTGAAACGGAAAGGCCAGCGGCGGGAGCGGCGGCGGACGGCCGCCGGCGGCGGGAGTCGGGCTTCACCCTGATGGAGCTGATGGTCGTCGTGGCCATCATCGGCATCCTGGTCAGCATGGCGGTCCCCACCTACCGCAGCGCCGTGGAGCGGGCCAAGGAGACGGTCCTCCGCCAGAACCTCTACGTCTTGAGGGACTGCATCGACCAGTACTACGCCGACAAAGGAAAATACCCCGACAGCCTGGAGGCCCTGGTGGACGAGGGCTACCTCCGCCACCTGCCGGTGGACCCCATGACCGGCCAGTCCGACTGGGTCACCGTCCCCTACACCGGCGCCGAGCCGGGCCAGCTGGAGCCCACGGAGGGCGAGAGCGGCGGCGGCATCTGGGACGTCCACTCCGCCTCTTCGGGCACCGCCCGCGACGGCACCAAGTACGCCGATTGGTGAGCCCGTGGAATCGACTTCCCCCCCCTGGACCCGGTCCTCGGAACGCGGCGTGGTCTTCATCTGGGTCCTGGTCTCCCTCTTCATCCTCGCGGTGATGCTCATGGCCGCCGTCCAACCGGCCACCATCGCGCTGAAGCGGGAGAACGAACAGGACCTCATCTTCCGGGGGGAGGAGTACACCGAGGCCATCCGCCTTTACCAGTCGGAGCACGGGGGCACCTTCCCGACCCGCCTGGAAGACCTCATGAAGGTCGGGCCCAAGCAGCACCGCTACATCCGCCGCCTCTACCGCAACCCCTTCGATCCCGACGGAAAGTGGGGCCTCCTGGCCCCCGGAAGTACCGTCGTCACCACCGACCAGAACGGCCGGACCGTCTACATCCCCCAGGGCGGAACCGCCACACCCCAGCGGGGCGCCCCCCCCGCGCCGCCCCAAGGTGGACCGGGAACGGCCCCCCCCACGGGAACCGGCCCGGGCCAGGGCCTCCAAGGCCGCCAGAAGATCCTGCCCTTTCGCCTGGACGGCAAGGAGGGCCAGCCCATCCTCGGGGTCTACTGCCCCCGCGACGAGAAGGCCTTTTCCGACTACCGCGGGGCCCAGCGGTACAACGAGTGGTTCTTCTCTCCGCTGGTGATTCCTCCCCCCGTCCTTCCCGGCAAGCCCCAGGGGCCGCCCCAGCAGCCGGGAAAGCAACCGCCGCCCCAGACCAAGTAGCGCCTCCTTCCCGGCAGGGCTAGTTCCGGCGGGACGGGGCGAACTGGGTCCTGAAGAGGTGGGCGTAGAGGCCTCCCCGGGCCAGCAGTTCCCCGTGGCTTCCACGCTCCACGATCCGCCCCCGGGAGAGCACCAGGATCTGGTGGGCGTCCTGGACGGTGGAGAGGCGGTGGGCCACCACCAGGGCCGTCCGGTTGGTGAGGAGGGTCGGCAACGCTTCCTGGATGAGGGCCTCGGTGCGGGAATCCACGCTGGCGGTGGCCTCGTCCAGGACCAGGATCTCCGGGTTTGCCACCAGGGCCCGGGCGAAGGAGACGAGCTGGCGCTCCCCCTGGGAAAGGACCGTGCCCCGCTCGTTCAGGGGAAAGTCCAGGCCGCCGGGAAGGCGGGAGACCACCGCCTCCAGGCGGCTGGCCCTCAGGGCTTCCCGCAGCCGCTCCCTCTCCACCGGCTCCCAGAGGGTCACGTTGTCCTTGAGGCTCCCGGCGAAGAGGAAGAGGTCCTGCGGGACGAGGGCGAAGCGGCGCCTCAGGGCCGAGAGGTCCCACTCCTCCACCGAAAGGCCGTCCACGAGGATCCTGCCGCCCCCCTCGGCCAGCGGGTAAAAGCGAAGCAGGAGAGACGTGAGGGTGCTCTTGCCCGACCCCGTGGGACCGACGATGGCGGTGGTCTGGCCCGGCGGGGCCTCGAAGGAGACCTTCTCCAGGACCGGCCGGCCCTCCTCGTAGGCGAAGGTGACCTCCTCGAAGACCACCGAACCCTTGGGTCCCGGCGGCGTCCGTCCCTTCCCGGGGTCCTCCGGCGGCGTGTCCAGGATCTGGAAGAGCCGCTCGCTGGCCACCACGCTGCTCTGCACGATGTTGAACTTCTCCGCCAGGTCCTGCAGGGGCATGAAGAGCATCTTGAGGTAGAGCAGGAAGGCCGCCAAGGTCCCGATGGAGGAGCGTCCCCCGAGGATCTCCATCCCGGCGTAGGCCACCACCAGAGCCACGGCAACGGTGGCCAGGGCGTCGATGAGGGGGCGGAAGACCGCGAAGACGGTGATCAGCCGCATCTGGGTGCGGTAGTTCTCCTGGCCCAGGGCGTGGAAGCGGCGGGAGGCACGCCCCTCGGCGTTGAAGGCCTTGATCACCGCCACCCCCTGGACCGCCTCCTGGAGGAAGGTGTTGATGCGGGCCAGCTGGACCCGCAATTCCCGGTAGATCTTCCGGGAGGCCGACTTGAACCAGAGAGCCAGGACCACGAGGGGCGGGGCCAGCAGGAGGAGCCGGGCGGCGAGGCCGGAGTCCATGGCGAAGAGGAGGACGAGGATCCCGGCGAAGAGGGCCACGTCGCTGGCGGCGGTGGCCAGGACCGAGGTGAAGAGTTCCGAGAGGGCCGCCGTGTCGTTGGTGACGCGGGTCACCAGCCGTCCCACGGGGTTCTCGTCGAAGAAGCGAACGGGCAGCCGGTGGAGGTGGGCGAAGAGCTCCCGCCGCATTCGCATGACGGCCCGCTGCCCCAGGTGGTTGAGCCCCAGGGTGACGCCGTAGGAGACCAGGAAGTTGAGGGCCAGCAGGGCCAGGTAGAGGAGGCCCAGCCCCCGAAGGCCCCGGCGGGATTGGGAGAAGACCCGGCCCCGCTCCGCGGCGGGAAGCTCCTTCAGCGCCCGGAGGGTGACGAACGCCCCCGAAGGGGAACGGAAGTAGCGCTCCCGGGGGAGAAGGCCCCGGAGGCGCAGCTCCTCCCGGGATGCGGGGGGGAGATCCGCCGGCCGGAAGAAGAGGCGCCCCGCGGGGTCCTGGACGCTTCCGGGAAGGGCGGCGAGGCGCCGCCTCAGGAGGGGGTCGGCGGGGGCCTCGGCGTAGGGAGGCAAGAGGTAGCCGTCCAGCGCCCGGCGCACCAGGAGGGGAAGGGAGAGTTCCAGCCCCGCCTGCACCACGGAGAGGAGAACGCAGAGTCCCAGCAGGCCGGTCCGGCCCCGCACGTAGCCCAAGATCCGCCGGGTGTGGCGCACCAGCGTGAAGGCGCCCAGTCTTCGCTCTTCCCGTTCGATGGCCATGGCTCCTCGCCGCCCTACCCTTCCATTTCCTGCAGCTCGGAGAGCTCCCGGTAGTATCCGCCCCGGGCCATGAGGGTTTCGTGGTCCCCCTGCTCCACCACCCGCCCCGCCTCCAGAACCAGGATGAGGGGAAGGTCACGGACGGCGCTCATCCGGTGGCTCACCACCACCAGCGTCCGGCCCCGCCGTGCCTTGGCCAGCCCCGCCAGGATGCGCCGTTCCGTTTCCGCGTCCACCGCCGAGAGCGTGTCGTCCAAGACCAGGACCTGGGCGGGCTTGAGAAGGGCCCTGGCCAGACAGAGCCGCTGCTTCTGCCCTCCCGAGAGGGTGATCCCCCGTTCCCCCAACAGGGTGTCGTAGCCGTGCGGAAGGGCGGCGATCTCCTCGTGAAGGGCCGCCAGGCGGCAGGCGGCCTCCATCTCCTCCGGGGTGGCGTCCTCCTTGGCCAGGCGAAGGTTCTCCGCCACGGTGTCGCTGAAGAGAAAGGGATCCTGCGGCACGTAGGCCACCCGGCGCCGGACCTCCGCCGGGGGGAGGGCCGCCAGGTCCACGCCTCCGAGGAAGAGGGTGCCCTCCGGCGGCTGGCGGAGGCGCACCAGGAGCTGGGCCAGGGTGCTCTTCCCCGAACCCACGTCCCCCACCAGCCCCAGGGCCCCCGCCGGCGGCACCTGGAAACTCACCCCCGCGAGGGCGGGGCGGCCCGACCCGGGGTAGGCGAAGGAGAGGTCCCGGGCCTCGAGGGAGGCGTCCCGGGGAGTCGCCGCCCCCGCCTCCCCCTCCTCCCGGTCGGCGGTGTCCCGGAGGAGGTCCTGGATGCGGTCCATGGAGGCGGCGGCCCGCTGGACGAGGGTCACCATCCAGCCGGCGGCGATCATGGGCCAGGTGAGCATCCCCAGGTAGGAGGAGAAGGCGACGAAGGACCCCACGGAGGTGTGGCCGCCGAGGACGCGCCCGCCGCCCACCCCCAACAGGATGGCAACGGAGGTCCCCGCCAACAGGAGGATGGAGGGGTGGAAGAGGGCGTCCACCTTCACGTAGTGCAGGGTCTTCCCGTAGACCTCGTCGTTGTACCGCTGGAAGTCCGCCAGGTCCGCGGCCCCCCGGTCGTAGGCCTTGAGGATCCGGATCCCCGCCACCGACTCCCGGGTCTTCTCCGTGAGGGCCTCGAAGGAGGCCTGGACGGCGTCCCAGCGGTCGTAGATGGCCTTGAGGGAGACGGCCATGAGGACCGCCAGCAGCGGCAGCGGCAGGATCGTGGCGAAGGCCAGGAAGGGATCGAGGGCGAACATGGCACCCAGGGCCACCAAGGCGTAGACCGAGGCGTCGAAGCCCGCCACGAAGCCCATGGCCAGCGCCTGGCGCACCGACTCCACGTCGTTGGTGGCCAGGGCCAGGAACTCCCCCGTCCGGCGCCTCTCGAAGAAACCGGTGGAGAGGGTGAGGGCGTGGTCGAGGATCTGGTTGCGGAGGTCCCGCTCCGCCTTTCGGGCGAGGGAGAAGAAGAAGATCCGCCAGAGGAAGCGGAAGAGGGCCACCGTGAGGGCCAGCAGCAGGAGGAGGCCGGCCCCCCGGAGGACCGAGGCCCCCGTGGCCGTCCCCTGGGCCAAGCCGTCCACCACCCCCTTCACCACCAGCGGGGTGGCGAGCTGCGCCCCGTCCACCACGAGCAGGCAAAGGATGCCCAGAAGCGCTCGCCACCGGTGGGCCCACAGGATGGCCAAGATATCCCTTACGCCCTGCTTCACCGAGCCTCCGGCGGGGTATCTTACCCCGAAAGGCCGCCGGGGCGGGAGCAGAAACCCGGTGACGGTCCCGATTTGTGGCCGCTTTCCTTTTCTTGCCGGAGCCGCTACACTAGCCCTTGCGCCGGCCATGGCGCTCTGGGGAGAAAGGACCGATGGAAGGAACGCGCACCCTCTTGCGGACTCGAATCTCGGAGAAGGCCGAACGGCCCCTGCTGGCCGCCGCCCTGTTGCTGGCTACCCTTCTGGGGGCCTACGTGGAGGTTCCCCTCCCCTTCACCCCCGTGCCGCTGACCCTGCAGACCTTCTTCGTCCTCCTCTCCGGCGCCCTCCTGGGCCGCCGCTGGGGGCTTTCGGTGCAGGGGGCCTACCTGGGGTTCGGCGCCGCCGGCTTCGCGGCCTTCGCCGGGGCCTCGGCCGGGATCTTCCACCTCCTGGGTCCCACGGCCGGCTACCTGTGGGCCTTCCCCGCCGCGGCGGCCCTCGCCGGGTGGGGGTTCCGGAGTCCCCGCCTCGCCGTGCGCGCCTTCTCCCTCGGGGCGGGTGCCCTCCTGATCCTGGTTTCCGGAGCGGCGTGGCTCGGGTGGAGCCTCCGCCTCGGCCCGGCCCGGGCCTTCCTCCTGGGGGTCGCCCCCTTCCTTCCCGGGGAGGCGCTCAAGGTCTTCGCCGTCCTGGCCGCCGCCCGCGCCTTCGGAAGCCGGCGCTGACCCCTCTGCCTCCCGGAAACGCGTAGGGCCGGGGCGCGGTGCCCCGGCCCTTTACTCTTTCCGCGGTAAGGCCTTCACCAGGTCAGGACCACGTCGCTGCCGCTCCGGACCGCCCGGAGGGTGTCCCCCGGTACGTCCACGCTGTAGAAGTACAACTCCGTCCCCGAGGCGGCCCCGGGGTCGGTGTAGGTACCCCCCACGCCGCCGTGGAGGGGGGTGAGGGCCGTGGCGGAGGTGCCGCGGTAGACCAGGTCGGCGAAGCGGTCCAGGCTGGCGGTGAGGGTCAGCTTGCCGTAGCCCCAGCGGTCGTTGGGCACCGTCCCGGTGTACCCGTCGCTGCGGGCCCCCTGCTCCAAGTCGTTGCGGATCTGGCCCAGGGTCCGGGTGGGGTCGGCCCCCAGGAGGAGGGCGGCGGCGCCGGCGGTGTTGGCGCAGGAGAAGCTCGTCCCGGAGACGGCGATGTGCTTGTCCGCCGGAGACTCCTGGACGACGTACCGGTTTTGCGGGGAGGAGGCGTACCAGGAGGGGGCGAACTGCCCCGAGAGGGTGGTCACCACGGCGTCGCCCGGCGCCGTCAGGTTGGGCTTTTGGTCGGTGACCACGCTGTTGCCCTCCAGAAGTCCCCGAAGGGGGCCGTGGGAGGAGTAGGAAGCCAGGTCGTCTTTGGTCTCCGTGGAGTTCTGGGGCGTGCCCGACCGGTCGGTCCAGGAGGTCTTGGTGACGTGGGCCCCCACCGCCGTCACCAGGTGGGCGGCGGCGGGGCCGTTGATCATCTCGGCGTCGTCCCCCGAGAGGAGCCGCGTGGTGCAGGCCTCCGTCCCGGCGGCGAAGTAGCCGTAAACCCAACTGGGGAGGTAACCGTCCACGTGTGCCCCGGAGCCCGTCCCCCCGTTCTGCCGGAACTGGAGGATGATGGGCCGGGGCCCGGTGCCGGGGTCGTAGTAGAGATCCCCGCCAAAGGTGGATTCGGCGGTGGTGACGAAGTCGTAGGCGGCGAAGACGTACTGCAGCGCGCCGTTGTGGTAGTCGGCCATGGGCTTCTGGAGGTCCAGGAGGACGCCGATGTACGGGGAGGTGGAGGAGGTGGTGATGTCCCCCACGAAGGAATCGTAGCATGGATTGTTCGTCGTGCAGGAGGGGCCCAGGCGCCGGGTGAGCCGGTAGAAGCCGCTGTTGGCGCTGTCGATGGCCCGCCAGCCGGTGGTGGCGTAGGTCCACGTCCACCCCGCCCCCCGGTTGTACCGGATGGGGATCCACGCCCGGACCTCCAGGCTGGCGGCGGCAGGGGCGTAGAACTCCGTGAACATGGGCTGGCCGGCGTACCCGGCCCCGTTCCAGTCGTAGGAGTAGAGCACCACGTAGGTGTTGTCCGAGGCGTAGCCGTTGTCGGGGTTGGCGGAAACACACACCGCCCCGTCGGCGTGCTGCTGGTTTCCGGTGTCGTTCCCCGCGGCGGCGGAGAGGTGGAGACCGGCCGTTCCGTCCCCCACCCCCAGGGAATGGTCGATCCAGTAGGAGAGGTCGTCGGAACCGTCGTGGGGGCCCCAGCCGCCGCCAAAGGACATGTTGACGGAGAGCGGGCGCCCCAAGGCCTGGGCCTTCGCCCAGAGGTAGGAGAGGCCGTCCTCAATGTGGGCGTCGGTGAGGTCCGACTTCACAAAGAGGATGCCGGCCGCCTCCGCGTGACCGGCGTAGGTGCCCCCCGTGGAAGAACCGTCCCCCGCCCCGGCACCGGTGGTGGAGGTCCCGTGGCCCCAGGTGGTGGTGTCGTTGTCGGTCTCGGTGCAGGAGCCGGCGTTGATTTGAGCCTGGGTCCACTCCGTTCCGTAAGTGAAGCCCGTGGGGGGAGGCCCCGTGGGGTCCGTCTGGTCCCAGAGGTACAGGATGCGGCTGCTTCCGTCGGGATTCTGAAAATCGGCGTGGGACCAGTCGATGCCGGTGTCGATGGCCCCGTAGAGGGCCCCCTCGCCCCGAAAGCCCCAATCGTTCTTCACGGCCACCGCCCCCGTGTCGGCGGTGGCGGCGTCCAGAAGGGGCCGGTGGGGAAGGGGGGGCGGACCCGGGCCACCTCGGGGTCGGCCCCCTCGTCCTCCTCGCCCAAGGCCCAATCCTGCGGCCTGCAGGTTGCCC
>JBMFRA010000070.1:0-10728 GCA_049968315.1 Acidobacteriota bacterium
GTCTCGGCGGGGGCGGCGGCCGGGGGCGGCACGGGGGCCGGTGCCGGGGCCGGTGCCGGGGCCGCTTCGGGGGGGCGGGGCGGCGGGGGCAGGGCCGCGGCAGCCTCCCGAAGGGCCGTCTTGAGGGCCGAGCCCTCCAGGGGGATCCGGCCGGCGTAGCGGCCGCCGGTGAGGACGGCCATCCGGCGCAGGACCTTCTCCTCCGCCGCCCCCACGCCGACGGCCACCACCGCCACATGGGCCGAGACGGCCCGCGTCGCGGCGTCCTCCAGGGTGACGGCGGAGTTCTCGTCCTTTCCGTCGGTGACCAGGAGGACCACCCCGCCCTCTCCCCGGGATTCCAGGTCCCGCACCGCCGTGAAGAGGCAGTCGTGCAACAGGGTGAAGCGCCCGGCCGGCTCGAGGCGCCGAAGCCCTTCGGCCAGGGAGGCGAGGTCCGAGGTGAAGTCCACCTCCTTCACCGCCTCGTCGTTGAAACCGTAGAGGGCCACGGGGCCTTCCGCCAGTAGGGCGGGAAGAATCTCCGCCACCCTGCCCTTGGCCTCCTCGAACTGGGCTCTGGGGATGGAACGGCTGGTGTCTAGGAGTACGGCCGTGGGAGCGGCCAGAGATCCGATGGAAACGACCCAAGCGGCGAGAACGAGAAACGTTCGGCGCATGGCGGCACCTCCCTCCCCCGACGGCGGCCATTTTACCCGCAGGGGGCGGCGGCCGTCCACGGCGGGGGGTGGAGTTGGGCGGGGGGTACGCGGAGAGGGAAAGGTCAGAACCCCGTATCTTCAAGAAGCTTTACCTCGTCAGCCCTCTCCTCGGAGAAGGATTCGGGGTACTGGAGGAAAAGGGTGCGGCAGGCCTCGCCGCAGAAGAGGAAGGTTCGGCCGTCGTGGTCCGCCCGGGGCGTCTCCGGCCCTTCCTCCACCTCCGTCCCGCAGATGGGGCACCGGCTGGGCATGGCGGTCCTCCCGGGGAAGTTCTTCCAAGAAAGGTGCCAGCGGGGGGGTGGAGTCGGGATTCCAGTGCCGGCGGAGCAAAGGGGGGAGGGTGGATCAGACCCTCCCCCGAAGTGCCCTGAGATACGTTACTAAAGGTAACAAGGCGGGCGGCCTCCGCCGAGGTAGATGGGCGTCATGATGGCCCCCGTGGCCGGTTCGGGGGGTTGCCCCGCGTGGATGGCCAGGGTGTCGAAGCGTCTTTTCTGGTTCATCCTCACTCCTTTGGAGAAATAGAACCTTCTACGGTGCATTCTGGAAAGGAAGCTCCCCCGAGGGGAACGCCATCCACCCGGCCGTCGTAGGCGTACTTGTTCAAGTACCGCTCGGAGGAATCGGGGAAGATGGTGGCCACACGCTTCGAAGGGCCGAGAAGCTTTGCCAGGCGTACGGCCCCGCAGGCGTTGGCCCCCGAGGAAGAAGCCGCCAGCACCCCCAACCTCCCCAGGCGATTCACCATCGCATAGGTCTCTTCGTCGGGAATGGTGAAAACGCCGTCGATCAACGATCTGTCGAGAACCGCCGGCCAGAAAGAGTTTCCGATGCCCTCCACACGGTGTGGCGCCTCGTAGGGATTCCCGCCGAAGATGGAACCCGGGGGCTCGACCACGTAGCAAAGCGCGTCCGGGTTTCGCTCTTTGAGAAAGCGGGCGACGCCGGTGAAGGTTCCTCCGGAGCCCGCGCCGATGGCCACGCCGTCCACCTTAACTCCCGGCGGTCTCGGACCAGTTCGGAGAAGTCCGGTCCAAGAAATCCGGGCACCGTTCCGGTGAAGGAGCGGGGGTTGGCCACCCCTCCGCAGCCCGCCACCCCATGGCACGACTCGCACCCGAAGGCGCGGACCACTTCAAAGCCCTCTGCCGCAGGGCCTTCCGAAGGCGTTTGAAAGCCGTCTGCCGCCAGCACAAAAGCCGCCAGGTCGTGGATGGCCTTTGGTCCCAGCCGCTCTTTGTAGGCGCGCATCTTAAAGGGAGCTCGGTGGGCGTGGGTCTCCTGGCCGGGAGCGCGGCCCTCGGCGATGAAGTAGGAGACGTCTCCAGGCGACTTCACGTACATCATGGCGTTTCCTCGGAAAAAGGAGGGTACCGTTCCCCACCGGCTCCCGGGGTTGGAGACTTCCTCACGGCCCGTGGGGCCGTGGCAGGCCAGGCATCCTTCGCGTGCGGCCAGCTTGGCGCCCCGGCGAACGGGGTTGTCCGTCCGGAGGCCCCAATACCAGCCGGGGATCCAGCGGGCCGTGAGAAGAACCCCCGCCAAGAGGAAACCCAAGACGGCCGGCCAGCGCTTGATTCCGGGGATAAGGACATGTTTCATCACGCCCTCCCGAAGTCCCCGGAACCGGTTACAGCGCCGCCCTTCGAAGGCGTAGCGCGTTGGTGATGACCGATACCGAACTGAAGCTCATGGCGGCGGCGGCGAGGATGGGGGAGAGGAGCCACCCGAACACCGGGTAGAGCGCCCCCGCGGCCACCGGCACGCCCAGAGCATTGTAAACGAAGGCGAAAAAGAGGTTTTGGCGGATGTTGCGCATGGTGGCGCGGCTCAGGCGCCTGGCACGCACGATGCCCCTGAGGTCGCCTTTCACCAGGGTGACGTCGGCGCTCTCCATGGCCACGTCGGTTCCCGTTCCCATGGCGATGCCCACGTGGGCCTGGGCGAGGGCCGGCGCGTCGTTGATGCCGTCGCCCGCCATGGCCACGGTGCGGCCTTCCTTCTGGAGCCGCTGGACGACCACGGCCTTCTGGTCAGGCAGGACTTCCGCGTGGACCTCATCGATTCCCAGCTTGGCCGCCACCGCCTCCGCCGTGCGGCGGCTGTCGCCCGTGAGCATGACGATCCGGATCCCCTCGGCGTGGAGTTGGCGGATGGCTTCGGGAGTGGAGGCCTTGATGGGGTCGGCGACACCGAGGAGCCCGGCGGCCTTGCCGTCCACGGCCAGGAACACGACGGTCTGTCCCGAGGCGCTAAGGTCGTCGGCTTTCTCTTGCCAGTGGCCTACGTCGACGCCCAGGTCCTCCAGGAGGGCCCCATTTCCCAGCGCCACCTCGCGTTCCTCGACCTTTCCGGTGACCCCCTTGCCCGTCGCCGACTGGAAGGCGCCGCCCTTGGCAAGCTCCACGCCTCTCTCTTGGGCACCTTGCACGATGGCTTCGGCCAGGGGGTGCTCGCTGCCTCTCTCCAAGCTGGCGGCCAGCCGGAGGGCCTCCGGTTCGGTGAAGCCATCGCCAGGCGTGACGGTGACAAGCTTGGGCTTGCCTTCGGTGAGGGTGCCCGTCTTGTCCACCACCAGGGTATCCACCTTTTCCAGGATTTCGAGGGCCTCGGCATTTTTGATGAGCACGCCGGCTGTGGCCCCGCGTCCCGTTCCGACCATGATGGCGATGGGGGTGGCCAAGCCCAGCGCGCAGGGGCAGGCGATGATCAAGACCGCCACGGCGTTGACGATGGCGTGGGCCAGGCGGGGTTCGGGTCCCCAGACCATCCACACGAAAAAGGCCGCGGCGGCCACGAGGACGACGGCCGGGACGAAGTACCCGGCCACCACGTCCGCCAGCTTCTGGATGGGCGCCCGGGAGCGCTGGGCCTTCGCCACCAGGGCGACGATCTGCGCGAGGAGCGTGTCCGCGCCCACCCGCTCGGCCCGCACCACCAGCGTGCCCGTCCCGTTGACCGTTGCCCCGATGACCTTGTCCCCGGCCTTCTTCTCCACGGCGATGGGCTCGCCCGTGACCATGGATTCGTCCACGGTGCTCGAGCCTTCGAGGACCGTGCCATCCACGGGGATCTTCTCACCGGGCCGGACGCGGACCCTGTCGCCTGCCTTGACCTTCTCCAGGGGAACGTCTTCTTCCCGGCCGTCGGGACGGACCAGGCGTGCGGTCTTTGGAGCCAGGCCCATGAGGAGCCGGATGGCGGCGTGGGTGCGCCACCGGGCGCGGAGTTCGAGCACCTGGCCTAGAAGCACCAAGGTCGTGATGACCGCCGCGGCTTCGAAGTAGACCTCCACGCTGCCGTCCTTCATCCGCATGACCGGAGGAAAAAGCCCAGGGAACAGGAGGGCAACGACGCTGTAGCCCCAGGCCACCGATACGCCCAGGCCAATGAGCGTGAACATGTTGAGGTTCCAGGTCCTGAGGGACTTAAAGCCCCGCACGAAGAAGGGCCATCCGCCCCAGAGGACCACCGGGGTGGCCAGGACGAACTCGACCCACTTCAGGAAGTGCATGGAGAGGCCGCCCGGCAGGAGGCCCGGAAGCCAGTCGGCCGTCATGGCGAGGAGGAAGACGGGCGCCGCCAGGGCCGCGCAGATCCAAAGGCGCCTCGTCATCTCGGCGAGTTCGGGGTTTTCTGCCTCGGCGGCCTCGGGGCGAGCTTCGAGGGCCATGCCGCACGTGGGACAGTCGCCGGGATGGTCCTGCCGAACATCGGGGTGCATGGGGCAGGTGTAGACGGCTTGGGTGGACGGCCCAGTGAGCCCCTCCGGCTCCAGCGCCATGCCGCAGGATGGGCAAGGTCCGGGGGCTGGTTCGGCCACCCCGGGGCACACGGGGCAGACGTAGGTGAGGGCCTTTTGGGGCCGGGGGGCCGGCGGCGAAGGGGGAGGGGAAGGGCGCAGACCCACGGGTGCCGCCACGACCATTCCCATGGGGCGGTAGGCCGGATCGAGGTACTTCTCCGGCTCGGCGAGGAACTTCTCCCGGCACCGGGGGTTGCAGAAGTGGTAGGTGCTTCCTCCGTACTCCGCCGAGCCCCCCCGCGGCGACGAGGAGTCCACGGCCATCCCGCAAACGGGGTCCTTGGCCGTGTGGGGCTGTCCCGTGCTTCTCTCCAGAGTTCCCATCGCCGTCCTTCTTGAGCCGCTCGCGCACCCGGACCATATTCTCGTACTGGCCGCTCCAGAGGAGCGAATAGCCCGTGGGGAGCTTCAGCTCCCGCGCCACGGCCTCTTTGGCCTTCTTGACGTACCCTCCGATGTCGGTGGAGGCGGTATCCACGTAGACGTACCCCGCCAACATGCCGTTCTCGTCGCGGATCATGCCGGGGCCCAGCGTCGTTCGGACATCGGCCATCTCCACCATGGGGACCTGCACCCCACCCCGGGTGGTGACCAGAATCCGCTTGAGCTGGTCCAGGTCCTGCCTGAGGTCCCTCGGGTAGCGCACGTTGATGGTGTAGCGCTCCCTCCCCTCCACGGTCACGGAGACGGTCTCGCCCCCGGCGGCGGACAGGATGACGGCGTGGAGGTCGTCCACCGTCAGCCCGTACCGGGCCAGGGCCAGCCGGTCGGGGGTGAAGTCCACGAAGTAGCCGCCGGCGGTGCGCTCGGCGAAGACGCTCCGTGTCCCGGGGATGGTCTTCAGAATCTTTTCCAGGGACTCGCCGAGGCGCTGAATCTCGGTGAGGTCGGCCCTGAGGATCTTGATGCCGATGGGGGTCCGCACCCCCGTGGTCAGCATGTCGATCCGGCCCTTGATGGGCATGGTCCAGGCGTTGACGCTTCCGGGAATCTGCAGCGCGCGGTCCATCTCCGCGATGAGCTCCTCGTAGGAGATCCGGTCGGGCCAGGCGTGCCGCAGGACGGCCTTCAGGAAGCCCGGCGCCCAGGAGGAGTACCAGCGCTTCACGGGGCGCCATTCGGACGGCGGCTTCAGCACCACCGTCGTTTCCATCATGGAGAGGGGCGCGGGGTCGGTGGAGGTGTCCGCCCGCCCCGCCTTGCCGAAGACGGTTTGTACCTCGGGGAAGGACCTAAGAATGCGGTCCTGGCGCTCGAGAAGGTCCTGGGCCTGCGTGACGGAGATGCCCGGAACGGTGGTGGGCATGTACAGGATCGTGCCTTCGTTGAGGGGCGGCATGAACTCCGAGCCCAGCTTGAAATAGACGGGGACGGAGACGGCGACGAGAAGCAGCGCCGAAGCGATGACCGCCTTGGGGTGGCGAAGGACGAACCGGCAAGGTTTTTCGTAGAGGGCGAAGAGGACGCGGCTCACCGGGTGCTTGTCTTCGGGAAAGTAGGTCCCGATGAAGAGCCCGTCCAGGATCCTCCCCAGGATCCGGGGCTTCACGCGAAAGGGCTCCATCCGGGCGAAGAGCATCCGGACGGCGGGGTCCAGGGTGAGGGCGAGGAGCGAGGCCAGCGCCAGGGCCAGCGTCTTGGTGTAGGCCAGGGGCTTGAAGAGGCGCCCCTCCTGGTCCACGAGCGTGAAAACGGGAAGGAAGGAGACGGCGATCACCGCCAGGGAGAAGAAGACCGAGGGCCCCACCTCCAGGAGGGCCTCCAGGCGGACCTCATGGAAGTCGCCCTTCCGGCCGCCCTCCACCCAGAGTTCGAGCTTCTTGTAAGCGTTCTCCACCTCCACGATGGCCCCGTCCACCAGGACGCCGATGGAGATGGCGATGCCCGAAAGGCTCATGATGTTGGAGGAGATCCCCATCAGGTGCATGGGAATGAAGGCTAGAAGGACCGAGACGGGGATGGTGACGATGGGTACGAAGGCCGAGGGAAAGTGCCAGAGGAAGAAGAGGATGACGAAGCTGACGATGGCCATCTCCATCAGCAGCTCTTCTTGGAGGTTTTCGATGGACCTTCGGATGAGTTCGGAGCGGTCGTAGGCCGTCACGACCTCCACGCCCTCGGGGAGGGAAGCCTCCATGTCCCTGAGCTTCGCCTTCACCCGGCCGATGACGTCGAGGGCGTTCTCGCCGTGGCGCATGACGACGATGCCGCCCACGGAATTCCCTTCGCCGTTGAAATCCATCAGGCCGCGCCGGATCTGTGGGCCCAGAGAGATGGTCGCCACGTCCCGAAGAAGGACTGGCGTGCCTCTCTCATTCACGTTGACGACCACATCCTCCAAGTCCCGAGCGGCCTTGACGTAGCCCTTTCCCCGAACCATGAACTCGGTTCCTGCCCATTCGATGAGCCGGCCGCCCACCTCGTTGTTGCTCTTGCGTACGGCTTCGATGACGTCCAGGATGGAGAGGCCGTAGCTCTGCAGGCGGTTGGGGTCCACCGTCACCTGGTACTGCTTCTGGAAGCCGCCCAGGCCCGCCACCTCCGAGACCCCCGGCACGCTCTGGAGGGCGTACCTGAGGCCCCAATCCTGGTAGCTCCTCAGCTCCTGCAAGTTGTGCTTCCCACTCCGGTCCACCAGCGCGTACTGGAAGACCCACCCGACGCCGGTGGCGTCGGGGCCCAGCTCGGGGTTCACGCCGGGGGGCAGGCTCCCCTGGATCTTGGAGAGGTACTCGAGCACCCGGCTTCGGGCCCAGTAGAGGTCCGTTCCGTCCTGGAAGATCACGTAGACGTAGGAAAATCCGAAATCGGAGAAGCCGCGGATGGCCTAGACCTTCGGCGTCCCGAGCAGCGCCGAGATGATGGGGTAGGTGACCTGGTCCTCCAGGATGTCCGGACTTCGGTCCCACTTGGTGTACACGATGACCTGCGTGTCGCTGAGGTCCGGGATGGCGTCCAGCCGGATCTGCCGGAGGGAGTAGAGGGCCCCCGCCACGGAGACGGCGACGAGAAAGACCACGAGGAGGCGGTTGGTGGCGCAGAAGGTGATGATTTTCCGGACCATGTCACGGCCCCGCCACGGCTTGGAGGGCCGCCTTCAAGGAGGACTCGGAGTCGATGAGGAAGTTGGCGGAGGTGACCACCGAATCTCCCTCCTGAAGGCCCGAAAGGAGGACGAAATCGTCTCCGCTCCGCTCGCCGGTCTCGATCTCCGTGGGGCTGAGGGAACCGTCCTTCTCCACCTTGAAGGCAAAGGCCTTCCGGGCGGTTCTGAGGACCGCCGATTCGGGGATGGCGAGCCGTTCCCCGAGGTCGTAGGAAAGAAGGGCATCGCCGTACATCTCCGGTTTCAACAGGAGGTCCCGGTTGGGGAGGTCGAGGCGCGCCACCAGTGTCCGCGTCCGGGGATCCAGGTAGGGATTTAAGAAGGAGACCCGGCCCTGGAATGTCCTTCCAGGCCAGTAGGGGAGGGTCAACGTGACGGGCATGCCGACCTGTACGTACGGGAGGTCCGATTCGTAGACGTCGGCCTCGGCCCAGACCTCCGAGAGGTCGGCGATGACGAGGAGCGAATCCCCGGGCATGATTTTCTGGCCCGGCAGCACGTTCTTTTCCACCACGTAGCCGCCCGCCGGGGCGTAAAGGGTGACGTTCTTCTCCACCTGCCCCGTCGTTTCGATCCTCGCGATTTGTTCGTCCGTGATATCCCAAAGCTTAAGCCTCCGGCGCGCCGCCTTCAGGAGGTCCATTCCGCCGCGGGAGACCGGCTCGTAGGGGCTCTTACCGAGTTGCTCGGAGGCGGCGAGGGCGGAGAGTAGCTCCTGCTGGGAGGCCACCAGTTCGGGGCTGTAGATGTCGAGGAGCGGCTGGCCCTTTCGTACCGCCTGTCCCGTCACGTTCACGTACAGCCGGTCCACCCACCCCGAAAGTTTGGTCGTCACCCGGAAGAGCCGGGTTTCGTCGGCGGTGATCCGGGCGGAGGTGCGCACCTGCCGGAAGAGCTTCTTCTTCGACACCTTCCCCACCGTAAGGTTCAGGTGCTGGAGGCGCTCTGCTGGGACCGTGACCGGCGCCCTGCCGGGGACGGCGGTGGGGGCGGGTCCTTCGGCCTCGAAGGGGACCATCTCCATGCCCATGGAGTCCTTTCCGGGGTGGTCGCTCACCTCGCCGGGGTTCATGGTGGAGCGGTACAGAATCTTCTTGGCGGGTGCGGAGGGAGCGGGCGGGGTGGTCTCGGGGGGCGTTGGGGTGGGTCCCGCCGGGGGCGGGCTCGGTGGCTTCTCCACCGGAACGAGGCGCATGCCGCAGATGGGGCAGTCTCCCGGCCTGTCGGAGATCACCTGGGGGTGCATGGGGCAGTGGTAGGAGGCCGCTCCCTCGTTCTGCCCCCGGGCGCAGGCCACCCCCAAAAGGAGAGCCCACAGAACGAGCGCCGCGGGAAGGATCCTGAGAAAACGGCGAAGGTCGGCCATCGGAGCGTCCTTTTCAGTGGGAATGGCCGGCGGAGCCGGGGGCAGGAGTTTGCGTGGGGGTGGCCTCCAGGAACATGCCGCACTTCGGGCACTTCCCCGGCTTGTCCGAGGTGACCTCCGGGTGCATGGGGCAGGTGTAGGGGACCTTCGGTGCCTGGGCCGAGGCGGCGTGGGAGGCATGGGCACACGATGGCCCGCAGGCCAGGGCCTTGGGGGAGGCCCCGAGGGCAAGGATGGCCAAAAGCCCCAGGGCCGCGGCGAGCGATGGGTGGTTCCGACTCCGGTTCATCTCTTCTCCTCCTTACTTGTCCCCTTCTTGGGAACCAGGACCGGCCGTGCGGCTTGGGGGGTCTTGGACCCAGCTGCTGCCGAGGTAAGCCCGCATTCGGGCGATGGACTCCTGGAACCCGGCCTTGGCCCGAAAGGCCTGCCCTTCGTAGGCGTAGTAGTTCGTCAAGGCCGTCAGGAGGGTGGTGAAGTCCACCTTTCCGACCGCATAGGAAGCCATGCTGGACTCGTAGGCCTGCCAGGCTTGGAGGAGCAGGCCGTCCTTGTAAAGGCCGTAGACTTCCAGGTCGCTGAGGGCAGATTGGTAGGTCTCCGTCACTCGGTAGAGAACCTCGTTGTGCACGCTGGAGGGAGCGGGGGGAGGATGTCCTCCTGCTCTTCTCGGCCTTCTACCGGGAGGAGTGCGGCCGGAGCCCCGAAGTGACGCCGGAGGCCGCCGCACGCCTCCTCGCCCACCGCTGGCCCGGCAATGTCCGGGAACTGAAATCCCTCTGCACCCGCCTGGCCGTTCTCCACCCCGGCGCCCCCGTGACCCCAGGACTCCTTCCGCCGGAGATCGCGGGGGAAGGGGAGGGGGAAGCCCCGGCGGAAGGCCTCTGGGCCATGGAGCGGCAGGCCATCCTCAAGGCCCTGCGGGAACACGGCGGGAACCGCTCCGCCGCCGCCCGGGCCCTCCAAATCCCCCGCCACGTCCTCCTCTACCGGTTGAAGAAGTACGGCATCGAAGGCGGAGGGGCGGGGTCCCCTCAGAAGGCGTAGCCGGCGTAAAAGGCCACCTGGTAGGCCGAACGGTCCACCGGCGTCCTCTTGAGTTTGAAGGCGAGGTCCAGCCCCACGGGGCCCACGGGCGTTTTGAAGCGGAGGCCGCCGCCGGCGTCCGAATACAGGGTCAAGCCGCCGGTGGCGAAGGGTTTTCTTGAGGCGTTGCCGGCGTCGGCGAAGAGGACCCCGGTGAGGGCCGGGGTCAGGGGGAAGCGCAACTCGGTGGAGAACTCCAGGAGCCCCTTACCTCCCTGGACCTTCCCTTCTTCGGCCAGGGGTCCCAACACCCCGTACCGGAAGGCCCGGAGGCTGCTCTGGCCTCCGGCGAAGAAGCGGCGCGTGGGCGGAATGTCCCCGAGGGAACCGCCCCCCAAAATGCCCCCCAGCTTTAGCCGGGCGGCCAAGACGCGGTCATCCCCCGCGGGCAGGTAGAGGCGTCCTTCGGCGGTGGTCTTGACAAAGGAGGCGCGGGGACCCTTCGTCGGTTCGGCGGTGAAGGCGAGGATGAAACCCCGGTGGGGGTCGTAGGGGTCGTCGGCGTGGTTGAAAGTGGCCTTGGAGGGGAGGGAGAAGAGCGTTCCCCGGCGGCGGCCCCTCCCGCCCCCCCCGAAGACGAAGTCCCCCTCGGGTACGAAATGGAAAACCCTTTCGGAGGCGGCGTAGAGGCTCACGCTCCACCGGGAGCCCAGGGCGTGCTCCA
>JBMFRA010000071.1:0-9984 GCA_049968315.1 Acidobacteriota bacterium
GGACCGTCCCGCCTTCTCTTGCAAGCGGATGGCCGGATGATTTTGGACAGGTGTGCGCGTAGGCGGTGTGCCGGCCCGCCCTCCATCCGGCGGGGCGGGAGGCTATACTGGCCCCATGGTACCCCTTTTCCGCCCCTCGCCCTTTCAGTTCGCCCGCACGAGGCCCCTGCGCCTCTTGGTGTACCGGGAGGCCCGCCTGGCCCTTCGGGAGCGAATCCTGGAGGTGGGGGCGGGGGAGGGTGCCGTGGCGGAGGAGATGGCCGCCCGAACGGGAAAGCGGGTCGTTGCCCTGGACCTGTGGCCCCCAGCCTCCCCGCCGCCGGGGGTGTGCTTCGTCCGGGGCGACGGCCACCACCTTCCCTTTCTCCCAAAAACCTTCGACGCCGTGGCCTTCCACTTCGTCCTGCTCTGGCTGGCCCGCCCGGTGGCCGCCCTTCGGGAGGCCCGGAGGGTGCTGCGGCCGGGAGGGGTCCTGCTCCTGCTGGCGGAACCGGACCTCACCCGCCGGGAGGACGAGCCGGACACGGGCCTCGGCTGGGCCCTCCTTCGGGCGGTGGAGGGGGCAGAGGGCCACGGGGACGCCGGAACCCGTGCCGAGGGGTGGCTCCGGGAGGCGGGGTTTGTGTCCCTCCTCCGCTGGTCCGAGCCTACGTGGATCTCCCTGGGCGATCCCCGGGAGACGGAGGCGGAGGTCCAAGCCCTGGAGGAGGCCGGGGTCCTCTCCGTGGCGGAGGCCCATCGCATCCGAGCGGCGGAGAGGGAGGCCTCGGCGGTGGGGAGCCGCCGCGTCCGCCTCCCCCTCGTGTACGGTTGGGCCCGGCCCCGGTGAAGGGCGCTTGGCGCCTAGTTGGGAACGGCGCGGAAAGAGGAGACCCGATCGTTCCAGCCCATGCCCACCAGGCTGCTGATGTTGGCGGGCCCCGTAATGGTGATGGACTTCCCTTGGAAGTTGATGTGCTCGAAGAGGACCACCTTCAAATCGCTGTAGAGTTTCAGGGACGAAATTCGGTCGTTCCAGTTCGGGGAGCCCGGGCGCCGATGTTGTAGGCTCTGAGGTCCGGCTCTTCCCGAAGGCCGTTGAAGCCCATGAAGGCGTCCCCGTAGTTGATGTCCTCGTAAACGAAGAGCTGGGTGGCGGTGGGCGTGTGGGCCGGCAACGCGACGCCCAGCCCCGCCACCAGGCAGAGGAAGAGAACGACGCTTTTCGACACCTTTCCCCTACGACCGCTTCCCATGGTTCGGCCCTCCTTATGGAGAAACGCTGCGCCCCCCCTGGAACCCTCCTTACACACCACTCCTGTCGTTCCTTGTGGAAAAGGCAAGGAGCCCGGCGGGGGTTGTCAAGGGGGGTGCCACCGGCCCCTGTACCGAAAAGACCGGGCGGTTCAGGAGTGGGGGGCGGGGGCGAGAACCGCCATAAAGGTGAGGGGCCCCTCGCCGGTATTTCGAAGGCCGTGGGAGTGCCCCGCCCGGCACAGGAAGGCGTCCCCGGGGCCCACGGGGAAGGCCTCGCCGTCCAACGTGGCCTGGCCCCGCCCCTCCAGCACGAGGTAGAACTCCTCCTCGGCGGGGTGGGGGTGCCGGCCGATGGAGGCCCCCGGGTCGAGGGTGACGAGGGAGACGAAGTCCACGCCGGCCATCTCTCCCTTCCGGAGGTAGGGGCGCAGGAGGGCCCGGCCCTCCCCCTCCCGGATCCGGTGGCGTTCCTCGGGGGGTACGTCCGCCGCGAAGCGCTTCATACCAGGCTCCTTCAGAGGACCAGCCTCCAGGGGTCTTCCAGGGCCTCACAGATCCAGCGGAGGAAACGGGCCCCCTCGGCCCCGTCGAGGATCCTGTGGTCGTAGGAAAGGGAGAGGGGCAGGTAGGGCCGGGGTTCGAAGGCCTGGCCGTTCCAGTGGGGGAGCACCTCCACGCGGGAGACCCCGAGGATGGCCACCTGGGGCCAGTAGACGATGGGGGAAAAGCCGGTGCCTCCGATGCCGCCCAGGTTGGAGACGGTGAAGGTCCCCCCTTCCAGCTCGCCGGGCTGGAGGCGCCGCTGGCGGGCGCGCTCCGCCAGGTCGGCGATCTCCCGGGCGAGGGAGAGGATGCCCTTCCGGTCCGCGTCGCGGACCACGGGAACGAGGAGGCCGTGTTCGGTGTCCACGGCCACGCCGATGTGGACGGTCTCCCTCAGGACCACCTCGCCCCGCTCCATGTCCACGCTGGCGTTGAAGCGGGGGAAGGCCCGGAGGGCCGCGGCGGCCACCTTGACGAGGACGGCGGTGGGGGTGACCTTGACACCGCCTTTCCGCCGGAGCCTCTCCCGAAGGGCCTCCAGGGAGGAGATCTCGGCCCGGTCGTACTGCGTCACCTGCGGGACCTCCGCCCAGGCGCGGGCCATGGCCTCGGCGGTGACCCGGCGGATGGTGGAGAAGGGCTCCCGGCGAACGGGCCCCCACTTGGAGAGGTCCGGCAGGGGACGCCGGCCGGGGGCGGGTGCCGGAGGGGCGGCGAGGAGTTCCCGGGCCTTCGCCTTGACGTCTTCCAGGGTAATGCGTCCCCGTGGCCCCGTCCCGCGGACCTCCCCGAGGTTCACCCCCAGCTCCCGGGCCAGTTTTCGGACGGCGGGGGAGGCGGGTCCGGAGGGGGACGCCGGTGGCGGCGCCGGAGGAGGGGCGGGGGGTGCGGCGGGCTCCGGGGGAAGGGCAGGGCCTGCCGGGGCGGTCGGCGGGACCGCTGTCCCGCCAGCCGGGACCTCCCCCCCGGCCTCCCGGGGCGCCTCCTCCCCCACCTCCAGCCGGAAGAGGACCTGCCCCACGCGGATGCGGGCCCCTGCCTCCACCAGAACCTCGGCTATGGTGCCCCCGAAGGGCGCCGGCAACTCGAAGAGGGCCTTGTCGGTCTCCACCTCCACCAGCGGCTGGTCGCTCTTCACCGCCTGGCCGGGGGCCACCAAGACCTTCACCACGGTGGCCTCGGCCACGTTTTCGGAGACCTCGGGGAGCAGGACGTCCTTTCGCACCGTTCACCTCGCCCTAGCAAGTCCACGGATCGGGCCGGCCGGGATCGATCCCCAGCTCCTTCCGGGCCCGCTCCACCTCCCCGGCCGCCAGGTGCCCCTCCCGGGCCAGCAGGGAGAGGGCGGCGAAGGCGGTGTGGCGGGCGTCTACTTCGAAGAAGTCCCGGAGTTCCTTCCGGCCGTCGCTCCGGCCGAAGCCGTCGGTGCCGAGGACGGCCAGGGGGCCGGGAATCCACCGCCCCACCGAGAGCGGCAGGGCCTTCACGTAGTCCGTCACCGCCACGAAGACCCCTTCCTCCCCTTCGAGAAGGGCCTCTACGTAGGGCTTCCGCCGGGGTTCTCCGGGGTGGAGCAGGTTCCACCGCTCCGCCTCCAGGGCATCCCGGTGGAGGGCCTTCCAGGAGGTGGCGCTGTAGACCTCCGCCTCCACCCCGAAGCGTTCCTCCAGGAGGGAGGCGGCGGCCAGGACCTCCCGGAGGATGGGACCCGATCCCAGCAGGTGCACCTTGGCGCCGGGGCGGGGCGCCACCGGGTACAGGCCCCGGAGGATCCCCTCCCGGGCCCCCGCGGGCATGGGGGGGTGGCCATAGAACTCGTTGGCCAGCGTGAGGTACGTGATGCCGTCCTCCCCCTCCGCCGCCTTCCGGCGGAGGCCGTCCTCCAGGATGACGGCCAGTTCGTAGGCGAAGGCGGGGTCGTAGGCCTCCAGCCGGGGCACGGGGTAGGCCAACAGGTGGCTGTGGCCGTCCTGGTGCTGGAGGCCCTCCCCCATGAGGGTTGTCCGTCCCGCCGTGCCCCCCAGGAGGAAGCCGCGGGCGTGCATGTCGGCGGCGGCCCAGATGAGGTCGCCGATCCGCTGGAAGCCGAACATGGAGTAGAAGATGAAAAAGGGGATCGTGGGGATGCCGTGGGTGGCGTAAGCCGTCCCGGCGGCGATGAAGGAGGACATGGCCCCCGCCTCGGTGATCCCCTCCTCCAGGATGGCGCCGTCCCGGGCCTCCTTGTAGTAGAGGAGGCTCTCCCGGTCCACCGGCTCGTAGAGCTGGCCGGCGTGGGAGTAGATCCCCGCCTGCCGGAAAAGGCTCTCCATGCCGAAGGTCCGCGCTTCGTCGGGGACGATGGGAACCACGTACCGGCCGTAGGCGGGGTCCCTGAGGAGCTTCCCCAGGAGATGGACGAAGACCATGGTGGTGGCCATCTCCCGCTCCCCCGTCCCTCCGAGGAACTCCTCGAAGAGGGCGGCGGGCGGCGGCGGCAGGGCGGGGCAGGCCACCCGGCGCTCGGGCACGGGTCCCCCCAGGACCTCCCGCCGGGCCTTCAGGTACCGGATCTCCTCGCTGTCCGAAGGCGGCCGGTAGAAGGGGGCCTCCGCCACATGGTCGTCGGAGATGGGGATGCCAAACCGGTTTCGGAAGTCCCGGAGCTCCTGCTCGTTCAGCTTCTTCTGCTGGTGGGTGATGTTTTTGCCCTCGCCGGCCTCCCCCAGGCCGTATCCCTTGATGGTAAGGGCAAGCACCACCGACGGCTCCCCCCGGTGTTCGACGGCGGCCTTGTAGGCGGCGTAGACCTTTTCGGGGTCGTGGCCGCCCTTGCGCATCTTCCGGAGGTGCTCGTCGGAGAGGTGCCGCACCATCTCCAGAAGGCGGGGGTCCTTTCCCCAGAAGTGTTCCCGGATGGTGGCGCCGTCGGAAACGGTGTACCGCTGCGACTGGCCGTCCACCGTCTCCTCCAGGCGGCGGGCGATGAGACCCTCCGTATCCTTCTCCAGGAGGGGGTCCCAGTCATCGCCCAGGAGGACCTTGAGGACGTTCCACCCGGCCCCCCGGAAGGCCGCCTCCAGCTCCTGGACGATCTTGCCGTTGCCCCGCACCGGCCCGTCCAGCCGCTGCAGGTTGCAGTTGACGACGAAGATCAGGTTGTCCAGTTTCTCCCGGGAGGCGAGGGTGATGGCCCCCAGGCTCTCGGGCTCGTCCATCTCCCCGTCCCCCAGGAAGGCCCAGACCTTCTGGTCGGTCTCGGGCAGGAGCCCCCGGTCCATGAGGTAGCGGTTGAAGCGGGCCTGGTAGATGGCCATGAGGGAGCAAAGGCCCATGGAGACGGTGGGGAACTGCCAGAAGCCGGGCATCAGGTGGGGGTGGGGGTAGGAGGGAAGCCCCCCCGGCCGCGACAGCTCCCGGCGGAAGCCCACCAGGTTCTCCTCCTCCAGGCGTCCCTCCAGGAAGGCCCGGGCGTAGATCCCGGGGGCCGCGTGGCCCTGGAAGTAGACCAGGTCGCCGCCGCAGGGGTGGTTCCTGCCACGGAAGAAGTGGTGGAAGCCCACCTCGTAGAGGGTGGCCGCCGAGGCGAAGGTGGAGATGTGGCCGCCGATGCCCGAAAGCTCGCGGTTGGCCCGCACCACCATGGCCATGGCGTTCCAGCGCACGAGGCTCTTGATCCGGCGCTCGATCTCCCGGTTCCCCGGGTAGGGGGGCTGCCGGTGCCGGGGGATGGTGTTGAGGTAGGGGGTGTTGGCGGTGAAGAAGGGGCGGATGCCGTACCGGGCGGCCCGGATGTGGAGCCTTAAGAGGAGTTCCTTCACCCGCTCCGCCCCTTGCTCTTCAAAGACGCCGTCGAGGGACTGGACCCACTCCCGGTCCTCCACCTCCCGAAGGCGCTGCTGCTCCTCCCGATCCTTGGGCTCCATGGGGCGTCGATCCTTTCCTTGGGCCCGAGTGTACCAGAGTCACCGGCACCGGGCCCTCCTCCCTAACCGGAGAGAAGGGCGGGCTCTTCCCGGAGGTCCCGGAAAGGTGGCCCTCCGCTTCCCAAGGGGGGCCGCCCCCAAACCTCTCCGGCCCACCCGGCGGGATTCTTCTTCCGGAGAAGGGAGAGGCGGGCCCGCGGGCCCGCCTCCTGCCGGTGCGGCTCTTTCTCCGGAGGTTCTAGCGTTCCGGCACCGCCTTGTAGCCGTAGGCGATGACGCCCGATTCTCCGGCCTCCTGGATCTTCCGGAACTCCAGGGAGACGGGCAGGCCCACCTTCAAGCGCTCCGGCTCGCAGTCGGCGATCTGGCAGAGGAGGCGGGTGCCGTCCGCCAGTTCCACGATCCCCATGCCGTAGGGGGCCTCGTCGCCGAAGCCCCTTGGGGCCGTTCGGATGACGGTGCAGGCGACGACCTTGCCTTCGGAGGGCAGGATGTAGGCCTTGAACTTCCTGGAACCGCAGGGACAGACCACCCGCGGGGGGAAGAAGACCTTGCCGCAGGCGGCGCACTTTCCCGCCTCCATGCGGTAGCGCTGGGGGGTGTTGCGGCGGACGTTGGCCGGCGTGATCATCACAGCACCTCCAGAATGTGAACGATGGCGCTTCCGCCGGAACCGCCCATGTTCTGGGCCAGCCCGCGCTTCACGCCCTTGAGCTGGCGGGCACCCGCCTCCCCGCGGAGCTGGGTGACGATCTCGTGAATCTGCGCCACGCCGGTGGCCCCCACGGGGTGTCCCTTGGACTTGAGCCCTCCCGAAGGGTTCACGGGGAACTTGCCGTCCCGCGCCGTGAAGCCGTCCCGGGTGGCCTTGCCCCCCTGCCCCCTCTTGACGACGCCCAGGGCCTCGAGGACGCAGATCTCGGCGATGGTGAAGCAGTCGTGCACTTCGGCGAAGTCGATCTCCGAGGCCTTGACCCCGGCCATCTGGTACGCCTTCTGGGCCGCCTCCCAGGTGGATTTGAGGAAGGTGAGGTCCTCCCGCTGGTGGAGGGCGATGGTGTCGGTGGCGTGGGCGGAGGCGGCGATCCGCACGAGGGGCTTCTTGGCCCGCATCTTCCGCGCCATCTCCAGGGGGCAGATCACGGCGGCGGCGGCACCGTCGGTGATGGGGGAGCAGTCCAGCACCGTGAGGGGGTCCGCCACCTTGACGGCGCCGAGGACCTGGTCCACGGTGATCTTCATCCGGTACTGGGCGTGGGGGTTCAAAAGGCCGTTGTCGTGGTTCTTGACGGCCACCTGCGCCAGATCCTCCCGCTTGGTCCCGTAGCGGTGCATGTGGGCGGAGGCGATCATGGCGTACAGGCCGGGGAAGGTCACCCCATGAAAGGCCTCCATGTCCTGGTCGGCGGCGGTGGCGAGGGCGTAGGTGGCCTGGGCGCCGGAGACGTCGGTCATCTTCTCCACGCCCCCCACGAGGACGACGTCGCTCATGCCCGAGGCCACCTCCATGAAGCCCACCCGGAGGGCGAGGCCCCCGGAGGCGCAGGCCGACTCCACCCGCGTTCCGGGGATGGGGCCCTGGCCCAGGTAGTCGGCGAGGAGGGAGCCGAGGTGCTCCTGCCCGGTGAAGAGCCCAGGGCTCATGGAACCCACCACCAGGGAGTCCACCCGGTCCACGCCGGCGTCGTCGATGGCCGCCAGGGCCGCCTTCACGAAGAGGTCCCTCAGGGAGTCGTTCCAATGCTCCCCGAAGTCCGTCATCCCGATTCCGATGATGGCGACGTCGCGCATGGCCTCAATCCTCCACGTTCTTCCGGATCTTCCGGCGGAACTTCACGTAGGTGCCGTAGTCCAGGTAGAAGGGGTTCCGGTCCAGGTAGTCCCGGGTCTTCCTGGCCCTGCCCTGGACCTTGGGCAGGTTCTTGGTGCACTGGAAGACGAAGGCGTCGGAGCCGGCGCCGGAACCGAAGGAGCACATGAGGATCCGGTCCCCCGGCTTGGCCTCGTCCAGGATCGCCGAGAGGCCCAGGGGGGAGGCCCCGGAATAGGTGTTGCCCAGGGTGGGGACCAGGAGCCCCGTGCGCATCTGCTCCTCGGTGAAGCCAAGGTCCTTGGCCATCTTCATGGGGAACTTTCCGTTGGGCTGGTGGAAGACGGCGTACCGGAAGTCCCGGGGCTTGGCTCCGGCCTTCCGGAGGATGCCCTCCACGCCGCCCCGGACGTGTTTGAAATAGGCCATGTCGCCGGTAAAGCGGCCGCCGTGGCGGGGGTAGTGCATGTACTCCCGGCGCCAGAAGTCGGGGGTGTCGCTCATGAAGGAGTACTGGCACTCCACCTCGGCGACCACGTTCTTCGCCCCCATGAGGAAGGCCGCCCCCCCCGCCGCCGCCGAATACTCCAGGGCGTCGCCGGGGGCCCCCTGGGAGGTGTCGGCGCCGATGCCCAGCGCGTACTCCACCTCCCCGGACTTCACCAGGGCGTAGGCGAGGAACATCCCCTCGCTCCCCGCCTTGCAGGCGAACTCCAGGTCGGCGCAGTGGCAGTCGTTCACGGCCCCGAGAACCTCCGCCACCGTGGTGCCCGTGGGTTTCACGGCGTAGGGGTGGCTCTCGCTGCCGACGTAGACGGCCCCGATCTTCCGGGGGTCCACCGCCGCCCGGCGCAGGGCGTTCTTCGCCGCCTCCACGGCGATGGTGATGACGTCCTGGTCCGGGCCGGGGACCGACTTCTCCCGGAGCATGAGACCCCTCTTCAGGCTGGGGGCATCCGCACCCCAGACCTTGGCGATCTCTTCCACCTTGATCCGGTTGCGGGGGATGTACGCCCCGTATCCCACGATTCCGACCATCCGCATCCTCCTTTTTCCCCCGAGGGAGAGAAGCGGTTATTGTAAAGAGGGGCGGGGGCGGAGGCAAGGCCCGCTTGCGCCCGGCCCGCCCGCGGGGCATACTCTGCCCATGCCGGCCCTCGACCTTTCCGGAATGCTCCAATCCTCCCCCGCCGTGAGCCCGGCGGCCTTCGAGAACATGGCCCCCACCCTGGAGGGCCTCCGCCAGACGGTGCTGGCCCTCGCCCGGCTGGAGACCCACCCCTTCCACCACACCCCGGGAGGCCCTCCCCTGGAGGCGGAGGTGCGCCACGCCGCCCGGGCCCTCCGCCGGGAGGCGGAGGTGCTGGTGGTGGCCGGCATCGGGGGCTCCTCCCTGGGGGCACGGGTCCTCTGCGCCGGCCCCCGGAGCCGGGTCCGCTTCCTCGAGGGGCTGGACCCCGCCACCCTTCCGGCGCGGCTCCAGGCCATCCCCTGGGAGAAGGCGGCCCTCGCCGTGGTCTCCAAGTCCGGCGGGACGCTGGAGACCACCCTCAACGCCGCCCTGGCCCTGGAGGCCCTGCAAAAGGCCTGCCCCGGCCGCTGGCGCTCCCGGACGGTCCTCGTGGCCTCCCCGGGGGACGGCCCGCTCCACCGCTGGGCTCGGGAAGAGGGAATTCCCCTGCTGGCCATCCCCCCCGCCGTGGGCGGGCGGTACTCGGTCCTCACGCCGGCGGGCCTCCTTCCGGCGGCCTTCGACGGCGTGGACCCCTCGGCCCTCCTGGCGGGGGGCCGGCTGGGGGCCGACAAGGCCCTGCTCCTCCAGGGGGCCCGCAACCCCGCCCTGGCCTTGGCCCTCATCCTCGTGAGCCACTACCTCAAGGGGATGACGGAGGCGGTTCTCTGGGGCTACGGCGAACGCCCCTTCCTCTTCGCCCGGTGGGTCCAGCAGCTCTGGGGGGAGTCCCTGGGGCGCAGATTTGGAGACGGCGTCGGCCACCGGGTGGGGCCCACCCCCCTGGCCTGCCTGGGGAGCGAGGACCAGCACTCCCTCCTCCAGCTCTTTTCCGACGGCCCCCGCAACCGGTGGGTCCTCTTCCTGACGGAGGAGGCCCCGGGGCCCCCCCTCACCCCCTTCGTCCGGTCCTTCACCGGCCTCTCCAGCCGCGTGCCCAACGCGGGGACCGTTCAGGAGGCCCTGTGGCGGGGCACCGCCCAGGCCCTGGCGGAATCGGGGGTGCCGGTGGCCCGGTACCACCTGGGCACGGCGGGGGCCGAGGACCTGGGGGAGGCCTTCTTCGTCTTCATGGCCGCCACCGTCTACGCCGCCGCCCTCTTCGAGGTGGACCCCTTCGGCCAGCCCGGCGTGGAGACCGGAAAGCAGCGGACCCGGGCCATTCTCGGGACTCTGTAGGGAAAGAGGCCAGGGGCCTCACTTCGTGGAGTCGTAGGCCTGGCCGTCGTCCATCGGGGTGTCCTTGGGGTCGTGGGGAA
>JBMFRA010000072.1:0-9375 GCA_049968315.1 Acidobacteriota bacterium
CAGGACGAACTGGACGAGGATGTCCCGCCGGGTGGCCCCCAGGGCCCGCCGGAGGCCGATCTCCCGGGTCCTCTCCCGGATGGAGATGAGCATCACCGCCAGGATCCCCACCCCGCCGGTGAAGAGGGAGACGCCGGCCACGCTGCCCACGAGGGCGGTGAAGGCCTGGCTCGTCTCCTTCTCGGAGGCGAGGAGCTGGGTCTGGTCCTGGATGGTGAAGTCATCCTCCTTCTCCTCCGGCAGTCGGTGGCTCCGCCGGAGGAGACCGGTGAGGAGGTCCGGCAGGACCGCCATGGCCTCGGGGCTCTCCGCCTCCACCAGGATGGTCTGCAGGTAGTCCACGTGGAAGAGCCGGTTCATGGCGGTGCGCAGCGGCACGTACACCACGTCGTCCTGGTCGTTGCCGCTGAGGTCCTGGCCCCGGGCCGTGGCCACGCCGACGACGGTGAAGGGCACCTGGTTGATCTCCAGGGTCTTCCCGACGGGGTCTTCGCCGGGGAAGGCGTTGGCGGCGACGGTGGGGCCCACCACGGCCACGCGCCGCATGGCCCGGGCCTCCAGCGGCGTGAAGAGGCGCCCGGAGCGGGCCCCCATCTTGCGGATTTCGAAAACCTCCGGATCCACGCCGGCGACGGAGGTCCGCGTCCGGTTCCCCCGGTAGCGGAGGACCGCCGACCGCTGGACCATGCCGGCCACCCGGGCGGCCTCGGGGATCCGGCGCTCGATGAGGCGCACGTCGTTCTCCGTGAGGGTGGTGAAGGTGGAGACCTGGCGGGACCGTCCTCCGAAGGTGCGGAAGCGCCCCGCCTGGATGGTGAGGAGGTTGGTGCCGAGGGTCCTCACCTTGCCCACCACGTCGGCTTCGGCGGCCCTGCCGGCCCCCACCATGAGCACCACCGCCGCCACGCCGATGGCGATCCCCGAACTGGAGAGGAAGGTCCTCAGCCGGTGGCCCATGAGGACGTCCCAGGAGACGGCGGCGGCGCGGAGGAGGTTCATCGGAGGGCCGCCACCGGGTCGAGGCGCGCGGCGCGGCGGGCGGGCTGGACGCCGAAGACGGCGCCCACCAGCGACGAGAAGGCCACGGCGAAGGCGAAGGTCTTCCAGGTGACGCTCATGGGGATGGTGGGAAAGAAGGCCGGAACCAGCCAGACCGGGAGGAGGCCCAGCAGGACCCCCAGGACCATCCCCAGGAGGCTCACGAGCACCGATTCGGCGAGAAACTCCACGAAGATATCGGTCTGGCGGGCACCCAAGGCCCGCTTGAGGCCGATCTCCGGCACCCGCTCGCTCACCGAGAGGAGCAGGATGTTCATGAGGACCACCCCTCCGACGAGGAGGGCCACGGCGGCGAGGGAGGCCCCCACCAGCTGGGTAGTGCGGGACATGGACCGGATCCGCTGGGCGATGAAGTCCGGCGTGCGCACGCGGAAGTCGTCCTCCTCCGGGGGCACGATGCGGTGGCGGGTGCGGAGGAGGTCGGTGAGCTCCTCCACAACCGGCGGAACCTCGAACCCCTCCCGGACCTGGAGGCGCAGGAAGGAGAGGCTGTCCACGTGGAAGACCCGGCGCATCCCCGTGGAGAGGGGGATCCAGATCCGGTCGTCCATGTCGAAGCCCATGGGGCTGGTTCCCTTGGGGGTCAGGACGCCCTTGACCCGGAACTGGACCCGGTTGAGGAGGATCCGCTGGCCCACGGGGTCCAGGTCCCCGAAGAGGTTCCGGGCGACGGTGGCTCCCACCAGGCAGGTACGGGCGAAGGAACGTTCGTCGTCCTCGTCGAGGGGGTCTCCCGAGGAGGGGTACCAGTCGAAGGCCTGGGGGTAGTTGGGGTCGGCGGCCACCACGGTGGTCTGCACCGCCTGGTCGCCCCACTTCACGCTCACCTCGGGGCGGAAGAGCCCCGCCGCCACCACGGCCCGGTCGGCGAAACGGGCCCGAACGGCGGCGGCGTCCTCCAGTTTCAACGTAGAGGAGGAGGAGCTCCGAGGCCCTTCGATGCGCCCCCCGCCGGAAAAGACGATGATGGACCGGGGTCCGAAGGTGGCCATGATCCCCTGGATGCGCTTCTCCACCCCCTCGGAGAGGCCCACCACCGCCGTGAGGAGCATGATCCCCACCGCCGTCCCGAGCATCATGAGGAAGGCCTTGCCCTTCTGGCTCCACAGCGCCCCCGCGGCGTGACGGGAGAGGCGCAGGATGCGCGCGGGTCCCACGGGGAGGGTGAGGGCCCGCCCCCGGGGGAGGGGAAGAGCCAGGGCCGCCGGGGCTCGGTCCATCAGCGTCTCCTCTCGTCCTTGAAGATCCGGCCGTCCTTGAGGGTCACCACCCGGCTGGCGTGGGCGGCCACGTCGGGTTCGTGGGTGACCATGACGATGGTGCGGCCTTCGCGGTGGATGTCGTCGAAGATGGCCAGAATCTCGGCGCTGGCCACCGAATCGAGGTTGCCGGTGGGCTCGTCGGCCAGGAGGAGGGCCGGCTCGTTCAGCAGGGCCCGGGCGATGGCCACCCGCTGCTGCTGGCCGCCGGAGAGGGCGTTGGGCCGGAAGTGGACGCGGTCGGCGAGCCCCACCCGCTGGAGGAGGGCCAGGGCCCGCTCCCTGGCGTCCGGGGGGTACGGGTCGGTGTACAGGAGGGGGAGGAGGACGTTCTGGAGGACGCTGACCCGGGGGAGCAGGTGGAAGAGCTGGAAGACGAAGCCGATGCGCCGGTTGCGGATGACGCTCAGGGCGGCGTCGGAGAGGTCCGTGAGGTCCTGGCCGTGCAAGCGGTAGGTGCCGGAGGTGGGCCGGTCCAGGAGCCCCAGGATGTTCATGAGGGTGCTCTTCCCCGTTCCCGAAGGCCCCATGAGGGCCAGGAACTCCCCCTCCTCCACCGTGAGGTCGATGCCGTGGAGGACGGGGGTCTCCACCCCCTGGGTGGCGTAGACCTTGGTGATGCCCTGGAGCTCGATCATGGCCATGGGGACCGCGCTCCCGTCACGGGCCCGCTTCGCCGCGGGAGGCGGCCACCAGCACCCGGTCGCCCTGGGAGAGGCCGGCCTTGACCTGGACCACGTCGCCGAACTCCCGACCGAGGGTGACGGGCCTCGGAACGGGGCCCTTGGGGCCGGGCACCATGACGACCGTCTTTCCGTCCTGGCGCCGGACCGCCCGGGAGGGGACCACCAGCACCCCCTTGAGGGTGTCCAGAGTGATGGTGACGTTGGCGGTCATCTGCGGTCGGAGGAGCCCCTCGAAGGGGTCAAGGATCTTCAAGATCACCGTGTAGTTCACCACGTTGTCCTGGATCACGGCCTGGGGGTAGATGGCCTCCACCTCGGCCTGAAAGACCTTGTCGGGGAAGGCGTCCACGGTGAAGGTGGCCTTCTGCCCGACCTTCACCCCCCCGATGTCCACCTCATCCACGTAGGCGTCCACCTCCAGGCGCCCGAGGTCGATGATGGTGACGAAGGTGGGGGCGGCCAGGCTGGCGGCCACCGTCTCGCCCTCCTGGGTGGAGACCGACCCCACCACGCCGTCGATGGGGGAGGTGACGGTGGCGTAGGAGAGCTGGACGCGGGCGTAGTCGAGCTGGGCCAGCGCGTTCTTGGCGTCGGCCGCCGCCGATTCCCAGGTCTTCCGCGCGGCGTCCACGGCATCCTGGGAGACGAAGCCCTTGGGGAGCAGCCCCTCGAGCCGATGGTAGTTGGCCTCGGCGTACCGGACGGCGGCCTGGGCCGCCTGCAGGGCCGCCTCGGAGCGGGCCACGTTGGCCCGCAGGTCCCTCTGTTCGAGGACCGCCAGGACCTGCCCCTTCTTGACCCGGTCGCCCACCTGCACGTACAGGTGCTCGAGGCGCCCCGAGACCCGGGGCCCCACCTTCACCTGGGCACCCACCCGGGGGGCCACGGTACCGGTGGCCTGGATCTGGGCCGGGAGGTCCATCATCTTCACGGGAACGGCGTTACCCTGGGCCCCCGGTGCTCCCCGGGGTTTCTTGCAGGCCAGGGCTCCTGAGAGGGCGGCGGCAAGGAGGAGAAGAAGGGCGGCTCGGCGGACGGCGGTCTTCATGGCGAGGGGTCTCCCTGGGGGGCGGAGGCACCGTCCCCCTTCAGCGAAAGGGTGGGCTCGGGAAGGTCCATGGCCGGCAGGAGGTCCTGGCCGGTGGCCCGCTGCCAGCGGGCGTAGGACTGGAGGACCGACAGCCGGGAGCGGACCACCCGGAGGCGGGCGGAGGCCAGGGCCGTCGTGGCGTCCACCAGGTCCACCATGGTGGCCAACCCCTCCCGGTACCGGCCCTCGGTTACGGCGGCGTTCTCCTCGGCGCTTCGGAGGAGCGCTTCGGAGGCCTCCACGCTGTGCAGCGCCTCCGCCAGGTCCAGGCGGGCCTGCCAAGCGTTCTTCTCGGCGGCGAGCAGGACGGCGCGGGTGTCCTCCCGGCCGGCCCGGTAGTTCTCCCGGGCTTCCAGGACCTTCCAAGACTTGAAAAAGCCGGTGAAGAGGGGAACCCGCAGGAAGGCCCCCACGCTCCAGGTCTTGCGGTCGGGCCAGCGGCCGGCATCCAGAAGCCCCGCGCTGCCGTCGAGGGTCACGGAGGGCCGGTAGGCGGTTTCGGCCGCCCGAAGGGCGAAGCGCAGGGACCGCTCCCCCGCCAGCGCCGCCCGGATCTCCGGAAGGACCGTGCGGGCGCGCTCCCGGCCCTCCTCCCAGCCGGGGAGGGCGGGAAGGGCGCCATCCCGGGGAATCTCCCGGATGGAGAGAGGGGTGTCGGCGGGGAGGCCCAGGAGAACCGCCAGCGCCGCCCGGCCCGATTCCACGGCGCTCTGGGCCTGCACCAGGGCCAGCCGGGCGTCGGCCTCCTGGGTGGCGGCCCTCAAGACGTCGGCCCGGGGCGCCAGGCCCACGGCCTCGCGGTTCCGGGCCAGCTCCAGCTGCGTAGAAGCCTGCTCCAGCGTCTTCTGGGCCACCTCCAGGTCCCAAAGGTACCCCTGGAGGTTTTGGAAGGCCAGGGTGACGGAGAGGGCCAGGTCCTGGGCGGAGGCCCGGTACCGCCACCCGGCGGCCTCGGAGGAGGCGCGGCTCCCCTCCACACCGGCCTTCCGGTTGCCGAAGTCCCACAGTAGCACCTCGGTGGAAAGGGCGGCCTGGGAAGCGTTCTGGGGGGAAGCCTGCAGGCGGCCCGACGGGGCCTCGGTGTAAGACCGGCTGAGACTGCCCGAGAGGGAGGCGGTGGGCCAGTAGGAGGAACGGCTCTCCCCGATGCGGGCCACGGCCGCCCTCCCCGCGTGCAGGAGGGCGGCGGTGCTTGGGTTTCGCTCCAGCGCCACCCGGAGGCACTCCTCCAGGGAGAGGGGGCCCGGCGGGATGGCGCCGGGCGGGGCCTCCTGGGCGGCGGCCCCCAGGGCCAGGAGGGCGAGAAGGAGCAGGGTGGGCCAGGGGTGGGTTCCCTTCATGGGCGTTTCTCCTCGGGGTTCCGGCCCGCCGGCGATGGCGCGCCGGAGGCGTGGCGCCTCAAGGCCTCGAAGAAGGCCCGGCGCTCCTCGGGGGTAAGGAGGGCCTTGTCCTCCATCAGGTGGCGGACGAAGAGACGGCCCAGTTCGTCCTGGGCCTTCTGGATGCGCTGGTGGGCGGCCTCCACGGCGGCGGGTTCGGGCGAATCGGACTCCAGCAGGCGGAGAAGATCCTCGCGCCCCGTCCGGATCTCCCGGCGCAGGGGCGCGGCCTCCCGCTGGAAGGCGTCGAAGCGCCTCTCCAAGAGGGCCCGTTTGGCCGCCGGAAGCCCCGCATCGGGGAGGACCTTTCGGGGGCAGGGACCGCGCCGGCCCCACCAGAAGGCGGCGGCCATCCCGGCGTTGAGGGCCAGGGACAGCAGGAGAAGGAACCCCAGAAGGCGGCGGCTCACGGCGCCGGCCTCCCCTCGGGGGCCGCTCCTCCGGTGAAGACGGCACTCTGCGCCGCCGACCAGGGGCCGCCGTTGAGGTTCTCCCCCAGGGCCGCGACCAGGGCCGGGGTTCCATCGGCGGGAGGTGGCGAGAGGGCGCGGCCCAGGACGAAGCCGGCGGCCAGTCCCAACAGTAGGAGGGCGGCGGCGGCCCACCGCAGGGGGAAGGCGGCGGCGGCCTCCCCATCCAGCCGGGCGAGGATCTTCTCCCGGAGGCCGGGTGGAACCTCCACGGGAGGCAACCCTTCAAGAAGGTCCAAGAGCGCGAAATGGCGGTCCGCCTCTTCGGCGCAGGCGGGGCAGGAGGCCAGGTGGGCCGTCAGCTCTCCCTGGCCCGCCAGCTCTTCCCTTCGGGCCGCCCCGTCCACGAGGCGGCGGGCGTCGGCACACCGCACGGCGCACCTCCTTCCATCCGGGATTAACGCCGAAAAGGGGGAAATCCTTCGCCCTCAGCGGAGGAGGCCGCCGAGACGGTCCTTCAGGGCCCTGCGGGCCCGGGAGAGGAGGGACTCGGCCGCCTTGGGGGAGACCGAAAGCAGCTCCGCCGTCTCCTCCACCGACAGCCCCTCCAGGTGGAAGAGCACCACGGCCATCCGCTGGTTCGGCGGCAGCTGCCCCAGGGCCTCGGCCAGGGCGCGGAACCGCTCCCGCTGCAGGAGGGTCTCCTCGGAGGCGGGGGCTCCCGACGGAAGCCGCCCGTCCTCGGGCAGGGGCTCCAGGGGGACCCGGGAGGCGCGGATTCCGTCCAGGCACAGGCGGACCGTGAGGGTCCTCAGGTAGGCGGTGAGGGGCCGGAGGGGCCGGTAGCGGGGGGCGGCCCTCCAGAGGCGCAGAAAGACCTCCTGGGCCGCCTCCTCGGCGAGAGCCCGGGAGCCCAGGTAGCGCCGGGCCAGACCGTAGACGAAACCCTGGTGGCGGGCCACCAGGAGGGCGAAGGCCTCCCGGTCCCCCCCGCCGGAGAGGGCCACGAGCCGTTCGTCGGGGAGGCGATTCAGGTCGTCCATGGTCGGTCCGGGCGGAAAGTAGAACACAGAACCGGCCGGAACTTAAAGAAAGGTTCGTCCCTCCGAAGGCTCTCTCCCTTCGCCCCCGGACACGGAAACGTCCGGCCCCGAGGGCCGGACGGAAAGGGGCAGGGGCCGGGGAGTGCCCCGCTCACGGCTCCTGGATGTGCTTCAGCCGCTCCCGGGCCAGGGCGGCCTCCTCCGAATTGGGGGCCGTCTCAAGGAGGATCTTGAGGGCGGTGACCCCTTGGGCGGTCTCGCCGAGGGCGAGGTGGGTGAAGCCCAGCTTGAGCCGCGCCGCCGGCACCTTGGGGCTTTCGGGAAAGCGCTCCAGGACCGACCGGAAGGCCTCCTTGGCCTCGGCGTACCGCCTCTGGCTGTAGAGGCACTCGCCGATCCAGTACTGGGCGTGGCCGGCCCGGGGGTCCGAAGGAAAGGCCTCCAGGAACCGCTGGAACTCGGAGAGGGAGAGGTCGTACCGGCCCTGGAGGTAGTCTTGGTAAGCCTGGTTGTAGAGCCCCTCCGGATCCGCCTCCCCGGGGGCCTCCGGGGCCGTCTCCGCCGGCGCGGGCGCCGGGGACGGCCCGGGCTCTTTCGGCTGCGGGGGCGGAGGAGGGAGCGGCTGGGCGGGGGTTGCGGGCCGGGCTTCCAAGGACTCCAGCCGGGCCTGGAGGGCCTCCACCCGGCGGCGGATCTCCGAGAGGTCCTCCCGGAGGTCCGCCGTCTGGGCGGACCGCTCCAACGCCTCCACCGTGGCCGCCAGGGCCGCCAGCCCTTTCCGGAGGTCGGCGTTCTGCGCCTCGAGGGTCTGGACCCGGGAGGCGAGGGCGGCCATCTCCCGCTCCAGGCGCTGGAGGTCCTCCCGGGTGCCGGCCCGGGGAACCCCCGCCATCCAGACCGCCGCCAGCACCGCGAAGAACAGGGACTTCCCGTTCCTCACCGGGCGTCCATCAGGAGAAACTCGGCCCGCCGGTTCTGCTGCCAGCAGGCCTCGTCGTGGTCGGTGCAGAGGGGGCGGCCCTTCCCGTAGGAGACGGTCTGGATCCGGTCCCCCGGAACGCCGAGGCCGATGAGGTACTCCTTCACGGCGTTGGCCCGGCGTTCACCGAGGGCCAGGTTGTAGGCCTCGGTGTTGCGCTCGTCGCAGTGGCCCTCCACCGACACTTTGAACTGCGGGTGGGCGAGGAGCCAAGCGGCGTTCTCCTTGAGGATGGGCCGGGCGTCGGCGCGGATTTCCCACTTGTCGGTGTCGAAGTGCACCCGCTTGAGGACCCCCTGCCGGTTGAAGGCGTCGGCGCCCCCTTCCACCTGGAGGGAGGGGGGCGGAGAGGTCTCGGGGGTCCACGTGGCCGGGGGCGGGGTGGGGGAGGCGGAGCCTCCCGCTCCGGGGCCGCCCGCCGCCGGGGCCTTCTTGGCGCAGGCGGTGAGGAGTCCCGCCGCCAGCAGCAGCGAGGCGAGGACCGCCAGCCGTCGGTATGCGAACTGCTTGCGCATGGGCACCTCCATTCCTAAAACCCATTCTACCGGAGGGACCGAAAGGGGCGCAAGGGCACCCGGCCCCCCAAATTCCGCGATCAAGACGCCCATGCCTCGGGCTACGGCTCGGGTTCACCGGGGAAAGGCGTCGTCGCCAGGACGGGGGAGGCCGTGGCCTTGCCGCCCCGAACCGCGAGATAAGCCCTACGGTTCGGGAGATTGCCCTGCGGGGCCCCGCTCCACGGGGAAAGCCAGACGGAGGGCCCCCACCCTTGGGTGCCCTCTTCGCCTTCGGCTCGATGGCGCCCCAATCCCTTTTGGGTGAACGACCATTTTGGCTCAACGACCTGCTCATGGGCATTTTGGGGCACGGTTCGGTCCCCATCGCGGGATGGGGGGGCCTCGCCGGTCGCCGCGGGCGCGAAGACAGAAGAACCTGGGCCCTTGGGCACCGGCCCTTCGGTGGCCGGGCGCCCCCTCCTTGCGATCCATCGTGAAGAGATGAGCCTTAGAGCAGACCCGGGCCGAGCCCACCCTCTCCCGTGTGTACGCAATTACCCACACCCCGGGGACACCCGCCCCTGGAGGTTCTCTCCGACTTCCCTTCGATGGTCCCCGTTCCCCTCCGTTGGTGGAAAGGGTAGGGTCGAGGGTGGAGTGGCCAAAGTACCTTTCCTTTCTCCCCGCCCCACCTCCCACTCTCCTTTGGGTAACCCACGTGGCCATCGGTTTTCAAGGGCACCGTTCCGCTTCCACCGCGGGATTGGAGGTGGACAGGGGCCTGGGCGAGGGCTAGGCTTCGAGCGGATGCGCGGATTGGCGGAACATACACCTGTCTAGAAAAATCTTGCGATCCTCCCGGGAAAGATCGTGGTACGGAAATGGCGCCTGCGGCGCGTGACCCTGCCGCGTTCGTGCAAGCGCGGCCGCGGGCCGGTCCAAGGCCGTAAGGCGCCCTTGGGGCGCATGGCTT
>JBMFRA010000073.1:0-5214 GCA_049968315.1 Acidobacteriota bacterium
TCCTCAAGCCGCTGGCGGCGCTGGTACTAGCCTCCACCGGCGGGGGCCTCGCGGCCCTTCTCCTCCACCCATTGGTAGGAGCGGCCGTGGGGTTGGCGGTCTACCTCCTCGTCTGGTACGGCATCCGCCCGGAGCCCGAGGACCTCGACATCATCGTGAAGGCGTGGGCCAAGCTCAGGGGTCGTGATGAGGCGATGAGGTAATGAGGTGACGAGCAGAGGCAGAACCGTGAACCGGTACGATGCCGCTCTTCGCGGCGTTCTTATCCCTCATCTCCGCATCTCCCCATCTCTACATCTCGAACCTTTCTCCAGAGGTCTTTATGCGTAAGCTCCTGATCCTCGGCCTCGACGGCGCCACGTGGGACCTCATCGCCCCCTGGGCGGAGGCGGGGGAGCTGCCCTTCTTCCGCCGCCTCCTGGAGGCGGGGGCCCACGGCCCCCTGCGCTCCGTCACCCCCAACCTCACCCCGCCGGGGTGGACCACCGCCTTCACCGGCGTCAACCCCGGCAAGCACGGCATCTTCGACTTCTTCACGCTGGATCCCGGTGCCGAGGCCCTCCGGGTGGTCTCCAGCGCCGACCGGCGGGCCCCAGCCCTCTGGGAGATCCTCTCGGCGGCGGGGAGGAAGGTGGGCGTCTTCAACGTCCCCTGCACCTTCCCCGCCGACGCCGTCCGCGGATTCTTCGTCACCGGCATGGGGACGCCCTCCCTGGCGGGCCCCTGGGTCTTCCCGCGGGAGGAGGCGGAGGCCCTCCTCCGGGACTTTCCGGGCTTCCGCCTGGGGGCGGACCCCCGGCCCATCGCCGAGGGCCGCCTGGAGGCGTACCTCGACCAGCTCTACCGCCTCACGGACCTCCAGGAGGGCCTCTTCCTGGACCGCACGCGCCGCTACGCCTGCGACACCGGCGTCTTCGTCTACGACGACCTGGACCGGGTCATGCACTTCTTCTGGCGCTTCATGGACCCCTCCCATCCCCGCCACCAGGAGGCTCCGCCGCGGCTGAAGAACGCCGTCCTCGACTACTACCGCCGGGTGGACGAAGGCATGGCCCGCCTCTACGACGCCTGGGGCCCCGAGGCCGACCTCTGCGTCCTGTCGGACCACGGCTTCGGCCCGCTCCACACCGACGTCTTCTTGAACCGCCTCCTGGCCGGCGCAGGGTACCTCCACCCCCTCCCCGTGGCCGCCGAACTGATCCGCAAACCGCTCTGGAAGCGGGCGGTCCGGGTCCTGCTGCCCCAGGGGCTCCGAACCTGGTTCCGCAAGAACGTGAAGGCATCCCCCCTGGGGAACCCGCTGGGATACCTGGACTGGGAGCAGACCCGGGCCTTCTACGCCTCCGTCTCCGGCCGGAGCGTCTACCTCAACGTCCGGGGGCGGCAACCCCGGGGGACCGTGGAAGCGGGGCCGGAGTACGAACGGCTCCGGGAGGAGATCCGGGACTTCATCCTGGGCATTCGCGATCCGGAGACCGGCGAACCGATTGCACAGGCCGTGCACTATCGCGAACAGGTTTACCGGGGTCCCCTGGTGGACCGCGCACCGGACCTGGTCATCCAGGAGGACGGCCGCTTCGCCTACCGGGTGGACTGGTCGGAGCGGGCCTTCGCCCCGGCCTCCCAGTACGGCGTAGACAAGTCGGGCTCCCACCGGCCCGAGGGGATCCTGGTCCTGTACGGCCCCTCTTTCCAGAGAGGGCGGCTCTCTGGGGCCACCCTGGAGGACGTCACCCCCACCCTCCTGGCGGCCCTCGGTCTCCCCGTCGGAGAGGAGATGGACGGGCGGGTCCTTCGCGAGGCCTTCGCCGAGACCCCTTCTGCGGCGAGCGCCTCCTACGCGGCCCTGCGCGGCGGCACGGGCACCTCGGCCCTCAACGCGGGCGAGGAGGCCGAGCTGGCCGAGAGGCTCAAGGGGCTGGGGTATATGTAGCTTCATTGCTGTCCAAGATCGTTTTGGGCAACGGTTTTCCGCATGTTGCCCAAGCGAAGCGGAGGGCAACATGCAGGCCGCAGGATTGGGCCTTGGGCGAGGAGGACGAGGAGACCTACGGCCTTGTCTCCCAAATGCGGAGGGCTTCCGTCAGCGTGCCGGCCAACATCGCGGAAGGTTCGGCTCGCAAGACGGACTCAAAGAAGAGGCAGGTCTATTACATTGCGGGGGCTTCTCTCAGCGAGCTGGAGAAGCACGTGAAGATCGCGCGAAGGTTGCAACTCCTGTCCGACGAGACGGTGTCCCTCCTTCGGAAGCAGTGCGGCCGTGTGGCCGCCACGATCAACGGGATGGTTCGAAAATGAATCGTGCTCTTTTGCTTCTCTTCATCACCTCATCACTTCATCTCCTCATCTGGGCTCCCTAGCTCCCATGAACCGCGCGATCGTTCTCGGCTTCGACGGCGCCACCTGGGACCTCCTGGACCTCCTGGTGAAGGCCGGCCGGATGCCCAACCTGGCGGCCCTCCTGAGGCGCTCCGTCCACGCGCCCCTCCGCTCGGCCCACCCGCCGGTGACGGCGCCGGCGTGGGTCTCCATCGCCACCGGCGTGAACCCAGGGCGCCACGGCTGCTTCGACTTCAACCGCCCCGACGGCGCGCTATCCCGGCTGAGGCCCCTCCAGAGCTGGGACATCGCCGAGAAGACCTTCTACGAGGTGCTGGCCGAGCGGGGGCGCCGGGTGGTCCTCGTCAACCTCCCCGTGACCTATCCGCCGCTGACGGACAACATCACGCTGACGTCGCTGCTCACCCAGGGCGACAACGCCGTCTTTCCGCCGTCCCTGAAGGAGCGCCACCCCCTGCTCCAGGGCTACCGCGTCTTCCCCGACACGCGGCTCCGGGCCCGCGGCGAGACGGAGGCCTACCTCCGGGACATCCGGCACGTGGAAACCGCCCGCTTCGACGCCATCCGGTCGCTCTGGGAGGAGCCCTGGGATCTCTTTTTCGCCGTGGTCTCGGGAACGGACTGGGTGAGCCACGAAGCCTTCCCCGACCTCTCGGAGGGTCGCTTCGAGCGCTGCCCCCAGGCGGTGGGGATGTTCGAGGACGCTGACCGCACCCTCGGCTGGGTGGCCGAGCGCCTGGGCCCCGGAGACGGTCTCCTCCTCGTCTCGGACCACGGCTTCACCACGGCCAAGGGGATCTTCTACCTCAACGAATGGCTGATGGAGCGAGGCTTCCTCCAGCCCGACTACGCCCGCCCGGCCTTTCCCCCCAGCCACCGCATGGAGGAGGAGGCCCAGAGGGCCCTGGGTGGGGAAGGGCGGGCCTTTCCGGCGGCGGTCTTGCGCGCGGTGCACCAAACGAACACCGCACGTTTTTTGGCCAAGGTCTACCGGAAGCTCGGTGGCTCTTGGCCCCTCTTCTTCCGGCCGGACCCCGCCCAGAGCGCCGCCTCCACCCTTACCGCCGAGTGCCACGGAATCACCGTCCACGAGCAGGGGGTCTTCGCCGACGGATCGGTGCCTCCCTCCCGGGTGGAGGAGACCCTGGTGGCACTGGAGGAGGCCCTGGCGGGCCTTCGAGACCCGGAGGGCCAGCCAGTCTTCGCCAGCGTGCAGCGCCGCGGGCAGGTCTACCACGGCCCCCGGACCGATGCGGCCCCCCACCTGCTCTTGGAGCCGGACCGGTGGGGGGTGGCCGCCGCCATCAAGGCGCTGAAGAACATCCCCTTCGTTGTCCACCCCACGGGGATCCACGCCTCCCGAGGGATCTTTCTTGCCCATGGGCGGGGTTTTCGGGAGGGCCGGCTGAAAGAGGGCCTGCTGTCGGTCACCGACGTGGCCCCTTTGGTCTTCTACCTCTTGGGGGAGGCCATTCCCGAGGGCCTCGACGGGCGGTTGGTTCCGGACCTCTTCGTCGCCGGCCTCCTCGAAGGAACGCCGCCCTCCTTCGCCCCCACCGGCCTGCCCCAGCGGGGTTCGGGCGACCTCGACGCCGAGGCCATCCAGGAACGGCTCAAGGGGCTAGGGTACATGGGATAAGCCGTGCAAGGCTGTTCCCCAGCCTCGTAGGGGAGGGCCCCCGTGCCCTTTCAGCGGGGGGGCGGCCTGGGACGGCGGGTCCGTCGGGGAAGCGGCCGGTGGGAACGGCCGCCAGCTGGGCGGACCGCGAAAGGCGGAAAGGGAATCCTTGAACAACAGCCTAAGGCCCCCGGGCGGGCCCCATCGGCGGGATGAGGCCAAAAGCCCGCACCGGCTCGCCATCGTGGTCCTCACCTGGAACGGGCGGGAGGAGACCCTCGCCTGCCTGGAAAGCCTTTCTAAGGCGGGCCACCCCCGGCAGGGGGAGGCGGTGGTGGTGGTGGACAACGGCTCTTCCGACGGGACGCTGGAGGCCGTGGCCCAGCGCTTCCCGTGGGCGGTGGGGCTCCAGAACGGCGCCAACCTCGGCTTTGCCGGGGGGAACAACGCCGGCCTTCGGTGGGCCCTGGAGCGAGGGTACGGCGCCGTGCTCCTGCTCAACAACGACACTGAAGTGGAAGGGGGAGCCCTTTCGACCCTGCTCGCCGCCCTGGAAGACCCCACAGTGGGGGCGGCCCAGCCCCTCCTCCTCTCCTTCGCCGACCCATCCCGCATCGACTCGGCCGGCATCGAGCTCTTCTCTCTCCCCGGTGCACGGGATATGCATATCGGAGGTCCAGCGGCGAAGATTTTCGGGGAGCCCCGGGAAATCTTCGGATGCTGCGCCGCCGCCGCCCTTTACCGCGCAGAAGCCCTCCGGGCGGCGGGACTTCTGGACGAAGATTTCTTCGTGCTCCTGGAGGATGTGGACCTGGCCTTCCGCGTCCGGCTGGCGGGGTACCGGGCCCTCCTGGTGCCCGGGGCCCGCATCCGGCACAAGCGAGGCATCAGCGCCCAGGGGCGCCTCTCCGGGGAGAAGAAGTACCTCCTCCACCGGAACATCCTCGCCTTGGCCTGGCGCTACTGGCCTTGGCGGTACCTCCTGCAGTTCGCGCCCTTCCTCCTGAAGGGGTGGCTGTGGGGCTTCCTGCGGGCCCTCCGCACCGGCCGGAGGAAAGAGTGGGCGCGCCTCATGGGCCGCTCCCGGGCCCTGCGCCGGCAGTACCGAAAAAAACCCCGCTGGCGGGAGATCCAGCGGCGTTGGATGCGTTCCCTGGGGTGGGGCTACTACGGGCGGAAGGTGAGGGAGCGCCTGGGCGGCCCTCCGGCCCTTCCCCTGTAGGAGCGACCTTCAGGTCGCGAAGGGGTTCGGTTCG
>JBMFRA010000073.1:5314-9125 GCA_049968315.1 Acidobacteriota bacterium
CGGCTCCTACGTTCGCCGCATGGTAGCGGCTTTCGCGAAGGCGGGACAAACTCCATGGTCATCCAACCTCCGAAGATCGGCGTCGTGATTCTGAACTACAACACGGCGGAGGAGACCCTCCGGTGCCTCCGGGCCCTCCGCGCCGCCCGGGGCGGAGAACGCCGCGTCTGGGTGGTGGACAACGGCTCCACCGACGGCTCCCAAGAACGCATTCCCGGCGCCCTCGCCGAAAGCGAGGTCTTCCTCGAAACGGGGGCCAACCTGGGCTACGCCGGCGGAAACAACGTCGGCATTCGGGAGGCCCTCCGATGGGGCACCGATTATGTCCTGCTCCTCAACCCCGACGTGGAGGTGGAGGCGGACTTCCTTCCGCCCCTGCTCCGGGCCCTGGAGGCCTCGCCGCGGGCCGGCATGGCCTGCCCCCTGGTCCTCCAGCCCGATGGGGAGACCGTCCAGTCCCTGGGGGGCGACGGAAGCCTTTGGACCGGCCGCTTCGGCCGCCGCCTCTACGGCACCCCCCTCGCTCGCCTTCAGGAGCCCCGGTGGGCGGAGGTTCTCTTCCCCCACGGGGCCTGCGTCCTCATTCGGCGGCGCCTTTTCGAAGAGACGGGCCTCCTGGCGGAACCGTACTTCCTCTACTACGAGGACGTGGAGTTCGGCCTCAGGGCCCGGCGGGAGGGCTTTTCCACCCTGGCCATCCCCCAGAGCCGGGTCCGCCACGCCGACTCCACGAAGGCGGGGGAGAGGAGCCCCCTCGTTTCCTACCTGGGAACCCGGAACGCCGCGTGGGTGGTGGCCCAGTACGGCCACCCCGCCCAGCGCCTCGCCTTCCTCTTCCTCTCCGCCTACCTCCGCTGGCCCTTGCGGTTTCTGGGGCGGCTCCTGAGGGGGCACTTTCGGGCGGCCGGGGCGGTGGTTCGAGGGGCCATCCACGGCCAATTCCGGAGAGAGTGGCGGGCGGGGGGGCACCTTGCCGTTCCGTGGGAAGGGCGCCGCCGCGTGCTGGAACCCTTGCCCTGATGGGTGTTTGTGGCGGTTCGTCCACCGGGGGCTTGGGTGTTGTCAGTCTGGGTGGTGAATTTGTAAAGGCTGGAGATGCCGACGGACCGTACGTTTCCGCTGGACAGCCCGCCGCTTCCGGCCCCATCCTTGCGGCTCCCGCGAAAAACCTTTATAATTCCTCCAGCTCAGCGTGCCGCCCCGGCCCTCTGGGTTTTCCCAGGGAGGGGAGTTAGGGCCCGGAAAACCCCCGCGGTTCTCCGGGCCGAAAAAGAGCCTCATACTTCCAAGTTGAACGGCGGAGCCGGGCCCTGGAGAAAATGGTAGTTTCCATGAATTCTTGCCAGTTTCTCTCGAGTCAGGGGGCCACTCGGACCCCGGCGGCCTTGGTCCCCCGTCCCTACCAGCGGCTCCGGAGCTCTTCACAGGGGCCGAGTGCTTTCCTTTCAGGAATATGACCGCGGAGTTCTCCTGCACCCGCTGACGGCGGCCCTCGGGGCCCTGCTGGTCTTCTCGGTCTTTGCCTTCGCCGCCGTGGAGCCCTGGGCGGCGGCGGCGGTGGAGGCCTCCCTCTTCCTCCTGGCGGCGGCGGCGGCTTTCCGGGACCGGCGCTTTATCCGCCTCCCGGAGAGGCTTGCCGTGCCCTTCGCCCTGGCCCTCCTCTTGGCCTTCACCGCCGCCCTCCAGCTCGTCCCCCTCCCCCGCTCCCTCTGGGCCGCGGTTGGCGACGAGCGGGCCACGCTGGCCGCGGAGGCCGCCCGGGCAGAGGCCCTTCTCCGGTCGGAGCCCTACCGCACCGACGCCCTCACGGGGGCGGTCTTGCCCGAGGACCGGGAGCCGGTGCTCACCCCTCCGCCGCCGGGGTGGATCCCCACAACCTTCGTCCCCCGCGCCACCGCCCGGGCCCTCCTGGCTCTCCTGGCCTTCCTGGCCTTTTTGCTCCTTCTGGAGCAGGTGGAAGAGAAGGGGCGGCAGGAGCTCCGCCGCCTAGCGCTGGCCACGGGAATCGCGGGGGTAGCGGCGGGGGCCGTGGCCCTGGTCCAGTTTCGACCGGGGGCCCAGAAGGTGCTGGGGGTGCGGGAGAGCCTCCACGCCGCCTCGGCCTTCGGCCCTTTCATCAACGAGAACAATGGCATGGGTTTCGTCAACGTCGCCCTCTGCCTCCTCTACTACCTGCTCTACCGGAAGGCCCGGAAGAACCCCCACCCCACCAACCGCCTGGGCCTCTTCGTCCTGGCCTCGGCCCTGGCGGCTTTTCATGGAGTGCTCCTCCTCATCCGCACCACCGGCGCCGGCTTCTGGACCCCCCTTCTGATTCCCGTGGTCCTGGGCCTCCGCCTCCTGAAAGACCGGCCGCGGGCCCTTCTGCTTGCCTCGGCCCTGCTCTTCGCCGCCGTGGCCCTGACCGGGGCGGGTATGGTCCTCTGGGGCTTCACCGACCTCCACGGACGCCTGGGCATCTGGAAGAACGCCCTGGCGGGGGGACACCTGATCCTGGGGAACGGCCTCGGGGCCTTCGCCGACCGCTTCCCGTCGGTCCTTCTGGATACACCCACCCGCAGCGCCGTCCTCTGGCTCTATCCAGAGAACGAGTACCTGCAGCTCCTGTTCGAAGGGGGAATCCTGGGCGCTGTGGTGGCCGGGGCGGCCCTCCTCTGGGTCTTCCGCCTGGGGGTGTGGGCCCTGGCTGCCCGGGGGGGCGGCTTTCTTCTCGTGCCGGCCCTCTGGGGCGAGGCCCTCCACGCCGCTACGGACTTCCATTTCCATATCTGGCCGGTGGTCTTCGCCTACACCCTGGCCGCGGTGCTGGCCTCTCCCGCGGAAATCCGCCGAAGGCCCCGCGAGACCGCAGAGTATCCATGCCACCCGTAGCGGCCTTTGCTCGCAAAGGCCCATTCGGCCGCGGCGAATCCTGACCATACCCGACCCATGCGTCGCACCCTTCCTTCGACCATCTTCGCTCTTCTCGCCGCCGTGGCGGTGCTCCTCCACCTGCCGACCCTGGAGCGGCGGCCCTCCCCCTTTGCCCGCGGCGCCTACGCCGTCGTGGCTCGGGCGGAGGAGGCCCTGGCCGCCGGCCGCCGGGGGGAGGCCCTGCGGGCCTTCCGGGCGGCCTACGTCCGCACCCGCCACGAGGCCCAGTCGGGCCTCTCGGAGCGGGTCCGGAACCGGGTGGGTCTGGCGGGGAAGGCCCTTCTCGCCGCCGACCCTTCGGCGGCGTGGCCCTTCCTGGAGGCCTTCGCCCTCTTCTCCCCCGACTTTTCCCGGGACGGGGCGGCGGTGGAGGAGTGGGTTCTGGAGGCCACCCAAGGCCGTACCCACCGCTTTACCTACCGCCTCCTCCGGGAGGACGGCCGCACCTACTGGGGCGCCGCCCCGGAGGCGGAGTGGACGGGCCTGTGGCCCCTCTGGACAGCGTGGCACCGTTTCACGAAAAAGAGCCCCGCCGCCACGGTGGCCCTGGAGGCCAAGCCCGGCTGGCCCCAAAAGGCCTTCGTCCTGCAGGTGGCCCTGGACCTGAGGGGCGGCTCTCGGCCCTTTCCCGCGGCGCTGGAGGCCTCGGGCCCCTTTGCACCCGGCACGGCCCTCCTCCTCCTGGGGGAAGGCCCTCCGCGGGTGGTTCCCCTGGAGGGCCCCGGCCGTTGGAGGAGCGCTGGGTTGGGCGAACAATCGGGGTGCCTGCCATCCCGCCTCCTCTTCTTCACCGATGGCCTCCCACCCCGGAGGGGCCTCACCGTTCGGCTGGTGCGAGAATACCGCCCCCTCTTTTCGTAGGAGCCGTATTCATGCGGCGACACACCTGTCCAAAATC
>JBMFRA010000074.1:0-8973 GCA_049968315.1 Acidobacteriota bacterium
GGCCGCCGCCCCTGGAATACGGCCGGGACGAAAACGGCCCCTACGCCCTCTACCGCCTGAAGGCCGGGGAGGCCCTCTACAGCGCGGTGGTGGTGCGCTTCACGGGGAACGTGAGCGCCGAGGACGTGAACGCCCTGGCCCTGGAGGTGGCACGCCGCTCGGGGATCTCCGACGTGACCTCCATCCCCGTGGGCTTTCCCGTGAAGATTCCCCTGGACGAACTCCTGCCCCAGTACCTCCCCCCCGACGACCCCCGCCACCTGGCCTGGAGCGAGAACCAGACCGAGCTGGAGGCGGTGGCCAACCCCGTCAAGAGCGAGGCGCTGGAAGGGGTGGTGGTGATCCTGGACGCCGGCCACGGGGGCCTGGACCGCGGCGCCATGAAGCACGGCGTCTGGGAGGATTCCTACGTCTACGACATCGTCTGCCGGATCCGGGAGGTGCTGGAGCGGAAGACCAAGGCCCGGGTCCTCATGACCTTGCTGGTGCCCGACCTCGGCTACAAGCCGCAGGACAAGGCCGTCCTCACCCCCAACACCGGCGCCGTCCTCCTCACCCACCCCTGGTTCAAACAGACCTCCCGGGAGGAGACCAAGGTGGAGGTGAACCTGCGCTGGCACCTCGCCAACCAGTACTTCCTGCGCCTGCGGAAGGAGGGGGTGGCCGCCGAGCGGGTGGTCTTCACCTCCGTCCACGCCGATTCGCTCCACCCCTCCCTGCGGGGAACCATGTTTTACATCCCCGGCGAGGCCTACCGCGCCAACCGCTGGTGCTCTTCGGGGCCGGCCTACGAAGCCTTCCAGGAGTTCCGGGACGGCCGCTGCTACGAGATGGACGACGCCGCCCTGCGGCGGGCCGAGGGGCTCTCCTTCCGCTTCAGCCGGGCCCTGGAGTCCGCCTTCACCGCCAAGGGCTTGAACCTGCACCCCTACAGCCCCACACGGGACCACGTCGTCCGGAACCGCCGCGCCTGGGTTCCCGCGGTCCTCCGCAACACCCTGGTCCCCTGCGCCGTCCTGGTGGAGGTCTGCAACCTGGCCAACGAGAAGGACGCCGCCCTGCTCAAGGAGCCCGCCTTCCGCCAGGCGGTGGCCGAGGCCTACGTGGAGGCCCTCGTCCGGTACTACTCTTCGTGATGTGGGCTCGCCGGGGGAAGGGTGGCGAGAGGGCGGGATCTGGCGTGCCGTTTAGGTTCGCCCTTGGCCTTCCCGAAGCCCCTGGCAATGGGGGCGGCCCTTAGCCATAATGGCCCGGGAGGAGGTCCCTTGGGCTTTCACGCCATGGCCCGCATCTGGCGGGACTACATGGTCCGCCACCGGGGAAGCTTCGTGGCCGGCGTCGCCGCCCTGGCGGTGGTGAGCGGCCTGTACGCCCTGGAGGTGTACATGGTCCGCTTCATCTTCGACGGGCTCTTGAACCCCAAGGGAGGCCAGAAGACCCAGGAGGAGTTCCTGGGGTACCTGTCGCGGATCGGCCTCGACGAACTTTTCGAGCGAAGCACCGAGGGGCTCTTCCTGGCCATTCCCCTGACGCTGGTGGCCATCTTCCTCGTCAAGGGGCTCTTCGGGTACTTCGGCAAGTACTGGCTGGACCGGGTGGGCCTCTCCACCATCACCGACCTGAGGGACGACCTCTTCGCCCGGATCATCCGCCAGGGCCAGGACTTCTTCGCCGACTACCCCACGGGGACCCTCATCTCCCGCCTCCTGTCGGACATCGAGCGGATCAAGACGTCGGTGAGCGAGAAGCTCACGGAACTCCTCAAGGAATCCTTCGCCCTCCTGGCCCTCGTCGTGAGCGCCCTCTGGCAGGACTGGCGCCTCACCCTCCTCTCCTTCGCCACCGTTCCCCTCGTCGTGATCCCCCTGGCCCGCTTCTCCCGGAAGCTCCGGAGCTCGGCCCACCGGAGCCAGGAACAGATGGCCCAGCTCGCCAACCTCATGAAGGAGACCATCACCGGGGTGCGGGTGGTCCAGATGTTCCGGATGGAAGAGGCCGAATCGGCCCGCTTCCGCCGGCACAACCGGGAGGTCCTCCGGGCCAACCTCAAGGCCACGCGGGTCATGGCCCTGACCACCCCCCTCATGGAGCTCATCGGGGGGTGCGCCGTGGCGGGGATCCTCTACTACGGCCACTTCCGGATCCTCGGCGGCCGCACCACCATGGGGTCCTTCAGCGCCTTCCTCGCCACCCTCTACGCCATGTACGTTCCGGTGAAGAAGCTCTCCCAGGCCAACTCCATCGTCCAGCAGGCGGTCTCCGCCGCCGAGCGGGCGGTGGAGGTGCTGGACCGCCCGGTGAGCGTGCAGGAGCGGGAAGGGGCGCCGGACCTCCCCCCCTTCTCCCGGGAGATCCGCTACGAGGGGGTGGAGTTCTCCTACCGCGACGGGCGCCCCGTCCTCTGCGGCCTCGACCTCACCGTCCCCAAGGGGCAGACGCTGGCCATCGTGGGCTCCTCGGGAGCCGGCAAGACGACCCTGGTGAACCTGCTGCCCCGCCTCTTCGACGTGACGGGAGGCCGGATCACCCTGGACGGAACGGACATCCGGGAGGTGACCCTCCGGAGCCTGAGAGCCCAGATCGCCATGGTCACCCAGGAGACGGTCCTCTTCGACGCCACCGTGGCGGAGAACATCGCCTACGGCCTCCCCGGCGCCTCCCGGGGGCAGGTGGAGGAGGCGGCCCGGCGGGCCTTCGCCCACGACTTCATCAGGACCCTCCCCCGGGGGTACGACACCGTCCTGGGCGAGGGGGGGGCCTCCCTCTCGGGGGGCCAGCGGCAGCGGATCGCCATCGCCCGGGCCCTCCTCAAGGACCCTCCGATCCTCATCCTGGACGAGGCCACCTCCTCGCTGGATTCGGAGAGCGAATTCCTGGTCCAGAAGGCCCTCTTCAACCTCCTCGCCGGCCGGACGACCCTCGTCATCGCCCACCGCCTGGCCACGATCCTGAATGCCCACCGCATCGTGGTCCTGGACGGAGGCCGGGTGGCCGAGGACGGGACCCACTCGGAGCTCCTGGCCCGGGGCGGGCTCTACGCCCAGCTGGCGGCCCTGGAGTTCCGCGCGGGCACGGCCCTTGAAAGCCCCCCGCCGCCGGTGCTACCCTCACGGTAAGGGAGGCCCCTTGGAAGAGCGCGAGAAGAGCCGCGTCAAAGTCCTGGACCGCCGCCACTTCACCCGGGCCGGAGAGCGCCGGGAGGCCGACCGGGAGGAGGGAAGTGCCCCTTCCACCCCTGCCCCCCAGGCGCCCCCCGCCCCCCAGCCACCCACCGAAGCCCCCGACCCCCGGCTTTCGGGCCTCTTCTCCGAGTTCATCGTCAACCTCAGCACCTCCGCCTTCCTGAGCCTGGGGCAGATTCCCAACCCCCTCACCGGGCGGCCGGAGCTGGACCTGCCGGCGGCGGCCTCCATCATCGACATCCTGGAGATGCTCCGGGAGAAGACCCGGGGGAACCTGGACCTCGAGGAGCGGGGGATTTTGGAAAAGACCCTCACCCAGCTTAAACTACTGTACGTGCAGGTTTCCAATATGGGTGGGGAGAGGAAGAAGTAAGAAGGAGAGATGAGGACTCCCATGCGCACGCGTTTCGGCCCTCCGGCGCTGGCGGGTGCCCTGTTGCTGGCCCTGGCCTTGCCCCTCGGGGCCCAGCGGGGGGAGGCCGGCGGAACGGGGCCGGTCCTCCGCCTGGACCCCGACCTCATCCGCCGCCAGGCCGCCACCACCCTCCAGGAAACGGTGGACGTTAACAACCAGACCAGCCTCATGGGCTACATCCAGACCTTCCTGGCCACCCACGGCTCGGAGGACCAGGACCAGATCGTCTCCGAGATCACCGACTACTGCCTGGAGCACGGCCTCCGCCCCTCCCCCGACGTGGCGGAGACTTTTCTCGCCCTGGCCCTGGAGGCCAAGTCCCGGGGCGACCTGGCGGGCTACCGGCGGCTATCCCGCTTCGCCGCCGGCTTCCACCCCGACCACCCCGCCGTCCACCTGGCCCTGGCCGACGGCGCCCGGGCCCAGGAGGGGCTCTTCTCCATGGATTTCCTCTTCGAGGGCCTCTTTGCCGCGGCGGCAGCCTTCCGAAACCCCGAAACCCGGGCCGTCGCCCTGGCCAACCTGGCCGTCTGGCTGAGGATCACCGCCCTCCTGCTCCTGGCCGTGCTGACGCTGGTACACCTCTTCCAATACCAGTCCCTCCTGCGCCACGACGTGAAGGAGTGGCTGGGAGGAGGCGACTCCCGCTGGGTGGAAGCGGCGGGTCTCGTGGTACTCTTCCTGCCCTCCCTCCTGCTCCTCAGCGGCTACTGGTGGATCGTCTACTGGGCGGCCCTCTTTCTCTTCTACGGGAAGTGGAGCGAGCGGGTGGCCACCCTCCTGGCGGTGGCGGCGGTGGTGGCCTCCGGCGCCTTCGCCGTCCAAACCCGCCAGATGCTGTACCTGGAGCAGGCCCCGCCCCACCTCAGCAACGTCCGGTGCCAGGCCAACCGGGTGGAGACGGGCATGGACGGGTACCTGGGGGAGCACATCGCCCCCATGGACCCCGAGCGGGGGACCTACGGCTACCTCCTGGCCTGCCGGTACATGCTCCACGGCAGTTACGACAAGGCCGAGAACCTCTTCCGGAGCCTCCTGGCCGACTCCCCCTCCGACGCCGGCATCTACAACAACCTGGGGTGCCTGTACTTCTACCAGAACCGGTTCCAGGAGGCCATCCAGCAGTTCAGCAAGGCCATCGAGGCGCGCCCCGACTTCGCGCCGGCCTTCCTCAACCGGGCCATGGCCAAGAACAAGGTCTTCGATTTCACGGGGTCGGAGGAGGACCAAGCCCAGGCCCGCCGCCTGGACCCTTCCATCTTCCGCGTTCACGGGCTCCACCAGAACGAGGAGTGGACGCCCATCCCCGCCTGGCTGCCGTCCCGGCTGACGCTGAACCTGGCGGCGGCCAAGGCGCTGGCGGCGGGTTCCCTGCCCGGCGGGCGGCCGGGGAGGCTCCTTCCCCTCCTGCTGGGGCCGGCCTTCTCCCCCTGGCTCTTGGCCCTTCCGCTCCTCTCCCTCGCCTTCGTCCTCACCCGGAAGAAGGATTTCTTCGCCCGGGCCTGCTTCAAGTGCGGCCAGCCCTTCTGCAACCGCTGCAAGACCTCCCTGGAGTTCGAGTCCTTCTGCTCCCAGTGCGTTCACCTCTACATCAAGCAGGACGGCGTCTCCCCCGAGGCGCGGATGAAGAAGAACTACGAGGTGGAGACCCACCAGCGCCTGCGGCGCATGGTCCGGGTGGTCCTGGCCCTCGCGGCCCCCGGAACCAGCCACCTCTTGGACGGGCGTCCCTTCTCCGCCCTCTTCCTGCTTGGCCTCTGGCTCAGCGTCCTGGCCGCCCTCTTCTCGGGCCCCTTCCTCTTTCCCCTGGTCTTTTCCGTCCCCGTCCCCACCGCCCCCCTCCGGACCCTGGTCCTTCTCTTCGCCGCCGCCCTGATCCTCGTCCTGTGGGGACTCTTCGGGGTGCCGTCGGCCCTGAGGCCTCCGCCGCTCCCGGCGGGCAGGCCCCCGGCGCGAGGTTGAGCCATGGCACTCGCCGGAACCCTGCGCGATTTCAGTCTGGCCGATATCTTCCAGCTCATCGCCCTGCAGAAGAAGACCGGCTACCTCACCCTCAAGTGCGAGGCGGACGTGGTGACGGTCACCTTCTTCGAGGGGAACGTGGTCGGGGCCGAGTCGCTGAACAAGCGGATCGAAGACCGGCTGGGCCACGTCCTGGTCAAGACCGGGCGCATCACCAAGGAAGAGCTGGCCAAGGCCCTGGAGATCCAGAAGCAGACCCTCCAGCGGCTGGGGTACATCCTGGTGGCGGAGAACTTCATCGACGCCGAGAGCCTGCGGACGGCCCTGGCCACCCAGATGCAGCAGACCATCTACCGCCTCTTCCGGTGGAAGGACGGCGACTACAACTTCGAAGCCCGGGACCAGGTGGAGTACGACCGGGAGAACGTCACCCCCATGTCCGCCGAGAGCATCCTGATGGAAGGCATCCGGATGCTCGACGAGTGGCCCCTCATCGAGAAGAAGATCCCCTCCTTCGACAAGGTCTTCGTCAAGATCCCCCTTCCCACCCCGCCGGTCCTGGAGACCCGCAGCGAGGTGCCGGCCATGGAGGACCTTTTCGGAGAAGCGGAGAAGGGGGGCAAGGCCCGGCCCCAGGATGACGTGGTGCGCCTCTCCCAGGAGGAGATGGCCGTCTACCAGCACGTGAACGGCGTCTTCACCGTCCAGGAGATCATCGACCGGAGCGGGCTCAACGAATTCGAGGCCTGCAAGGCCCTCTTCGAGCTTTACAACCGCCAGCTCATCGGCCCCGCCGTTCCGGTGGAGGCGGAGGCCCCGGCGGAGGCCCGCCGCTTTCCCCTTCCTTCCGCCCTGCTGGAGGGGCTGGTGGTTCCCGTCTTCTGGGGGTGGTTGGCCCTCTCGGTCCTTCTCTTTCCCTTCCACCCCCTGAGCCACCTGCCCTGGACCGACGGCCCCGCCCTGCGGGAGCACCGGCACCTGCTCACCCGCCTGAACCTGCACCGGGTGGCCTCGGCCATCGAACTCTACCACTTCCGGACGGGGCACCTTCCCCCTTCGCTGGAGGAGTTGAGCCGCACGGGCTACCTTCCCATGCGGAGCCTGGTGGGGGGCGACGGCCAGCCCCTGGTCTACCAGACGACGGAAAACGGCTTCACCCTGGCGGCCCGGGGGCCCTCCGGGGCCATTCCCGAGGACCTGGTGGTCACCGGGGCCGAGTGAGGCTCTCCCCTACGGCTTTCCGTTCTGCTTTTTCGCCGGCGCCGAAGGCCCCCGGGAGGGGGCGGCCCCCTTCCCTTTCCACCCCGGAAAGGCCACCCGAAAGACCTGGGAGACGTCCCGCACCCAGACGAGGCGCATGTCCTTCACCACAGAGGGCGGCAGTTCCCGGGCTTCGGGCCGGTTGCCCCAGGGAAGGACGGCGGTGGCGATGCCGGCGCGGTGGGCCGCCAGGAGCTTCTCCCTCAGACCGCCCACCGGTAGGACCTCCCCTCGCAGGGTGATCTCCCCGCTGAAGGCCACCGACCGCGGCACCTTCCGTCCCGTAAGGGTGGAGAGGATGGCCACGGCGATGGTGATGCCGGCGGAGGGGCCGTCTTTGGGGATGGCCCCTTCGGGTACGTGGACGTGGAGGTCCTTCTTGGCGAGGTCTTTGGCCGAGAGCCCCCATTCGCCGAGGTGCTCCTTGATGTAGGTGAGGGCCGCCTGGGCCGACTCCCGCATCACCTCCCCCAGCTGGCCCGTGAGGGTGAGGGCGTTTCCGCCGGGGATGGCGGTGGCCTCCACGAAGAGCAGTTCCCCCCCCGTTTCGGTCCAGGCCAGGCCGGTGGCCACCCCCGGAAGGTCACGGCGAAGCCGGAAATCCTCCGGAAAGCGCGGAACCCCCAGGAGGGCGGGGACTTCCCGCGGCGCCAACCGGAAGGGCCCCTTCTCCCCCTCCGCCAGGCGCCGCGCCACCTTGCGGAAGAGCCCCTCGATGGCCCGGTCGAGGTTCCGGACCCCCGCCTCCCGGGTATACCGCCGGCAGAGGAGCTTCAAGGTCTCCTCCGGGAGTTCCACCACCTCCCGGGGCACCCCCTGGGCCGCCGCCTGCTTGGGTATGAGGTGGCGCCGGGCGATGGCCACCTTCTCCTCCTCGGTGTAGCCGTGGAGCTCCAGAACCTCCAGGCGGTCGAGGAAGGCGGGCTGGATCCCCTCCAGGGTGTTGGCGGTGGCGATGAACATGACCTTGGAGAGGTCGAAGGGGAAGCCCAGGTAGTGGTCCACGAACTCCCGGTTCTGCTCCGGGTCCAGGGCCTCCAGGAGGGCCGAGGAGGGGTCGCCCCGCCAGTCGGAACCCATCTTGTCCACCTCGTCCAGCACGAAGACCGGGTTGAGGGATCCGGCGTTGCGGATGCCCTGGATGATCCGCCCCGGCATGGCCCCCACGTAGGTGCGCCGGTGGCCCCGGATCTCCGCCTCGTCCCGCACCCCGCCGAGGGACATCCGCACGAACTTCCGGCCCAGGGTTCGGGCGATGGCCCGCCCCAGGGAGGTCTTGCCCACTCCCGGCGGCCCCACGAAGCAGAAGAGCGTCCCCGGATGGCCCCCCTTGAGGCGGCAGACGGCCAGGTGCTCCAGGATGCGATCCTTGACCTTTTCGAGGCCGTAGTGGTCCCGCTCCAGGTTCTGCCGGGCCGCCTTCAGGTCCAGGTTGTCTTCGGTGACCACCCCCCAGGGAAGTTCGAAGACCAGGTCCAGGTAGGCCCGCAGGTGGCTCAGCTCCTCGGAGAAGGGCCCGAAGCGCTGGAGGCGGGCGATCTCCTTCTCCAGCACCTGGCGGACGGCGGGGGGGAGGTCCAGCTCCTCCAGGCGCTTCCGGTACCCCCCCCCCCCCCCCCCCCCCCCCATTCTCGCCCCCCGAGAGCTCCGCCTGGATGGCCTCCAACTGCTGCCGGAGGTAGTACTCCTTCTGGCGGCGGTCCATCTCGTCCCGGGTCTGCCGGTGGAGCCGCTCCTGGATGGCCTGAATCTCCACCTCCCGCTGGAGCTCGGCGAGGAGGATCTCCAGGCGCCGCACCACGTCGGGGGTTTCCAGGAGCTCCCGGGCCCGTTCGAAGGCGAGGGGCGTCTGGGAGGCCACCAGGTCGGCGAGGCGGCCGGGGTCCTCCACGGTGGACAGGAACTCCCGCGACTCGGTGGAGAGCCCCCGGGGGGTCCCGGCCAGCCGGTCCAGCCGCTCCAGGACGCCCCGGGAGAGGGCCGTGGCCGTCAGGGCCGACGAGGCCTCCAACCGGTCGGGAAGGGCCTCCACCCGGGCGTACCGGACGCCGGGGCGCTTCTTCTCCAGACGGTAACGGGCGCGGACAATCCCCTGGACCAGGAGGAGGCTGGTCCCGGGGCCCTCCCCCGCCGCCAGCCGGAGGACCAGAACCG
>JBMFRA010000075.1:0-8957 GCA_049968315.1 Acidobacteriota bacterium
GTTGCCCTCCGCTTCGCTTGGGCAACATGCGGAAAACCGTTGCCCAAAACGATCCTGTACGGCAATGGGGCGGTACGGCCTCTTGGGCCGGCACTGGGGGCTGTGGTATGCTAAAAGCCGGAGCGAAGACCATGGCCGAAGGCGACACCTTCACCGTCACCTGCCCTTGCTGCCAGGCCCTTCTCCGTGTGGACGGCCGGGCGGGGGTGGTGGTCTCCCACGAGGCGCCGCCCCCCGCCGGAGAGAAGGCCTCCTTCGAGGAACGGATGAAGCGCCTCGAGGAGGAAAAGCGGGCCGCCGAGGAGAAGTTCCAGGAGTCCATCCGGGCCGAAAAGGCCAAGAAGGACGTGCTCGAAAAAAAGTTCCAGGATCTGTTCAAGAAAGCCAAGGAGGGGCCCCAAGGGCCGGTTCCCAAGGACATCGACCTGGATTGAGGTTCCGGGGGGTCCCAGGGGAGGCGCACGATGAAGAAGGCAATGGTGGTGATGGCGGCGGGGATTGTGGCGGCGGGGCTGGCTCTGGGGTGCAAGAAGGGGCCCGAACCCCCCAAGGACATCCAGGCCTTCGCCGTGGATTCGGCCCAGGGGGTTCTTTCCCCCGAGGTGGCGGTCTTCGACCGGACGGTCTCGGCCGACGGCAACGGCTCCCTCAAGGTGAGCACCGAGATGCCCACCACCGTGGCCCTCTACGAAGTCCCCTTCCCCGGTGTCGAGGGGGCCGACCTCGTGTACCGGGCCAAGGTGAAGACCCAGGAGTTCGGGGGGGACGCCTACCTCCAGATGCAGGTTCACTTCCCCGGCGGCGGTGAGGTGACCGCCCAGAACTACCAGAACGCCCTTCGGGGCACCTCCGACTGGACGGCGATGGAGACCTCCCTGCGCCTTCAGAAGGGCCAGAAACCCGATTCGGTGAAGCTCCTCCTTGTGGTGAACGGCGTGGGGACCGTCTGGATCGACGACCTCCACCTCATCAAGGCTCCCTCCGCCCAGTAGGGGGGGAGCCGAAAGGAACGGCGCGGCGGGTCCCTCTGGAAGGGGGCCCCGCCGCTGCTTCTCCAAAGACAATCCCCCCTTCCCCGCCGGAGCCGCTTGCGAAGGGCCGTTTTCTCCGGATACACTTTGGGCAGCGTGCGGGACCGCGCAGGTGAGGGAACGGCCATGTGGAAGGTCAAGGAGCGGTACCGGAAGTTTCTCCAGGATCTCCTGCCCATTCTGGTGGCGCTGTTCATCGCCGTCGTCTACTTCCTCTCGGTCGTTCCCAATACGCGGCCCTACTGGGACCGGTATGTCCTCCTCACACTGGTCCTTCTGGTCCTCGACCGGATCTTCATCACGGCCTACCTGCGGCGGCAGCTCCTGCCCCCCATCCTGGCCTACAAGCGGGGGAAGAGGGCCGGCAGGCGCTTCACCCGGCCGGAGCTGGAGGCCTTCTACCGGGCCTTCGCCTCCTACGTGGTCCGCCACCAGGTGATGAGCGGCGCCGCCTGGGCCGTGGCGGCACTGGCCCTCGCCACCCTCACCTACCTCTTCCTCCAGCGAACGGCCGTGGCCTTCTTCGGCATCCTCTTCACCGGGGCCATCGCCGCCGGCGTCTCCCTGGGCTTCTCCTACTTCACCCTTCAGCGTCAGACGGCGCCCCTCATCGAGGAGGTCCAGGCCCAGCTGGAGCGCCTCCCCGACGTCTCCAAGTGGCGGCTCTCCGTGCGCTCCAAGGTGGGGGCCTCGGTGGTCCTCCTCACCGCCCTGGCCTTCCTCGCCTTCGGCGTCCTGGTCTATTCGCGGATTTCGCTGGGGCTCTCGGACTTCGCCGTACGGACGGGGCTTCAGGAAGCCGCCCCCCTCCTTTCCGCCCTGGAGAGCACCCCGGAAAAGGAATGGCCCGCCCTGCTCCAGGGGGTCTCCAGCCCCCTCTGGTGCCTGCTGGTGGTGGATGAAGGGGGGAAAGTCCTCGCCGGAACGCGGGGGGAGGTCCGCGCCCCCATGGCCGAGGCCGCCCGCCTCTCGGCGGCCTTGGGGCCCGTGCGGACGGTGCTGACCAACTGGGGCAACGCCGCGGTGAAGGGACTCCCCGGGGGGAAGGCCGCCCTCCTCCTGCCCTGCAAGGGGGGAACGGGGAGCATCCTCGGGGGTCTCAGCGTCACGAGCGGCCTCTTTCTTCTCGGCACCCTCCTCGTTCTCGGAACGTACATCCTCTGGCTCAGCCGGGACACCGCCCGGACCCTGGCCCGGACCACGGAGTTCGGCGGGCGCCTGGCCTCGGGGGACCTCCGCGAGGTCCCGGCCATCTGGTCCGACGACGAGATGGGAAGCCTCGCCGAGGACCTCCGGGAGACCTTCCGGGGGCTCCGGAAGCTGACCCGGGAGGTGGCGGGCGCCGCCGCCACCGTGGACGAGGAGGTGGCCCGCACCGTGGAGGTGGTGGGCGGCCTCCACGGGCGGGTGGCGGACCAGAGCCGGTCGGCGGCCCGGACCGACGAGGCCCTCAAATCCCTGGAGGGGCGGATTCTGGAGGTCTCCCGCGCCATGGAACAGGTCTCCACCTCCACCCAGGAGGTCTCCTCCGCCATCTTGGAGATGCAGGCCAGCGTGGAGGAGATCGCGCGGAACGCCGACGTCCTCATTTCCTCGGTGGAGACCACCGCCACCTCCTCCAACGAGATCGCCTCCTCCGCCCAGGAGGTGAAGGGGGCCACGGAGCGGCTCCACGGTTCGGGGCAGGAGGCCGTCTCCTTCCTGAACGAGCTGGAAGCCTCCCTGGAGGAGACCCGCCGGAACGCCGCCGCCCTTCGGGAAGCCGCCGCCAAGGTCACCAAGGACGCCGAGGCCGGCTTCTCCGCCGTGGCGGCGGTGGAGGACGGCATCCTCCAGACCCGCCGGGCGGGGGAGGAGAGCCAGAAGACCCTGGGGGACCTCATGGATTCCATCCACCAGATCGGGCGGATCGTGGGGGTGATCCAGGAGGTGACGGAGCAGACGAACCTCTTGAGCCTCAACGCCTCCATCATCGCCGCCGGGGCCGGGGAGTACGGCAAGGCCTTCGCGGTGGTGGCCCACGAGATCCGGGAGTTGTCGGCCCGGACCGCCGCCAACGCGAAAGAGATCCGGGAGGTCATCGCCCGCCTCACCGAGAGCGGCGGCGAGATGGCCGCCTCCATGGACCGGACCGTCCAGGTGGTGGACCGCAGCTCCGAACTGAGCCGGGAGGCGGGCCTGGCCCTGAGGACCATCCTGGAGTCGGCCTCCACCCAAGAGGAGATGAGCCGCCGCATCGCCGCCGCCACCGAGGAGCTGGCCCACGGGGGGCAGTCCGCCAACCGGGCCATGCAGGCGATCTTCGAGATGATCGAGGGGATCTCCCGGGCGGCCCACGAACAGGCCCAGTCCACCCTCTTCCTCAACCAGGAGGCGGAGCGGGTGAGGGACGTGGCCCGCCAGCTCCGCAACGCCACCGGGGAGCAGGCCAAGGGCTCCCGGGTCATCAGCGAGGCCGTCACGCGCATCATGGAGGACACGGCGGGGACCAGCAGGGCCGTCCAGGTCCAGACCCGGGAAGCGGCGGCCATCAGCGAGGCGGCCCGGGAGGTGGCGGAGACCGCCCGGGCCATCGAGCGTTCCTTCGGCGACCTCAGCGCCGCCGCCGGGCGCCTCCGGCAGAGCGCCGAGATCCTGCAACGGGAGATCCGGGCCTTCCGCACCTGAGGCCGGCCCCCCCATCCCCCAAGGAGAACCTCCATGACCGAAGGACCGCTACGCTACAAGGACGCCGGCGTGGACATCGACGCCCAGGAGGAGGGGCTCCGGGGCGTGAAGCGGCTGGCCCGGGAGACCTTCACCCGGGGGGTCCTCTCGGAGATCGGACTCTTCGGCGGCCTCTTCGCCCTCGACCCCGACGACCCCCGGGGACCGGTGCTGGTGGCCTCCGCCGACGGCGTGGGGACCAAGCTGAAGGTGGCGGAGCGGGCGGGGCGCTTCGACACCGTGGGGGAGGACCTGGTCAACCACTGCGTCAACGACATCCTGGTGCAGGGGGCGGAGCCGCTGTTCTTCCTCGACTACTTCGCCGCGGGGCGCCTGGACCCCCGCCGGTTGGTGGAGGTGGTCTCGGGCCTCGCCCGCGGGTGCCGGGAGAACGGGTGCGCCCTCCTGGGGGGCGAGACGGCGGAGATGCCCGGGCTCTACCACGGGGAGGACTTCGACCTGGCGGGGTTCATCGTGGGCCGGGTGAGCCGGGACCGGCTCCTTCCCCGGGGCGTGGCGCCGGGGCAGGTCCTCATCGGCCTGCCTTCCAGCGGCCTGCACACCAACGGCTACTCCCTGGCCCGGAAGCTCTTCTTCGAGATCAAGGGCTTCACGGTGGAGACCCGGCTCGGGGACCTGGGCGCCCCCCTGGGGGAGGTCCTGCTGGCCGTCCACCGTTCCTACCTGAAACCCCTCCGGCCCCTCTTGGAGCCCGGCTCGGGCCTTCGCGGCCTGGCCCACATCACCGGAGGGGGAATCCCCGACAACCTGCCCCGGATCCTGCCCGAAGGGGTCCAGGCGGTGGTGCGCCCGGCGGGGTGGACCGAGCCGCCCATCTTTGGTTACATCCGACGGGAGGGGAAGGTCCCCGAGGAGGAGATGCGGCGCACCTTCAACCTGGGGGTGGGAATGGTCCTGGTGGCGGAGGAGGGGCGGGCCCAGGAACTCCTGGAGGCCCTGCGCGCGGCGGGGGAGGCGCCCTTTCCCGTGGGCGAACTGCGAAGCGGCCCCCGGGGTGTGGTCTACGAGGCCTGAAGAAGGGGAAGCCTGCCCCCCGCGGGGAGTCAGGCGGCGGGGGAGCGGCGGCGCAGGTAGGCCTCCAGGGCGTTGCGGACCTTTCCCCGGGCCCGGTGGAGCCGCATCTTGACCACGTCCTTTCCCAGGCCCAGGACCTGGGCCGCCGTCTCGGTGTCGAGCCCTTCCAGATCCCGGAGAACCAGGACGGAGCGGTAGCCCTCGGGCAGGCCGAGGATCGCCTGCCGGAGCTGCTCCCTGAGTTCGTCGTCCAGGAGGGCCTGGTCGGGAAGGCGGTGCCAGGGCAGGGGATCCCCGGCCCCTGGCCCCGGAAGGGCCTCGTCCAGCTCCACCTCCTCCTTCAGGAACTTGGAGCGGCGGCGGCGCATGAGGCAGGCGTTGTGGGCGATGCGGTAGAGCCAGCCGGCGAAGGCCCCCGGCTGTTTCAGCGTCGCGATGGACTCGAAGGTCTTCAGCAGGGTCTCCTGCAGCACCTCCCGGGCATCCTCCCGGTCTCCGCACATGCGGTACCCGAAGCTGAGGAGCTTCTCGCCGTAGGTGCGGAAGAACTCCTCGAAAGCCTGGGGGTCCCGGGCCTTCATGCGCTCGATGAGCTCGACGGGAACCTCCACCGCAGGCTCCTTTCCGGCGAGCTAGTATAGGCCAGGCGGCCCCACGGCGAAAGCGGCCCGTTCCTTATTTTCCCTCCGGGAGCGCAGGCCCACGGCCGGCCTTGTCTGGAGGCGGCCCCGCCGGGTAGGATGGAAGGGGAGGTGAAGAATGGGAAGGCTCATCGACAGGCTGCCCAGCTGGATTCTCGAACTGGTGCCCATCCTCGCGGGCATCGCCGTGGCCTTCACCTACTTCATCATCACCCTCCCCGCCACGGGGCCCTTCGTCCCGCAGTACTTCCTGGTGGCCTTCGTCATCTACCTCCTCTCCCGGATCCCCGCCCTCTGGTACTACCGAACGTACGTGCTGCCACCCCTCAAGGCCTACCGGGCGGCCCGGCGGTCCGGGCGCCCCCTGAGCCAGGCGGACCTCCGCCGCTTCTACCTCGACCTCTCCCGTTTCCTTCCCCGGCACCTCTTGGGCAGCCTGCTCATCTGGCTCGGGTGCGGCGCGGCCCTCCTCACTGCCGACCAGCTCTTCCTGGTGGGCACCTTCCTCTCCGCCGTCACCCTCCTCTTCACCACCGTCATCATCGTGGTGGTGGGGGTGGTCCTCTCCTACTACGTCAACAAGGCCCGCCTCACGCCGGTGATGGAGGAGCTCCAGGGGCTTCTGGAACGACCGCCGGAGGTGAAGAAGGGGCGCCTCCCCATCCCCCTGAAGGTGGCGGGGGGCGTGCTGGCCATCAACCTGCTGGCCTTTCTGGCTTTCGGGGTCCTCCTCTACGCGCAGATGGAGCGGGCCATCCAGGTGGGGATCCTCCGCGGGGCCGCCGTGAAGGCCGGGGAACTGGGTGTAGCCCTGGAGGCGCTACCGAGGGAGCGGTGGGCCCAGGAGCTGGAGGCCCATCGCCCGCCGGGTACCGTCCTGGCGGTGGTGTCGGCTGGCGGGACGGTGGTGGCCGAGGCCCCCGCCCGCTCCGTCTCCACCTTCCGGGGCCTGGGAAGGTGGCTGCGCCGGTGGGGGAAGGTGGGCCAGGAAGCCCAGGCCGCCACCCCCCTGGGCCAGGCCCTCTTCCGGCCGGGACCCCAGGGGCTGGGCCTCCTGGTGGGGGTGGAGCGGGAGCAGACCTCCGTGGGAAAGATGTTCGCCATCTTCACCGTGGGCTTCTTCTACCTCGGGGTGGCCATCTTTCTTCTGGTGCTCTTCGTGGGCCTCTTCGGGCGGGATCTGTCGGCGGTGGGCCGGCGGTTGGCGGCCTTCTCCCGGCGGATGGCCGAGGGGGACCTCCGCTCCTCCGTTCCCGTTTGGTCCGACGACGAGCTGGGGCGTATCTCCGACGACCTCCACGGCCAGTTCCACGGCCTTAGGACCCTCGCCGGCGAGGTGGGCCTCTCGGCGCGGCTCGTGGAGGAGGAGATCGAAAACCTCGCCCGGACGGCGGAGCGCCTCCACCGGGAGGTGGAGAGCCAGAACCGCTCCCTCTCCGAGACGCGCAAGGCGGTGGAGGAGGCCTCGCAGGCGGCGGCGGAGGTCTCCTGTTCGGCGGCGGAGGTGGCCTCCTCCACCCAGGAGGTCTCGTCCACGGTGCTGGAACTCCAGGCCAGCACCGAAGAGATCTCCCGGAGCGCCGACGTCCTGACCCAGTCGGTGGAGCAGACGGCCTCCTCCTCCAACGAGATCGCCGCCGCCGCGGAGGAGGTCGCCAGCACGGTGCGGGAGCTCGAGGGCAGCGGCCAGGAGGCCGTCTCCTTCTTTCTCGAACTGGACGCCTCCCTGGAGGAGACGCGGCGAAACGCCCAGAGCCTCCTGGAGGCCGCCCAGGAGGTGCGGAGGGATGCCGAGGCGGGCAACCAGGCGGTGCGGGAGGTGGGGGAGACCATCGAGGCCACCCACCGGGCCATCGAGGAGAGCCAGCGGGACCTGGAGGCCCTGCAGGGGGCCTTGGATCGCATCCACTCGGTCACCGACGTCATCCAGGAGATCAGCGAGCAGACCAACCTGCTCTCCCTCAACGCCTCCATCATCGCCGCCGGGGCGGGGGAACACGGCAAGGCCTTCGCCGTGGTGGCCCAGCAGATCCGCGAACTCTCCCACCGGACGGCCCTGAACGTGCGGGAGATCCGCGACCACATCCGCACGGTGGGGGAGAGCCGGGAGCGGGTGGCCCGGTCGGTGGAGCGGTCGGTCCTCTCCGCCCGGCGTAGCACCGACCTCTCCCGCTCCGCCTGGGAGGCCCTGGCCACCATCCTCGACTCCTCGGTCCGCCAGGACGACGTCTCCCGGACCATCGCCGCGGCGGCGGAGGAGGTGGCCCACGGCGGGCGGCGGGCCAGCCGGGTCATCGAGGGGATCTTCGAGCGGGTCCAGCAGATCGGAAGGGCCACCCGCCAGCAGGTGGAGGCCACCCGGCTCTTGCACCAAGAGGCGGAGAAGGTGCGGGAGGTGGCCAGCCAGCTTCGGGCCGCCACCGAGGAACAGGTGCGGGGGACGGCCATGGCCGGGAAGGGGGTCACCCGCATCGCCGAGCAGAGCGTGCGGACCTCCCGGGCCATGGCCAGCCAAGCGGAGGCCTCCCGGGCCATCACCGAGTCGGTGAACCGCATCAGCGCCGCCGCCGACGCCCTGGCGGGAGCCTTCGGGGACCTCACCCAATCGGCGGCGCGCCTGGAGGACGGGGCCCGGCGGCTCAACGAGAGCCTGAGGGCCATCCGGGTCTGAATCGGAATCGCAGGTTGAGGCTCACTTCCCCGGCTTTCGCCGGAAGTAGGCCATCCAGAATTCCACGTCCACCTCGCCGGGGGCGGGTTTCTCGCTTTCCTTGGGGCGCCGGGGTTTTCGCAGGGAGTCCAGGAAATCCCCGGGGGCCATGCCCCGGGTCCCCTTCTCCCGGCAGCGGGCCAGGAGTTCGCGGTCGGCGGTGACCACCGTGTCCCCGGGCCGGGCCAGCCCCGCGATGACGTCGTCGGCCGAGCACTTTCCTCCATAGGCGACGGCGATCTTCCCCCGCCGCTCACCACCCCGGCGGCCCTCCGGGGGCGGCCCGTCGAAGACCACCGTGAGGGGGGTGGGGGCCCCTCCCGAAAGAAGCCTCTCCAGGAGGCCTTCCCGGCCGGGGTCCCGTCCCTCCCGGTCGGCGAGGTGGCCCAGGATGTTGTTTCCGTCGAGGATCCAGGTCACGGCGGCGCGGACCGCTTCAGGGCCGCTTCCAGGAGGCCACCCGGGGGCTGGCGTTCTGTTTGAAGAAGGCCGGAAGTTCCGCCAGGGCGGCCTCGGCGGAGGCCCGGTCCGGGTAGAGGCCCCAGATGACGCGGAAGCAGGGGCGGCCCTTGAGGTCGTAGGGCAGGACTATGAAACGTTCGTCTCCCCCGGCGGCTTGCAGCCCCTTGGCGATGGTCTCCGGCTGGCAGGCCACCTCCACGTCCACGGTGTAGGCCGCCCGCTTCTCCCGGAGGGCGGCGGCGAAGGCCGCCGCCGCCTCGGCGTACCGCCCCGCCTCCAGCAGCCGGCGGGCCTCCCCCTCCTGGGCGGGGCCCGGCGGAGACGGGGAAGCGGGCGCTGGGGGCGGAGAAGGCGGCGCGGGGGGCGGCGGGG
>JBMFRA010000076.1:0-8895 GCA_049968315.1 Acidobacteriota bacterium
TTACGGCGTGGACTACCAGGGTATCTAATCCTGTTTGCTCCCCACGCTTTCGCGTCTCAGCGTCAATCACGGTCCAGAGAGCCGCCTTCGCCACCGGTGTTCTTCCCGATATCTACGCATTTCACCGCTACACCGGGAATTCCGCTCTCCCCTCCCGCATTCAAGCCTGGCAGTTTCGAAAGCAGTTCCCCGGTTGAGCCGAGGGCTTTCACTTCCGACTTACCAAGCCGCCTACACGCGCTTTACGCCCAGTAATTCCGAACAACGCTTGCCCCCTACGTTTTACCGCGGCTGCTGGCACGTAGTTAGCCGGGGCTTCCTCTGCTGGTACTGTCACCGCCAGGTGGTATTGGCACCGAGCGGCTTCTTCCCAACTCACAGGGCTTTACGACCCGAAGGCCTTCATCGCCCACGCGGCGTCGCTGGGTCAGGCTTTCGCCCATTGCCCAAAATTCCTCACTGCTGCCTCCCGTAGGAGTCTGGCCCGTGTCTCAGTGCCAGTGTGGCCGGCCACCCTCTCAGGCCGGCTACCCATCGTAGGCTTGGTGGGCCGTTACCTCACCAACTACCTAATGGGGCGCGGGCTCCTCCTCAAGCGATAGCTTGCAAGCAGAGGCCACCTTTGCCGGCCGGGACCTGGGTCCCTACCGGGTTATGCGGTATTAGCGCTCCTTTCGGAACGTTATCCCCCACTCGAGGGCAGATTACCCACGTGTTACTCACCCGTGCGCCACTCTACTCGGGGTTGCCCCCTTTCGCGTTCGACTTGCATGTGTTAGGCACGCCGCCAGCGTTCGTTCTGAGCCAGGATCAAACTCTCCAGTTGGATTTGGGAGTTTGAAAGGGTTCGGATTCGGTCGTGGACTGTTTTACGGTCCGCACGATCTCGCGTTTTCTGCCGCCTAGTTTTCAAAGAGCCGCGCCGCTGTCCCGCTTGGGGGTCGGCAATTTTATAATTTAGCAACTTTTGCCCGGCTTGTCAACCCCTCGAACCTTCCGGCGGGGGTTGTCGCCACCGGCCGGTCGTCGCTGCTTTCCGGCCGGCGAAAATAGATATTAGTCCAAAAGGCTCCTCCTGTCAAGCCCCCCTGGGGCACCCGGGGCACCCCTTGGGAAGAGGGTGCCCAACTCCCTCTAATTCCACGACAAACCCCTTTCCGGGCCTTTCCTCGTTTCCACCGCCGGGGCTCCTGGCCCGCCCGGAAGGGGGCCGGCGGCCCCCTCCTTGACCGCCGGGGAAGGGGGTCCCTATATTCCGCAAAGGAGGAGGAAGGCCGTGCCGTTCCAAAAGGTGATCATCCAAGGCCTCGTTCTCGACCCCCTCACCCAGTGGCCCATCCTCGTCCTCCGGGAAGAGGAGGCGAGCCGCCTCGTTCCCATCTGGATAGGCACCTCGGAGGCCAACGCCATCGCGTTGGAATTGGAATCGGTGAAGGTGCCCAGGCCCATGACCCACGACCTGCTCCACGGCATTTTGGAGAAGGTGGAGGCGCCGGTGGGGGAGGTCCGCATCACCGACCTCAAGGACAACACCTACTTCGCCGACATCGTCCTGAGGCCCCTCCGGGGTGGCGAGATCCACGTGGACGCCAGGCCGTCCGACGCCGTGGCCCTGGCCCTGAGGGCCCGGGCCCCCATCTTCGTGGAGGAGAGCGTCTTCGAGAAGTGCACGCGCCTGGAGGACAACACCGAGGCCCTGCGGACCTGGCTGGAAAGCCTCGATCCCGAGGATCTGGGCCGTTTCGAAATGTGAAGCCCCGGGAGGGGGGACCATGGGGGAGGCCAAGCCCGAACCGCCGGCGGCGCTGGTTTGCGCCATCCTCTACCGAGAGGCTGCCGCCCGCGACGCCGCCCTAAAGGCCTTGGAGGCGGACTTCGGGGCCCTGGCCCTCCGGCAGGAACCCTTTCCCTTCACCCACAGCGACTACTACACCCGGGAAATGGGCTCCCCCCTCCTCAAGCAGATCGTCCTTTTCCGGGAACCAGTGCCCCAGGGGTTCCTGGCGGAGATCAAGACCCTCACCAACCTCCGGGAGGAGGGCCTCGCCCGGCTGGGCCGCCGCCGGGTCAACCTGGACCCCGGCCTCCTTCTCCCTTCCCGGCTCGTGCTGGCCACCACCAAGGACCACGCGCACCGGATCTACCTTGCCCGCGGGATCTACGCCGAGGTGACCCTCCTCTACCGGAACGGCGCCTTCACCCCCCTGCCGTGGACCTACCCCGACTACCGGGAGCCGACGGTCCTCGACTTCCTGGGGGAGTGCCGGCGGTGGTATCTTGCCCGGCAGGCGGAGGAGCGGAGAGAGGAGGCGTGAGATGGCGTACATGGGCGGATCGGCGGCGGCCATGGCCTCTTCCCTGATGGAAGGCTACATCCTTCCCTCCCCCGTGAACCTCAAGAAGCTCTCCCTGGAGGAGCTCCGCGCCCTCCAGTTCGAGGTGGAGCGCCTGCTCCGGGACCAGCGGGCGGTGGTGCCCGACCAGGCCGACACCCTGGCCCTCCAGAAGCGGAACCAGCGGATCCTCAAACTTTCCCAGGCCCAGATGGTCATCGGCAACTACCTGGCCCTTCGCGCCAAGGGCCGGGCCTGACCCCCTCTGCGGCCCTGGGGCCGGGAACCTCCGCGCCCCCCTCTCCCGTTGATTTCGCGGCCGCTTCCAGCGCCGCCGGATGGTCCCGCGAGAGGGCTTGGCGGTTTCAGGGGACGAGGAAGAGGCGTTCCAACAGCAGCCGGGGGTTCACGTTCCGGGAGAGGTGGGCGGGGGCTTCCAGCAGCCTTCCCGCCAGGGTCTCGAGGCCCTCCCGGCCCCTACGGGCGGCGGCCTGGGAGAGGCGGGGCCCCAGGTCGCCGTGGCGAAGGGGGGGGAGGTCTTCGGCCACCCGGCGGGCGTCCCGGACCAGGGAGCCCGCCAGGGCCACCACCTCCCGCGGGTTTTCTTTGGCCAGGGCTTCCAGGAGGGGGAAGAGTTCGGCGGCGAGGGGAAGGGTGAGACCGTCGGAGAGGAGGCGAAGGAGGGCCTCCCGCCGGGCCTTTCCCCGGGCGGAGCGGGCCTCCTCCAGCCGGCCCGGGGCCCCGCCGGCCACCGCCAGGGCCGCCTCGTCGGCCTCGATGCCGTTGCGCTGGCAGTAGACCCGCATCTCCCCGGGCTCCAGGGGGGCGAAGGCCACCTCGTGGCACCGGGAGCGCACCGTGGGCAGGAGGCTCCCCGGGTTGGCGGCGACCAGGAAGAAGTGGGCGTAGGCGGGGGGCTCCTCCAGGGCCTTGAGGAGGGCGTTCTGGGCGTTCTCGTTCAGGGCGTCGGCGGGGTCCAAAAGGAAGACCAGCCGCCGTCCCTCGTAGGGGGGGAGGGCCAGGGGCTCCAGGATCTGGGAGCGCACCTGGGGCAGGACGATCTGCGTCCGGGTCTTGCCCGATTCCTCGCCGGCCTCCAGCCCCACCTCCCGGAGGTCGGGGTGGATGGCCCGGGCCGTCTTCCGGCAGGGCCCGCAGCGGCCACAGGCGAAGGGAGAGGGCGCCTCGCAGAGGAGGGCGGCGGCGGCCATCCGGGCGGCGGTGGCCTTGCCGATGCCCTGGGGCCCCGTCAGGAGAAGGACCTGGGGCAAGACGCCCTTCCCCAGGGCCTTGGCGAAGAAGCGCACCTGGCGGTCGTGGCCGACGAGGGCCTCCATCCGGATCTCCCGGGGGGCGGCCTCCTGGAGGGGTTCCTCGGCACCCCGCTTGGCCCGTGCCACGGCCCCTTCTCCCGGTTCACTCCCCGCCGGAGGGGCGGCGGGCGGCGGCGATGCTGGCCTGCTGGGCCACGCGGCCCGCCAGCTCGCGGAAGGCGGCGGCCACGGGGGAATCGGGGGCGGCGAGGACCACGGGGGTTCCGCCGTCGCCGGTGCTCCGGACCGACGGGTCCAGGGGGATCTCCCCGAGGAAGGGAACCCCCATCTCCCGGGCGCACCGCTCCCCCCCGCCGCGGGAGAAGATGTCCGAGACCCCCTGGCAATGGGGGCAGACGAACCAGGACATGTTCTCCACCAGGCCCAGGACCGGCACCTCCACCTTCTGGAACATGGCCAGCCCCTTCCGGGCGTCGATGAGGGCCACCTCGTTGGGGGTGGTGACGATCACCGCGCCCGTCAGCGGCACCTTCTGGGTCAGGGTGAGCTGGGCGTCGCCGGTTCCGGGGGGGAGGTCCACCACCATGTAGTCCAGCTCGGGCCAGGCGACGTCTTTGAGGAGCTGCTCCAGGGCCTTCATCACCATGGGCCCCCGCCAGATGACCGGCATGCCGGGGTCCAGCAGGAACCCCAGGGACATGACGTACATCCCGTGGACGAAGAGGGGGAGGATCTTCTCTCCCGAGGGGTCCGCCTTGGGCTTCTCCCGCACCCCCAGCATGATGCCCATGGAGGGCCCGTAGATGTCGGCGTCCAGCAGGCCCACCCGGGCGCCGGAGGCCGCCAGGGAGGCCGCCAGGTTGGCCGCCACCGTGGACTTCCCCACGCCGCCCTTTCCAGAGGCCACGGCCAGTGTGTTCTTCACCTGGGGCAGGAGGTTCTCGATGAGCGGGCCCGTCACCCCCCGGCTCACCTGGGCGTCCATGACCACCTCCACCTCTTCGACGCCGGGCAGGGCCTTCACCGCCTCGGTGGCCTGCTGCCGGAAGCGCTCCCGCACGGGGCAGGCGGGTGTGGTGAGGACGATGCGGAAGGAGACCTTGGAGCCTTGGATCCGGAGGTCCTTCACGAAGCCCAGTTCCACGATGTCCTTGCCGAAGTCGGGGTCGATGATGGTCTTCAGGGCTTCCAGCACGGTCTTTTCGTTGGGCGCCATGGCGTTCCTTTCCGGAGAGACGGGTTGGTTCAAAGGGTCCGCGTCGTGCTTCCCACGATCTTCAGGGCCACCTTCCGGGCCTCCTCTTCCTGCCCCCGCAGGAGGAGGACGAGGATTTCGGGACTGGTCAGCTGGCCGGCCACCTTGCGGGCGAAGGCCTCGTCGTCGAGGTCCCTGAGGGCCTCCCGCCGGAGGAAGCCGGCCAGGGAGAGGAAACGCCCCCAGGCGGCCTCTTGTGCCCGGACGAACTCCTCGGCCAGTTCCCGCTCCCAGCCCTTGAGCCCCCCAGCGGCCCAGACGGCGAAGGAGAGCCCCTCCCCCGGGACCCAGAGGGGAAAGGCCAGGGTGGAGCCCTGGGGGCTTCTCTCGTCCCAGAAGGGGACCCCCGTTCCCTCGAGGTCACGGAGGGCCTGCTCCCTCCAGGGGGCGGGGCAGCTCTCCCCCAGGAGGACCATGGAGGACTGGCGGAGGCCCGCCGTTGCCGGCGGGTAGTTCACCACCTGGGCACCGGGGAGGCCCTGGAGAAGGGGCCGCTCCGCCGGCTCGTGGACCACCACCGGCCAGGCGGCCCGGACCAGGCTCTGGACCAGGGACTTGAGGCGGGGACCACCCCCCAGGGCCCGTGCGGGCCGGCCCGACGGAGCTTGCAGAAGAACGGGAACCTTCACGGCGCTCCTCCTTCCTCGTCCAGTTTCTGGACCCGGCGGGCGTGCCGCCCCCCCTCGAAGGGGGTCTCGAGCCAGACCTTCAGAACCTCTTCGCAGAGGCCCTTCCCCATGAGGCGGCCGGGGAGGCAGAGGACGTTGGCGTCGTTGTGGAGGCGGGAGTACCGGGCCAGGTAGAGGCCGGTGCAGAGCACCGCGCGGACCCCCCGGAAGCGGTTGGCGGCCATGGACATCCCCACCCCCGAACCGCAGACGAGGATGGCCCGCTCCGCCCCCCCCGACAGGAGCTCTCCGCAGGCCGCCCGGGCGAAGTCGGGGTAGTCCACCGAGGCCTCCGAATGGGTTCCCGCATCGTGCACCTCGTGGCCCCAGGAGAGGAGGCGCTCCTTCACGAACTCCTTGAGTTCGAACCCCGCGTGGTCGCTTCCGATGACGATGCGCACGGCCTCACCCCCAGAGGCCAGGATAGGCCCCCCGCGCCCAAAAGGAAAGGCCCGCCCCCGGGGGGGCGGGCCCTGGCGCCGCCTGGGTTGGGGTCACTTGGTGGGAGCGGGCGTGGCGGCGGGGGTTGCGGCCTTCTCGGTCTTCTTGTGGTGCTTCTTGGGGGCGGCGGGCTTGTTCTCCCCCTGGGACGCCTGCGAGGCGCTCTGGGTCTGCGTCTGCTGGGGCTTGGGGGAGGCCTTCTGGGTCTGGGCGGGGCTCGCGGGGGCCTGGGCGAGAAGGCCGAGGGTCAGAATTCCGGTGGCGGCGGCAAGAACGAGCTTCTTCATGGGACTCAACCTCCTTTCGGACACCGGCCATGGAGCAAGCTCCGTGCCAATTCCGAGGCGGCGCCGGGTCCCCAGGGCCGCCCCCTCCGGGCCATAATGGCTTGGTGTCGGCACCATCGCTGCGGCCCGGTTGGCACGGCCTGCCAGTTTGGCACGGCAGCACCCCGGCCTTGCATCCCCCACGGATCCTGTGGTCTTCTTGGTAGTCTTCCCAAGGGTCCCTGGACCTTGGCGGTCACGGAGGTACGCGGATGGATGGCAGATCCCCCAACGGCGGCCGTGCCCGGTGGGAAGAGCGGACGCTCAAGCCCCACCTCGAAAAACACCCCGAGCGGGACGTGGAGTTCTCCACCGTCTCCTCTTTGCCCGTGGCAAGGCTTTACTGTCCCGAGGACCTCGAAGGGTGGGACTTCGAGCGGGACCTGGGGTGGCCGGGGGAGTACCCCTTCACCCGGGGGGTCCAGCCCACCATGTACCGGGGGCGCCTGTGGACCATGCGGATGTTCGCCGGCATGGGCACCGCCGAGGACACCAACGCCCGGTTCAAGTACCTCCTCTCCCAGGGCCAAACGGGCCTCTCCACCGCCTTCGACCTCCCCACCCTCATGGGCCGGGACAGCGACAGCCCCCTCTCGGAGGGGGAGGTGGGCAAGGAGGGGGTGGCCGTCTCCACCCTGCGGGACATGGAGATCCTCTTCGACGGCATCCCCCTGGGGGAGGTCTCCACCTCCATGACCATCAACGCCCCCGCCGCCGTCGTCTACGCCATGTACCTGGCGGTGGCCGAGAAGCAGGGGGTCCCCTTCAAGAAGCTCCGGGGGACCATCCAGAACGACATCTTCAAGGAGTACATCGCCCAGAAGGAGTGGATCTACCCCCCCGAGCCCTCGGTGCGCCTCATCGTGGACACCATGGAGTTCTCCGCCGAGCACGTGCCCCAGTGGAACACCATCTCCATCAGCGGCTACCACATCCGGGAGGCCGGGGCCACCGCCGTCCAGGAGCTGGCCTTCACCCTGGCCGACGGCCTGGGGTACGTGCAGGCCGGCATGGCCCGGGGCCTGGCCGTGGACGCCTTCGCCCCGCGCCTCTCCTACTTCTTCAATTCCCACAACGACTTCTTCGAAGAGATCGCCAAGTTGCGGGCCGCCAGGCGCATCTGGGCCCGGGAGCTCCGGGAACGGTTCGGGGCCAAGGACCCCCGCTCGTGGATGCTCCGGACCCACGTCCAGACGGCGGGGTGCTCCCTCACGGCCCAGCAGCCCCTCAACAACATCGTCCGGGTGACGGTGCAGGCGCTGGCGGCCATCCTCGGCGGGTGCCAGAGCCTCCACACCGACTCCATGGACGAGACCCTCTGCCTCCCCTCGGAGCAGGCGGTGACGGTGGCCCTCCGGACCCAGCAGATCCTCGCCGAGGAGAGCGGCGTGGCCCACACCATCGACCCCCTGGCCGGCTCCTACTTCGTGGAGAGCCTCACCAACGAGATGGAGAGGCAGGCCCTGGCCTACATCCGGAAGATCGACGACATGGGCGGCATCGTGCGGGCCATCGAGCAGGGCTACCCCCAGCGGGAGATCGCCGACGCGGCCTACCACTACCAGAAGCAGGTGGAGAGCGGCCAGAAGACCATCGTGGGCGTCAACAAGTACGTCATGGAGGAGGAGACCCCCATCCCCCTCCTCCGGATCCCGCCGGAGGTGGAGGAACGCCAGAAGGCGCGCCTTCGCGAGGTGAAGCGCACCCGGGACGAAAAGGCCGTCCTCTCGGCCCTTCGGACCCTCACCGCCAAGGCCCGCACGTCGGAGAACCTCATGCCGGCCATCCTCGACTGCGTGCGCGCCTACTGCACCCTCGAGGAGACCTGCAACGCCATGAAAGAGGTCTTCGGCGAGTACCGGGAGACCAGCGTGATCTGAGGGAGGGCATCGGGCGGCCTGCCGCTGAACAGCCCGAACGGCCCCAAACCCACACTTGCCGCCCGGCCTCTCTTCGGGGGGAGGCCGGGGCGGCCCGGATGCGGTGGCTCTTTTCCCTGGACGGAAAGGGGGGCACCCTTCCCGCTCCATGGGCTTTCCCGCCTGGCTCCGCGTAGCGAAACCGGCCCCAAAAGCGCCGCCGCGGGGCCCCACCCGAATTTCATCACAGAAACGGAGGAAACCCGAGGAAAAAAAACCCCATCAGCAGTGCCACCATTAGGGGAAGGTAAAGCCACCCGGGCAGAGGGACCAAGACGGCCGCCACGTAGGCGCCGAAGAGGCCCTCCACCTCTGGGTTCCAATAAGGCCGGGAGTGCCCCGAAGAACCACCAGCGGCGCTGGCCCAAAAGAGCACGGACATCAGATGAAGGAGGAGTAACCAGGATGCGGCCAGAAGCCGCCATAGAAAGGCACCACCGACCTTCCGGAAGAACTCGAAGGAATGGGACCGTTCGGCTTCCTGGCTGAAGATGAAAGCCATTCCAATCTGGGCACCCAAAAAGGAAAGGGAAAGAAGGGGGAGAGGGGATCCTTTGGAGGCGATTTGTTGGATGAGAACGGTTCCATGAAAGATGGCCCAGAGCACAAGAGGCTCGGGGTGAAGGCGTACGAAGGCGGCAAAGAGTATCGTTAACCCCCAACCGCTACAGTTTGGGTG
>JBMFRA010000077.1:0-8849 GCA_049968315.1 Acidobacteriota bacterium
GGAGCAGGAGCCAGAGGGCCGGAAGGCGGAACTCAGCGCGTTTCCGGCGGCTTCGTGTCTTGGGGGCCATGGGGGGCGGCTTTGGCGGGCACGGGGGCCATCAGGACGGCATCGTAGGTCTTTTCGGGAGCCTCCCCCGGTGGAACCGCGAGGGGAATGGCCGGCTCGATGGGGTGCTCCTTCAGCGGCTTGCCGTCGGGGGCCAGGTAGAAGGCGGTGGCAAGGCGGAGGCGCCCTCCGTCGGAGAGGGAGAGCTCTTCCGCCCGGGCCGCCGTTCCGAAGGTGGGCTGGCCGGCGAGGAGGGCCCCCGCCTCCGCCAGGGCCGAGGCCAGGGCTTCCCCTCCCCGGGCGGTGGTTCCGTCCAGAAGAACCCGCACGGCCTTTCCGTAGAGGAGCCCCGGTCCCTCGGAGCGCTCCCGGCCCTCCTTGCCGCGGGCTCCCCGGAAGCGGGGCCCCTTTCCCGGCCCCAGCAGGAGCCCCGCCCAACGGGCGATGTCAGAGGCCTCGCCCGAGGCGCACCCCCGGAGGTCCACCACCCAATGACCCCTCCCGGCCTTGAGGGCCGCGGCGGTCTTCTCGGAGAGGGGAGCCTCCAGGGCGGGAAGGACCAACGCCGAGGCGCCGCCGGGAAGGGAAAGGACCGAAGGCCCCGGGAAGGGGACGCGGCGGACCTCCACCTCCGTGGCCTGCCAGCTCTCGGCGTTCATGACGGTGAGCTTCACCGCCTCGCCCTCCGGTCCGCGGAAGGCCGCCAGGATCTGGGGGTAGGTCAGGTCGTAGGTGGAGGCCTTTCCCACGAAGCGAAGAATGGCCCCGGGTTTCAGGGCCTCGGGGGCACCGGGAAAGGGGGCGAGGATGCGGGCGAAATCCTCTCCCTTGGTGACGTACAGGGGAAGGGTGGCCGGCTGGAGGGCCTTGCGGGCGAGGACCTCCACCTCCTCCGGGGGAATGTACGCCGACTCGGGTCCCGCCGCCTGGGCCGCCCCCTGGAGGGCGCCCCGGATCACCTCCTTCGGGGTCTTGGGGTCCACGTAGTTCCGGAGAACCATGTCGAAGACCGTTTCGAAGAGTTCCTGGGAATCCCTGTCCAACCCTTCCGGGACCTGAGCCGCTGCCAAGAGGCCGGCCAAGGCCAGCAGGAGCAGGACCGATCCCCGGCGAAGGCGCCGCCGTTCACCGTTCATGGGAACCTCCCGCGAACCAGGGGGCCGGGTCGAGGGCTTTGGCCCCCCGGCGGAGTTCGAAGTAGAGGACCGCCGTTCCGGTGGCGGCGTCCTCCCCCACGTTGCCCACCCGCTCGCCGCCGGCCACCACCCGGCCCTGGGGGACGGCGAGCTGGTCCAAGTGGGCGTAGACGGTGAAGAAACCGCCGGGGTGGCGGAGGATGACCGTGTAGCCGTACCCGCTGAGCCAGCCGGCGTACTCCACCGTGCCGTCGAAGACCGCCCGCACCGGCGTGCCCAAGGGGGCCCGGATGTCCAGGCCGGGGTGGGGGACCTTCGTCTTGAAGCGGGGGTGGACGAATTCGCCAAAGCCGCGCACCACCGGCCCTTCGCAGGGCCTCGGCAGCCTCCCCTCCGCCTCGGCCATGTTTTTGGAGAAGACCTCCACCCGGCGCCGGAAGTCGAGGTCGTGGAGGTACCGGTCCATGGCCCTCGCCGCCTCCAGGCTCTCGGCCAGCGACCGTTCGGCCATCGACCGTTCCCCCTGGATCCGCTGCAGGAGCTCGCCGAGGCGCCTCTGCTCCCCTTCGAGGGCCGCCTTTTCCCGCTGGGCCTCCGCCGCCTGGGTTTCCAGCTCCCGGGCGAGGAACTCGAGGTCTCGCCGGGCGGTCTCCCGCGCCTTCCGGAGTTCCTGGAACTCCCTCAGGCGCACGGTATCCCGCCGGGAGAGGGCGCCGAGGTAGAGCCCCGCCGTCCGCACGTCTTCGGTGGACCGGACCGTGAAGAGGAGGCGGTACTCCTGGAGCAAGCCCAGGGCGTACTGCTGGCGGGCCCGGACCTTGAGGTAGGCCTCCGCCCGGCGCTGTCGGGCGGCGGCCTCCTCCTCCGCCCGGAGGGCCTCGGCTCTCCGGTCCAAGAGCACCTTCCTCTCCGCCTCCGCCCGGCGGATGACCGCCTCGTCGAGCCGGATGCGCCGCCTGAGGAGGTCCGCCTGGTCCAGGAGCCCCCGCTCCCGCCCGGCGATCTCCCCCACCTGCTCCGAGAGCCGGCGGATCTCCGCCTCCAGCCCGCCGGGGGGCTCGGCGGCGGAAAGGAGGAGGGGGAGGCAGAGGAGCCCGAGGGCCGGGGCGACCTTCACCGTCCCTCCTTCGCCACGAGGCTCCGGCCCTCCAGGTCCTTCTCCGGGGGGAGGCCCAGGAGGTCCAGGACCGTCGGCGCCAGGTCGATCATCCGGGGGTTGGGGCGGAGGGGCCGGTTGCTGAGGATCATGCCGGGGACGAAGCGGGGGTCGAGGGAGCAGTGGTCGCCGCTCCAGGCCTTCTTGTTGGTCTCGATGAGGCGCTCCGGGGCGCCCCCCAGGGAGGTCTGCCAGGAGACGCGGTAGCCGGGGGTGTTGGTGACCCTCAGGTCCGGAACGAGGTCGGGGTCGTAGTCCCGGTAGAGCTGGTCCCGGTGGTAGACGGCGTAGACGGGGTGTTCCCCCGTGTCGGGGTCCACCAGGCGGGGAAGCTTCTCCTGGATCTCCCGGACGAGGGCGTCGTATTCGGCCCCGGGGGTGACGGTTCCCTCAGGCTCCCGGCCCTTGAGGTTGACGTAGATGTTCCCGAGGCCCAGGGCGTAGGCCCGGGTCCGCGACCAGTCCACGTTTTTAAAGAGGAGGCGGTCGTCGTCGAAGAGGTCCTCCAGGGTCATCACCCCCGTGTCGGCTTTGAGGGCGAGGTAGCCCTCGTCCAGGAGCCACCGGTTCAGGTTCACCGCCCTGCGGAAGGAGGCGAAGCCGTGGTCGGAGAGGACGAGGAGCGCCGCCCCGGGGGGAAGTTCGGCCATGGCCTCCCCGACGATTCGGTCCATCCGGACGTAGGCCGCCTTCATGGCCGCCTGGTACCGCGGGGCCAAAACGGGGTCGTAGAGGGGGTGGCCCTCGTCCATGAACCGCCAGAGGATGTGGGCCACCCGGTCGGTGTACTCGAAGACTTGGACGTAGAGGTCCCAGTCCCGGTCGCGGAGGAGGGCCACCATCATCCGCTCGAAGTCCGATTCGGTCCACTCCACGTCCGAGAGGAAGTGGCGCTCGTCGGCGAGGCCCGAGGAGATGGTCCAGGTATCGATGGCCCAGCCCATGGTCTTGTAGGCGCCGAAGCGCTTCAGGAGCCGTTGGGCGTAACTCCGCGGGTAGGAGATGGGGATCCCGTGGTCCTCGGGGTGGATGTGGATGGGGGAGAGGTATAGCCTGAGCTCCGGCGAGGCGGAGAGGAGGTAGAAGCGGCAGAGGCCGTGGACGTGGATCAGCGGGTTGAAGGCGAAGTCCAGGGTGATCCAGGGGGACCACTCCCCCTCCTTCAAGGTGCCCCGGGTGCCCTGGACCTCGTAGGTGCAGGTCCGGGCATCGCCGTCCCAGGAGAGGGCCAGGGGGACGTCGATGGTGGCAGGGACCCCCTTTTTCGCCAGCCGCTCCTCCGCCTCCTTCCGGAGCCGCGACCGCACTTCGGGATCGGTGGAGCACCCGCCGGCGTCGTCCACGACGTACTCGTGGAAGATCTTGTTGAAGGGCCCCTGGATCTTCACCGTCACCGGCTGGGGGGCGCCCCGGGGAACGGAGACGATGTCCACGCTGAACTCGTTGTCCCCCGCCGTCAGCGACGGGTCGGTGGTGAAGATGTACGGCGTGCCCACCCGGCCCCGGATGTCCGGCACGCCCAGGCCCGAAAGGAGGCGGCCTTCGGGGTACGGGTTGGCGGGGAAGGTGTCGGGAACCCGGAAGACCAGGCACCGCCGGCCCTTCTCCGCCGCCCGCTCCCAGAAGGGCTTTCCCTTCAGGTGGTTGATGGGGGTGGGGACCCGGTAGGGCAGGAAGGACGCGGTGAAGGCGAAGGCCGCCCCGCCGAGGACCGCGGCGAGGGCGGGCGCTAGGAGCCGCCGGCCCCTCCGCAAGGGCGGCCAGAGGCTCGCCAGCAGGCCCAGGAGGAACCCCAGCAGGGCCCCCGCCCCGGCGGCGGCCCACCGGGTCCTTTTTCCCAACAGGAAACTCCGGGAGCCTTCTTCCATGAGGGCGAAGCGGGGCTTGTAGGTGCGGAGGTCCCGGACGAGAAAGTCGAAGACCTGGTTGCGCCCGGGGTTCCAGCCGGTGAGGAAGGTCCCCCACGAGACGGGGGTCTGCGGGGGGTTGGTGACCTCCAAGTCGAGAAAACAGCCCTCTTTCATGAGGCGCTGGAAGTGGGGCATGGCCCCTTCGGCCATGTACCTCCGCACCAGTCTGGGGTCCGCCCCGTCGAAGCCGAGCACCACCACCTTCTGCGGCGGGGGCGGAGTGCCGTGGAGGGCGGCGGCCAGGAAGAAGAGGAGCCCCAAGGCCACCGGACGCGGGGAGCGGTTCATCTTCTTCATCGGCCCAGAAGCCTCCGGAGGGTCCCGTCCCGCACGATGGTGTGGTCCCGGTCGGGACCGGTGGAGAGGATCGCAACCTTGACCCCCAGGAGTTCCTCCAGCCGTTCCACGTAAGCCCGGGCCCTCTCGGGAAGGTCTTCCCAGCGAGTCCGGCCGAAGGTCTCGGCCTTCCAGCCGGGGATGGTCTCGTACCGGGGGACGGCCTTCTCCAGGATCCACGGCTCCGCCGGGAAGTCGGTCAGGGCCCTTCCCTCGAACTCGTAGGCCGTGCAGACCTTCACCTCGTCGAAGGCGTCGAGGACGTCCAGGAGCATGAGGGCCGCCGCCTCCAGCCCGTTGACCCGCACGGCGTACCGTGCCGCCACGGCGTCGAACCAGCCGCAGCGCCTCGGCCTGCCGGTGGTGGTGCCGTACTCCCGGCCCCGCTCCCGGATGAGCGCCCCGGCCTCGTTGTCCTGCTCGGTGACGAAGGGGCCGCCGCCCACCCGGGTGCAGTAGGCCTTGAAGACGCCCAGGACCGTCCGGATCGCCGTGGGGGGGATTCCGAGCCCCGTGCAGGCACCGCCGGCGGTGCTGTTGCTGGAGGTGACGAAGGGGTAGGTCCCGTGGTCCACGTCGAGTAAGGTGCCCTGGGCCCCTTCGCAGAGGAGGCGCTTGCCCTCGTCGAGGCTCCGGCGCAGGAGGGCCGAGGTGTCGGTGACCAGGGGGGCGATCTCGGGGGCCAGCTCCCGGAAGCGGGCCATGACCTCCTCGGCGGGGATGCCGTCGTGGCCGAAGACCGCCTTCAGGTGGGCGTTCTTGGCCTCCGCAAGGCGCCTCAGCTCGCCGTCGAGGCGGGGGAGGTCCTTCAGGAAGACCGCCCGCACCCCCTCCCGGTGGTACTTGCTCTCGTAGGCGGGGCCGATGCCCCGGCCGGTGGTCCCGATCTTGCCGCTCCCCCGCCGCTCCTCCCGGAGCTGGTCCAAAAGGACGTGGTGGGGAAGGATGAAGTGGGCCCGGTCGGAGATGCGGAGGCCCCCGACGTCGATGCCGGCGGCTTTGAGGGAGCGGATCTCCATCACCAGCGCCTCGGGGTCGATGACGATCCCGTTGCCGATGACGCAGAGCTTCCCGGCGGCCAGGATCCCCGAGGGGACGAGGTGCAGGGCGTACCGGCTCCCGCCGAGGGTCACCGTGTGGCCGGCGTTGTGGCCGCCCTGGTAGCGGGCCACCACGTCCGCCGCCTCCGAGAGGAGGTTCACCACCTTGCCCTTGCCTTCGTCGCCCCACTGGCCGCCCACGATGACCATCGGCATCTGCATCGTCCGTCCTCCCGGCAGGCGGAGAGTATAGCACCGCCGGCAAGGCCCGGCACCCGGCGGGCGCCCGCCCCCTGCACCCTCGGGGTCCTACATGGCGGTGAGGATGCCGTGGAAGGCGAGGGGGTCCAGGCTCGCGCCGCCCACGAGGAGGCCTTCCACGCCGGGGGCCGCCAGCAGCGAGGCGGCGTTGCCGGGCTTCACCGATCCGCCGTAGAGGATCCGCACCGCGGCGGTGACGCCCCGGCGCTCCAGCCACTGCCGGATGGCGAGGTGGACCTCGCTGGCGTCCTTCGGGAGGGCCACCTTGCCGGTACCGATGGCCCAGACGGGCTCGTAGGCGACGTCGAAGCCTTGGGGCGGCGGCTCCTCCCCCAGGGCCCCCGCCAGCTGGGAGCGGACCACCTCCAGGGTGGCGCCGGCCTCCCGCTCCGAGAGGGTCTCCCCCACGCAGAGGACCGGCCGCAGCCCGTGGCGGAGGGCCGCCCGGAACTTGGCCCCCAGGCGGGGGTCCCCCTCGCCGAAGAGGTGCCGCCGTTCCGAATGGCCCACGAGGACGTAGGCGCACCCGGCGTCTTTCACCATGGCCGCCGAGACCTCTCCGGTGAAGGCCCCCTCCTCCTCCTCGTGGAGGTTCTGGGCCCCCAGGGCCTGCCCCGGCGGCAGGAGCGCCCGGACGGTGTCGAGGAGGGGAAAGGGCGGCAGGAAGAGGACCTCCCGGTCCCGGGGAAAGGGCAGGGGGGCCCAGACTTCGAAGAAGGCCCGGGCCTCGGCCCGGGTCTTGTACATCTTCCAGTTGGCGGCGACGAGCGGGACGGCCACGGGCTCCTCCTTTCCTCGCCGGACCCGGCGAGGCCGTAGTCTACCACTCCGGGCATCTCCGGCTGGCCCCGTTCGGCCTCCCCCCGGGGCCTTGAAACTTTGTGAAAAAGGTGCTATCGTTTCTACAAACGTGGGCTCCATAGCCCACGTTTTTCGTTGGAGGGACCCCCATGGCGGGACCCTGGTTGGACCGGCTCCGGGCCCTGGCGGAGGAGTCGGCGGCGGCCCACGGGCTCTTGCTCTTCGACGTGGAGAGCCGTGCCACCGGCCGCCGGTGGTGGATCCGGGTGACCCTGGACCGGCTGGAAGGGCCGGTGACGCTGGAGGACTGCGAGAAGGTCTCCCGCCGCCTCTCCCTGAGTCTCGATGCCGAGGACGTCGTCCCCCACGCCTACGAGCTGGAGGTCAGCTCCCCCGGGGTGGAACGCCCCCTCCGGACACCGGGGGACTTCGAGCGCTTCCGCGGCCGAAAGGTGCACCTGGTCCTCGCACCGGGCGGCGGAGAGCCCGGCGGCACCCTGGAGGGCCTCTCGGAGGGGTGCGAAGAAGAAGCCGTTCTGGTAAAGGTGGGCGAGGAGGTGCGGCGGATCCCCCTCTCGCGGATCAAGGGCGCACGCCTCGTCTTCGAGTTCCCCTGAGAAGAAAAATCGGAGAAGCCGCATGTCCAACGAACTTCTGCAAGCCATCGAGGCCGTGGGCCGCGAGAAGGGAATCGACAAGGAAGTGGTCATCGCCGCCCTGGAGGACGCCTACGCCGCCGCGGCCAAGCGGGTCCTGAGGTCCCCCGAGGTCTTCGTCTGCCACCTGGACCGGGAGACCGGCGAGTTCACCATCGCCACCGTGAAACGGGTGGTGGAGGGGCCGCAGGTGGAGAACCCGGCCATCGAGATGTCCCTGGAGGAGGCCCTGGAGTACCGGAAGGACGTCCTGCCCGGCGACATCCTCGAGTTTCCCCAGGAGACCCCGCCCAACATGGGCCGCATCGCCGCCCAGCAGGCCAAGCAGGTGCTCACCCAGAAGATCCGGGAGGCGGAGCGGGAGATCATCTACAAGGAGTACAAGGACCGGGTGGGGACCATCATCAACGGCGTGGTGAAGCGCCTGGAGAAGCGCAGCATCATCGTGGACATCGGGCGGACGGAGGCCCTCCTTCCCCCCTCGGAGCAGAGCCGCGGGGAGAGGTTCCTGCAGAACGACCGGATCCGCGCCCTCATCGTGGAGGTCAAGGAGAACGCCAAGGGCAACCAGATCATCCTGAGCCGCTCCCGTGGAGAGTTCGTCATCCGCCTCTTCGAAGCGGAGGTGCCGGAGATCTACGACGGGACGGTGGTCATCAAGGGCGTGGCCCGGGAGGCGGGGGAGCGCACCAAGATCGCCGTCATGAGCAAGGACCGGGACGTGGACCCCATCGGCGCCTGCATCGGCATGCGGGGCATGCGGGTCCAGGCGGTGACCCGGGAGCTCCGAGGCGAGAAGATCGACATCATTCCTTACAAGGAAGACCTCCAGGAGATGGTGAAGGCGGCCCTGGCCCCCGCCACCGTCACCCGGGTGCAGATCGTGGACCCCGAGGCCAAGCGGATGGAGGTGGTGGTGCCGGAGGACCAGATCTCCCTCACCATCGGGAAGCGGGGGCAGAACATCCGCCTGGCGGGGCAGCTGGTGGGATGGGAGTTGGACGTGAAGTCCGAGGAGGACAAGAAGCAGGAGATCCTGGCGGCCATGTCCTCCCTCATGGGCTCCCCCCAGGGGCCAGCGGAGGAATCGGGCGAGGCGGGAGATGGGATGGAGGAGGGAGCCGGTCCGGAGGGGTCCCCCGAGGGGGATCTCGTGGAGGGGCCGGCGGAGGGTGGCACCGAGGAAGGCCAAGCTTCCCCCGGTGGTACGGAAGGTTCGGAGGAGGGGGAGGTCTGAGCCATGGCGAAGATCCGCGTGTACGAACTGGCGAAGAAGATCGGCGTCCCAGCGGCCGAGCTCCTGAAGGAACTGCAGGAGAAGGGCGTGGAGGTCTCCTCCAACTTCAGCGCCGTGGAGGAGGACGTCCTGGAGCGGCTGAAGGGGGAAAAGGGCGCCCCGGCCCCCAAGGGGGCTCCTCGAAAGGCCGAGCCCAAGTCGGTGCCGGCCAAGCCGGCTCCGGCCAAGGCCCCCTCCCCCAAGGCCGCCGCTCCCGCCCCGCCGCCGC
>JBMFRA010000078.1:0-8848 GCA_049968315.1 Acidobacteriota bacterium
GCGCCGCCACCGCCCCCCAGCGGCCCCCCCGGAAGCCAACCCCGGTAACGCCGCCGGCCCTCGGCCCGGAAGGCGAGGCGAAGCCGCGGCAGCCCGAGAGGCAGCCACCCCCCCCGCCGCCCCTCCCTTCGGCGTCGGTGACCTTCAGCTTCTCCACCAAGATCCTGAAGGGGGGCTTCCAGATCCAGGTGGACGGGAAGGAGGTCTTCCGGAAGGAGATCCACCGGAAGTTTTCCCTCAAGGACGAGACCTACACCGGCACCTTCTCTGTCCCCCCGGGGGAACACGAGGTCCTCTTCGAGGTCCAGACGGAGATCCAGAACGTCTCCGAGCGCCACGCCGAGAAGCGGAGCTTCTCCCCGGGAGAATCTCTCTCCCTCCACATCAAGATGACGCGCCTCAACAAGGAGATCCACTTTGCCTGGAGCCCGTAGCCTCCTGGCCACCCTGGCGCTCCTGGGCCTCGGCTGCGCGCCGCGCCTCCCCACCCCATCCCTCCCCGGCGGCACCGCCCCTCCGGCGGGCAAGGGCCGGATCACCCTCTTGGCGGGGCGCTCCGGCCTCTCCGCCCCCTGCGCCTTCGCACTGGACGCCACCCTGGGGAAGGCCCGCGTGGAGATCCGGGAACCGATGGGCGCCACGCGGCTGGTCCTGTTTCTAGAGCCCGGCGCCGCCCTCCTGTGGGACCCCGCAGGCGGTGGCTGGACCCGCTGGGAGAAGGCGGGACCGGGCCTCCCCTTTGCCCCCGGGGACCTCTGGGCGGCCCTCCTCCTGCGTCCCCCCGGCGGCGCCCGGGGCCGTGCCTGGGGCCCAGAGCTCCGCGCCTCGTGGCGCAACGGGGCCGGGCGGGTGCGGGGGAACTTTTGTGAAGACGGGCGGGAGCGGCGGGTCTCCCTCCAGGGGCCCCGCGGAGCCCGCCTGGAGATCCGCTTCGAAGCGGTGGAGGCCGCTACCCCCCCCGAGGGGGCCTTCACCCCCCCTCCTCTTCCGGAAGAGGGCCGCACCACGCTGCCGGTGCTCCTGGGGGAGAGAGAACCGTGACCGCCGGCCTTTGGCACGCCTTTGCCAAGATCAACCTGGGGCTGGAGGTGGGCGGCCTCCGCCCCGACGGCTACCACGAAGTCCGCACCGTCTACCAGTCCATCGCCCTGGCCGACCTGTTGGAAGTCCGCCCCGCCTCCCAAGGCATCGCCTTCACCTGCGAGGGGGAAGGGGCGCCCCCGGGAGAGGAAAACCTCGTTGTGAGGGCCGCCAGAAGCCTCCAGAAGGCCTTTTCCTGCAAAAAGGGGGCTCGGATCCGGCTGGTGAAGCGCATCCCCGTCCAGGCGGGCCTCGGAGGGGGGAGCGCCGACGCCGCCGTGGCCCTCCTGGCCCTCTCCCGCCTCTGGCGCCTTCCGGCCTCGCCCCTGGAGCTCCTGCCCCTGGCCGCCGCCCTGGGGAGCGACGTCCCCTTCTTCCTCGTGGGCGGAACGGCCCTAGGGGTGGGCCGGGGGGAGGAGGTCTACCCCCTTCCCGACGCCCCCTCCCTGGAGGTGGTGGTGGCCCGGTCCCCCCGGGGCACCTCCACCCGGGAGGCCTACGGGCGCCTGGAGGGCCGGTTGACACCGGGCAACGCCCTTTTTACACTACAGGGGATTGTCTCGGGCATCGTGGAAGGAAAGGTGGGAGAAGGCCTGTTTTTCAACCGCTTCGAGGAGGTGACCGGCGTTCCGGAGGGAGACGCCGCGGCCCTCGCCCACGCCGTCTCGGCGGTGGGGGGGAGGTTGCTGCTGGCGGGGTCGGGGTCGGCGTGGCTGGGGTTGTTCACCGGCCGGGAGCAGGCGCAGGAAGCCTTGAGGAGGATGGCGCACCGGGGAAGCAGAGGGTTGGCCACACACACGCTCACGCGAAAGGACTACTGGGAACGCACCGTTCCGAGCCAGGAGAAGGAGAGTCTCTGATGAAGATCACCGACATCCGGATCTTCCCGGTGGACGAGCCCAAACTCAAGGCGTTCGTGTCCATCATCTTCGACCACAGCTTCATCGTCAGCGACATCAAGATCATCGAAGGAACCAACGGGCTGTTCCTCTCCATGCCCAGCAAGAAGCGGAAGGACGGCACCTTCAAGGACATCGCCCATCCGCTGAACAGCGAGACCCGCAAGATGATGGAGGACGCCGTCATCGCCGCCTACCACGAAGCGGCGGGCAAGAAGGCCCCCATGAGCGCCCAGGCCGCCGAGGAGGCCGCCTTCCCCGAGGAGGCTCCGCGGGCCGAGAGTACGTGACGGCTTCCTTCGCCCATAGAAGAGCGGGGGCCCAGGGCCCCCCTTTTTTTTCGGGGCCACCGCGGAAATGGGGGACTGTCCCTATTTTTGGACTCGATTTTCTAAAACGATTCTGCGTGTTCTTTGTGGCGAAGAAGGTGGGGAGGCGAGAAAGAAGAAAAAGCCCCGCGCCGCCGGTTCTTGTCTCCTTCCTTCCTGCCTTCTAAGGTTCCTCGCTTTCCAACCTCCTCCCCCTGAGGGCCTCCGCAGTCGAAAAGGGCGCAGGGAAGGGGCCGTTGCGCTTTCCAGGGACTGCTGGTAGCCTCTTGGGGGGGCGCTCGCCGCCTGCTGGGGAGTCGCCAAGCGGTAAGGCACCGGTCTTTGGAACCGGCATGCGGTGGTTCGAATCCACCCTCCCCAGCCACCCCGGCGAGCAGGGAGAGGCCATGGACGAAAAGACGGTGATCTTCTCGGGAAGGGGGAACCCCGCCCTGGCGGACCGCATCGCGGAGTACCTGAAGATGCCGCTGGGCCGCATCAAGCTGACCAACTTCTCCGACGGCGAGAACTACTGCCAGATCCTCGAGAACGTCCGGGGGCGGGACGTCTTCGTCATCCAGCCCACCTGCCAGCCGGTGAACGACAACCTGGTGGAGCTCCTTCTGATCATGGACGCGCTGAAGCGCGCCTCCGCCCAGCGCGTGAACGCGGTGATCCCCTACTACGGGTACGCCCGCCAGGACCGGAAGGACAAACCCCGTGTGCCCATCACCTCCCGCATGGTGGCGGACCTTCTGGAAGCGGTGGGCATGGACCGCCTCATCTGCGTGGACGTCCATGCCGCGCAGATTCAGGGCTTCTTCGACGTGCCGGTGGACCACCTCTTCGCCGCCCCGGTGCTCATCGCCCACATCGCCAAGATGGGCCTCGAGAACCTCACCGTCATCTCCCCCGACGCCGGCGGCGTGGAGCGTGCCCGGGCCTACGCCAAACGCCTGGGCGCCCAGCTGGCCATCGTGGACAAGCGGCGGGAGGTGGCCAACGTGGCCGAAGTGATGAACGTCATCGGCGAGGTGAAGGGGAAGAACTGCTTCATCGTGGACGACATCATCGACACGGCGGGAACCCTCTGCGAGACGGTGAAGGCCCTCATGGAGAAGGGAGCCCGGGCCGTCTACGCCGCCTGCACCCACCCCGTCCTCTCCGGCCCGGCGGTGGACCGCCTCAACGCCTCGGAGATCACCAAGGTCCTCGTCACCGACACCATCCCCATCGGCGACAAGAACGTCCGCTGCTCCAAGATTGAGGTCCTCACCGTGGCCCCCCTCCTGGGCGAGGCCATCCAGCGGATCCACGACGAGTCCTCCGTCTCCTCGCTCTTCGTGTAGGATCCGAAGCCGTGGGGAGGAAGGCAGCGGTCCCTTTGGGGAACAAGGCACCGTTTCTGGGGCTTCTCTTCACGCTGGCCTGCCTCTCCGCCTCCGCCGCCGAGGGATGCCCCCGCCCCCGCCGGGCCTCCTGCGGATCGCCGAGACGCCTCCTTACCAACCGGGCCAGGTGGTCCACCTCTCTTGGGAGGCCCTTCCCCCGGAAGTGGAAGAGTTCGAAATCCTCCTGGAGGCCGAGCTCCCGGCACCGCTCCGAGTGCGGCTCACCGAGTCGGAGGAGGCCTCCCTCCGGGGCCTGGCGGTGAGGATCCCCGCCCTCGCTCCCTGTTCCGCCCGGTTTCTGCTCCGGGTGGGCTCCCCCCGGGGGGAGTTCCTCCTTGCCCAGACCGGCTCCTGGCGCCTGGAAGGACGCGCCCGGGGCGAGATCCAGCCGGTGGAGGAGCGAGGGGGAGAACTCTGGGTGGCCCCCGCCCCGCCGCGGGGCGCCGGGCTAGCTCCTTGGCAACATCCCTTGGCCGGAAGGGCGATGGTTGCGCCACCCATGGCGCTTACCGTCCGCTGGCAGGTCTCTTCGGAGTGCACTTCCATAACCCCCTTCCAGGGCCACGTCTTGGCGGGACCTGCTTCGGCGCGCCCCTCTTCCTCTTGGATCCGGCTCCGGGAGTTTCCCCTTCGGATTTAGAGCCTTTCTTCCCCCCGTTTCTCCTCTTTCGATGACCTCCTTCGTTCCGGAAGGAGAAGGGACATTCCGCGGGCGCCCCGGGGTGCCCGCCCCAACGTGGAAGAAAGGGTTGCCAGGGTACGCGCGAATACGCTCTTTTCCATTTTGCTCGTCGCGGCGGCACTGGCCCTCTCCGGGGCCCTCTGGGGCCAGGCGGTGACGGGGTCCCTCTCCGGTTTCGCTTTTTCTCCGGAGGGAAAGGCCCTCGCCGGCGTCCGCCTGGAGATCCGCGGGCCGGCCCTCCAGGGAAGCCGCCGGGCCGAGACCGACGGGAGTGGACGCTTTCTCCTCCCCAACCTGCCTCCGGGGGAGGGCTACCTCCTCACCGCGGAGGCCCCCGGCGGAACCCGCCTCGTCCTTTCGGACATTCGGATTCCCGCCGGATCCGCCTCCACCCTGAACCTCGCCTTCGCCGCCGCCGCCACCGAAGTGACGGTGGAGGGCTACCGCCCGGTGAGTCCACGGCAGGCGTCGATTCCCGCCGTCCTAGACCGGAAGGAAACGGCGGCCCTGCCGGTTCTGGGCGAGTTCCAGGACCGCTCCTACCAGACCCTCCTCTACTTCTCCCCCACCGCCACCCATTCGAGACTCTCCGGGAATCCGGCCGTGGGAGGGGCCACGGGGATCGAAAACGTGACGGTGGTGGACGGACTGACCCTCAACGACCCCGTCACCAACACCTACGGTACCAACCTCAACCACGCTTTCCTGGCGGAGATGAGCACCGAGGCCTTCGGGGTGGGTGCCGCCAAGCCCATGGCCACCGGGGCCTTCATCAACCTGCTCACCCGCACAGGGAGCAACGAGTTCCACGGGGAGGTCTTCGGTTGGACCACCCGGGGAAATTGGACTGCCCGCGAGAACTCCAACGACTTCGAAGTCACCGAGGGCCGCCCCTGGGACGCCGTGGATAGCGGGTTCCTCGTCTCCGGTCCCGTGGTAAAGGACCGCCTCTGGTACCTGGTGGCGGCCAACCCCTTCTCCAAGAACGAGGCGGACCGGGGGCAGGACGTCCTCGTGAACACCCGCGACGGCCGGGTTTGGGGGGTTCCGTACGACTACGGGAAGACGTGGCGCTGGACCACCTTTCTGGCCAAGCTCACCTTCCGGCCGGCGGAGAACCACAGCCTGGACCTCAGCGTCTTCGGAGACCCCGCCCGCCAAAACCTCGCCGAAGGAACGGCGGTGACCCTCTTCCCCGAGTCCCGGCTGAGCCGTAGGGCAACCGGCTCCACCAACGCCGTGCTGCGGTGGACCGCCACCTTCACCCCCCGCCTGTTCCTGGACGCCCACGCGGGGCCACCCACCGGCGGGACGACCTTAAGCCCTGGCTCTCGGGAGCGGCGGGCTACGGAAGGCCCCTCTACGTGAGCCAGGACTGGGACCAGGACCTGGGCGTCTCTCCTGGCTTCGGCCGCTACACCCTGGACGACCGGCGGACCCGCCAGGTGGGGGCGACCTTCATCTGGACCCCCGCCCGTCCCCTTCTCGGAACCCACGAGGTCCACGCCGGGGCGGAGGGGGACTGGGCCACCTGGCGCCAGACCAGCGGCTATACGGGGGGCTTTTTCGTCCAGCTTCGAAAGCAGATCGCCCCCGGCGTCACCGATCCCAACGCCTACAAAGAATGGTTCGTCAACTACCTGGAGGACCCCGCCCTCCGGGAGAAGGGCACCTACCGGGCCCTCTACCTCGAAGACCGCTGGAACCCCGCAGAAGACCTCACCGTGACCCTAGGCCTGCGCTGGGAGCGCCACCGGCTGGAGAGCCAGCGGGGAAACGACCTCTCCCTCACCGACCTCTCCCCCCGCCTGGCCCTCTCGTGGGACTTCACGGGGGACGACCGCTCCAAGCTGGTTTTCACCTACGGCCGGTACTTCGAGAGGGTTCCCCTCTACCTCGCCAAGGTCCTGGACGACGGCCACGCCACCTTCAAGGACACCTACGTAAGCGGCGTCCGGACGGCCCACGCCGTCTACAACGACGTGCCCGCCGCCGTTCTGCCGGGGGTGAAAAATCAGTCCCAGGACGAGTGGACCCTGACCTTGCAACGGCAGGTGGGCCCCGAGACGGCCGTGGGCGTCCGGGCCGTCTACCGGGACCTCCACCGCCTCTTGGAAACCACCGGCTACGTGGACCCCGCCACCGGCGCCATCCGGCTCCTCGTCATGAACCCCGGCCACCAGTACACGCCCCTGCTGGAGACCTGGCGGAGCGTCCTCTCCGACTACGCCCCCTTCCCCAAACCCGTTCGGCGGTACACCGCCCTGGAGTTTCTCCTCGAGCGGAGGTTTTCCGGCCGCTGGTTCCTGGAGGGCAACTACACCCTCTCCCGCCTCAAAGGCAACACGGCGGCGGGCTACGACCGCGGCATCCCCGAGCTGGCGCCCAACGCCACCAAGGAGTGGGATATCCCCTCTTCGGCCTGGATCCGCAACCGGTACGGGCTCCTGCCCACGGACCGAACGCACCAAGTGAAGGCCCTCGGGGGCTACCGCTTCGACAACGGCCTCCTTCTGGGGGGAAGCCTCCGCTTCGACACGGGGCGGCCCATGGACAAGATCTACGATTGGCCCAAGAAGGAAACGGGCTACGGCAAGCTGCTGGCGGCGCCCCGGGGCTCCGCCGGGCGCCTCCCCTCGGCCCTGACCCTCAACCTTCACACCGAGTACGGCTTCGCCATCCAGGGAAGCCGCCTGACCCTCTTCGCCGACGTCTTCAACCTGCTGAACGACCAGGTGGAGTTTCGGGTGGAGGAGACCTACTACGACACGCGGAGCACCTGGTCCGAACCCCTGAAGCGCAACCGGGGCTGGGGAAAGACCAAGTCCCGCACCGAACCCCGGGCCCTGGCGGTGGGAGTCCGCTGGACCTTCTGAGAAGGCAGGACAGGAGGCGGGTACCTTCGGAAACGCTCAGAGAACCTCTCCAGGGGGGCCCAGGCCCCCCTGCTTTCTTTGGGCCGCCGCGGGGGGGCGCTCCCCCAGGATCCGTTCGGCGTTGCGGCGGAGGCCCGAAAGGCCCACCCTCCGGAGGGGGGAGCCGGTGCTCCGCCGCTCCCACTCGGCGGGAGTGAGGGCCAGGATGGCCTCGGGGGCCGGCGCGAACCACCCCGGCCGTGGTTCCAAATCGGGCTCGGAGGCCAGGGGCGCCTCCAGGTTGAAGGGGCAGACCTCCTGGCACCGGTCGCAACCGAAGAGGTGGCCCTTGAGGCGGGGGGTCTCCCCGGAAAAGGGGCCGGCGTGTTCGGTGGTCCAGGCGGAGAGGCACCGCCGGGGGTCGAGGATGTAGGGGCCGGAGAAGGCCTGGGCGGGGCAGGAGCGGAGGCACCGCTCGCAGCCCCAGCAGACGCTGGGGGCGGGACCCGAATCCTCGAGGGGGAGGTCGGTGACGACCTCTCCCAGGAAGAGGTACGAGCCCCACTCGGGGTGGACGAGGCACCCGTTCTTTCCGATGAAGCCCAGTCCCGCCTTCACGGCGTAGGCCCGCTCCAGGAGCGGGGCCGAATCCACGCAGATCCGGGCCTTGAAGCCGTTGGATTCGAGATGCCGCGCCGCCGGCCTCAACCGGGAGACGAGAAGGCGGTGGTAGTCCCTTCCCCAGGCGTAGCGGGAGACCCAGGCCCGGCCCCGGCGGATCCAGTGGGCGGAAAATTCCCTCCGGGTGTTGTAGGGAAGGGCCACCACGAAGAGGCCCCGGGCCCAGGGGAGCCACCGGGGCAGGAAGGCGCGCCAGGCGGCGGTGCGGCCGAGGTAGGGAAGACCCTCCCCCAGGCCGCGGGCGAGGAAACCGGCGAAGTGCTGCCGATCCGCCTCCGGGAGCTCCGGCGACGCCGTCCCCGCCAGGGGAATCCCCGCCCTTCGGATGCGCTCCAGCGTGGCCCGAATCACCTCTTCTTCCATGGCCATAATGTAATACCCGAAGAAGGCGCGGCCAGGTTGGGAAAAAAGAAGGGCGCCCCGGAGGGCGCCCCCTTTTCGCTGCGGAGGATGGGCCTACTTGGCCGTCACCACCACGTCGTCAATGTACATGTTGTTGCCGTAGGCGCTCGTGGCCAGGAAGCCCAGGTACACCGTCTGGCCCTTGTAGGTGGAGATGTTGACGGTGTGCTGCTTCCAGCCTGTGGAGCCGTCGTAGCGGTTGATGGCCGACCCCACGTTCACCCAGGTGGAGCCGTTGGTGGAGACCTGCGGCTGGATCTTGTCGGCGTAGGAGGAGTAGCCGGTGTCGTGGTACATCCAGAAGGTCAGCGTCACCGTCGTGTAGGTGCTCGCGACGGCGAAGCCGCTGGTCCGGTAGTACCGGGTGGCGGAGCCGCTGGAGGCGCTGTAGCTGTTGAACTTGGCCATGTAGGAGGGCCCGTGGGGCGAGCAGGTCGGGTAGGTGCCCGACGTGACCAGGCTCCAGGTCCCCGCCGTGCCGGAGGTGTCCACCTGGGCCCAGCCGGTGGAGGACTCGAAGCCGTTGCTGAAGAGCGTCGTCGAGCCGCCG
>JBMFRA010000079.1:0-8581 GCA_049968315.1 Acidobacteriota bacterium
GATGCGGGCGCCGGCCGCGCCAAAGGCCTCCCCACGTCCGTAGCGGTCTTTGCTCGCCAAAGGGCGAGGGTGGGCGGCGTCACCTCCCGGAAGAGGGGGAACTCCTTCCGTAAAAGTCCTCCAGGCGGACGATGTCCGACTCCTCGCTGGGCCCGAACCAGAGTTCCAGCACCCGGGCGGGGCGCTCCCCCACCCCCCGGGCCCGGTGGCGGGTTCCCCGGGGGATCCAGATCTCCTCCCCGGGGCGGGGCCGGAAGACCCGCTCGCCGAGGGTCATCTCGATCCCCTCGTCCAGGACCAGCCAGAACTCGTCCCGGTGGTGGTGGAACTGGAGGGACAGGACCCCTCCGGGGTTGACGGTGAGGATCTTCACGCTGGAGACCCCCTCGTGGGGGTAGCGCCGGAAGGCCCCCCAGGGGCGGACGTCGTGCTGGATCCGGGCCTCAAACTCCTCCCAATCCTTGGGTGGCCGCTCTTCCCGCATGGTGCCTCCTTACCTCGCCGCCTCGTGCATCCGGAGAAGGGCCCCCAGCCACGAGAGGGTGGATTCGGCGCCTTCGTTCTGGCTGACCCCCGTCCGCTCCAGTCCGTCGCGGCACCCGTGGGTGGAGAAGTCCACCAGGGGAAGGGCCAGGTCGTTGGCCCCCAGGAACCAGTTGAAGCAGCGCCGCATTTCGTCGAGCCAGCGGCCGTCCCCCGTGGCCTTGAAGGCCTCGTGGCAGGCCGAGAGGAGGGCGCCCGCCTCGATGGGTTGCTGGTCGAAGCGGACCCGCCTGCCCCCCTTTTCGAACCACCCCTGGTTTCCCACGAGGGAGAGGACACCCGTCTCGGGGGCGGTCTGGACCTGGAGAAGCCACGCCAGAGACCGAAGGCTCCGCTCCGGCGGCCGCTCGGGGGCAAGGACCCGTTCGGCGACGATGAGGGCCTTGCACAGGCGGGCGTTGTCGTAGGTCAGCCGCGGCTCGCACCAGGGCCACTCGGGGGTGGCGTTCTCCTCGAAGAGGCGGAGGAGGCGCTCTGACATCTCCCTCCGAAGCTCCCGTACCTCCCGGGCCCCCCCGAAGCGTTTGAGGTAGCGGTCGCACCCCAGGATCACCCACGCCCAGGCCCGCGGCGAGGTGAAGGTGGCCAGGGGTTGGATGGCCTTTCCGAAGAGTTCCAGCGCGATGCCGGCGATGGCGTCGCTCCGGGCGAGAACCAGCGTGTCGGCCAGGGCCGCCACCGCCCGCCCCTGGCAGTCTTCCGAGCCCACGAGGTCCAGCCAGCGCCGGTCGTAGGAGAGCTCGTTGCGGAAGCGGTGGCTCTCCGGGTCCAGGGCGTCCAGGAGGAAGGCCAGGTAGACGTTGGCCAGGGGAAGGACCGAATCGTCCTCGAAGAGGGCATGGTGCCGCACGACGAAGCGGAGGGCCCGGGCGTTGTCGTCGGTGGTATACCCGTGGCGGCGGCAGGGGGTCGCGAAGACGGCATGCTGGAGCAGGCCCGTGTCGTCGGTGAGGCGGCGGAGGTGGTCCAGCCGGATCTCCGGGAGTTCGGCGGGGAGAACCCTCCGGAAGGCCGCCGGGTGGAAGCCGGACTTGGCCGCCTTGCGGAAGACCTCCACGTACCGTTCCCCCATCCGGGGCCAGACCATGGTCCGGCCGAACTGGTAGGCCCGCTTCCGCATCTGGTGGCAGGCCACCTCGTCGGCCAGGAGGTGCCGGAGGGCATCGGCCATGGCCTCCACGTCGCCGAAGGGGACGAGGAGGCCCCGGCCCTCGTCCAGCAGTTCCTCGGCGTACCAGTAGGGGGTGGAGACGACGGCCTTGCCGCACCCCAGGGCGAAGGAAAGGGTGCCGGAGCTCATCTGCTCCTTGGCCAGGTACGGCGTGACGTAAAAGTCGGCCATCTGGAGAAACTCGACGAGCTGCTCGTCGGAAACGTACCGGTCGAAGAAGAAGACGTGGTCCCGGATGCCCAGGCGCTCGGCCTTCTGCTGGAGGGAGAGGCGGTAGGCCTCCCCCTGGCGGCGCTTCACCTCCGGGTGGGTGGCCCCCAGTACGACGTAGACCAGTTGCGGGTACTCGGGCACCACCCGGGCCACCGCCTCCAGGGCGTGTTCGATGCCCTTGCCGGGCCCCAGGAGGCCGAAGGTCAGGAGGACCTTTTTCCCCTCCAGCCCGAACTGGTCCTTGTAGAAGGCGGGGTCGATGTACGGCACGTCGGGGACGCCGTGGAGGATCTGGACGATCTTCTCGCCGGGGACGCCGTAGACCTCTTTCAGGAGGCCCACGGCCTTCCGGGCGATGACCACCACCGCCTGGGAGCGGCCGGCCACGGCCCTGAGGACTTCGCGCTGGCCCTCGCTCGGCTCGGTGAGGACCGTGTGGAAGGTCGTCACCACGGGCTTTCGCAGGGCCTCCAGGAGGTCCAGGACGTACCGGCCGTCGTCGCCCCCGAAGATCCCGTACTCGTGCTGGAGGTTCACCACGTCGAAGGGCAGGAGGTTCAGGTACTCGGCGGCCTCCAGGTAGTCCCTCCGGAGCGGCTGGCGGATGACGAAGTCCACTTCGGCGCCGTACCCGAAGGTATCGGCGGGGTTGTGGAGGGCGACGATCCGGAGGCGGGGGTCGTTCCCCAGGGTCGTCCCGAGGGCCGAAGCCACCGACCGGGCCAGGTCGTGGGTGAAGGTGGCAATGCCGCAGAGCCTCGGGACGTAGGTTCCGACGAAGGCGATGGACGGGGGCTCCATGGCGTCCCTTCCTTTCCGACGCTCGTTCCGTATGGAGGGCAGTATACCAGGGAGCCGCCGGGGGCGGTCAGGGGGCGGGGCATTCCCGCAGGTAGGTAAGGAGCTCCGGCAGCCGTGCTTCGGCCAGTCCGATACAGGTGTCCGCCGCGCCGTAGTAGAGCCGGATTCGGCCCGTGGCCCGGTCCAGGATCCATCCGCAGGGAAAGACCACGTTGGGCACGTCACCGGAGAGCTCGTAGGGCGCCCGGGGGCCGAAGACCCACTCCGCGCTCCGGCGGAGGACCTTCCGGGGATCCTCCAGGTCCAACAGGGCCAGGCCCAGCCGGTAGATGGCGCCGGACACCGTCTGCCGGACGCCGTGGTAGAGGAGGAGCCACCCCTCGGGCGTTTCCAGGGGGGGAGGGCAAGCCCCCACCCGGGCGCTGTCCCACCAGGCTCCCTTCCGGCATTCGAGGAGCACCGTGGGATCCCCCCAGTGCTTCAGGTCGGACGAAAAGGAAATCCAGACGTGGGCCTCCTGCCCCTTGGTGGTAGGGCGGTGGAGGAGGGCCCACTGGCCCCCGAAGCGCCGGGGGAAGAGGGCGGCGTTCTTGTCGTCGGGGGGGCAGATGGGGCCCCGCCGGTGGAAGGTGTGGAAGTCCTCGGTGAGGGCCAGGCTCACCAGGGGTCCCCGGGGGGAGTAGGCCGTATAGGTCACCCCCCAGCAGCGCAGCTCCTCCAGCCACACCGCCCGCGGGTCCTCCAGGCCCCACAGCTCCTCCGGGTGGTTCCCGGGGTCGGGCACCAGCGAGGGGCCCTCGCACCGCCACCCCGAAACCCCGTCCTCGCTCCTCAGCACCGTGAGGTGGGAGATTCCCCTCAGGTCCTCCACCCGCGCCAGCAGCACCGTCTCGCCCCCCACCTCCGCCGCCGCGGCGTTGAAGACGGAGTTGGCGGGGTAGGGAAGGTCGGCGGTGGTCACCACGGGGTTGGCGGGGTGGCGGGCGAAGAGGTTCACGCCGAGGTTTCGAAAGCGGTCACCGTTCATGGGCGCTTGATCCTCCCCGGAGTCGTCTCCGGCGAAGGGGGAGGATACCGAAAAGGGGCGCCGCCGGGAAGGGGCACCGCGGGAAGGGAGGCGGGAAGTCCTTTCCGCTTCTTGCCGGGGGCTTCCTTCGGAGGACCGCCAGGCGGCCGCGCCGAGAACCGCCGGGACCGCCGTCAGTGGGGCGCCGCCTCCCGTGAGGATCCCAGGCCGCCCCGCAGCAGGAAGAGGAAGGGCAGGAGGGCCAGGAAGACCAGGGTGAGCATCCAGAAGACGTCCACGAAGGCCGAGACGTACGCCTGGCGCTGGACCTCTCCGTAGAGCAGCCCCAGGGCCGCCTGCTTCACCGTGGAGGGGTCGAAGCCCGCATAGGGGAAGAGGCCCTGGGCCGACCCGTCGAGCCTCAGGGCGTAGGCGGGGTCGAAGGGGGTCAGGTGGGAGACGAGCCGGGACTGGTGGAACTGGGCCCGCTGGCTGAGGACCGTCGTCGAAAGGGCGATGCCCACGGAGCCCCCCTCGTTCCGCAGGAGGTTGAAGAGGCCGGTGGCCTGCCCCATGCGCTCGGGGGGGATCCGGGAGTAGGCCGAAACGGCGATGGGGACGAAGAGGAAACCCAGCCCGAACCCCTGGATCAACCGGGAGACCATCAGGTAGGCGAAGCCCACGTCCAGGTTCACGTGGACGAGCACCCAGAGGGAGACGGCGTTGGCCGCCACGCCGACGAAGACCAGGAAGCGCGTGTCCACCTTTCCGATGAGGTTGGAGACGAAGGCCATGGCCAGGAGGGAGGCGAAGCCGCCGGGGGAGAGGACGAGGCCGGCCCAGGTGGCCGTATAGCCCAGGAGGTGCTGGGCGAAGAGGGGCAGCATGACGAAGGACCCGTAGAGGCCGAAGCCCAGCAGGAACATGAGGAGGGTCCCCGAGGCGTACTCGCGGTTCTTGAGGATCCGAAGGTCCACCAGGGGGTTCTCGGCGGTGAGGGAGCGCCACACGAAGAGGGCGATGCCCAGGGCGGAGACGGCGGCCCAGAACTTGATGAAGGGGCTCTCGAACCAGTCGAAGCGCTCCCCCCGGTTGAGGGTCACCTCCAGCCCTCCCAACCCCGCGACGATGAAGAGAAAGGAGGCGTAGTCCACCCGCCCCTCGGGGCGCCGGATGTACTCCGGGTCCTCGATGAGGCCGTAGCCCAAGAGGAAGGCCACCACCCCCACGGGGATGTTGATGTAGAAGATCCAGGGCCAGGTCCAGTTGTCGGTGATCCAGCCGCCCAGGGTGGGACCGACGATGGGCCCGAAGATCACCCCAACGCCGAAGAGGGCCATGGCCTTTCCGTGTTCCTCCTTGGGGAAGGACTCCAGGAGGATCGCCTGGCTCATGGGGACCATGGCCCCCCCCGCCAGGCCTTGGATGACCCGCATGGCGATGAGGAAGCCCAGGTTGGGGGCGGCCCCGGAGCCCAGGGAGGCCAGGGTGAAGGCCAGGAGGCAGGCGAGGTAGGCCCGCTTCCGGCCGAAGTAGTTCCCCAGGAACCCGGTGACGGGGAGGATCACGGCGTTGGCCACCAGGTAGGAGGTGATGACCCAGGTCACCTCGTCGGTGCCCGCGGAGAAGGTCCCCGCCATGTGCGGCAGGGCCACGTTGGCCACCGAGGTGTCCACCACCTCCATGAAGGTTCCCAACATGGCCGTAAAGGCGATGAGGTACCGGTTGTCGGTGCTCATGGACATGGGTCCGTCTCCGAATGGGGATGTTACCACGCCGGAGGGCCCGGGAGCGCGACCCAACCGGCGCCAATGGGAAATGGGCAATCGCCCCCCTCCGAAGGGAGGCCCCGCCGGGAAGGACCTCCCCCCGCCCGTAGCGGCCTTTGCTTACCAAAGGCCGGCGGTTTTCGTAGCGGCCTTTTCGGCCGATGCGACCATCGGCCGCTACAGGTGCCGACCCATTTTCTGCAAGACGCTTTTGGGCAACGGTTTTCGGCTTTCGCCCGAAGCCTGTCTGCTGCAGCAGGCGGAGCGGAGGGCGAAAGCCAGGCCGCAGGATTGGGCCTTGGGCGAGGAAGGCGAGGCGACCGCACCGGAGGCGTACTTCGGTACGTTGAGGATGCGGGCGCCGGCCGCTACGGGGGCCTACCCATGGGGCTGGGGAGGGCGCCCCGCAGGGGTAGAATGGCGTGGAGAGAGGAAGCGGCCATGCGGACCGGTGTGAAGATCGCGGCGGCGGTCGTTGGGATTCTGCTCGTGGCCTGCCTGCTCTCCGCCATGGGCTTCTTCTTGAGCGGCACCGGGCAGAAGCTCCTGGGGCTCTCGGGCAAGGTCACCCGGCTCGTGGGGACGGCCAAGGAGTTCGGGGCCCTGGAGAAGGCCCACCCCTTCTCCCCGCCGGAGGACGGAACCGTGGCGGAGGACCGGCTGTTGGCCTACCTGGAGGTGCTGGAGGCGGTGGGCCCCCAGGCCCGCGCCTACGCCGACTGGGTCCGGAGCCACAAGGAGAAACCCGGCAAGCAGGAGGACCTCGGCGCGGCCGCGGAGGCCATGGGGCAGGTGGAGGGGATCCTCCGCACCTTCCTGGAGGGCCTCCGCGCCCACGCCATGGGCCCGCGGGAGTTCCGGTACATCCAGCGGGCGGTGGAAGAGGCCCTGCGGGAACTCTCGGAGGGCCCCGCCACGCCCCGGGAAAGGGACCTCCTCGCGGCGCTGGAGGAGGCCTCGAGGCTTCCGGGGCTCTCGGACGCCGACCGGGCGGCGCTGCAGAAGAAGGCGGCGGAGTTCCGGGACCGGATGGGCCTGGGCGGGGAGCCGCTCTCTCCCAACGCCGACCTCGTCTCCCGCCACCTCGCGCGGGTGCGGGCCGCCGAGCTTCCGCCGGAGGTCCTTCCGATCCTCTCGGGAACCGGCGCCGATTCCCACTCCCGGGGGGCGGTGATCCGCGTGGACTGAGGCCCCTCAGCCCTCGGGGGCTCCGCCGCCGGAGGGGGGAGGAGAAGCGAGGCTCCGGGGTAGGCGCTCCACCGGCGGGGGCGCGGCGATCTCCTCCCCCGGGTTGGAGGCCCCCAGCTCCGAAAAGCGGCGGGCGGCGACGAGGACCCGGCTTTCCAGGCTCCCCGTGGCCTTGTTGTAGGCCTCCACCGCCCCTTCCAGCTTCTTGCCCACCTCCATCCAGTGGTCCGCCAACGTGGCGAGCCGCCGGTGGACATCCCGCCCCAGGTCGCTGATCTGGCGTGCGTTGGCGGCCAGGGCCTCCTGCCTCCAGCCAAAGGCCACGGCCTTGAGGAGGGCGATGAGGGTGGTGGGGGTGGCCAGGACCACCCGCTGTTCGGCACCGGCCTCCAGGAGGGCGGGGTCGGCCTCCAGGGCGGCGGAGAAGAAGGACTCCCCCGGGAGGAAGAGGACCACGAACTCCACCGAATCGGGCAGGGCCTCCCAGTAGGCCTTCTGCCCCAGCTTCCGCACGTGCTCCCGGACCTGCCGGGCGTGGGCCTCCAGGTGGCGCCGCCGTTCCTCGTCGGAGTCCGCCTCCAGGGCCGCGAGGTAGGCCTCCAGCGGCGCCTTGGCGTCCACGGCCACCTGCTTGCCGCCGGGAAGGCGCACGATGAGGTCGGGCCGCTGCCTCCCCTCGGCGCCTTGGTGGGTCTCCTGCTCCACGAAGTCGCAGTTCTCCACCATGCCCGCCAGCTCCACCACGCGGCGGAGCTGGACCTCCCCCCACCGGCCCCGGGCGGAGGGCCGCCGGAGGGCCTTCACCAGGTTCTGGGTCTCCCCCCTAAGGGCCGGGAGGTGGACCTCCGTGAGCGACCGGAGCTGTTCCTTGAGGGAACCGTAGGCCTCGGTGCGGGCCCGCTCCAGTTCGGCGATCTTCCCCTCCACCTGCTTGAGGGCCTCGGCCAGCGGGGCCACCAGCGCCTCCACGGCGGTCTTCCGCGCCTCCAGGTCCCCCCGGGCGGCCTCGTGGTACTTCTCCAGGCTCTCCCGGGCCAGGCGGAGGAAGCTCGCCCCGCTCCGCTCCAGCGCTTGGGAAGAAAGGGCCTCGAAGGCGGCGGCGAGCTTCCGCTCCGCTTCCTGCAGGAGGGCCAGCTTCTCCTCGCCGGCCTTCTGTCCCTCCTCCAGGCGGGTCCGGGCCTCCCGGACTTCGGCGAGGAGGCGGCTCCGCTCCTCCTCCAGCTCCACGATCCGCCGTTCCAGGGCCGGGAGCCGCTCGAGCCGGGCCTCGGCCGCCGCCCGGCGCTCCCCCGCGGCGGCGAGCTCTCCCTCCAGCGCCCGGCGGCGGGCCTCCGACTCCTCCAGCCGGGAGAGGAGGCCCTCCCGCTCCGCCCGCAGGCCCCCCAAGGGAAGGCGGCCCAGCAGGTAGCCGAGGAGGCCCCCCAGCAGGAGGGCGAGGAGCGAGGCGGCGAAGAGGGAGAGGGTCATGGGTGCCTCCGGCCCCAGCATAGGGGCGAAGCCCGCCGGGCGCAAGGCCGCGCCCCCTTTTCTTCCGTAGGGGAGGGCCCCGCGGGTGCGCATGTTTTCCATTGGGGCGGCCCCGGTGGCCGCCCGGGGAAGGGCACGGGCCTACGGGAGGGCAAAGGGGCCCTCCCCTACGAAACCCTCACCGAAGGAGGCCCCCCCCAAAGGGCGGGGAAGGGATGGGGTGGAAGGTGACGAAGGGAATCCCTCCCCCGCCCGGTTCCAAGGATAGGGCCGGGAAGTGCACCCATTGGACACTCTTTCAAAAGGGGATGGAACCGGGGCCCAAAGAAGGGAACCTTCCCCCTCGCCGCGCCCCGAATTATTCTCTCCGCCCAAGGCCCAATCCTGCGGCCTGCATGTTGCCCTCCGCTTCGCTTGGGCAAC
>JBMFRA010000080.1:0-8193 GCA_049968315.1 Acidobacteriota bacterium
CGTTGCCCAAAACGATCTTGGACAGCAATGCGGAGCGGCCCCGAAACCTTCTCTTCGTCTCCATCGCCGGCGAGGAGCTGGGCACCCTCGGCTCCTCCCACTTCGTCCAGGACCCGCCGCTTCCCCTGGAGCGCGTCGTGGCGGTGATGAACTTCGACATGATCGGGAGACTTCGGGAAAACCGCCTCGTCGTCGGGGGTGCCGGCACCTCCCCCGTCTTCAAGGCCCTTCTTCGAGAGGCCAACACCGAGGGGCTGGACCTGGCCCTGGGGGAGGACGGCTACGGCGCCTCCGACCACGCCGTCTTCTACGCCCAGGGGGTCCCCGTCCTCTTCTTCTTCACGGGGGCCCACGAAGACTACCACCGCCCCGGCGACACCCCCGACAAGATCCTCTACGGGGGGGAGGTCCGCGTCCTGCGCTTCGCCGCCCGGGCCGCCGAGGCCCTCCTCGCCCTTCCGGAGCGGCCCGCCTACGTCCGGGTGGCTCCTCCCCCCGGCGAGACGGCGGGGCGGGGCTTCCGGGTCTACCTGGGGACCATCCCCGATTACTCGGGGGAGGGCAAGGGGGTGCGGCTCATGGGCGTTCGTCCGGGGAGCCCCGCCGAGCGGGGCGGCCTGCGGAAGGGCGACGTCATCGTCCGCTTCGGCGGCAAGGCCGTGGAGAACGTCTACGACTACACCTACGCCCTGCAGGACCACAAACCCGGCGACACCGTCACCGTCACCGTCCTTCGGGACGGAGCCCCCCTGGACCTCTCCGTCACCCTGGAGCGCCGGCCGGCCAAAGAGTGACCCCTGGAAACTGGAGGCTTACGGGAGGACACGGAGGCCCTCCCCTACGGGGCTCGGGAAGATTCTCTCCCGTAGGGGGACTGTCCGCGGCTCGCCTCTAGGCTCCATTTTCACCACGTGTACCGCACGGTGTAGGCCACCTTGGCCTCGCCGTCGGCGGGGACGGTGACGGGGAAGACGACGGTCTGGCTGTCCACCTTCTCGTGCCCCATGCTCTCCTTCGTGATCTCCCAGTCGCTCCAGCGGTAGAGGACCTCGGTGACCCGCACGGTGACGGGGTTCTTCTTGTGGTTTCTCAGGGTAATCTCAAAGGACTCGTCGTAGACGTGGCCGGAGACGATGACCTTGAAAGCGGTCTGCTTGCGTTCCCCCACGACGTCGAAGGCTTCGCCCATCTTGATCCGCACGTGCTCGTCCTTGGGGGTGTGGTCGATGGCGTCCTCGCCGACGAACTGGGCGGAGCCGTCGGAGTCCTTCTGGAAGACCCGGACGGTCCCCTTGGGAAGGGGGATGCCGAGGCCCGCCGCCTCCTTGTTGTCGAACTCCAGAAAGACCGAGACCTTCCGGTTGGAGGGAAGGCCCAAGTCCCGGTTCTCCCGGGAGCCGTAGTACCAGCCGCCGTACCCGGCGAGGTTGGCCCCGTCGTAGACGTAGGTCTTCTGGACCGGGACCTGGGGGGCGGAGGCCAGCTCGATCTGCTTGGTCTCGTTGTCGGCGACGGTGGCGGGCCGCTGCAGGGTGTAGAGGTGGTACTCGAAGAGGCTCTTCTCCTCGAACTGGGGGGCAGGGGCGGCCATTTCCATCTTGGCGGCAGCGTAGAGAACCCGCCGGGCCTCGGGCCGCTCCGCCCGGTGGACGTCCCCCGCCAGAAGCTTCAGGGTGGCGTTCTCGAAGGTGAGCCCGCTCTGGTTCTGGAGGGTGACCCAGCCGGTGAAGCCCGCGTTCCTCTCCGACGGTTCCAGCAGCAGGACGTAGTTGGCGCTCCACGAGAGGCCGCCGGTGAGGTAGGAGAGGGCCACCTCCTGGCTGCCCTCCCGCTGGCCGGAGAGGAGCCAGACGAGGGTGGGCTTCACGATGAGCCCCGGCGGGAGGGTGTCCAGCAGGTACCTCGAGGGGTAGCCGATGTAGAGCCCCTCCGCCGTGCGGATCACCGGGCGGTTTCCGGCCACCGAGAGCAGGGTGCCGGTGTAGGCCTTCTCCGTATCGCCGGTCTTCTCGAAGAAGGTGACGGTGCGGCCCAGGCTCTTCTCCAGCACCTTCTGGTCGCTGATGAGGTCGTAGGCGTAGTTCTGCTCCAGGATGGAGAGGGGCGGCCCCGAGAGGGTCTCCAGGGCGACGGAGGTGGCGTCGATCCGGGTGGTCACGTCCTCGAAGAGGTACTTGAAGACCCCCCGCTGGACGGGGATGGTCCGTTCCTGCCGCACCAGGGCCAGGTCCTGGTTGTAGACGGTCAGCATGGTCTTGGAGGTGCCGGCGGCGGCGGCGAGGGGGACGAGAAGGGCGGTGGCGAGGGCGGCGATCCTCAGGTTCATGGGCGTCTCCTTCCGGCGTCCGGGACCGGGGCCTTTCCTCCGGTCTTCTCCGGTCCTAGGGGTTGGACCCACGCTACCACAGGTCGGTTCCCCTGGGCGATCCCCCAGGGAGAGCCGGGGGCCATTTTCCACCGAGGGTCGGCGCCCCTCCGTGGAGCCGCCTTGCCCCTTTTCTCCGGATACTCCGATTGTTCCACTAGCAATGGGGCATTTCCCCCGGCTTTGGCCCCTTTTTTCCCAGGGGGTCTTGAATCGTTGACAGCAGCGGGCGGCGGTGCCGATAATCGGTCTTCGCCGACCCAGCGCGAAGACCTTCTTCGGAGCAACCGTTGCGGAAGAAGGGTAAAGGAGTGGTTTCGAGCGGCTCCCGGCCTGCAACGGGCGGTGGGGGACTCCGCTAGGAAGCCGGAGGCGCCGGGCCTCCGGGATCGGTTGGGACCCTTTCGAGGAGGTGCTGCATGGGTAAGCTGTACGACGTTCTCGCCAAACAGATTCCCGAAATGCGCAACGACATCAAGGCCTTCGTGAAGGAACACGGCGCCAAGGTCATCGGCGAACTGACCATCGGCGCCGCCTTCGGCGGCATGCGGGGCCTCAAGGCCATGGTCTGCGACACCTCCGAGGTGCCGCCGGACAAGGGCCTCATCATCCGCGGCATCCCCATCAAGGACCTGGCCGGCAACCTGCCGGAAGAGGTCTTCTGGCTCCTCCTCACCGGCCGCATGCCCTCCAAGGACGAACTCAAGGACCTGCAGGACGACCTCAAGGCCCGGGCCGAGCGCCTTCCCGCCTACGTCTTCGACGTCCTCGACGCCATGCCCTTCGACTCCCACCCCATGTGCATGCTCAACACCGGCATCCTGGTCCTGGAGCGGGAGTCGGAGTTCCGGAAGAAGTACGACGAGGGCATGAAGAAGGACGACTACTGGAAGCCCACCCTGGAAGACGCCCTGAACCTCATCGCCTGGATCCCCGTCATCGCCGCCTACATCTACCGCCGCAAGTTCCGGGACGGCGTCCGCATCGCCGCCGATCCCAAGCTCGACTGGGCCGGCAACTACGCCCACATGCTGGGCATTCCCGATCCCACCGGCGAGTTCAAGAACCTCATGCGGCTCTACATGGTCCTCCACAGCGACCACGAGGGCGGGAACGTCTCGGCCCACACCTGCCACTGCGTGGGCAGCGCCCTCTCCGACGCCTTCTACGCCGTCTCCGCCGGCCTCGACGGCCTGGCGGGCCCGCTCCACGGCCTGGCCAACCAGGAGTGCCTGGCCTGGATCCTCGAGACCATGGAGAAGTTCGGCGGCGCCCCCACGGAGGAGCAGCTCGCCAAGTACGCCCAGGAGACCCTGGACGCCGGAAAGGTGGTCCCCGGCTACGGCCACGCCGTCCTGCGGATCACCGACCCCCGCTTCGACGCCTTCCACGCCTTCGGCGCCAGGGTGTGCCCCGACGACCCCGTCTACCAGACGGTGGCCCGCGTCTTCAAGGTCGTCCCCGAGGTCCTCAAGCAGGTCCAGAAGATCAAGGACCCCTGGCCGAACGTGGACGCCGCCTCCGGGTGCCTGCTCTACCACTTCGGCATGAAGGAGTTCAGCTACTACACGGTCCTCTTCTCCGTCAGCCGGGCCATGGGCATGGTCTCCCAGCTGGTCGTCTCCCGCGGCTGGGGCGAGCCCATCGAGCGGCCCAAGTCCATGCCGACGGCCTGGTTCAAGGCCCAGGCGGCTAAGTAACCGCCGGCGGACCGCAGACGCCGAAAAGGGCGGGGCTACGGCCCCGCCCTTCCTTTCTTTGGGCCTCCCGGGGAGGTGGGGTCAGCGGTGGTCTTCCCACTGGCCCAGAACCTCCGTCTCCCCGCACCCCGAGACCTCCGGTTCCAGGGTGGCATGGGTGACCGCCCACCGCTCCCGGAGGTGGTCCTTGATCCGCTCGAAGAGGGATTCGATGGCGGCGCCGTCCAAGTTGGCCGCCAGGGCCACGTGGGCCGTGAGGAGCCGCTGTCCGGGGCCGTTCTGCCAAACGTGGACGTGGTGGAGGCACGCCACGGGGAAGGCCTCCGCCACCCCGCGGGCGATGGCTTCGGGGTCCGCTCCCGAGGGGGCGGCCTCCATCAGCGTATAGATGGTCTCCCACACCAGCGACAGGGCGCTGCGGAGCACCACCAGGCCCACCAGGAGCGCCGCGGCGGGGTCCACGTAGGGGCCGACGGAGCTTCCGGCCAGGAGGGCGGCGGCGACGACGGCGAGGGAGGCGAGGGCGTCCTGGGCCATGTGGAGAAAGGCGCTCCGGACGTTCACGTCGGATTCTTCGTGGCGGCGGAGGAGGAGGACCGACGACACGTTGGCGAAGAAGGCCACCAGCGCCACCCCCAGCATGAGGCCCTGCTCCACCGGCTCGGGGCTCAGGAAGCGCAGCACCGCCTCCCGGCCGATGAGGACGGTCACACCCACGAGGGTCACGGCGTTGGCGAGGGCCGCCAGCACCTCCGCCCGTTTGAACCCGTAGGTGTGGCGGGCCGTCGGGGGGCGGCGCCCGAAGCGCCGCGCCCACAGGGCCAGAACCACCGCCGCCACGTCGCCCAGGTTGTGGGCGGCGTCGGAGAGGAGAGCCAGGCTCCCCGCCAGGAGCCCCCCGGCGAACTCCGCCACCGTGATGGCGGCGTTCAACAGGGCACTCAGCCCGAGGCGAAGGTCCATGGAGCCGTTTTCGGGAAGCCTGGGGTGGGTGTGGTTGCAGCCCATGGGGATGGGCCGACACCGGGGAAAAAAGGGGAAGGCGGCCCCCCGCCTCTCGCGCCCTTTCTCCCCGCCGCCGGGCCGCGCTCCTTTCCGGGCCCCGCCCGCCGCGGCCGGGGCCACCGCTGTTTCCATTCTACCCCGGGGGGGCGCCGGAAGGGGTTCCAGCCTGCCGCGCAGGGGGATCCTCAGGCCGGGTGCCTGGCCTCTCGCCGGGGGTAGCCGGCGAAGGGGGAGGCGGCCCGCCTCCGGGCTCCCAGGGAGCAGGCGGGGCAGCGGGAGGCCCCCGAGGGGTTCCGCCTCAGGATCCGGCCGCACTCCACGCACAGGGACGCTTCACCCTCCGCCAGGACCTCTTCCTCCGCCCCTCCGGGGCAGGCAGCAAGGACCAGGATCCCGGTGGGGCAGGCCTCGGCACAGCGCCCGCAGCCGGTGCAGGCGTCTTTGAAGAGACGAAGGGCCAGGTGGCTTCCGCGGGCTTCGAGGCCCAGGGCCCCCTCCGGGCACGAGACGGCGCAGGCGCCGCAGAGGGTGCAGAGGTCCGCCACCACCCGCGGAGCCCGAAGGGCTTCCAAGAAGGCCACCAGGGGAGGGGTGGGCTCTTTCCCCTCAAGAAGGACCGCCAGGGCCTCCCGGAGAGGCCGGCGGCGTACGGGCCCAGAGGGAATGGGGGAACGGGGATCCCCTCCGCCGAAGCACCGGAGGAAGCCCCGGCGGTCCAGCCCCCGGCGGGGAGATCCTTCCGACGGGGGCCTTCCCCACCGGAGAACGGGCCTCCCCGCCGCTTCGCCCAGCGCCTTTTCAAGAAGGCGAAGGCGCCGGAGGCCCCCTTCGGAGACCGGGCCCAGAGGACAGCAGTGGCAGGTTCCCGCTTCCAGCCAGAGGATCCCCCCGGCCCGGGCGGCGAGGAGGACGGCCCGCTCGGGGGAGAGTGCGCCGAGGCAGGGCCCGGCGGAGGACGGGGGGGAGCCGGCTTCCCGGCAGGAGACCACCGCGCTGCCCGGTTCCCACGCCCGCTCCACGGAACGGACCCGGAGGGCCTGCCGGGGGCAGGCCGCCGCGCACAGGCCGCACCCGTCGCACCCTTCTTCCGCCTGGGGGCGTTCGCCGGAGAAGCGTAGGACCCCCCGCGGGCAGGCGGCGGCGCAGGCGGCCCGGCAAGACCCTCCGGCCCCTTCGCACCGGGGACCGGCGGAGAGGGGCTCCCCGTCCCCGGCGCTCAGAAGACCTCGCAGGACCGGCCGGCCGAGCAACGCCCCCTCCTACCGCACGAACTCGATGGAGGGCCGGGTCTGGCGTGGATCGGCAAACTCCGGCGGGGGGTCTCCCCAGCGGTGGAAGTCGTCGCCGAAGTGGATGGCCTCTCCCACACAGGTGGCGGCGCAGGCCGGGAGGAGCCCCGCCTCCACGCGGTGGACGCAGAGGGTGCACTTCTCCACCTTCTTCGTCACCCGGTTGAACTGGGGGGCTCCGTAGGGGCAAGCCATCACGCAGTTCTGGCAGCCCACGCACTTTTCCTGGTCGATGAGGACAATGCCGTCGGAGGCCCGTTTGGTGATGGCCTTCGTGGGGCAGGAGCGCTTGCAGGCGGGGTCGGCGCAGTGGTTGCAGGCCAGCGGTACGAAGACCCGCTGGACGTCGGGGTACCGCCCACGCTCCACCTCGGAAACCCACCGGTAGTTGACCCTCAGGTCCAGGGTCGTGTTGTTTTCGAACTTGCAGGCCTCCACGCAGGCCTTGCACCCAATGCACTTGGAGAGGTCGATCTTCCAGCCCAGCTGCGTCATGGCTCGTCCCCTACAGTTTGACCACGTCGACGCGCGTCTCGAAATACACGGCGCCCATGCCCAGCGGGTCCGTGAGCGGCATGTCTCCGAGGACGGGGTCCACCTTCATGATCGGGTTGCCGTGGACGCCCAGGGCCCGGCCGGGGTCGTAGTCGGCGGGTTGGCCGTCCACCTCGAAGGGAGCAGACTGCATGGCCCAGTGGCCCAGGGAGTTGACGATGGCCACCACGCCGGGGCGCAGCGTCTCGGTCAGCCGGACGCGCCCCACCACCCCTTCAGGCTTGTCTACGGAGAAGACCCGCGCCAGGTCGCCGTCCTGCAGCCCCCGGGCCGCCGCGTCCGAAGCGTTCATCTCGATGAGCGACTCGGGGAGGTGCATCTGGAGCGAAGGGCAGACGATGGTTCGAGACTGCGTGTGGAGGACCGTCTTGTACGTGGTGAGGAGCAAGGGCAGCGGGTCGGGGGTGAGGGGCCTTCCGAGGCTGTCGAAGGAGCGGGTCTCCACCACCGGCAGCGGATCGAAGTACTCGCCGTCCAGCGGCTTCCCGGTGAGGGGATCCCACGCCGTCACCGTCCGGGCGTTGAGGTAGGTGGCCCAGCTCTCCGAATAGACGTTGTTCCGGCCGTTCTGGCGGTTCAAAAGGAAGCCCGTTCCCCAGTCGTAGGCGTCCTCCGGGGACTGGAAGACGCCACCCCGGGCCACCACGTCCTCCGGCGTCACCGAAAAACCATTGGCGTTGGCGTCGGCCGTGAGGTTCGCAAGGACCTTCTTGTAGAAGTCCCACGCCCGGTCCAAAGACCCGCCGTCCACGAAGGCGTTGGCCCCGACGCCGGGCAGCCCGAGGCGCTTCCCGATGGCGATGTAGATGTCCTCCAGCGTCTTGGTAGTGGGGTGGTAGGGCGTGTAGTCGTTGGCCGCGTCCACGTCGAAGGGCGCCGAGGCGTCCCGCTCGGCGGGGGTCCCCTTGTCGTAGGTCCCCACCACCGGCTGCCGCCAGGCGGAGACCTTCGTCACCACCGCCGGCGCCGCCCCCGGCGTGCCCCAGCGTTCCAAATAGCTCCCGTCGGGAAGGATGTAGTCGGCGAAGCGGGTGGTCTCGTTGATGTTGATGTCAATGGCCACGAAGAGCGGGAGGGCCGAGCGGTCCTTGAGGATCGCCTCCTGGGCCGTCCCCGCGGGAATGGTGTAGACCGGGTTGGCCCAGTAGGTGATGAGGCACGAGGGGGTAGGGGTAGCCGTCCGCGATGGAGGGCAGGACCTCCTGCCAGACCTTGTTGCGGTACCAGGGGCGCCGGGGGGGTAGCCGTCCCGGAGGATGAGGTGGGGCACGTTGGCGGG
>JBMFRA010000081.1:0-8016 GCA_049968315.1 Acidobacteriota bacterium
GATTTTGGACAGGTGTGATCGTACAAGAACCCGGGGAGGGAAGATGAACGCGCTTGCGTACCGTGGCGTGACCAAGCGTTTCGGCGAGGTGGAGGCGGTGAAGCCCCTGGACCTGGAGGTTCCGGCGGGGAGCATCTTCGGGCTCCTGGGTCCCAACGGGGCGGGCAAGACCACCCTCATGCGCATGACCCTGGGGATCCTCCTGCCCGACGCCGGGGAGGTCTCGGTCCTGGGGCGGCCCCGGGAGAAGGTCCCCGCCTCCGCCCTGGGGTACCTGCCCGAGGAACGGGGCCTTTACCCCAAGATGAAGGTGGGGGAGCTCCTGCGCTTCTTCGGCCGTTTGAGGGGGCTCTCGGCGTCCGAAGCCTCCCGCCGGGCTCGGGAGGGATTGGCCCGGGTGGGCCTGGCGGCCTGGGAGAACCACCGGGTGGAGGACCTCTCCAAGGGGATGCAGCAGAAGGTCCAACTCCTGGTGGCCCTGCAGCACCGCCCGGAGGTGGCCATCCTGGACGAACCCTTCTCGGGCCTCGACCCCGTGAACGTGGAGGTCTTCATGGAGGTCCTCCGGGAGGCCCTGGCCCAGGGCACCACCGTGGTCCTCTCCACCCACCAGATGGACCAGGTGGAGAAGCTCTGCCAGGCCATCGCCCTCATCGACCGGGGGCGGGTGGTCCTCCAGGGGGAGGTGGGGGAGGTCCGGCGCCGGTACGGAAGCCGGGCGGTGAAGGTGGAGTTCAGCGGCGGCACGGGCCTCTCGGCCGGCGCCTTTGAGGACCTCTCCGAATCCACGGCCTTCCTGCCCAACGAAGCCCGGTTCTTCCTCCGGGAGGGGGCCGATTCGGCGGAGCTCCTGCGGCGGTTTCTCAACGGGGGGGCCCGCATCGCCCGCTTCGAGGAGGCCCAGGCCTCCATGCACGACATCTTCGTGAAGGTCGTCAAAGGGGAGGGGGACCATGGGAACTAACTGGCTCAACGTCCTCGCCGTGGTCCGCCGGGAGTTCCTGGAACGGGTCCGGAAGAAGTCCTTCTTGGTCAGCACGCTGCTCACGCCGCTGGTCTACGGGGCCCTCATGATCCTTCCCGCCGCCCTCACGGTACTGCGCCACGAGGAGGTGACCGTGGCCCTGTTGGACCGGACGGGCTGGGCGGGGCCCCTGGTCGTGGAGGCCGGTCCGGCCAAGGACCGCTCTCCCAACCCCGAGGGGCGGCTGGAGGAGGAGGCCGACAAGCGGGCGGAGAAGGCCCTGGAGTTCCGCGCCGAGCCGCCAGGGACGGACCTCGAGGCACTGAAGCGCGACCTGGAAGGAAAGAGCCTCCAGGGGATCCTCGTCCTCGATCCCGACCCCAAGGAGGAGCTCAAGGCCACCTTCTACGCCAAGAGCCTGACCAATACCCAGCTCTTTGGCCTCATCACCGCCAAGCTGAACCAAGCCCGCCTCCAGCAGAAGCTCCAGAAACTGGGGCTGGACCCCTCGGTGGCCGCCCAACTCAAGGGCCGCGTGGAGCTGGACCTGGTCAAGGTGGAGAAGGGAGGCAAGACCCGCAGGGGGAACCTTCTCACGGACCTCCTCCGCCCCATCCTCCTGGCCCTGGTGATCTACATGATGATCATCCTCTACGGCGTGGCCCTCTCCAACGGCGTCCTGGAGGAAAAGAACGGGAAGGTGGTGGAGGTGCTCCTCTCGGCGGTGAGGCCCTTCGAGCTGATGGCGGGCAAGATCGTGGGGATCGCCTCGGTGGGCCTTCTGCAGTACGGAATCTGGTTCCTCCTCGGGGCGGGGCTGTACCTGGCCAACCCCCTGAACACCGCCTCCGCCGGGGGCGGGTGGATGAAGCCCCACGAAATGGTCCTGCTGGTTCTGTACTTCCTGCTCGGATTCCTCTTCTACTCCAGCATCTACGCCGCCGTGGGGGCCGCCTGCACCACCCAGCAGGAGGTCCAGCAGTGGCAGACGCCGGTGACCTTCGGCCTCGTGGTCCCCTTGGTCCTCATGATGCCCACCCTCCAGAACCCCCAGGCGGGGTGGGTGGTGGCCCTGAGCCTGTTTCCCATGACCTCCCCCGTCACCATGCTGCTGCGGCTGGGCGCCACGGAGGTTCCCCCGTGGGAGATCGCCGCCAGCCTCCTGAGCCTCATGCTGGGGGGGCTGGCCGTGGCGTGGCTGGCGGCCAAGGTCTACCGGGTGGGGATCCTCATGACCGGGAAGCGCCCCTCCATCCCCGAGGTCCTGCGGTGGATCCGGGCCGCCTAGGGGGCAAAGCCCCGGCCACGGGGCACGGGAGGAGGGGAGGGGAGGGCCGCTGATGGGAGGAGGAGTTGGGCGCATCCTGCCGGTGCTCTCCCGGCGGCGGAAGCTCCTGGCGCTCTTTCTGGCGGGGCTGGCCGATCTCGTGGAGATCGCCCTCTTTCCCCTCTTCCTCGAAGGGGCCGCCTCGCCCTTCGATCTGCTCCTCGACCTCCTGACCGCCGGGGCCCTTTGGGCGGTGGCGGGCTTCCGGTGGCGCTACCTCGTGGCCTTCGCCGCCGAGGCCCTTCCCTTCGTCTCCCTCTTTCCTACCTGGACGGCGTTGGTTCTCACCCTTCCCTCCGAGGGGGGGCAGGCTCCGAGGAGGGTGGGACCGGATCCGGCGGAGGGGGAGGGGAAGGAGCGGAGGTCTTCTCTTCCGGCGGATAGGGCCTGAAGACCACGATCCTGCGCGGGTGGCGGCCCAGGAGGCGGAGCAGGCGCCGGGGCCATCCCCGCCGAAGGGCCGCCCGGATGGCCGGAAGGGCGGCCCGCGCGGCCTCTTCCCCCAGGGGAACGGCCTGGGGTACCGAGCGAAAGTCCGCCCAGTGGACCTTGCGGATGTCCGGACGGATCACCACGTCGGCAAAGCGCACCTGGGCCTGGGTCAGGGCTTCGGAGAGGATGGCGCTGGCCCGGGTGGTGAGGGTCGTGCCCCGGCGGTCGAGGTTCCCGTCGAAGGCCACGTCCAGGGAGACGTCCACGGCGATGACCACGTCCGCCCCCAGGCGCAGCGCCGCCTCCACCGGGACCTTGTCCACGAAGCCCCCGTCCACCAAGTCCCGCCCCCCCCACCTCACCGGCGGGAAGACGCCGGCAATGGCCGAGGAGGCCTGCACCGCCAGGCGGAGAGGGCCCTCCCGCAGGAGCACCTCGTCGCCGGTCTGCAGGTCCGCCGCCACGATGCAGAGGGGGATGGGCGAGTCCTCGATGTTGCGGTCGGGGAGGATGCCCGCCACGTTGGCCGCGAACTCCTCGGGCTTGACGTAGGACTCCCTCAGGAGGGTGGAGGCGAAGAAGGCCGCCGTCTTGTAGGCGCGCTTGAGGCGGCGGAAGAAGCCCTCCTCCTTGGGCTTCTCCAGCGGGGCGATGGTCTGGATGTCCCGGTAGCGGCCGTCCTGGAAGTCCGGGGAGGAGGTGTAGGCAAGGAGGGCCTCCTCCGCCGCTTCGGAGGAGCCCGCGAAGGCGTAGAGGGAACCGACCAGGGCCCCGGCACTGCACCCCACCAGGAGGTCCACCGGGATCCCTTCCCGTTCCAGGACCTTCAGGACCCCCAGGTGGGCGAAGCCCCGGGCCCCTCCGCCCCCCAGCACCAGGGCCACTCTGGGCCGAAGGGCCCTCAGGAGTCTCGGACCGCCTGTTCCTGCCATGCTTCCTCCGTGAGGGTGAGAAAGACCTGCTCCAGGGTGGAACCGGGCCTCGAGGCCCGCTCCTGCAACTCGGCGAAGGTCCCCTCGGCGATGAGGCGCCCGCGGTTCAGGATCCCGATCCGGTGGGCCACCTCCGCCGCCAGGTCCAGCGAGTGGGTGGAGAGCAGCAACCCCGTCCCCCCGGCGGCCAGTTCCCGGAAGAGGGCCTTCACGTCCCGGCTGGAGCGGGGGTCCAACCCCACCATGGGCTCGTCCACCAGGAGCAGGAGGGGTTGGTGGAGAAGGGCGCCCGCCAGGACGACCTTCTGGCGCATGCCGTGGGAGAAGCCCTCCAGCAACTGGTGGGCCCAGGCCGAGAGGCGGAAGCGCTCCAGGAAGCCCCGGGCCCTTCCCTCCCAGTCCCGGAGGCCGTGGACGCGGGCGAGGAACTCGAAGTACTCCCAGGCGGTGAGCTTCTCGTAGAGGTAGGGCCGGTCGGGGACGTAGGCCATGACCCTCCGGAAGGGGAGGCTCTCCGGGGAGACCGGGTGGCCCGCCACGGCGATGGAGCCTCCGTCGGCGTGGAGCAGGCCCGCCACGGTCCTCAGGGTCGTGGTCTTCCCGGCGCCGTTGGGGCCCAGGAAGGCGTAGATCTCCCCCCGCGCCACGGTGAGGGAGAGGCCGGCCACGGCCTCCACGGAGCCATACCGCTTGGTGAGCGAACGGATCTCGAGGGCCGGCCCTTCATCCATGGGAGCGGACCGGTACGGGGGGGTGGCCCTTGAGGGGCATGGGCGGGCGCCCCTGGAGGTGCAGGCTCTTGGGCTCGGTGGGGCAGGCGGCCACGCAGAAGCCGCAGGCGGTACACCCTTCGGCGTCCACCTCGATCCCGGACCCCGGAACGGCGCGGATGGCCTTGGGGCCCACGGGGCAGGCCTCCACGCACTTCACGCAGGCGAGGACCCGGGTGGAGAGGCAGCTCTCGGGGTGCCAGACGGCCCGGCCCATCCGGCGGTCCTCCTCCATCAGGAGGGCACCGTCGGGACAGGCTTCCACGCACTTCATGCAGTGGGTGCAGGAGCCCAGGGAGGGATCCACGATGGGTGTTCCGATCCCCATGAGAGGCTCCTCCGCCGGGACGATGATCCCCTGGGGGCAGGCCTGGCGGCAGAGGTCGCAGCGGGTGCACCGGGAGAGGAACTGGGGCTCCAGCGGGGCTCCGGGGGGCCTCAGGAAGGTGAAGGGAATGCGGCCGCGCCCGCCGGCGGGCGGGCCGACGCCCTTTCCCGCCCGCAAGGCCCGGGCCGCTTCGGCGCCTGGTTCCACGAAGAAGAGGCGGCGGAGAAACCCCGCCCGGTCGATCTTTTCGCCCACGGGGGGCATGATAGTGCCTCGGGAGGCCCTTCGCAAGCGGAAGGCGCCTTGCGGCGGCTCTCCTCCCTTCGGTAGACTGAAAGCCAAGGAGGCGAACGGATGGGCCGCTCCCTGCGGGAACTGGAGGAGGGACAGCGCTTCGAGGCCGTCCTGTGGCTGGTGGCGGCGACGGTGCGGCAGACCAAGGCCGGCGAGCCTTACTGGGAGGGGACCTTCCAGGACGCGGAGGGACCCCTCCCGGCCAAGCTCTGGGACAGCGCCGGCGGGAAGAAGGGCCGGGTGAAGGAGCTGGCGCCGGTCCTGAGGCCCGGGGGTCCCTACCGGCTGAAGGGGCGGGTGGACCGCTTCCAGGGGGCCCTCCAGCTCACCCTTCTCGAGGCGGAAGCGGTCCCCGCCGAGGAGGCGGACCCCTCCCTCTTCTCTCCCCGGAGCCGGAGGGGGGACGGGGAGATGGTGGCGGAGATGGAGGCCCTGATCGCCGCCGTGGAGGACCCGGAATACCGGCGCCTCCTGGAGGCCTTTCGGCGCTCGCCCCACTTCGAGGCCTTTCGGCAGGCTCCGGCGGCTAAGTCGGTGCACCACGCCTGGGTGGGGGGACTTCTGGAGCACTCCCTCAGCCTCGCCCGGGGGGTGAGGGCGCTGGCTCCCCTCTACCCCCAGCTGGACCTCGGCCTCCTCCTCTGCGCCTGCTTCTTCCACGACGCCGGCAAGGCGGTGGAGATCAGCAGCCGGCCCGGCTTCGAGTACACCACCGAAGGAAAGCTCCTCGGCCACATCTACCTGGGTGCCCGCCTGGTGGAGGAACTGGCCGCCTCCCTCCCCGGCTTTCCGGAGAACAAGCTCCGCCACCTCGTCCACATCGTCCTGAGCCACCAGGGAGACCGGGCCGAGGGCTTTGGAAGCGCCGTGGACCCCCAGACGCCGGAGGCGGTCTTCTTTCACCACCTGGACAACCTCGACGCCAAGCTCCAGAACTGCCTGACGAGCCTCGAGAAGAGCGGGGAGACCGAGGGGGACTTCACCTCCGCGAGGGAGAACGTCCTCAGGAAGAGCTACTACCGGGTGAGGCCCCAGGGCGCTGCGGAACCGGCCCCCAAGGAACCCGAGAGGGAGGAAGGGCACCGTGGACGAAGAAACGACGACCCCCAACCCCGGCTCTGGTGACCGCCTCCTGGACCTCCGTGGCCTCCTCTGTCCCCTGCCGGTGGTGAAGACCGCCGAGGCCCTGGAAGCCCTCCCCGGGGGCGCCCTCCTGGAGATTCTGGCCGACGACCAGGGTGTGAAGGCCGACCTTCCGGCCTTCTGCCGCTCCACCGGCCACCGCTTTCGGGGCTACCACCAGGAGGGCCGCACGGTTCGGGCCTTCATCCAGAAGGTTAAGAAGTGAGAGATAACATCCTAAAAAGGAAAGAGATTCAAATTCGGGAACTGGGTGGGGCCGACCTCCCCGCCGTCCACGCCCTCTGGGCCGAGGCGGGCCTTCCCTTCCACCCGGAGGGACGGGACGCCCTGTCCCGGATGGCCGAAGAGCTCCGGGGAGGCTCGGCGGCCCTTCTGGGGGCCTTCTCCGAGGGGATCCTGGCGGGGGTGGTGCTCCTGACGGACGACGGCCGAAAGGGCTGGATCAACCGCCTGGCGGTGAAACCCTCCTTCCGCCGGCGGGGGGTGGGAAAGGCCCTCATCGCCGCGGGGGAGGCCCTCCTCCTCCGACGGGGCAGGGGGATCGTCGCCTGCCTCGTCGAGGATTGGAACGAGGCCAGCCTGTCCCTCTTCCAGAGCCAGGGCTACGAGCTCCGAAGGGACATCTTCTACCTGCGAAAGGTCCCTGGGGGTTCGGAGTGGTGAGGCGACGGGTCCGGCCATGAAGCGCCGTACCGAGGCGGAGGTTCCCGGCGGCTTCCTCTGGAACCCCGGGGCCGTTTCCGGCTTCGGGAAGGCCGTCAAGGCCACCTTCGACCTTGACCCTGCGGAGCCGCGCCTGGAGCCCCTCCCGGAGGGGCTGGAGGCCGGCCTGAAGGAGGCCCTGGAGGAGGCGGGCCCGCGCCGGCTCTTCTCCCACCAGGGGCTGGCCCTCCGGCGCTTGATGGAGGGCGGGGACGCCATCCTCTCCACCCCCACCGCCAGTGGCAAGAGCCTCGTCTACCAGATCTACGCCCTGCATACGTGGCGGCGGGAACCGGCTGCCCGCTTTCTCTTCCTCTTCCCCTACAAGGCCCTGGCCCAGGACCAGTGCGCCAAGGTGAACGCCTTCGCCGCACGGTTGGGCTTCCCGGAGTTCCGGGCCGAGGTCTACGACGGCGACACCCCCGCCTCCCGCCGGAAGGCCCTCCAGAAGGAGCCCCCGCCGGTCCTCGTCACCAACCCGGACATGCTCCACCTGGCCTTCCTGGCCTACCGGGAGAATTGGCGGGAGTTCTTCCCCCGCCTGCGCCTGGTGGTCCTGGACGAGGCCCACGTCTACCGGGGCGTCTTCGGGGCCAACGTCCACCACCTCCTGTGGCGCTTCCAGCGGGTGCTGAGGGCCTCCGGTGCCGAGCCGCGGTGGGTGGCCACCTCCGCCACCCTCGCCTCCCCGGGGGAGTTCTTCCGCACCCTCACGGGCCGGGAGGCGCTGGCGGTCACGGAGGGCAGAGGGCCCCGGCCGCCCCGCCGCCTCCACCTCCTCGCGCCGGAGGGAAGTCCCTACACCCTGGCGGTGGATGTGATGGACCGGCTCCTGAAGGAGGGCCGCCGGACGCTGGCCTTCACCAAGGCCCGCCGCGTCACCGAGCTCGTCTACTCCTGGCTCTGCCAGAGGGACCGGAGGTACCGGAAGACCGTCTCCTCCTACCGGGCGGGTTTTCTGCCCTCCGAGCGGCGGCGCATCGAGGAGGCCTTCTTCGAGGGAAGGCTCCTCGGGGTGGTGAGCACCTCCGCCATGGAGGTGGGGATCGACGTGGGCGGCCTGGACGCCTGCATTCTGGTGGGCTACCCCGGTTCCCTCGTTTCCCTCCTCCAGAGGATGGGGC
>JBMFRA010000082.1:0-7996 GCA_049968315.1 Acidobacteriota bacterium
ACCGTCCCGCCTTCTCTTGCGGGCGGATGGCCGGATGATTTTGGACAGGTGTGAATCTCCTCCACCGGGTGTACCCTCGGAGGGGAGAGGAGGTCGCCGTGGAAGGAGCGGTCTTGATCACCGGGGCGGCCACCGGCTTCGGATCTCTCACCGCCCGCCTGGCCCACCAACGGGGGTGGAAGGTGGCCGCCACCGCCCGCCGGCCGGAGCGGGTGGCCTCCCCCCAAGAGGCCAGGGAGCGGTGGCTCGTCCTGGCCCTGGACGTCACCGACGAAGGATCGGTGAAGAAGGCCGTGGCCGCCGCCATCGAGCGCTTCGGATCCTTGAGCGCCGTGGTGAACAACGCCGGGATCTCCACCTTCTGCAGCGCGGAGGAGGAGGAGGAAGAGGCCCTCCGAGATGTCTTGGAGACCAACTTCTTCGGTGCGGCCCGGGTGACGCGGGAGCTCCTGCCCCACTTCCGGGCCAGGGGGGCGGGCCGGGTGGTCTTCGTCTCCTCCCAGTGGGGCCGGACGGGGGTGCCGGGCTTTTCGGCATACTGCGCTTCGAAGTTCGCCCTGGAGGGCTACGCCGAGGCGCTCTTCCAGGAGACCGCCCCCCAGGGGATCGCCGTCACCCTCGTGGAGCCGGGTGCCTTCGACACCGGTTTTGGAGCCCGGTCCCTCTCCGTTTCCCCGAAGGTGACCGACCCGCGAAGCCCCTACCGTCGGCTCTACCGCGCCCTCGGCGAATCCTTCGCCCGGGAGAGCAACCCCACCGGCGAACCGGTGGCGGAGGCGATCCTGGACGTCCTCTCGGCCCCGGCCCCGCCGCTCCGCGTGGTGGTGGGCGAGGAGGCGCGGGCCTGGTCCGAGGCCCGCTTCCGCCCGGAGGAGGAGGCCTTCCTCGGGCGGCTGGCCCGGGAGAAGGGCTGGCGCGAACGGTGACGAAAGGGGAAGGACCATGGCGGAGTTCCGATTGGAGCGTGATTCCCTTGGGGAGGTCCGGGTTCCCGCGGGAGCCCTCTGGGGGGCCCAGACCCAGCGGGCGGTGGAGAACTTTCCCGTCTCCGGGCGTCCGGTCCCGCTGGAGGTGGTGTACGCCCTCACCCGCATCAAACGGGCCTATGCCGCGGAAAACCGCCTGAGGGGCGCCCTGCCTGCGCCGGTGGCGGAGGCGGTGGAACGGGCCGCCGCCGAGGTCCTGGAGGGCCGGTGGGACGACCAGTTCCCCGTGGACGTCTTCCAGACGGGGTCGGGGACCTCCACCCACATGAACGTCAACGAGGTGCTGGCCAACCGGGCCATCCAGCTCCTCGGCGGAACGGTGGGCACCAAGGACCCCGTCCACCCCAACGACCACGTGAACCTCGGCCAGTCCAGCAACGACGTCTTTCCCTCGGCGGTCCACCTGGCGGCGGCCCTGGCCCTTCGGGAACGCCTCCTTCCGGCGGCGGAGCGCTTCCACGCCGTCCTGGCGGAGAAGGCCCGCGAGCTGGACGGCGTGGTGAAGATCGGCCGGACGCACCTTCAGGACGCCGTCCCCATCCGGCTGGGACAGGAGTTCTCCGGGTACGCCCGGCAGGCGGAAAACGGCCTCCGGAGGATCGCTTCGGCCCTGCCGGCCCTCTGCGAACTGGCCCTGGGCGGAACGGCCGTAGGAACGGGCCTCAACGCCCCCAAGGGGCTGGCGGAAGCGGTCATCGGCCGTCTGGCGGAGGAGACGGGGCTCCCCCTCCGGCGGGCTCCCAACCTCTTCGAGGCGTTGGCGTCCCGGGATGGACTGGTGGAGGCTTCGGCGGCCCTCCGTTCCCTGGCGGTCAGCCTCATGAAGATCGCCGAGGACATCCGATGGCTCGCCTCTGGTCCTCGGTGCGGCCTGGGGGAGATCGTCCTTCCCGACCTCCAGCCCGGCTCCTCCATCATGCCCGGCAAGGTGAACCCCGTCATGGCCGAGATGGCGCTCATGGTGTCGGTGCAGGTCATCGCCGACGACGGCGCCATGGCCCTGGCCGGGACCCAGGGGCGCCTGGAACTGAACGTCATGCTGCCGCTGATGGCCCGGAACATCCTCGAGGAGGTGGGCCTTCTGGCGGGCGCCCTGCGGCTCTTTTCCGACCGATGCCTCGCGGGGATCCGCGCCGACGAGGGCCGGTGTGGGGAACTGGTGGAGCGGAGTCTGGCCCTGGTCACCGCCCTGGCCCCGGTCCTGGGGTACGACGCCGCGGCGGCCCTGGCCAAGGAGGCCCACGAGAGGGGCCTCACCATCCGGGAGATCTGCCGGGAGAAGGGGCTCCTCCCGGAGGAGCGCCTCGCCGAGTTGCTGGACGCCCGCCGGATGACCGGTGCCTGAGGGGGAGGCCGAGGCCGCCCTTGCGCCGGCGGGCCGAGGGGCCTATCTTGGGGGACCCGGAGGCGCCGTGGAGACCCTGCGCAAACCCGACTGGTTCCAGATCCGGCGCCTGGCGGTGGGCGAGAAGGCCAGCGAGGTCCTCCGCATCGTCGCGGAGAACCGGCTGAACACCGTCTGCACCTCGGCCCGCTGCCCCAACAAGGGGCAGTGCTTCGCCGAAGGGACCGCCACCTTCATGATCCTCGGCGAGGTCTGCACCCGGGCCTGCCGCTTTTGCGACGTCCGGACGGGGCGGCCCGCCCCGGCGGACCCGGGAGAGCCCTCGCGGGTGGCCGAAGCGGCCCGGCGCATGGGGCTGCGCTTCGTCGTGGTGACCTCGGTGGCCCGGGACGACCTTCCCGACCAGGGGGCAGGCGCCTTCGCCCGGACCATCGCAGCCCTGAAGGCCACCCTCCCCGCCGCCCGGGTGGAGGTCTTGACCCCCGACTTCGGGGGCCGGGAGGACCTTCTCGAGACGGTCCTGGCCGAGGGTCCCCACGTCTTCAACCACAACGTGGAAACGGTGGAGCGGCTCACCCCCGCCATCCGCGCCAAGGCCACCTATCCCCGCTCCCTGGGCCTCCTTCGGGCGGCCCGGCGTCTCCACCCGGAGATCCCCACCAAGAGCGGCCTCATGGTGGGGCTGGGGGAGAGCCGGGAGGAACTGCGCCGCACCTTCGGGGAGCTGGCGGAGGCGGGGGTGGAGCGGCTGACCATCGGCCAGTACCTGCGTCCCAGCCTCCGGCACCACCCCGTGGCCCGGTACTACGCCCCCGAGGAGTTCGCCGCACTCCGGGAGGAGGCCCGGGCCGCCGGCATCCGGGCGGTCCTCTCCGGGCCCCTGGTGCGGAGTTCCTACCACGCCGGCCACATGGAAGAGGCCGGAGCCGTGGAGGAGGAGAAGACGGCCGCTCCTTGAGGCGGGGGGCCGTGGTACACTGATTCCTTCGGCCCCTCAACGGGGCCTTTTCCGTCGAGGCCCGGCATGGCGCTTTTGCCCGTGGACGAAGCCCTGGCGATCCTCGAGAGGGCCGTTCCCGGCCCCGAGGGCGAGAGAATCCCCTGGACCCAGGCCCTGGGCCGGGTTCTCCTGGAGCCGGCGGCCGCCGCCTGGGACGATCCGCCCTTCTGCCGCTCGTCCATGGACGGGTACGCCGTCCGCGTGGCCGGAGCCGTCCAGGGTGCCACCCTGCCCGTGGCGTCGGTCCTCTTCGCGGGGGATATGCCCCGGGAGCCCCTTTCCCCGGGGACGGCGGCCAAGATCATGACCGGCGCCCAACTTCCCCCGGGTGCCGAGGCGGTGATCCCCGTGGAGGACACGGAAGCCCTGGAAGACGGGTCCGTCCGCCTCCTCCGGGGGGTGAAGCCCGGTGAAAACATCCGCCGCCAGGGCGAGAACGCCCGCAAAGGGGAGGTGGTCTTCGGGCCCGGGCGGCGGCTGGACGCCCTGGACGTGGCCGCCGGAAACGTCCTGGGCATCGCCGCAGCGGTGGTGGCGAAACGACCGACGGCCAAGGTCGTCGCCACCGGCAGCGAACTCTGCCCGCCGGGGTCCCTCCCTGCGCCGGGGGCCATCGTGGACGCCAACGGCCCCCTGCTGGCTTCCCTGCTGGAGGAGTGGGGCGCACGGGTCGAAGGCCTCGTCCGGGTGGGGGACGAGGAAGGAGCGCTGGCCGCCGCCCTCGGAGAAGGGCTCGCCGCCGACCTTCTGGTGGTGACCGGCGGCGTCTCGGCGGGAGACCGTGACCTCGTGCCCGCCCTCCTCCGGAACCTCGGCGCCACGGTGCTCTTCCACAAGGTGGCCATGAAGCCCGGAAAGCCCATCCTTCTGGCGACCGCCGGGAAGACGGTGATTCTATGCCTTCCGGGGAACCCCGTCAGCGCCTTCGTGGGGGCCCACCTCTTTCTGAACCCGGCCGTCCGCCTCATGACGGGGCTGCCGCCCCGGCCCTGGACCCGCGCCCTCCTGGCCCGGGAGCGGCCCCGCCCCCAGGGGCCCCGGACGGGATTCGAGCCGGCGGTGGGGCTGGAAGAAGGAAAGGTGGCCCTCTTGCCCCACCGGGGCTCGGCCGATCTGCCCGCCTGGCGCGAGGCGGCCTTTCTCGCCCGGATCCCCGGCGGGTCGCCTCCCCTGCCCGCCGGTACGGCCCTGGATGTCCTCCCCCTGGGGAGAGGAAAGGAGCGGCTATGATCCTCGCGGCGGCGGCAATCCCCGAGGGTGCACGGGAGGCCGGGTGGGAGGTCTGGCGCTTCTCCGCCTGGGGGCCCTGGCTCTCCCTGCGGCTCCTCCACCTGGCCCTCTTCCTGCTGGGGGCCTACCTCCTGGACCGTCTCCTGGTGGCGGTTCTCAAACGGGTCCGAAGGGCGGCCGACGACGGAGACCCAACGGTGGAGAGCGAGCTGGAGCGGCGGGTGGAGACGGTCACCCGCATCCTCCGGCGTGTGGGCGGAACCGCCATCTACCTCACCGCCTTCCTCATGGTCCTCAACGACTTCGGGGTCCAGATCGCCCCCCTCCTGGCGGGCATGGGGATCGTGGGCGTGGCCCTGGGATTCGGCGCCCAAACCCTCGTGAAGGACATGATCACGGGCTTCTTCATCGTGCTCGAGGACCAGTTCCGGGTGGGGGACGTCATCCGGATCAACGAATTCCAGGGGGTGGTGGAGTACATGGGCCTCCGCACGACCCGCCTGCGGGCCCTGGGGGGAGAGATCCACATCGTGCCCAACAGCGAGATCCGGATGGTCACCAACTTCACCCGCCAGTGGGCCCGGGCCGTCCTCGACGTGGACGTGAGCTACCACGCCGACCTGGACGCCGCCTTCCGGGCCCTGGAGGAGGCGGGCCGAAGGGTCCAGGCCGACCCCGAACTGGGCCGGAGCATCCTGGAACCCTTCGAGGTGCTGGGGGTGACGGCCCTGGGGGACTCGGGGATCACCCTGCGCATGACGGCCAAGGTGGAACCCCTCCGGCAGTGGGCCGTGGAGCGGGCCCTCCGAAAGGCCGCCAAAGAGGTGTTGGACGGAGCGGGGATCGAGATCCCCTTTCCCCAGCGGACCGTCAGCCTGGACGCCCAGACGCTGGAGGTTCTCCGGGGGAGGGGCAAGGAGACGCCATGACGGCCGAGCCTCTGGTATCGGGTCTCTTCGCCGGTGTCGTGCTGGTGGCCGGCCTCCACGCCGTCCTGCCCACCCACTGGCTCTCCTTCGTCTTGGTGGCCAGGGCCCAGCGCTGGACGGCGGGAAAGATGCTGCGGGTGGTGGTCCTTTCCGGCCTGGGCCACGTCACCACCACGGCGGTGGTGGGTCTCGTCGCCGCGGCGCTGGGAAAGGACCTCCAGCGGCACGTCGAGGGCCTGGAGACACCCCTTCCCGCCCTGATCCTGCTCGCCTTCGGCCTCTACTACCTGGTTTCCGGCTGGCGGCGGGAGGGCCACCGCCACTGCACCCACGACCATTCGGAGGATCCACCGGCCGCCGACCGGGTGGCGGTGGGGGCCCTCTTTCTGGAGATGACCCTCTCCCCCTGCGAGTCCCTCATCCCCCTCTTCTTCGCCGCCGGGGCGCTTCCCTGGGGGGCCCTCCTGGCCATGGCCCTCCTTTCCAGCCTCCTCACGGTGGCGGCCATGGCCCTCCTGTCGGCCCTGGCCTTCCAGGGGTACGCCCGGCTCACCTTTCCGTGGCTGGAGAGGAACGAACGCCTGGTCCTGGGAGGCGTGCTGATCCTTCTGGGCGCCTTCGCCTACTTCCACCACTGACGGAAAGCCCGCCGCTTCCCCCAGGGAGGCTACTTCTTGGCCGGGGGCTTCGGGGGGGCGGGGGAAGGGGCGGAGACCTTCGGGGGTGCCCCCTGAGGGGCGGCCGAAGCCTTGGGCCGGGCCGGGGCGGAGCGGGGCTTTCGGGCCTTGGGGCGGGGCTTGGGGGCCTTCTTTAAAAGCTCCTCCATCTCACGGGGCCCCGGGTTGATCAAGGGCCGCACGCCGGCGGGACCGTCGGAGGGCTCCAGGTACGGCAAGGTCTCCAGGGGCGGCTGGTCGAAGACACCGGCCAGCGCACGGCCGAGGCTTCCCTCTTCCTCCGGAGGGGGGGCGGGCTTCCAAGGTTCCACCGCCGGGGTCCAGGCGGGGTACACCAGGTGGAAGCGAAGGAACTCCAGCGTCCGCCGCCAGGAGTCCTCGGTGGCAAAGCGGTCGGCCCCCCCCCGGCTGTTCAGGCAGAAGCCGTGGCCCGCCCCCGGGTAGACCACGAGGTCCGCCGGCCGGCCCTCCTCCCGCAGCCAGGCCAGGGTCTGCAGGGACCTTCGGACCGGCACGATGCGGTCGGCGGTCCCGTGGAGCAGCAGGGTGGGGGGCATGGCGCTCTTGGCGGGAACCACGAAGCCCGGCGAGAGACCGCCGTAGTAGGCCACCACCGCCCGCACCCGGGGGTCCGACGGCGCGTCGTTGAGGGCCAGGAAGGCCCCCTGGGAGAAGCCCAGCAGGGCCAGCCGATCGCCGTCCACGTCGGGCAGGGAGGCGGCGTAGGTGAGGGCCGCCTCGATGGTCTCCGTCCACTGGGCGCGGTTGCCGCGCCCCTTCCGGCCCCGGTCGTAGTAACGGAGAAAGAGGGCCACGTAGCCGCTCCGTGCCAGCTCCTCCGCGTTCTGGGTGTAGTACTTCTCCGCCCGCCCCGGGCCGTGGGTGCCGTGGAGAAGGATGACGGCGGGCCGCTTGCCGGGCAGGGCCGGCCGGAAGACGTCCACCGCCACGCGGTCCCGGCCGCACGGGATCCGGTCCCGGCTCCGCAGGATCTCAACGCTTCCCTCGGGCACCTCCAGGGAGGAGACCACCACGCCCCGTCGGACCTCCAACGGGGGTTGATCGAAGGCGCCTTTCAGGGCCGGCGCCGCAGCCGCCGGAGGGGCAAGGGAAGGGGAGGCGGGGGGAGGATCCGGCGGTGCCGCGTCCTGCCCCCGCGCCGCCAGGGTCAGGGCCAAAAGGGGCAGAGCCGCCAGGGAGTGCCGCCATTTCCGAAGGGCCATGGGCCTCCCATGCCAAAAGACCCGGCCAAGGCCGGGTCCCCGTTGGTGGCGGGGGAAGGATTTGAACCTTCGACCTCTGGGTTATGAGCCCAGCGAGCTACCGGACTGCTCCACCCCGCGCCAAGAAATCCACTATACCCTTTCTTCCTCCCGCCTGTCAAGGCTCCGGCCGGCCTCCCGTTCTGCGGCGGCTTCGGGTCTGGGCCGCTCCGCTGCCCACGATCCTCACCCGCGGCCGGGCCCTTCCCGGTTTCGCGAAGCCGGACACGGCCCCGCTGGCAGAACGCAAAGGCGGCCCGGGGACGGGAAACCACCCACGCCCTGGCCTTCCGGAAGGCCCGGTGAAGGGGCGCCCCGCGCCCACGCCGGGGAACTTCTTCCGGTTGCCCAGGCTCCCTGCGGAGCCCCGAAGCCAGGGCGGCCCCAGTCCCTGCCCACGGCCGGCGCCGCGGGCCCAGCCGCCCCCCATCCCTTCCCCCCTCGAACCCATGCCTCCCGGCCCCCCCGATGCCCTGGGGAGCGCGGAAAAAGCGGGGGCTTGTGTAGTATCCATCACACCTGTCCAAAATCCTCCGGCCATCCGCCCGCAAGAGAAGGCGGGACGGT
>JBMFRA010000083.1:0-7673 GCA_049968315.1 Acidobacteriota bacterium
CTTGGGCAACATGCGGAAAACCGTTGCCCAAAACGATCTTGGACAGCAATGGGCCAGCCCGCTACCGAAGCCGCATGCCGTAGAGGCGGGTGTGGCCGAGGACCCTGGCGGTGTAGGCGCGGGTCTCGGCGTAGGGAATCATGGCGACGAACTCCTCCTCCGAGGAGGGCTTCCACGCCGCCAGCCATCGGGCCACCACCTCCTCGCCGGCGTTGTAGGCCGCCACGGCCCCGGCGGTGGGGAAGCGCTTGAGGAGAAGGGCCAGGTAGCGGATGCCCAGGGTGGTGTTCACGCCGGGGTCGAAGAGGTCCGGCGGGGCTTCGCCTTCCCGGAGAAGCCGGGTGGCGGTCTGGGGCATCACCTGCATGAGGCCCTGGGCGCCGGCGGGGGAGAGGGCCCCGGCGTCGAAGCCGCTCTCCTCCAGCATGACGGCCAGGACCAGCGCGGGGGAAAGGCCCTCGGCCTCGGCCTGCGGCCGGATCCTTTCGAGGAACGGCGAGGGGTAGAGGGCCTCCAGGGCTTCGGCGGGCAGCTCGGAGGGAGGCTGGTGGATGGGAAGGGCCCGCTCCAGGGCCGCCGCGGCGGCGGCGCGGCGCAGGGCCCGGCCGCAGAGCAGGGCGTAGGTGTAGGCGGCTTCGGGGGAGGAGGCCCCGTAGCGGCGGTAGACCGGTTGGAAGGCGTCGGCGGCCTCCGCCGGGAGGCCCGCCCGGTCCAGGGCGCGGGCCAGGGCTGCCTCCGGGCCGCCGGCGGGCCCCGTCCAGGGGGAAGGGAGGAGGACGGGCGGCGGAGGGGCCAGGGCGACGCCCCGTTCCCGAAGGCGCCGGAAGGCCGCCGCCCGCCAGTAGGGGGCTTCGTCCCCCGCAAGGGCCAGGAGGGCCTGCACCTCCCCCTCGCCGTCCCCCGCCGCCCGCGCCGCCGCGCCCAGTCCCCAGCGGGCGCCCTGGCGGAAGGCTCCCGCTTGGGGGTCGGCCAGCAGGGCCCGGAAGAGGGCGCCGGCCTCCACCGGCCGCCCTAAACGAAGGAGGGACCAGGCCCTCCGGTAGCGGGCGGCCCGAAGCAGGTCCGGAGGGGCTCCCCCCTCTTCCAGGGCCGCCCAGTGCTCCTCCGCCTCGGCGAACCGTCCCGAGGCGTAGGCCGACGTGGCCCAGGCGTTCTGCGCCTCCGCCCGGAGCCCCCCGTGGCCCCCGGGGGGGACCTCCAGGAGGGCGCGGCACCGCTGGACGACCCCTTGGTGGTCCCCCTCCCGCACCAGGGCCCAGACGGCCTTCAGCGAGGCGCGGAGGGCCGCCTCCGTGGCGCCACGGGCCGCCAGGAGGGCGTCGGCCGCCCGGACCGTCTCGGCGTTTCGCCGAAGGGCCAGGAGGACCTCCACCCGGAGGAGGGCCGGGCCCTCCCCCGCGGCACCCTCGAAGGCCCCGGGGGGAAGGCCGGCCAGGAGGTCCAGGGCGTCCTCCCGCCGTCCCGCCCGGAGGAAGCCGCGGGCCGCCTCCACCGTGGCCGATTCCTTCCAGGGGGGCGGGCGAAAGCGATTCTTCTGGGCCAGGTCCCTCAGGGCCAGCCCCGCCTCCCTCCCGAAGGGGCATTCGGGCCTCCGGTAGAGGTCGAGGCAGGCCCGGCCCGCCTCCCCCCACCGCTCGAGCTGGAGGAGGCCTCGGGCCCGTTCCCAGAGGAAGCGGTCCCGCTCCGCCCCGTGGGAGAGGGCCGCCAGCCGGGTGAGGGTCTCCAGCCGGGGCGTCAATTCCCCGCGGCGCTCTTGGGCACGGGCCAGGATCTCGAGGGCGCGCCGCCGGAGCCTCGGGGAGGAGGCGGCGGTGAGGCCGCGGGCGAGCCCTTCCGCCTCCTCGGCCCGCCCCAGGCCGAGGAGGGCCTCGGCCAGGAGGAGGCGGCCGTGGGGGGCCAGGGGTCCCCGGGAGTCGGCCACCTCCCGGAGGGGATCGGCCGCGGCGGCGGCATCCCCCGCGAGAAGGGCCATCCGGCCGTAGGCGAGGGCGGCGGTCTTGTCGGGCCCCGGGGGCGTCTCCGCCCAGATCCTCCGGAAGGCGGCCAGGGCCTCTTCCACCCGCCCCTCCCGGCGAAGGGCGGCGGCGCGGTCCAGGGCCGGGAGGCCCGCCGCTTCCTCCGCCCGCAGGGCGGCGCCCAGGAAGAAGAGGGAGAGGAGGGCAAGAAAAACCCCCGGGAGGAGGGGGAGGCCCCTTCTCCCGGGGGGGCTGGGTTTGGCGCCGTCGCCGGGGGCCCAAGGGCCCCGGCGGCCAAAATCAGAAGGAGACCTCCCAGACCGACTGGTCGTTGGTCTTGAGGGCCACCGCCTGGGCGTAGACCTGGGGAACGGCCCGGTGCATGAAGCAGGCCGCCGCCTGGATCTTGTTGTGGTAGAACTGGGCCTCACCGTTCTCCTTCAGGAAGGCATGGTAGGCCTTCTTGTCGGTGGTGTCCACGTCCTTTTCGCGGCAGATGGCCTTCAGGCGCTTCACCGCGATGGCGGCGTGCTCCAGGAGGAGCGCCCCGCCGAAGACGTGGCCCATCATGTCCAGGACGCCGCAGGCGTTGGGCAGGAGCACCAGGGGGGCGTCCATGCGCTTGGCCAGGTTGTCGAGGATGGCCCCCAGCTCCTTGGCGGCCGCCGCCAGCTGGATGGCCATGGCCCCCAGCTCCGAGTCGGTGACGTACTCCTGGACCACCTCCTGGACCTTGGCCATGAACATCTTGACGAGGGCGCCGTTCTCCATCTTCATCTTGCGGAAGCAGAGGTCCAGGGCCTGGATGCCGTTGGTGCCCTCGTAGATGGGGGCGATGCGGGCGTCCCGCAGGTACTGCTCGGCGGGGTACTCCATGGTGTAGCCGTAGCCGCCGTAGCACTGGAGCGCCATGTCGGTCATCTTGACGCCCCAGTCGGTGCACCAGGCCTTGCAGATGGGGGTGAGGAGCTCCACCCAGCCCTGGTGCTGCTTCTTGGCCTCGCCCTCGGAGACGTGGGCCATGTCCAACTGGTAGGCGGTGAAGGAGACCAGGGCCCGCATGGCCTGGACGTAGGCCATCTGGGTGAGGAGCATGCGGCGGACGTCGGGGTGCTCCACGATGGGGACCTGGGGCCCGTCGGGGGAACGGTCCTTGAAGTGCTTGCCCTGGAGGCGCTCCCGGGCGTAGGCCAGGGCGTGCTGGAAGGCGGTGGAGGCGGTGGCCAGACCCTGGACGCCCACCTCGTAGCGGGCGGCGTTCATCATGTGGAACATGAGGGCCATACCCTCCTGCTCCTTGCCGAGGAGGTACCCCTCGCAGCCGTCGTTGGCCCCGAAGACCATGGCGCAGGTGGGGGAGCCGTGGATCCCCAGCTTGTGCTCGATGTTGCTGACGGTCACGTCGTTGAACTCACCCAGGGAGCCGTCGGGGTTCACGCGGTACTTGGGGACGATGAAGAGGGAGAGGCCCTTGGTTCCGGCGGGGGCGTCGGGGGTCCGGGCCAGAACGGCGTGGACGATGTTGGGGGTGATGTCCTGGTCGCCGGAGGTGATGAAGATCTTCTCCCCGGAGATCTTGTACTTGCCCTCGGCGATCTTGACGGCCTTGGTGCGGGAGGCCCCCACGTCGGAACCGGCGCCGGGCTCGGTCAGGCACATGGTCCCGCCCCACTTGCCGGTGTAGAGCTTCTCGCAGAAGAGGCCCTTCATCTCGTCGGTGCCGAAGTTCTCGATGAGGTGGCCGGTGCCGCGGCCCAGGAGCATGGTGAGGGCGAGGGCCGTGTTGGCGCCCACCATGAACTCGAAGATGCCGGTGCCCACGCACTCGGGAAGGCCCATGCCGCCGTACTCCTGGTTGGCGGAGGCGCCGATCCAGCCGGCTTCGGCGATGGTCTTGTAGGCCTTGTGGAAGGAGGGGGGGAGGACCACCTTGCCGTCCACGAAGCGGGCGCCCACCCGGTCCCCCTCTTCGTTGGTGGGGGCCAGCTCGCCCTGGACGACCTTGAGGGCCTCCTCCAGGATCATCTCCAGGTCGTTGCGTTCGAAGCCGCTGAAGAGGTCCGCCTTCAGGACCTTGTTCAGGGGCAGCCACTCGAACAGGTTGAACTTCACGTCTCTGAGGTCGTCCTTGTAATCCATTGCTCACGCCTCCTTGCGGACTCGCCGCCGGCCCGTGCCGGCCTTCCGTTCACCCGTCGCTTCCGAGAATCCGTCTCCCCTGGTTATTGAGCCCTCATTCTCTCCCCCCTTTTTCGAAAAGGCAAGAGGGTCTCGCCCCCGCCTCTAGAGAGTAAGTAAATACTCACGATAAATCAAGCCCCCTTGTCACCGCCGGCGCCAAACGGCATCTTGCCCTTTCCAAGACCCCCGGAAGGGGGAAGAAGGGAGTCCGCGATGGAACTGACCGTCACCTTCCCCGGAGGCAAGCGGGTGGACGCCCAGATCCTCGGCCACACCATCAAGACCGACCAGGCCCCCGAGGCGGGAGGGGAGGGCACGGCGCCGGAGCCGTACCTCCTCTTTCTCGCCTCCCTGGGAACCTGCGCGGGGATCTACGTCCTCTCCTTCTGCCAGCGGCGGGGGCTCTCCACGGAGGGGATCTTCCTCCGGCAGCGGATGGACTTCGACCCCTCGGGGGGCCGCCTGGAGCGGGTCACCCTCACGATCCACGTTACGCCGTCCTTCCCGGAGAAGTACCGGGAGGCCCTCGTCCGGGCGGCGGACCAGTGCGCCGTGAAGAAGGTCCTTTTCGACCCGCCGGCCTTCGAGATCCGCACCGAGGTCTCCCCCTGAAGGGGGCGCCGGGGGGCGCCCCGTGGTAAGCTGAAGCGCCGGGACCGGGCCTCCAGGGGCACCGGATTCCCGAGCCTGCGAAAGGAGCCCCGCCCATGGACCTCCGCCCCGCCGCCGTTGCCCTCTTCCTCTCCGCCTCCCTCCTCGCCGTGGCCGCCCCTCCGCCGGCGCGGGAGAGGGGAATGTACCGCCCCCACGAGAAGGACCCGGTGCTCACGGCCCTGGAGGATGAGAACGCCGCTGCGGAGAAGGCGGCCCGGGAGGCCACCGAGGCCATCGTCCAGCGGGAGGAGGAGACGGCCAAGGCAAAAGGGGAGAACCAGCCGGACTTCGTGGCGGACCTCTCGGCCATCCCCCGGCCCAAAGGTCCCGAGGACTTCGCCGTCCGCCACTGGGCCTTTCCGCCGGTGGCCCAGTACCTCACGGGAACCTGCTGGTCCTTCTCCACCACCTCCTTCATGGAGTCGGAGGTGAAGCGCCTCTCGGGGCGGGAGGTCAAGCTCTCGGAGATCTGGACCGTCTACTGGGAGTACGTGGAAAAGGCCCGGCGGTACGTAAAGACCAGGGGCCACTCCGTCTTCGAGGAGGGTTCGGAGGCCGAGGCCATCCCCCGGATCTGGAAGGCCTACGGCGTGGTGCCCGCCTCGGCCTACCCCGGCGTCCTGAGGGAGGACGGCCGCCACAACCACGAGCCGCTCCTCAAGGAACTCAAGGCCTACCTCGCCTACTGCCAGGAGAACAACTTCTGGGACGAGCCCGCGGTCCTCGCCTCCGTCCGGGCCATCCTGGACCGGACCCTGGGCCCCCCGCCCCAGACGGTGGACTTCGAGGGCAAGACCTACACCCCCCAAGCCTTCCTGGCCGAAGTCCTGCGCCTGGACCCCGACGCCTACGTCTCCTTCATCTCCACCGAGGCCTTCCCCTTCTACACCCGGGGGGAGCTCAAGGTGGAGGACAACTGGTGGCACGCCGACACCTACGTGAACCTCCCCCTCGATGCGTGGTACGGCCTGCTCCTCTCGGCGGTGAAGGCCGGCTCCACCGTCTGCATCGGCGGGGACGTGAGCGAGCCCGGGTACGACGGTCTCCAGAAGGCGGCGGTGGTGCCCTCCTTCGACATCCCCGCCGCGTACATCGACCAGGACGCCCGGGAAATGCGGATCGCCGAGGGCAGCACCACCGACGACCACGGCGTCCACCTCGTCGGCTTCACCAAGGTCGGCGGCGCCGACTGGTTCCTCATCAAGGACTCGGCCCGGGCGGCGCGGAAGGCCCCCCCCGAGGGCTGGCTCTTCTACCGGGGGGACTACGTCCGGCTGAAGATGCTCTCGTACATGGTCCACCGGGACTTCGCCAAGGAGGTCCTGGCGAAGGTCCGCTAGACGCCGGCCTTTGACAGCGGGGCGGGCCCCGGCCATAATCCCGGGATACGAGGGGATGACGCCATGAACGCTTCGGTCTTCGCCAGGTACGTCGTGGGAGAACCGGCCTCCACCTCGGTCTCGGGCACCCTCTCCAAGGCCCTGCCCCTCACCGGCGAACCGGTCCTCCGCTTCCTGAACCGCCTGCCGGCCTTCGCCTCCGCCAACTTCGAGGCGGAGCGGCTCATCCTGAAGAACGCCAAGGACTGGAAGAAGGTCCGGGACCTGCGGGCCCTCAACCTCCTGGAGGCCGGCAAGGAGGGGGAGACCCTCTACGCCCTCCTGGAGTACCACCCCGGGAGGCTCCTCTCCGACGTGCTGGAGCGCCTGCGGAGGGAGGGCATGCCCCTGGCGCCGGACCAGGCCGTCTACCTCACGGAGCGCGCCGCCGGCGCCGCCCTGTCCCTGGCGGAGGAGGGGCTCACCCCCGGCGGCCTCTCCCCCGACCGGCTCTTCGTGACCTTCGAAGGGGAGGTGAAGGTCCTCCCCTGCCTCTTCAAGGGGATCGCCGCCACGCCCTTCGCCGCCGAGCCGGCCCTGGAGCCCTACCTGCGGTACCTTCCGGCGCCGGGGGCGGCCCAGGCCTTCAAGGGGGCGGCGGACGTCTACTCGCTGGGGGCCCTCCTCTTCGAGTTCCTCTGCCGCCAGCCCTTCCGCAACGCCCCCGCCGAGGGCTTCGACCCGGCGGCCCGGCTGGAACAGGGCCGGAAGGGCCTCGAGGGGTCGGAACCCATCCCCGAGAACCTCCTGCCCCTCCTGAAGAAGAGCCTCCTCCTCGACGGGCCCGAGGCCTTCCGCTCCCTGGGGGCCTTCAAGGAGCAGGTGGACATCCTCATCACCTCCGGGGAGTACAGCCCCACCACCTTCAACATCGCCTTCCTCATGCACTCCCTCTACCGGGGGGAGGACGAGGCCGAGGACGCCGCCGACAAGGCCTTCCTCGCCATGGACCGGGGCCCCTTCCAGGCCCAGGCCGCCCCGCCCCCTTCACCGCCCCGGGATGGGGCGGAGGGGGAGGGGAAGGGCGCCCCCCCGCCGGCCGCCGCGCCTGCCTTCTCCGCCGCTCCGGAGGTGGGGGAGGAGGGAGCCCCGGCGGGAGGGAAGAAGGCCCTCTGGATCGGCCTGGCGGCCTTGGCCGCGGTGGCGGTGGTGGGAGGGGGGATCTTCCTGGCCCTGAGGCCCCGGGGGCCCTCCCCGGAGGAGATCCAGGCCCAAAAGAAGCTGGAGGCGCTGGAGAAGGAGCGGGCCCTCTTTCAGGCCCAGCAGGAGGAGATGGCCCGGCGCATGAAGGCCCTGGAGGAGGAGAAGGCCGCCCTGGCCGAGCAGGTCTCCAAGGCCAAGACCACCGAGGAGAAGGCCCGGGCCCAGAAGGCCCTCGAGGAGGCCCAGCAGCGCCTCAAGGCCCAGGAGGAGGAGCGGCGGCGCCTCGAAGAGGCCGCCCGGACGGTCGAACCCTCCAAGCCGGGCTCCTCCGGAACCGCTACCCCCGCCCCGGCCCCCCCCG
>JBMFRA010000084.1:0-7432 GCA_049968315.1 Acidobacteriota bacterium
GTGGGCGCCGGCCCCGAGCCCCGCCTCCAGGAGCCTGCGGACCTCCTCCGTCTCCACCCCTTCGGCGAGGCCCCGGCGGGCCTCCCACTCGTCCCGGAGGAGGCGGCCGGCGCCGTCGAGGTCGCCTGCCAGGAGGGCCTCCCGCAGGGCCCGGGCGACCCCGGCGACGGCCTCCAGCCGGCGGACCGTCTCCGCCTCCCCGTCGAGAAACCGTTTCACCAAGGCCCAGTTGGTGCGGGCCGAGAGGCGGGATTGGCCCGAATAGGCCACCACCAGGCGGCGGCCCAGGGCCTCGAGGTCCACGGAGAGCCGCTCCACCCGCTCCCGCCCCGGCAGGTAGTGGATGGCCAGCGCGCCGCCGTGGAGGGCGGGCCAGAAGTCCTGGACGCCGGTGGGGATCCCCAGGTGGGCCGCCTCCACGTCGCGGCAGAGGGCCACCAGGCCGGCGGGGTCGAAGCGCCGACCGGAGGCGGCCTCCAGCGCCGCCGCCACCGCCGCCGAGAGGGCGGAGGAGCCCCCCAGCCCGCTGCCGGGGGGCACGTCGCTGGAGGTCTCCAGGCTCCAGCCCCCTTCGAGGCCCAGCGCCTCCGCGTACCGTTCCAGGAGGGCCAGCGGGCCCCGGGCCTGCCCCCGCCTCCACCGGTACCCCTCGCCGAGGTCCCGGGAGCGGAGGCCCACCCCGTCCCCTCCGTCGCGCTTCAGGGAGGCCCTGGCCCGCAACGAGACGGCGACGTTGACGGTGACGGCGCCTTCGACCATCAGTCCCAGCGGCCAGAGGTCCAGACTCCCCCCGGCGAGGTCCACCCGTGCCGGGGCAGTGACGGTGACGGCCTTCATGGCGCCCTCACTCCCTCCCCTGGGCCTCGAGGCCCTTCACGATCTCCCGGAGGTTGGGCGCCTCCTTGCCATAGGGGTCGGCCTGGAGGGCACGGCGGAAGTACCCGAGGGCCTTCTGGGTATCGTTCTTCCCGTTGAGGTAGAGAGACCCGAGGGTGGCCAGGTACGAAGGTTCCCGGGGGGCGAGGCGGAGGGCCCGCTCGTACTGCGCGATGGCCTCGTCCACCTTGCCCTGCTGGTAGGCGATGCGGCCGAGGTTGGCCAGGGCCTCGTGGCGCCTGGGGTCCAAGGCGAAGGCCTTGGTGAAGGCGAAGCGCGCCGGCTCCCACCGGCCCTCTCCCGCCTCCACGATCCCCTTCTCGAAGTAGAGGTCCGAGGTCTCCAGCCCCTGGGCCAGGGCCTCCTCCAGGACCTTCCTCGCCTCCGCCCGCCGGTTTTGGTCCAGGAGCACCTCAGCCAGGTTGGAGGCCGCTTCGGCGAAGCGGGGGGAGAGGGCCAGGGCCGCCCGGTACTCCTTCTCCGCCAGGGCCAGGCGTCCCTGCCGCTTGTGGACCGTTCCCAGGTTCAGGTGGGCCGTGTCCATCTGCGGCTTCAGGGCGATCTCCCGCTCGAAGCAGACCCGCGCCTTGTCGTACTGGCCCTCGTTGAGGTAGGCGATGCCCAGCATGGACAGGGCGGGGACGTTTTCGGGGTTCCGCTTGAGGATGGAAAGGAGGAGATCCTTGCCACGGCCCTTCTCGCCCCGGTCCATGAGGTCGGTCACCGACCGCAGCTCCTCCTCGATGGAGATGGCGTCCTTGGGGTCCAGAAGCCCCTTGGCGCCGGGCCTCAGGCCCCCCCCGGAGAGGTAGCCCAGCGACAGGAGCTGCCTCAGGGTCTCGGCGTTGGAGGGGTCCTTGAGGAGCTTCTCCATCTCGGCCTGCTCCCCGCTGTCGGCCTCGGGGTAAGCCCGCAGCGCCTTCCGGAAGGCCTCCACGCGGGCGGGCTCCTTCGCCGCCAGGTTCTCCGTTTCGGAGACCCTGTAGCGGTAGAGCTCGGGCTTCGGGGCCTCGATGAATTTCCACTCCCCGTCCACCAGGGCCCGGAGGGGGGCCCACCCGTACGTGAAGAAACCGTGGTAGGACTCGGCGTAGAGGGGCCGGGGCGGCAGGGATTTCCCCCGGAGCAGGGGGGTCAGGCTCCGCCCGTCCACCGGGGGGGCCGGCTGGCCCATAAGCTCCAGCACCGTGGGCATCAGGTCCGAAAGGCCGCAGAGGTCTCGCACCCGGAGGCCCGCCGGGACCCTTCCCGGCCAATGGAGGATCAAGGGTACGTGGAGGGCGTATTGGTACAGGAAGACGCCGTGCTGGCGCTCGCCGTGTTCCATCAGCCCCTCGCCGTGGTCGCCGGCGACGGCCACCAGGGTCCCGGCGAGGAGGCCGTCCTTCTCCAGCCCCTCGAGGAGGCGCCCGATCTCGTGGTCCATGAAGGCGATCTCGCCGTCGTAGGGGCTCTCGGCGAAGGCCTTGGCGAAGGGTTCCGGAGGGCGGTACTCGTAGTGGGGGTCGTAGTAGTGGACCCAGAGGAAGAAGGGCCTTCGGGCCTTTCGCGCCGCCTCCAGGGCGGCCTGGGTCACCTCCTCGGCCTTTCGTTCCTCCGGCGGCCCGCCGCCGCGGGGAGGCTGGGTCATCCGGTCGTCGTAGAGGTCGAAACCCGGCGAGAGGCCCCGTTCCCGTTCCAGGATGACGGAGGAGACCACCGCCAGGGTGGCGTACCCCTTTTCCTTGAGGAGGGTGGCCAGGGTGGGCACCCCCTTCTTGAGCTGGAGGCCGTTGACCCTCAGGTTCAGCGAGGAGGGCAGGAGGCCCGTGAGGATCGTGGCGTGGGAGGGAAGGGTCAGGGGGACGTGGCTCTGGGCGTTCTCGAAGAGCACCCCCTCCCGCGCCAGTCGGTCCAGGACGGGGGTCTTCGCCCGGCTGTCGCCGTAACAGCCCAGGTGGTCCGCCCGGGTGGTGTCCAGGGTGATGAGGAGCAGGTTGGGGGGCGCCTCCGCCCGGACCGCCGCCCCGCACAGGAGCGCGCCCGCCAGAAGGACCGCCTCTTGGAGCCGGGGCCTCATGGTGCCGAAGGGGCGGCGTGGGCCGCGATCCACCGGGCCAGCGTCTTCACCGCCGCGCCGTCCACCAGCCCCGTCCCTTCCCCTTCGGGGCTCTGGGCCGCCAGGGTGTGGCCGACGCCGGGCAGGGTGAGGAGCTCCTGCCCCCTGTGGAGGGCCGGCGCGAGGATGTCGGCGTGAAAGGCCTGAACGGTGAGGTCCCGCTCGGGGTAGGCGAAGAGGCAGGGGACGGTGAGGCCCCGGACCGCCTCCAAGGGATCGAGGGCCGCCAGGGCGCGCACCGCGGCCATGTGGAGATGCTGGCCCCGGAAGGTGAACTCCGGCTCCGAACCCTTTTCCACCTGGGCCTCCAGGGCGGAGAGTTCCAGGTAGGCCTTCTGGCGTGCTTCGGGATCGGTCATGGAGCCGACCTGTTCCTTCCAGAGGCGCAGGAGGGGCTTGGCGGGGTAGGCGAGCCCCACGAAGGCGGAGATGGCGGGAGAGGCGGCGGCGGCCCGCGCCGCCACCCAGCCCCCCAGCCCCAGCCCCAACACGGCGGCCTTCCCGCCCTTCGCTTCCGGCCGGGAGGCCAGGTAGGCCGCCAGGGCCCGGGCATCGGCGATCCGGTCCTCGGGGGAGACCTTCTGGGGATCCCCCCCCGACTCCCCCACGCCCCGGTTGTCGTACCGAAGGGAGGCGACGCCGTTTTCGGCGAGGAGGGCCGCCAGCTGCTTCCAGGTTCCCGAGAGGGAGTAGGGGTCCTTCGGGTCGTTCCCGTCCCGGTCCAGAGGGGCCAGATCCTGCACCAGCAGGACCGCTGGGAAGGGGCCCTCCCCCTGGGGCAGGGCCAGGGTGCCCCCCAGCGTGACGGCTCCCGAGGAGACCCGGACCTTCTCCTCCCGGAAGCCGCCGCCCACATCCACGCTCCTGGAGACGATCCGGGGAGCCTCCTTGTCGAAGGGCTCGGGGGTGTAGTCGGCCCGGAGGGCCACCAGCCCCTCGCCGGGGATGGTGACCAGGGCCACTTCCCCCTTCCGGTCCAGCCAGAAGGAGGAGAGGAGGGTGTTGCCGATGAAGAGGTCGAAGTGTTTGAGGATCAGCGTCTTTCCCCGGAAGGGCGCCCGGTCGGTCCCCATGTACTCCAGGGAGCCTGCCCTCAGGCTCAGGGCCTGGGGAAAGACCAAGGTCAGGGGCCGGGAGGCCTCCTCCATGGCCGCCGCCTCCCGCGCCAGGACCAGGTAGGGCACGAAGGTGTAGGAGTCCACCACGAAGGGCCTCGCGGGCATGGGCTCGTCCTTGACCCGGCTGTCGGAGAAGCGCGTCTGCTGGAAGTGGAGGACCTGCCCGCTGGGGTAGACCTTCCCGGAGTTGACGCCCAGGTCGATCCGGTTGGCCATCTCGTCCTCCTGGAGCTGGGCCGAGCGGTTGAAGAGGTCGTAGGAGCGCCAGTCCTGGTCGATGACCTCCCGGGCCGAGTCCTGGGCCTCCACCAGGTCGGTCTTGCTGAAGTCGTTGAAGGTCAGCCGGTAGGAGTAGCCTTGGAAGGCCCCCGTGGCGGCGTCCAGCGTCAGCACCGGGTAGAGGTAGAGGTCGATGTAGTTCCGCTTCGCCTTGGCCATGGGCATCTGGAAGCGGATCTCCGAGGAGAGGGTCCTTTCCCCCTTCTTCTCTTCGATCTTGAACTTCTCGTAGCCCTTGTTGACGCCGTTGAGCAGGAGGTCGAACTTGCCCTTGGTGAGGGGGGCGCGGGCCCAGAGGGGGAACGCCGCCAGGAACAGGACACAGGCCGCCGCGACACGACGCATGGGGACACCTCCAACGGGCCATTATACGACGCCTTCGCCTCTCCCCCCAGGGAGGGTCACGCCGGACGGGAGCCCGGGCGGGGGAGGGCCGCCGAGCCTGTCCCGAGGGGGTAGGCGGCAGGGTTCACGAGACGCAGCAGGACCCGGTCGGTGTCCAGGTAACCGGGGATCCCCGCTTCGGCGGCCAGGGCTTCGGCCTCGCCGAAGACCCGGCGGGCGCCGGCGGTGTCTCCCAGGAGGCACAGGCCCAGGGCAACCGAGGCGCGGTGTCCCAGATCGCTGGCGGCCCGCTGGAGGGCCCCCAGCCCCGTCTCCGGCGCCTCCCCCACCAGCCGGGCTTCCCGGAGCATTTCGGGGGTCATGAGGAGGGCGGCGTGGCGCCGGCTCTCCTCGCACCGGCCCGAGAGGTGGGCGGCGGCGGCCAGCAGGGAGAGGGAGCGGCGCAGGGTGACGTCCGGCTGGCGGCCGGCGGCGGCGTAGGCCTCCTCGGCCCGGCCTTCCTCCAGGAGAAAGAGGATCCAGGCCCCCTGGGCCCGCTGGAATGGCGCCTGCGGATGCCCGGCGAGGATGGCGCGGGCCCCGGCCGGGTCCCCCAGCCGAACCGCCACCTGGAAGGCCCTCACCGGATCGTGGGCGGCCAGGACCAGGGCCATGCGGGGCCGGCCGTTCAGGAGGAGGAGCTGGAAGAGGGTGGCGCCGTCGGCGCCGTAGGCCGGGCCCAGGGACAGGAGCTCCAGGCGGTCCCGGATCTGCTCCGAGAGGCAGTCGGCCCTGCGGCAGGTGCGAAGGGTCGAGAGGTAGAGCAGCCACGGCCGGAACTCTGGATGGGCGGCCACGAGGGCCGCTTCCCGGCCGGTGTCGCCGGTGAGGAAGATCCCATAGGCCTCCCGCCGCAGCTCCCAGTAACGGGCGTAGGGCCGGCTCAAGGCGAAGGCCCCCACCACGAGGACCCCCAGGAGAAAGACCGGCGGGCTGAGGAGAGAGAGGAGCCACCGCCGCCGTCTGGCGGCCTCGGGCCTCCAGGGACGGCCCTCCCCGTCCACGTAGCCCGCCGCCACGAAGTGCCAGCGGCCCCCGTCCCGGAGCCACCACCCCCCGGGCGTTCTCACCGCCTCGACGATTTCGCCGGGGCCCTTCCGTCCCCGCCACCGCCAGCGCCCTTCCCCCTCCGCTTCGATTTCCGCCCCGCAGCGCCGGTGGAGGACCTGAAGGACCAGGACCAAGGCCATCAGAGCCAGGGTCACCAGAGAGACGGCGGGAAGGACGGCGTAGGAGAGCGCCGCTTCCGCGGCGTAGAGGCCGTGGACGGGGCCGAACCCGGCCACCACCCCGTGGAAGCCACGGCCCAGGGTGATCCAGTGGGCGAAAAGGGCCCAGGCCGCCACCACCGCCCACTGGCAGGCCCCGATCCAACGGGGCGGGCGGCCGGGGGACCGGGCCAGGAAATAGCCAAAGCGCCGGCCGCGGCCCTCCGCGGGGGCGCCGCCGGTGCCGCCGACGGGGTCCAGCGCCGTGTCCTTTCTCAGACGGTGACCGTCTCGCCGAAGCCCACCACCCGGACCTTCACCCCCCGGGCCGAGGCCTTGGCGGCGAAGGAGGCGGGGTCGGCGGGAATCACGGGGAAGGTGTCGTAGTGGATGGGCATGACCTCCTTGGCCCCGCACAGCACCGCCGCCTCCACCGCGTCGTCGATCCCCATGGTGAAGTTGTCGCCGATGGGCAGGAGGGCCAGGTCGATGGGGTAGAGGCGCCCGTAAAGGCCCATGTCCGAATGGAGGGCCGTGTCCCCCGCGTAGTAGACCGTCTTGCCGCCCATGAAGAGAAGCAGTCCCGCGGGGTTTCCGCCGTAGGAGCCGTCGGGCAGGGCGGAGCCGTGGATGGCCGGCACCAGCTTCACACGCCCCCAGGGGAAGCCGAAGGCGCCGCCGATGTGCATGGGGTGGACCTTCACCCCCTGGGCCGAGAGCCAGTTGGCGATCTCGAAGTTGGAGACCACCACGCAGTCGTTCCGCTTGGCGATGGCCACGGCGTCCCCCACGTGGTCCCCGTGGCCGTGGCTCACGAGAACGGCCTCCACCCGGATCTCCTCCGGCTTGGCCTTGGCGTGGCCGTTGCCCGTGAGGAAGGGGTCCACGATGACCCGCTTCCCCTCCGCCTCCAGTTCGAAGCACGAGTGGCCGTGGTAGGTCAGCTTCAGCATGGGTACACCTCCCCGGGCCTCGAGGGCCGCCCCCCCGGGCCGCCCCTCCTGGCCCCGGCGACTTCACCGGCGAGTACACCACGGCGGGGCTACTTGCGCAAGGGCCCTCGGTCCTTCCCAGGAGGGGCAAGGAACCGGGGCCGTTCCGCCGCCTTGGCCCAAGCCCCGTCTCCCCAAGGCCTCCCGGTGACCCCGCCCGGCCGCCGCGGAAGGGCTGCGCCGGACCTTCCCCCCGTCCGGCCATCCCGGGAGGAGAAGCCTTGACAAATTGCTCTCCGGGTGTTAGATTCCGCACAGAGGAAGCTCCGAGATAAACCATTATAAATAAATATAATTCTGCGAATTCTGTCTATAATTTTAAATAATTTCAAACCAATATATCCAAAAAATTTTAAATGTCTATTCCTATAAATGAAAGTGGCGGTGTTCGTGTGTTCGGGCGAGGGAAGGGGGAAGAATCCAGGAGGGTTCCCATGGTGAGCAAGGAGGATCGGAAGAAGTGTTGCCGTCATTGCT
>JBMFRA010000085.1:0-7142 GCA_049968315.1 Acidobacteriota bacterium
ACTTGCGGCCTCCCGAAAAAGAGAGGGGGGCGGGTGCGTGGAGAAGAAAGGCGGGCGGATGGCCGGATGATTTTTGAGGGACAGTTACCTATTTCGGAGGGCCGGTTTGCCCGAGGCGGCCGGTTGAATTACACTCTTTCCATGCCGAGGTCGGCCCGCATCACCATCCCGGCGGCTCCCCACCACGTGACCCAGCGTGGAAACAACGGGCAGGACGTCTTCTTTACCGACGAGGATCGGAAGCTGTATTTGGACCTCCTCTCCTTCTACACGAAGGGGAGGGGCCTCACCATTCTGGGTTATTGCTTGATGACGAACCACGTCCACCTCGTCGTGGTGCCGGCCCGTACGGAGGACCTCGCCATGGCTATCGGCCGGGCCCACTGGCGCTACACCCAGGAGATCAACCGCCTGCAGGGACGCTCCGGCCATCTCTGGCAAGGGCGGTTCTTTTCCTGTGCGATGGATGAGCCCCATGCCTACCGTGCTCTCGCCTACGTGGAGCGGAATCCCTTGCGGGCCGGCCTGGTTCGAAGGGCCTGGGAGTATCCCTGGTCGAGCGCACGATTCCACGTGGGTATGGAAGCGGCTCCTTCGTGGTTGGACCTCGGGCACTGGCGGAAGTGGACCGACGCCGACCACTGGAGGAAGGAGCTCGCCCGGGGAGGGGAAAAGGACGGGCAGGCCCTGGGGGACCATACGCGGCGGGGGCGGCCCCTGGGGAGCGACGAGTTCCTCGCCCGGATGGAGGCGCTCCTGGGACGTCGCCTGCGGCGGTTGGCGGTCGGGCGGCCGCCGAAAAATAGGTGACTGTCCCTATTTAAAAAGAGGCGCATGATGCGGATTCTGCATACGATGATCCGGGTGCGGGACCTCGAGAGGAGCCTGGAGTTCTACTGCGGCTTCATCGGCCTTCGGGAGGCCGGGCGGAAGCGGATCGGCGACGAGGCCACCCTGGTCTTCCTCACCGACGAGGAGGGGCGGGTCTTCGTGGAGCTTACCTACAACCACGACAACCCCGAGTACACGCTGGGGGACCAGTTTGGCCACCTGGCCTTCGGGGTGCCGGACCTCGACGCCGTGGAGGCGGAGATCCGGCGGCGGGGGTGGGAGTACTGGCCGTCCCGCCCCGAGGTGGGCTCCCGGTACCTCTTCGTCTGCGACCCGGACGGGTACGACGTGGAAATCCTCGAGACCAAAAGGAGTGCACCATGAGCCGGCTGGAAGAGTTCCGGCGGTTCCGCGAGAAGATGAACGCGCGCATCCTTGGCGAGGGCCACAAGGGGATCCAGCGCTTCTTCGCCCTCGACACCCAGGCCTACGTGGACGGCGCCCTTCCCGCCAAGACGAAGGAGCTGATGGGCCTCACCGCCTCCATGGTCCTGCGCTGTGACGACTGCATCGCCTACCACGTCATCCGGTGCCGGGAAGAGGGCTGCAGCCGGGCGGAGCTCTTCGAGGCCTTCCACGTGGCCCTGGTGGTGGGGGGCTCCATCGTGATTCCGCACCTCAGAAGGGCCGTGGCCCTACTGGACGAACTGGAAGCATCCAAGGAGTGAGCCGTGCGCGTTCTCTATCTGACCTCCGACCGGATCGGCGACGGTGACGAGGCCCTGGGAAGGCTCCTTCTCCGGAATTTCCTGGGAAAGCTGGCAGAATCCCGGGCTCCCGTGCACCGGGTCCTCCTCCTGAACCGTGCCGTCTTCCTGGGGCTCCAGGGGGCCGAGACCCTCGAAAGCCTCAAGGAACTGGAGGCCCGGGGGGCGGTGGTCACCGCCTGCATCACCTGCCTCGACCACTACGGGGTGGAGGACCGTCTGGCCGTGGGGGCGCCCGGCACCATGGCGGAGACGGTGGAGGCCCTCACCCAGGCGGAGGCGGTCCTCCGGCCTTGACGGTGGCGGCCGGGGGTCCCGGTGCCAACGGCTTCGCCTTCCGGCCCTGGAAGGAGTTCCGGCGGGACAGCTCCCGCTGGAGGGCCCCGAGCACCGCACGCTTGTCGCGGCACCAGCCGGGGGCCAGGAGGACCCCCTCCGGGCGCTCGCCGGTGAGCCGGTGGAAGGCGATCTCCGGCGGCGTGGCCTCCACGAGGGAGGCCAGGGCCGACACGTAGCGGTCCCGCTCCCAGAGCTCCAACCCCCCCTTCCGCCACATCCCTTCCAGGGCCGATCCCCGCACCACGTGCAGGGGGTGGACCTTGAGGCCCCAGGGGGCCAGGGCGACGGCGGCGGCGTGGGATCCCAGGAGGTCTTCTTCGGCTTCGCCGGGAAGGCCCGCGATGAGGTGAAGGACGAAGGGAAGGGAACGCTCGCGAAGGGCCCGGGCGGCGGCGCGGGTTTCGGCGAAACCGTGGCCGCGGTTCAGGGCGGCGAGGGTGTCGTCCCGGGCGCTCTGCATCCCCACCTCCACCCAGAGAAGGCGCGCCCGGGCGGCCCGTTCCAGGACCTCGAGGGTCTCGGGGGCCAGGCAGTCGGGGCGTGCCCCCACGGCCAGGGCCACCACCCCCGGCGCCGAGGCGGCACGGCCCAGCAGCTCCCCGAGACGGGCCGGCGGGCCGTAGGTGGGGGTGAAGGCCTGGAAGTAGGCCACCACCCCCGCCTCCCCGCGGGCCACCGCCCGCTCCGCCAGGCGCTCGAGGCGGGCCTCCCAACCTTCCCCCGGCCGGAGGTCGTCGGGCCCGGCCCCCCCGGAGTCGCACCAGGCGCAGCCCCCCAGCCCCCGGGTCCCGTCCCGGTTGGGACAGGAGAACCCGCCGTCCAGGCAGGCCTTGGAGACCCTGCCGCCGAAGAGGGCCCGCAGGTCTTTGGAGAGCCAGTGGATGGGGTCGGCGGGGGAGGGCCGGAAGGGCAGGGGAAGGGCGGAGGAGGGGAGGCCGGTGGGAGGAGGACCGGGAGCCATGGCCCCCTCACTCGTCCTTGAAGACGATGGGGGTCGACTCCACGCCCGAGGGCGGGTAGTCGGTGATGTGGCGGACCCCCTTGGCGTCCAGGTGCATGTAGAGAAGCCGGTACACCGGCTTGGCGTTCCGCGCCGGGACGTAGAAGCGGTCGTAGTCTCCGGGGCTGGCCAGGAGGGCCTTGGCCCGTGCCGTGAGGGCCGGCCTCCCCAGGTCCTCCAGGATGCGGAAGACGTACCGCACCGTTTCGGCGTAGGGAGGGATGCGGTTTCCGTACTTGCGCACCGCCTCCTCCCCGGCGTTGTAACCGGCGAGGACCAAGGGGATCTCCCCCCCGAAGAGGTCGTGGAGGTGGGCCAGGTAGGCGGTTCCTCCCCGGATGTTCTCCTCCAAGTCCCAGGGGTCCTGGCAGCCGAAGCGTCTTGCCGTGTCGGGCATGAGCTGCATGAGTCCGATGGCCCCCTTCTTGGAGAGGACGTTGGGGCGGAAGTCCGATTCGGCCTGGACCAGGGCCGCCACCAGCCCGTAGTCGAGGTTCTTCTCCCGGCAGGCCTCCCGGAGCTTCCGGCGGATCTCCTCCCGGAGCCTGGGGGAGAGGGCGGGAAGGGGCGGGGCCGAGGGGGCCCCCTCCAGCCGGGCGGCGGCCTTGGATCCCTTGTTGGTGACCACCACCCGCCCGTTGGCGTCCCGCTCCAGTCGGATCTGGGCGGCGGCGGCCAGGGCCGCGGCGATGAGGAAGAGGCCACACAGAGCAGGCCCGCGGATCATGGCGGGGCCTCCGAGGCCCAACCCCTGCGGGCCAGTTGGCCGCAGGCGGCCGCGATGTCCTCCCCCCGGCTCTTCCGGATGCTGGTGGCGATTCCCTCGGAAAGGAGCACCGCCTGAAAGCGCCGCACCGTCTCACGATCGCTCCGCCCGAAGGGGGCGCCGGGCCCTCCGTTGTAGGGGATGAGGTTCACCTTCACCTTGAGCCCCCGGGCGAAGCGGGCCACCCTGCGGGCCTCCTCCTCGCCGTCGTTGACGCCGGCCAACAGGACGTACTCGAGGGAGATCCGCTCCCGCTCCCGCGTGGAGAGGCGCTGGAGGGCCTCCCGCAGGCGCTTGAGGGGGAAACGGCGGTTGATCGGCATGAGGCGCGTCCGAAGGGCGTCGTCGGCGGCGTTGAGGGAGAGGGAGAGGCGGGGGCAGGCGGGGCTCCGGGCGAAGGCCTCCAGGGCGTCGGCCAGACCGGAGGTGGAGACGGTGATGCGGCGCCAGGAGACGGCCATGCCCTCCGGGTCTTCCAGGATGGCCAGGGCCGCCTCCAGGTTGGAGCGGTTGGCCAGGGGCTCCCCCATTCCCATGAAAACGACGTTGTAGGGGCGCCCCGCAAGGTCGGTCTCCCGCTCCAGCAGGAAGAACTGGGAGAGGATCTCCCCCACCGTCAGGTTGCGGAGAAACCCCAACCGGGCCGTCATGCAGAAGGTGCACCCCATGGCGCACCCCACCTGGGAGGAGACGCAGACGGTGCGGCGCTCTCCATCGGGAAGGTAGACCGCCTCGATGGACTGGCCGTCCGCCAGCCTCAAAAGGAACTTCCGCGTCCCGTCCAGGGAGCGCTGTTCCCCCGCCACCTCTGGCAGACCGGGCACGGTCTTCTCGGCGAGGACCTTCCGGGCCCGCGCCGGCAGGTTGGACCAGGTGAGGGGGTCGAGGTTCCTCCGGCCGTAGATCCAGCGGTAGGCCTCCGCCACCTGGAAAGGCTTGAGGCCGAGCCCGTCGCAGAGGGCGGAGATGCCCTCCCGGCCGAGGCCGACCAGCGCCGTCTTTCCGCCTGCCGCCACCGGTGTCCTCCCTTCCCCACTATACCCGAAAACGGAAAAGGGGGGGCCGGGAGGCCCCCCCGAAGGCCGCGGGAGAAGGCTCACCGGGAGAAGAGGTAGGGGGAGGAAGGGACGCCGTCGGCGTCGTTGACGGCGGTGACCTCCACGGGGATCCCCTTCGGAAAGAGAGACTTGAGGGTGCTCCCCTTGGCGACGACCTTGACGGAACTCTTGAAGGTGGTGGTGGGGACGGCCGTTCCCCCCGCGTAGACGGTGCAGGGGTTCTTGAAATTGGAGCCGTTGACGACCAGCCGGAAGGGGTTGGTCTTCTTCACCACGGAGGTGATGACCGGCGGCTGGACGTAGGTGTAGGTCAAGGGGTCGCTCCAGCCTCCCAGGTTGTGAACCAGTACCGTGACCTGCCCTTCGGCGTGGGCCGGGGCCAGCGCCTCCAGCCGACCGGCGGCGGTCTCGGCGAAGGAGACGGGGAGGCCGTCGAAGGTCACGGTGTCCGCGCCCTGAAGGCCCGTTCCCTCGAGGACGACCGTGTTCCCTCCCGCCACCGAACCGCGGGAGGGGGAGAGGGACCACAGGGAAGGCGGGCAGGCGCTCTTCAGGATCGTACCCCCCGTGCCGAGGGCCAGGAGGAGCCCCCGTCCTCCTCCGGCGCCGAAGAGGGGGTGGCCCACGCCGGGGTCGTGAACGGTCCAGCGGATCCCGTCGGTGCTGGTGAGCAGGAGCGATTCCTGGCGGTCGATGCTCCAGGCGGTGGCCACGAAGGTCCCGCTGGCGTAAGCCACGGCGGTGAGGTCATCGGTGACTCCGGAAGAACGCTCGACCCATGCCGATCCGCTGTCGTCCAGGGTGGTGATCCGGCCCCCCGGCCCCACGGCGACGTACCGGCCCGCCCCGTAGGCCACGGCGGACAGGGGGGCGGTGGATCCCGTGGGGAAGAGGATCGGGGTGCCGGGACCGATGAGAATGGACTCCCCCCCGTCGGTGACGGCGACGAAGAAGCCCTGGCCGGATGCGATTCCGTTGACGTGGTGGGTCGTGGGGGAGGCCAGGGGTGTCCAACTCTCCCCCGTCTCGGAGAAGAGCAGGGTTCCGTGGGTCCCCACCGCCACGAAGGTGTGTCCGTTGCAGGCCACGTCCAGGAGGTTCTCCGTCGTTCCCGAGAGGCCGTAGTACCAGGTGGCGCTGTCGGAGGAGTGCTTCACATCCCCGCCGTCCCCCACCGCAACGAAGCGGCCGTTCCCGTAGGCGACGGCATGAAGGTGGACCCCGTCGGTGAAGGGCTGGGAGGACCAGACCTCACCGGTTAGGCTCTTGGAGAGCCACCCGCCTTCCCCCACGGCCAGGAATAGCCCGGCGCCCTCGGCCACGTCGTACCAGCCCCAGGCCGCGCCGGTGGAAGCCTTGGCCCAAGTGGCTCCGTCGCCACTCCAAAGGAGGAGCCCTCCGCCTCCCACGAGGTGGTACATCCCTTGGCCGTAGGTACCCGCCAGGGTCCAGCCATCGGGTATTTCCCCCAGAAGGTTCCAGGTGGTCCCGTCGGGGCTGCCGAAGCAGCGGGATAGGTTGGTATACACGTCAAAGCCGGCGGCGAGGAACTGCCCGCCCCCGTAGCACACGGTGCGGAGGTTGGTGTCCGGAGAGGCGAAGGCCGGTGTCCAAGTGAGGCCGTCGGAGCTGGAGGCGAAGAGGGCGTGCCCGCCCTCGTAATCGTGCCCCACCGCTACAAATTTGCCCGCTGCGTAGGTGATGCCGGTGAACTCCGCGCCGGGGAAGGAGGTGGCCTTGCTCCAGGAGACTCCGTCGGTGCTCGTGAGGAAGACGCCCCTCTCCGACGTGGCGACGAAACGCCCGGCGCCGAAGGCCACCGACGTGAGGACGTGGCCCGTCCCGGTGTCCCTCAGGCTCCACCCGTAGCCGTCGGGGCTGGTGAGAACGAGGTCCTGGTTGGCGGACTCGTTGTACCCCACGGCCACGAAGAGGGTGTCCCCCCGAACCAGGCCGAAGAGGGCACCCACGCCGCCGGCCAGGCGGGTGGTCCATTGGATTCCGTCGGCGCTGGTGGTGACCACGGGGGTGTGGGTGGCGGGGTTTACGCCCGCCGCCACCCACTTTCCCGCTCCGTACGTTGCGGAGAAGAGGAGGTAGGGGTGGCCCACGTCGTGCACCGTGTAGTTGGAACCGGAACGGCGGACGACGGTTCCGTGGCTTCCCACGGCGAGGACCGTGGTGCCGTCGGTGGCTATTCCGTAGAGGTCGTTTCCCTGGGGGCGCGGGTTGGCCCACCCCCAGTCCGTACCGCAGGGGCCCGCCCCCCAAAAGGGGGGTGCCGCCGCAAGTGCAAGCACTAGAAACACAAAGGCTACCCGTAGAATCCCCTTCTTGCCCATGGCCACCCCTCCTGCGATTTTGGAAAATATAGGGCGCTC
>JBMFRA010000086.1:0-7063 GCA_049968315.1 Acidobacteriota bacterium
AAGGGCACCGGGGCTCTCCCTCGAGGGGCGCGGGGCCTCTGCCCCGCGCCCTTTTTGTGTGCAAGGTCACACTTGGCAGAAAAAAAGGGGGGCGGGCCTTGCATTTCGAGGAAAAAGGGTGGATATTAGGTATGCACCTCGCTCCAACACCGAAGCGGCTGTTTTCCACAGGGAGGGAAAGATGCCGAGTATGCGAAAAGCCGGAATGGCGGTCGTAAGCCTGCTGGCCGCAGGCCTCTGTTGGGCGTCGGCCCCCGCCGTACCCACCGTCTCCTCGGGCAAGGGGTTTACCAAGCCCCCTGAAGCCCCCACGGGGAACCAGGCGGTGGAGCTGGTGGACAAGGGGGAGGTAAAGGCGCCCCTCCAGCGGCCGGAGGTCTCCTACGCCCCCATCGTCCTCTGGAACCAGACCCTCTCTTCCGTCAATCAGGACGCTTACGTGGACCAGGACTTCTCCGACTACCCCGCCTATTCCTCCTTCCTGTTGGACGACTTCGCCAACACGATGCCCTGGAGCCTCACGGCGATCTTTGTCCCCGGTAATGGTTGGACCGGCTTCACCACCCTTTCCAACGCCGCCTCCCTGAACTGGGCGATCTACGCCGACGACGGCTCGGGCCAGCCCGATGGCTGGCCCGGGGGCGGCAACGCCCCGTTCTGGAGCCTGAGCCTTCCCCCTTCCGATTCCCAGGTGACGATTACCAACGGCAGCGGCGGCATGCCCAGCGACACCCTGCTCACCCTCAGCGCCCCGGTGGCCCTTCCGCCGGGGACCTGGTGGCTCTGCTTCTGGCCGGAGATGGATTTCGGGACCTTTGGGCAGTACGGCCGCCAGCCCGCCGACACCACCAACGGCGCCCACACCCAGTTCATCAACCCCGGCGGCGGTTTTGGGTATGGAACGGGCCTTCAGGACTGGTCGGTGATCGGCGTGGCCCAGCAGGACATGGCCTTCCGGATTGAGGGCGAGGTGGGGACCTGCACCACCCTCTACGACAACGGCCCCCTGGTGACCCATAGCGCCGCCTGCGGGGCCGACGACGCCAGCCGCATGCAGTATAGTAGCCTCGGTATGAGCATCCTGGGCTTTGGCCACCAATTTGCCAACGGCTACCGCATCGCCGACGACTTCACCCTCACCGCCCCGGCCCAGATCGACCAGGTGGCCTTCTTCGCCTACCAGACGGGGGCCGGTACCACCTCCACCATCACGGGGGTCTACTACCGGATCTGGGACGGCCCCCCCGACGACCCCGGAAGTTCCGTGGTCTTCGGCGACCTCACCACCAACCGCCTCCTCTCCACCGAGTACGCCCACATCCAGCGGGATTCGGAAACCTCGACCTGCGCCAACACCCGGTACGTCATGAAGAACCTCTGCTCCGCCGGGGTCTCCCTCCCCGCCGGGACCTACTGGATCGAGTGGACCACCGACGGTTCGAACAGCTACAGCGGCCCCTGGGCGCCCCCCATCACCATCCTCGGCCAGACCACCACCGGCAACGCCCTGCAGTACACCTCTTCTTGGGCACCCGCGTTGGATTCGGGCACGAGCACCCCGCAGGGCTTCCCCTTCATCCTCTACACCTGCGCCGCGGGCTGCCCGACCATCACGGTGACGCCGGCGCCGCCGCTTCCGGCGATGCAGCGGGGGGTTTTCTACAGCGTGACCTTCGGGGCGTCGGGGGGCACGGCGCCGTACACCTTTGTTCTGACGGGGAGCATCCCCCCGGGGATGACCTGGGACGCTTCCACGGCCACGCTGTCAGGGACGCCTTCTTGGGTGGGGAGCTACGACTTCACCATCGAGGTGACGGACGCCAGCGGCTGCACGGGGAGCGAGAGCTACACGGTGGCCCCGGCGCCGAACTATGGGCTGCACTTGCACGACAACTACGGGCGGTCGGACCTGTGCATCGACACGGTGACGGGGTCGTACAAGTGGACGGTGCTGACGCCGCCCGGTGCGGTGTACGAGGGGATGGGGGTGGTCTCCAACGGCGGAACGGCCTTTTGGACGCTGCCTTCGGACCCGGTGTACATCTACGCCACCTACGACGTGCGGCGCAAGCGCGCCCGGGCGTACATGAGCAACTCAGGCTCAGGGCTGTACAGCACCATCGTGGACACGAACACGACGGACAACGGGCCCTGCCCGTAGGCGGGGCAACAGGCGTTCCAAAGGGGCGCTGGGAAGTTCCCCCGCGCCCCTTTTTTTGGGGGGGGAGAAATCGGAAAGAAATAAGGCTCCCCGGGTGCTGTTATCCTAGTCGGGCGGTGTGAAAATAGTTTCATACTTGCTCGTGACGGCTGCCCGGCGTCGTTTTCCCTAGGAGAAAACCATGATAGGACGGAATGCGCGTGCATGGACCCTGTTGTGCTTCTTGGCCGCCGCGGCGGTGCCCGGTTTCGCGAAAACCGTCGGAGAGGTCGGGGGCATCCCGGCCGCCGAGGCCGCCCCGGCGGGGGACGTCCTCGCCTTCGTGCCGGCGGCCACCTTCGCCGGCCCCAAGCCCCCCTCTCCTCTCCGCCAGGAGGAGAGCCAAGCCCCGGGGCTTTTAGCCGGCGGCCCCATCCAGGTCCTTCTGGCCATGGCCGACGACGGCGGCGGGGAGCCCCTGCGCTCCGAGCTTCTGAGTTACCCCGACGTCGGCACGGTGGACGTCTTCGACACCCGCTCCGCCACGCCGACCCTTTCCCAGCTCCAGCCCTACAACGTCGTCGTCGTGTGGACGAACTACCTCCCCACCAACCCGGCCGGCCTGGGCGACGTCCTCGCGGACTACGTGGACGCCGGGGGAAGGGTCATCCTGGCCGTCTTCTCCTGCGACAGCTACTGGGGGATTTCCGGCCGCCTCATGACCGGGGGCTACAGCCCGCTCCTTCTTGGGAGCGTCGGCTACGGCACCCACACCCTTGGCACCTACGACGCCGGCCACCCCATCATGGCGGGGGTGATCTCCGCCAGCGACTACTACTACACCAGTACCATACCCGAACCGGGGGCCACCCTGGTGGCGAGCTGGAGCGACGGCCAGCCCTTCGTGGCCACCAAAGGGTGCGTGGTGGCGGTCAACTCCTACCCGGGGACCTACTATCGATATGCGGGAGACGTTCCCCTGGTCTTCCACAACGCCGTCTCGTTCCTGTACTCCTCCCCAACCTGTAACCCCTTCACCCCGGACCTGACCTTTCGGGACGACCGGGGCCGGGCGGAGCTGTGCATCCAGCGTTCCAACGGGGCCTACCAGTGGACCAACGCCAACGGGACGGTCTTCACGGGGACGGGGGTGGTGGCCAACGGGGGGACGGCCTTCTGGACGCTGCCCGAAGACCCGAACTACATCTACGCCACCTACGACGTGCGGCGCAAGCGCGCGCGGGGGTATTGGAGCAACTCGGAGACGGGGGGTTACAACAGCCTGGCCGACACCAACACCACCAACAACCCCCCCTGCGGGAGCCTGATCCCCGAGTAGGGGCGGGGCTCTCTCTGGACCACCAAAGGCGCGGGGCCCAGGTCCCGCGCCTTTTTTTCGTGAAGGACCGCCAGCGGGCCGGCTAGTAGAACATTCGGCGGGCGAGAGGAAGGTCCGCGAAGTACGCCTTGGCCCGCTCCACGTCTTCGGCGATCTGGGCCTTGAGAGCCCCTGGGGAGGGGAACTTCCTTTCGGGCCGGAGAAACTGAAAGAAGAGGCAGCGGATCCGCCGCCCGTAGAGGTCTCCGCCCCCCTCCAGGATGTGGACCTCCACCGTGACCTCCCCTTCCCCGAAGGTGGGGCGCACCCCCAGGTTGGCCACGGCGGGCCGGAGGAGCGGATCGCCGTCGTCCACGGCGACGACGTAGACGCCGCGGGCGGGGATCAGCTCGTTCTCGATGGAGAGGTTGGCGGTGGGGTAGCCCAGCTCTTTCCCGCGGCCGTCGCCGTGGGCCACCACCCCCTCGATGATGTAGGGCCGGCCCAGGAGCCGGACGGCCCTCTCCATCTCTCCTTCGAGGAGGAGGCGGCGGATGGTGCTGGAGGAGACCTCCACCCCGTCCACCTTGAGCTTGGCGAAGGCGTGGGCCTCGTACCCCAGCTCCGAGGCCAGGGATTTCAGGAAGGTGATGTCGCCGGCCCGCTGGAAGCCGAAGCGGAAGTCGTCGCCGATGTAGATCTCCTGGGGCGCCAGCCTCTCGCAGAGGAGGCGGACGAAGGCGTCGGCGGGGAGGCGGCCGAACTCCGCGGTGAAGGGGACCTCCAGGAGGACCTGGATGCCGAGGTGGGCCAGGATGTCCCTCTTCTGGGAGAGGGTCTGGATGAGCTGGGGCGCCCGTTCGGGGTAGAGGACCTTGAGGGGGTGGGGTTCGAAGGTCACCACCACGCTGGTCCCCCCCTCCTCCCGGGCCCGGGAGATGACCTTTCGCAGGATCCGTTTGTGGCCCCGGTGGAGGCCGTCGAAGTTCCCGATGGTGAGGATCACCGGGGCGGTGAGGGGAGGGATGCGGTCCAAGTCTTTTAACAGGATCATGCGAACCTCGTCACCACGATGGTCAGGATGCCGGCCAGGGCTCCGGCCAGGAGGTCGTCGGCCAGCACGCCCAGGGTGCCGGGAAGGTTCTCCAGGGCGGAGATGGGAAAGGGCTTGAAGATGTCCAGAAGGCGGAAGAGGACGAAGGCGATGAGGAGGTAGGGGAACTCGGGGTCGAGGAAGGCCAGGGCCGCCAACATGCCGGCGACCTCGTCGAGGATGACGAAGGAGGGGTCCCGCTCTCCCGAGGCGGCCAGGACCTTGGGGACGGCCAGGAAGGCCAGGGCCGCGAGGAGGACGATCTCCCCGAGGGAGAGGATCCACCCCGTCCGGGGGGGCAGCAGAAAGGCTGGCAGGTAGAGGAAGATCCCTACGGCGGCCCCCACCGTTCCCGGCATGAGCGGGGTGTAGCCCAGCCCCAGCACCGTGGCCGCCGCCTGGGCCCAGAGGGGGCCGTTCTTCAGGGGCCTTCGCTCACGCGGGGCCAAGGATCCCTCCCACCAGGTCGTAGGGGTGGGCCTCGGTGATGCGTACCTTGGCGAAAGTCCCCGGCGGGGCGAACCCGTCGTTGATCAGCACCCGGCCGTCCACGTCGGGGGCCTGGGTCGCCAGGCGGCCCTCCAAGAGGTGCTCCGTCTCCTCCGCAGCCCCCTCCACGAGGACGGTGGCGGTAGTCCCCACCCGCTCCCGGTTCTTCTCGAAGGAGACCTCCTGCTGGACTTCGAGAAGGCGCTCCTGCCGCCTCCGCTTGGTCCTCGGGTCCACGGGGTCGCCCAGCCGGTGGGCCCCCGTCCCCTCCTCCCGGGAGTAGGTGAAGACCCCCGCGTGGTCCAGGCGCGCCTCCCGCAGGAAGTGGAGGAGGTGCTGGAAGTGCTCCCGGCGCTCGCCGGGGAAGCCCACGATGAAGGTGGAGCGCACGGCGAGTCCCGGCACCGTCTTCCGGGCCCTTTCGAGAAGCCTGAGGAACCCCTCCCCGCTTCCCCCCCGCTTCATGGCCCTCAGGATGTCGGGGTGGGCGTGCTGGAGGGGAAGGTCCAGGTAGGGCACCACCCGGGAACAGCGGGCCATGGCCTCCAGCAGCGGGGTGTGGAGGTGGTTGGGGTAGGCGTAGAGAAAACGGATCCAGGGGACCTCCGTCTCCTTCTCCAGCCGGTGGAGGAGCAGGGCCAGCCCGTTCTTCAACCCCAGGTCCCGGCCGTAGTCGGTGGTGTCCTGGGCCACCAGGACCACCTCCTTCACCCCCCGCTGGGCCAGCAACTGCACCTCCGCCACCACGCCGTCCAGGGGCCGGCTCCGGAAGGCGCCGCGGAAGGAGGGGATGGGGCAGAAGGAGCAGGGGTTGTCGCAGCCCTCGGCGATCTTCACGTAGGCGAGGTGCGGCGGTGTGGCGAGGATCCGGGGAGAGAGGCCGTCGTAGAGGGGCATCTCCTCCCCCACGGGCCCGTCGGGGTGCTCTTCCGTGAGGAGACGGGCCACCTGGCCCACGGCCCCCAGAGGAATGAAGCCGTCGATTTCGGGGATGGCCTTCCGGAGTTCTTCCTTGTACCGCTCCACGAGGCAGCCGGCCACCAACAGCCGCCGGACCCGGCCACCCTTCTTCCGCTCCGCCACCTCCAGGATGGCCCGGATGGACTCCTCCTTGGCGGCGTCGATGAAGCCGCAGGTGTTGACGATGACCGTCTCGGCGTCCAGGTCCCCCGACACCTCGTGGCCGGCCTGCTGGAGCTGTCCCAGCATCCACTCCCCGTCCACCCAGTTTTTGGGGCACCCGAGCTGAACCATGGCTAGGCGCATGGCGCCTCCCGCGGGGGAAAAGGTAGCACGGGGCCCCGGGCCGGGCAACCGGCGGAAGGGGAGAAAAGCCTATACAAAGGGGGGCCCCCGGAGGGGCCCCCGTGGTCTCCCTTGGGGAGGGCCTTCACCACTGCCACACCAGGGTGGCCTCCCCCCCGTCGGGGTTGACGAAGCGGAAGGTGGTGGGCGTTCCTCTGGGCACGGCGGTCTTCAGCGTGGAGCCGGTGAGGACGATCTTGGCGGTGCTCTTGTAGACCACGCTGCTCCAGAGGGTCCCGTTGATGAAGACCTGGATGCCGGATTGGAGGTTGGAGCCGTTGACCACGATCTTGAAGGGCGGGGACTTCTTCACCAGAGAGGTGACCACTGGCGGGTCCACGACGCGGAGGCTGTGGGTGGCGGTGGCCGTCTGGCCGAGGCCGTCGGTGACGGTGAGGGTGACGGTGTAGGTGCCCTTGGCCGCCCAGGCGTGACTGGCGGTGGGGCCCGTCCCCGTGGAGCCGTCGCCGAAGTCCCACTCGTAGCCCGGGCTTCCCGCTCCGCAGGTGGGAACGGCCTGGCCGTAGAAGGCCGCGGGCACCCCCGTGTACCCCGTGGCGGGTGCGGAGGCCTGGCAGGTGAGGCCGCAGGGGCTCCCGCACTGGCTGAGGCCCCGGGCGTAGGCCGTGCAGCCCTGGTAGGTGACGCAGATTTCCAGGTCTTGGATCACACCTGTCCAAAATCATCCGGCCATCCGCCCGCAAGAGAAGGCGGGACG
>JBMFRA010000087.1:0-6870 GCA_049968315.1 Acidobacteriota bacterium
GGCGGCGGCCGCCGCCGAGTCCCTCGAGGCGGCCTCCCGGCGGGACCCCCTGTTGGCACAAGATCTCGAAGAGGCCTGCCGGCGGGCCCGGATGCTCGCGGAGTGGCGAGCGGTGGATTGACGGCGCCCCCCGTTTTGGTACACTCCCCCCTTGAAACGGCGGGAGCCGAGGAGTACGAGAGGCCGAGGCCTGCGGCCAAGAGGAGGAACGATGCCGGTCCGGTTGTTTGTCGGGAACCTTCCCTACGACGTCACCGAGGAGGAGCTCCGCCAGCACTTCGCCGTGGTGGGCCCCCTCTCCTACGTCTACCTTCCGGTGGACCGGGAAACGGGAAGGCTCCGGGGATTCGCCTTCGTCGAATTCGCCGAGCGGGAGAAGGCCGAAGAGGCCATCCGCCGCCTGCACGACCAGCCCCTCCGAAACCGCCCGCTGACCATCAACGAGGCCAGGGCCAAGGACGCCTCGGCGCCGCCGCGCCCCCGCGAACCCGGCGCCACACGGCCCGGGGGCTTTTCGCCGCGGCCGGCGGGGCCGAGGCCGGCCCCCTGGGCACCCCCCGCCGACGGAGAGGCGGAGGCCCGGCGCGGCAAGGGCCCCGGCGGGCGCACCTTCGGCTCTCCGGCCAAGAAGAAGTGGGAGAAGGCCGAGAAGGCCCCCAAGGGCCTCAAGCGCCGCCTCGACGAGAAGTACCGCTTCGACGACTACGACGAGTTCGACGACGACTACGACAACTTCCGCGGGGACAACATCGCCGTGAAGGCCCCCGAAGACGACGACGGTGGCGCGGAGTGATCCTCCGGCGCCGTTCCTTCCCTTTCCGGCGCTCCACGGCGCCCAGTGCCCGCAGGACGGCGGGGGGGGCAGCCTCCCCCCATCGGCCTTCACCCCTTCCGGGGAGGAGGTGAGGCCATGGTGCAGCGCATCAAGCTGAAGGACCAGACCACCCTCCCCAAGTGGTCCATCGAAGAGTCGCGGGAACTCTACAACATCCCCGAATGGGGCAAGGGCTTCTTCGAAATCAACGACAAGGGCAACATCGTCGTCCTGCCGGAGAAGAACCAGAAACGGTCCCTGGACATCAAGACGTTGGTGGACGCGCTGACCGACCGGGGCATCAGCCCGCCGCTCCTCATCCGCTTCACCGACATCCTCCGGAAGCGCATCGAGGAGCTGCAGGGGGCCTTCGAAAAGGCCATCGCCGAGTACGGCTACAAGGGCCGCTACTTCGGCGTCTACCCCGTGAAGGTCAACCAGAACCGCCAGGTGGTGGAGGACATCGTCGAGTTCGGGCGGGAGTGGAACTTCGGCCTGGAGGCGGGGACCAAGGCCGAGCTCCTCATCGTCCTCGCCTCCCTGGACAACACCAGCGCCCCGGTGGTCTGCAACGGCTACAAGGACGACGAGTACGTGGAGATGGCCCTCTGGGCCACCAAGCTGGGCCGCAAGGTCTTCGTCGTCGTCGAAAAGCCCTCGGAGCTGGACCTGGTCCTCAAGTGGGCCCGGCGCCTCCGGGTCAAACCCTTCATCGGGGTGAGGGCCAAGCTCTCCGCCCGGGGACGGGGCAAGTGGGAGAGCTCCGGCGGCGACAAGTCCAAGTTCGGCCTGTTCCCCGCCGAGATCCTGGACGCCGTGGAGAAGCTGAAGGCCGCGGGCATGGCCGACCGCCTCCAACTCCTCCATTTCCACCTGGGTTCCCAGATCACCAGCATCCAGAGCATCAAGGAGGCCATGCGGGAGTCGAGCCGCATCTTCGCCGAACTGGTCCGCATGGGCGTCCCCATCTCCTACTTCGACGTGGGGGGCGGCCTGGCGGTGGACTACGACGGGAGCAAGACCAACTTCTCCTCCAGCGCCAACTACTCCATGGAGGAGTACGCCAGCGACGTCGTCTCGGCCCTCGCCGAGATCTGCGCCGAGCAGGGGATCGAGCACCCCCACATCATCTCCGAGAGCGGGCGGGCGCTGGTGGCCTACCATTCGGTGCTGGTCTTCAACGTCCTGGGCTCCAGCGAGCTCATCTCCGAGGAGGTGACGCTGGAGATCCCCGAGGACGCCCCCGAGTCCGTCGCCAACCTGGCGGAGGTCCTCAAGGGCCTCTCGGTGAAAAACTTCCAGGAGTCCTACCACGACGCCCTCCAGATCCGCGACGAGACCCTCACCCTCTTCAACGTCGGCATGATGTCCCTGAACCACCGCGCCCTCGTGGAGCGGCTCTTCTGGGCCATCTGCTACAAGATCGCCAAGATCATCCACACCCTCGACTACGTCCCCGACGAGCTGGAGCACCTGGACCGCTTCATCAGCGACACCTACTACGGCAACCTCTCGGTCTTCCAGAGCCTTCCCGACCACTGGGCCGTCAAGCAGCTCTTTCCCATCTGCCCCATCCACCGCCTCCGGGAGCGCCCCGCCCGCAAGGCCACCATCGCCGACATCACCTGCGATTCCGACGGAAAGGTGGACCAGTTCGTGGACCTCCACGACGTCCGGAACACCATCGACCTCCACCCCTTGGAACCGGGAAAGCCTTACTACCTGGGCGTCTTCCTCGTGGGAGCCTACCAGGAGGCCCTGGGCGACCTCCACAACCTCTTCGGCGACACCAACACCGTCCACGTCTCCGTCACCGGCCGGAACAAGTACCGGATCGACAAGACCATCGAGGGAGACCGCGTTCGGGACGTCCTCTCCTACATGCAGTACCAGAAGCGGGACATCATGAACGCCATCCGGGCCTCCGTGGAGGAGGGGATCGAGAAGCGGCGGATCTCCATCAAGGAATCGGCCCGGATCAAGCGCTTCCTGGAAGACGGCCTGGAAGGCTACACCTACCTCGAATAGCGGGCGGTGGAAGCCGGCCCTCCCCGGCGCAGCCCCGGGGGTGCGGGGCTACGACCTCTCCAGGCTGTAAAGGAGTGCGATCTCGCGCTCCCAGCGGTCTTCCTCGGGAGTTTCGAGGATCAGGGGTATCCCGTCGAAGCGGGGGTCGTTCATCAGGAGGCCGAAGGGCTCCAGGCCCAGCTCCCCCTCCCCCAGGGGGGCGTGGCGGTCGAGGTGGCTTCCCAGCTTTCCCTTGCAGTCGTTGAGGTGCCAGCCCCGGAGCCGCTCCATTCCGACCAGGCGGTCGAATTCCTCCAGGACCTTCCGGAAGCCCTCCGCCGTGGCGATGTCGTAGCCGGCGGCGTAGAGGTGGCAGGTGTCCAGGCAGACTCCGGTCCGCTCGGGCATTCCGGTCAGCTCCAAAAGCCGGGCCAGCTCCTCGAAGGTGCTGCCGAGGTAGCCCCCCTGGCCGGCGGTGCACTCGAAGACCGCCTCCACGGAGGAGGTTTCCGAGAGGGCCAGCCTCACCGATTGGGCGATGGTCTTGAGGCAGGTTTCGGGGTCGGTCTTCTTCAGGTGGCTGCCGGGGTGGAAGTTGAGGAGGCGGAGGCCCAGGGCCTCGCAGCGGCGCATCTCGTCCAGGAAGGCCTCCCGGGAGCGGCGGAGACCCTCGGGGTCGGGGTTGCCCAGGTTGATCAGGTACCCGTCGTGGGGCAGGAGGGTGGAGAGGTCGAAGCCCTTCTCGGCGCAGCGGGCGCGGAAGGCCCCCGCCTGGTCCCCCGAGAGGGGCGGGGCCGTCCACTGCCGCTGGTTCTTGACGAAGAGGGCGAAGGTCCGCGCCCCGATGGCCGCGGCGTTGAGGGGGGCCTGCTCCACGCCCCCGGCGATGCTCACGTGGGCCCCCACGAGCTTTCGCGAGCCTCCTCCGGGCCGGGGGGGATCCTTCCGCCGTTCTCGGGTATCGGTCAAGGTCTGCCTCCTCGGGGTGTCCCCTGCGATACAATAGCGGACTTCGGCGGGGGAATCCAGGGAAAACCGGGGTTCGCGGCCGGTGCAGGAGAGAAGACATGTGCGGAATCTTCGGGTTCGTGACGGAGGGGGAGCGGGAGCTGGGGGGTCTCCTCCGGGAGGCCGGCAAGCGGCTCTCCTACCGCGGGTACGATTCGGTGGGCTTTGCCGTCCTCTCGGGAGACCGCCCCGTGGACCTTCGCAAGGACGTGGGAAAGGTGGACGAGGTGGCCGAGCGCTACCGCGTCGGCGCCATGCGGGGCGAGGTGGGGATGGTCCAGCTCCGCTGGGCGACCTTCGGCGCCCCCTCCCAGGCCAACGCCCAGCCCCACCTCGACAGCGGCGGCGACCTGGTGGGGGCCCACAACGGCAACGTCGTCAACAACGTGGAGCTGAGGGCCCGCTTCTTGGAGGAGGGCCTCACCGTCCGCTCCACCAACGACGGCGAATCGTGCGTCCACGCCGTGGAGCGCCACCTCAAGCGGGGCCTTCCTTGGGTGGAAGCCTTGAGGGCCGCCGCCGGGGACCTGCAGGGGGACTTCGCCTTCCTGGTGGCCAAACGCGGCGAAAGGCGGATCTGGGCGGTGAAGAAGGGATCGGGTCTGGTGGCGGGGCTGGGGGAGGGCTACACCTGCGTGGGGTCCGACCTTCCCTGCCTCCTGCCGCTCACCCGGAAGGTCGTGCGGGTGGAGGACGGCGAGATCGTGGAGCTAACGCCGGAGGGGATCCGCCTCTATTCGGTGGCCACGGGGGCGGAGGTCCAGCGGGCGCCGGAAGAGGTCGCCGAATCCATGGAAGGGGCGGAGAAGGGAGGGTTCCCCCACTTCATGCTCAAGGAGATCCACGAACAGCCCAAGGTGGCGTCGGAGCTCCTCCACCTGCTGAACGCCTCTCCCCACGTCCTTCCCTTCGCGCGGAGGGTGAAGGCGGCCCGCCACCTGTACCTCGTGGGGTGCGGCACCAGTTACCACGCATGCCTTTTGGGGGCGGTGGTCCTCGCCCGCCTGGCGGGGAGACCGGCGGTTCCGGTCCTGGCGCCCCAGTTCCTCCCGCAGTACGCCCCCACCCTCGGCCCCGAGGACGTGGTCCTCTGCGTGAGCCAGAGCGGCGAGACCAAGGACGTGCTCAACGCCATGGAGGCCGCCAGGGCCAAGGGGGCCCAGATCCTCAGCTTCGTCAACGTCATCGGCTCCACCCTGATGAACGTCTCCGACCGCTACCTCCCCCTGGCCTGCGGGTACGAGATCAGCGTTCCCGCCACCAAGACCTTCGTGAACACCCTCATCGCCTTCCTCCACGTGGCGATGGTGGCGGGGGGCCACGACCCCGCCGCCCTCGCCCCCCTTCCGGGTCTCCTCGAAAGGACCCTCGCCCAGTCGGAGGAGGCCGTGGAGGCCGCCGTGGAGCGGCTCCTGCCTTGGGAGGACTACTACTGCCTGGGCTACGGCCTCACCTACCCCATCGCCCTGGAGGGGGCCCTCAAGATCAAGGAGATCACCTACGCCCACTGCGAGGGCATGCTCTCCACGGAGTTCAAGCACGGCCCCCTGTCGGCGGTCCGGGAGGGCTTTCCGGTCCTCTTCGTCGCCGGCCCGGAGGACACCGGGCTCCTCGTGAGCGGCGTCAACGAGTCGGCCTGCCGGGGGGCCTTCACGCTGGTCATTTCCGAGCCCAACGACCGCCTCAGCGCCAACGCCGCCGCCGCCATCCCCCTGCCGGCCGCCGGTCCCCTCCTGAACCCCATCCTGGCGGTCCTTCCCCTCCAGCTCCTCAGCTACCGGCTGAGCGTGGCCCGGGGCATCGACCCCGATTTTCCCCGGAACTTGAGCAAGACCTTGACGGTGGATTGAGGGGGCAAAGGGGAGAGGAGATTCGCGAAAGGAGAGAATGTGGGGTGAACGCATGGATAACCGCGGCGAACCCATGATCACGCGCGATCTTCGATCGGCCACACCCCGGGAGGTCTACCGGGTGCTCTCCAGCGTGGTGATTCCCAGGCCCATCGCCTGGATCCTCACGGAAAGCCCCGCGGGCCTGCTCAACCTGGCCCCCTTCTCTTCCTTCATGGGGATCTTCGGCCCGCCCCTCCTGGCGGTGGCCTTCGGCCGGCGGAAGGACGGATCCCTCAAGGACACCCACCGGAACCTCCGGGAGACGGGGGAGGCGGTGGTGCACCTGGCGGGCGTCTCTTCCCTCGAGGCGCTCCACGCCTCCGGCGAAGACCTGCCGCCGGAGCAGAGCGAGGTGGAAAGGCTGGGGCTCGCCACCCTTCCGTCGCGCGCGGTGAAGCCCCCCCGCCTCGCCTCGGCGCCGGTGGCGCTCGAATGCCGGCTGCGCTCGGAGGAGGAGGTGGGCCCTTCGACGACGCTGGTTCTTCTCCACGTCCTGTGCCTGCACGCCGCCGAGGGAATCTGGGACGGAGAGGGGGACGCCGCCGACCCCGAGCGGTGGGAGCCGGTGGCGCGGCTGGGGTCCCTCACCGGCCCCAACTACGCCTTGTTGGGAAGGCGGCTCAGGCTGGAAGCCCCGGTGCGGAGCCGGGACGTCCCCGGCGGGAGGCGGAGGTAAAGGGGGTCAAGGCGAAGGGGGGGAGCCCTCTCCCTTCACGAGCTCCTCCAGAAGCCGGGACTCCTCGTCGCTCAGGGTGAGAAACTCCACCCCCACCTCGTACGCCTCGGGGCCTTTGAAGAGTTCGTAGACCACCCGGCCGGTGGTGACGATCCGGCCCCTTCCGGTATCGATCTCCAGGCCCACCACCGTTCCCGCCCCCAGGGAGCTGGGATGGACGAACATGCACCCCATGAGGCCCACCACCCGGGTGGTGGTGACCCCCGGGATCCCCTCGGGATCCAGGCGGCTGACCTGGATGGGCCTCTCGGTGCGGATGCGGGGGTAACGGCGGGCGTTGGCGGGGGCACCATCCATGGGGCTCCTCCGGAGCAGGCTTCCTGGATTTAGTCTAATCCACCTGGAGGGTGGATGCAAAGACATTGCTGTCCAAGATCGTTTTGGGCAACGGTTTTCCGCATGTTGCCCAAGCG
>JBMFRA010000088.1:0-6763 GCA_049968315.1 Acidobacteriota bacterium
GCTTGGGCAACATGCGGAAAACCGTTGCCCAAAACGATCTTGGACAGCAATGGTTACGGCGAGGGCAACCTGCCCACCGACCTCTGTTCCGACCAGTACCCGTGGGCCTGCCACCTCCCGCCCCTCCCCTCCGGTCCGGACCCCGGCCACCCCACGCGGATCCTCGGAGAGGGATGGGATTCGGGTTGTCCCTCCCCCCCCAGCTCTGGGGCACCGAGCGGGCGGAGTGGATCCTGGACCTCAACGGCACCTCCAACGCCGAAATCGCCTGCCTGGAGATCACCGACCGCTCCTCCTGCGCCCTCTCCCACTGCAACCCGTCGGTGGCCTGCCCCCGGAGCGCCTTTCCCTACGGGGACTACGCCGACGAGGGGATCCGCGCCTCCGACTCCTCCCACGTGACCCTGAGGGACCTCGACATCCACGGACTCGCCTGGGCCGGCGTCCACGCTGGACGCCTCACCGACTGGACGGTGGAAAGGGTGCGGGTGGCGGGCAACGGCGGCGCCGGCTGGGACGGAGACCTGGGGGAGGACAGCTCCAATTCGGGGACCCTCCACCTTCGCAACTTCACGGTGGAGTGGAACGGCTGTCCCGAGACCTACCCCGGCCTCCAGCCCGACCACTGCTGGGGCCAGGAGACCTGCGGCGGCTACGGGGACGGGGTGGGGCTCGCCCGTTCCGGAGGGCACTTCGTCCTCGAGGACTCCCTCTTCCGGTACAACGTTTCCGACGGGCTGGACCTCCTGTACGTCGGCGTGGACCACCCCGACGCCGTGGTGGAGGTCTACCGTTCCCAGGCCTACGGCAACGCGGGGAACCAGATGAAGATCGGCGGGACCTCCCGCCTGGTGAACTGCCTCATCGCCAGCGATTGCGCCTTCTTCTTCCAGAAACCCTTCGGCCAGGAGATGGGGGAGCTCCACAGCGGGGACCACTGCCGGGCCGGCGGGGCGGGCCTCTCCATCAACCTTCCCCGGGGGCGGAGCGCCTACGTCGTCAACAGCACCCTCGCCAGCCAGGGGTGGGCGGTGGCGGAGCTCCAGTGCAACAACCTGGACTTCCCCGACCAGCCCCCCTGCGACGGCACGGAGAGGGTCTACCTCGCCAACGACCTCTTCCAGGGGTACCCAGTGGTGTACCTCGACTACCCGCGGCTCACCGACATCGTGGGTGACGGCGACCCCTACCACTTCACCACGGCGGAGACGGTGGACTACAACCTGATCCACGACTGCCTTGTATCGAGCCCCACGGGCCCCCACACCCTGGATGGGGACCCCCTCTTCGAGGACGGGAACCTCGCCAGCCTGGACGCCCACCTCCAGGCGGGAAGCCCCGCCATCGGCCAGGGGCTCCCCATCGGGAGCCTCGGCGGCCTCGTCCCCCCCGACGACCTGGAGGGGCTGGTCCGTACCGATCCCCCGGACCTGGGGGCCTACCAGTACAACGCCACGCCGGGGTGCACCCTCTCCTGCTCCGCGTCGGTCCCCGCCTCGGCGGCGGCGGGCACCGCCGTTCCCTTCACGGCCCTGGCGACACCCCGCCACTGCACGGGAGAGGTGGCCTTCCACTGGGATTTCGGAGACGGCAGCGGGGCGCCGGGGGCCTCCGTCTCCCACGCCTACGGGGAGCCGGGGAGCTATACGTGGCATCTCACGGCTTCGGTGGACACGGCGGCCTGCACCCGAAGCGGGATCCTCCTCGTCCAACCTCCGGTGACCCCTCCCACCATCACCGCCGTCACCAAGGGGCCGGCCCCCTTCAAGCTGAGGATCGGCGGGACCAACTTCCAGGAGGGGGTGTCGGTCTTCCTCGGTTCCGACACGACCCCTTGGAGCCCCGTGACGCGCAAGGGCGACACCCTCCTCGTCGTGAAGGGGGGGAATGCCCTGAAGGCCCGCTTCCCCAGGGGGCAGCCCGTCTCCATCCGCGTGCGCAACCCCGACGGCGGGGAGGCCACCGCCACCTACACGAGGCCGTGAGGGGGCCCAGGCTCCGAGGAGGCGTCAGCGGGTGAGCTTCCGGTAGGCGATGCGCCGGGGCCGGTCGGCGGCGGCGCCCAGGCGCCGGCGGCGGTCCTCCTCGTAGTCCCGCCAGTTCCCTTCCACGAAGACCGCCCGGCTCTCCCCCTCGAAAGCCAGGATGTGGGTGGCGATCCGGTCGAGGAACCACCGGTCGTGGCTGACCACCACGGCGCAGCCGGCGAAGCGGTCCAGGGCCTCCTCCAGTGCCCGAAGGGTGTTCACGTCCAGGTCGTTGGTGGGTTCGTCCAGGAGAAGGAGGTTGGCCCCCATGCGGATCATCCGGGCCAGGTGCAGGCGGTTCCGCTCGCCCCCGGAGAGGACGGCCACCTTCTTCTGCTGGTCGGCCCCGGTGAAGGCGAAGCGCGCCGCGTAGGCCCGGGCGTTCAACTGGACCTTGCCCAGGGCGACGGTGTCGAGGCCGTCGGCGATGGCCTCCACCACCGTCTGGTCGTCCTTGAGGCTGGACCGCGACTGGTCCACGTGGGCCAGCCGCACCGTTTCTCCCACCCGCACCGTACCGGAATCGGGCTTCTCCTCGCCGGTGATGAGCTTGAGGAGGGTGGTCTTGCCGGCGCCGTTGGGGCCCACGACCCCCACGATGCCGGCCTTGGGGAGGCGGAAGGAGAGGTCCTCGAAGAGGAGCCGGTCGCCAAAGGCCTTGGAGACCCCCTCGAACTCCACCACCACGTCACCCAGCCGGGGCCCCGGCGGGATGTAGATCTCCAGCTCCCGGGCCAGCCGTTCCGGCTCGGCACCGAGGAGCTCCTCGTAGGCGTTGAGGCGGGCCTTCCCCTTGGCGTGGCGGGCCCTCGGGGCCATGCGGATCCACTCCAGCTCCCGCTGGAGCGTCCTCTGGCGCTCGCTCTCCTGCTTCTGCTCCTGCCGCAGCCGCTCCCCCTTCTGCTCCAGCCAGGAGGAGTAGTTCCCCTTCCAGGGGATGCCGTGGCCCCGGTCCAGCTCCAGGATCCATCCGGCCACGTTGTCCAGGAAGTACCGGTCGTGGGTGACGGCGATGACCGTCCCCTCGTAGTCCTTGAGGTGCCGTTCCAGCCAGGCCACCGTCTCGGCGTCCAGGTGGTTGGTGGGCTCGTCCAGGAGCAGGATGTCGGGCTTCTGGAGGAGGAGGCGGCAGAGGGCCACCCGGCGCAGCTCCCCGCCGGAGAGGACGGCCACGGGCGTGTCGCCGGGGGGGCAGCGCAGGGCCTCCATGGCCAGCTCCAGCCGGGCGTCCAGGTCCCACCCGCCCAGGGCGTCCAGCTTCTCCTGGACCTCGCCCTGCTCGGCGATGAGCCGGTCGTAGTCGGCGTCGGGTTCGCCGAAGGCGGCGGTGATCCGCTCGTAGCGCTCCAGGAGGGCCGAGACCTCCGCGGCCCCCTCCCGGACCACCTCCAGGACCGTCTTCTCGGGGTCCAGCTTCGGCTCCTGGGGAAGGTACCCCACGGTGTAACCGGGGGAGCGGTGGACCTCCCCCAGGAACTCCGTATCCTCGCCGGCCATGATCCTCAGCAGCGAAGACTTTCCCGCTCCGTTGAGGCCGATGACGCCGATCTTCGCGCCGTAGTAGTACCCCAGGGAGATGTCCTTGAGGACCTGCTTGGGTCCGTGGACCTTGCCCACGCCCACCATCGAATAGATGACCTTGGTTGTCTCGTTTCCCATGGTCCTTTCCCCCGAAGGGGGCCATTTTGGCAAGGAGCGGCCGCCGGGGACAAGCGGGGGCCTTCACCTCGATCTTCGCCGGGGCACCCTCATTCCGCCGTGCGGACGAAGAGGGCCTTGAGGTAGTCCCCCTCGGGAAAGCCGAGGAGGACGGGGTGGTCGGGGGCCTGCCCCCGGGCCTCCAGGAGCTGGGCCCGCCGCCGGGACCGGGCGGCGGCTTGGGAAACGATCTCCCGGAAGGCCTCCCGGCCCAGGTGGTAGGAGCAGGAACAGGTCACCAGCAGCCCCCCCGGCCGGAGGAGGGAGAAGCCCAGCTCGTTGAGGCGGCGGTAGGCCTTCTCGGCTTCGGGGAGGTGCTTCTTGGACTTGGCGAAGGCGGGCGGGTCCAGAACCACCGCGTCGAAGGCCTTGCCGGCCCGGCGGAGAGCGGGAAGGAGGTCGAAGGCATCCCCCCGGTGGACCTCCTGGGGCGGAAGGCCGTTGCGGCGAAGGCCCTCCTCGATGGCCCGGCAGGCCGGCGGGGAGGCTTCCACGAACTCGGCGGAGGCGGCCCCGGCCTTCAGCGCCGAGAGGCCCCAGACGCCCCGGTAGGCGAAGACGTCGAGCACGCTGGCGCCGGGGGAGAGGAGGGCGCGGAAGCGCCGCACGTTCTCCCGCTGGTCGAGGAAGAGCCCCGTCTTCTGGCCGCCGAGGAGGTCCACTTCCAGGAGGAGGTCCTGGTAGCGGACCTCGGCGAAGGGGGTGGCCCCGCCGGGTTCGAGGGAGGACTCCCGGGGAAGGCCCTCCAGCTCCCGGGAGGGGGCGTCGCCCCGGAAGGCGACGACCCGGGGGGAGAGGCGCGCCCGCAGGAAGGCCGCCGCCCGCTCCCGGAGCCTCTCCATGCCGGCGGTGAGGCACTGGAGGACCAAGGCGTCGCCGTACCGGTCCGCCACGAGCCCCGGCAGGCCGTCGGCCTCCCCGAAGACGAGGCGGAGGCACTCCTCCCCGGGGTAGAGCCCCACCCTCCTCTCGAGGGCGGCGGTAAGGCGGCGCTCCAGCCAGTCCTCGGGGAGCCTTTCGGGGGCCCGGGCCAGCAGGCGGACGGCGATGAGGGTGCGGGGGTTGAAGAGCCCCGTCCCGAAGGGTTCCCCCCCGGGGCCGTCCACGGCCACCACCGTCCCGGGCTCCAGGGGAGGCACCTCCTGGAGCTCGTTGGAGAAGACCCACGGGTGGCCGCCGAAGAGCCGCTGGAGGCGGCCCTTCCTCAGGCGCAGGCGGGGGAGCTTGGCGTCCAGGTCACCCATTCCGGTCTTCCCTTCTGCACGGGGAAGGGGTCAGTAGGCCCGGGCCCACACCACCCGGCCCTCCGCTGGGGCGCCGCAGGCCAGGCACCGGCCCGGCTCCCTTTCCCCCTCGAAGGGGATGCACCGGATGGTGGCCTTGGTCTCCTCCTTCACGCGGCCTTCGCAGGCGGGGGAGCCGCACCAGGGGGCGAGGAAGAATCCCCCCTCCTCGATCCGCTCCTGAAACTCGCCGTAGTCGTCGAGGCGGAAGGTCCTCGATTCCCGGAAGCGGAGGGCGCGGGCGTAGAGGGCCTTCTGGAGGTCCTCCAGCAGGAGCCGGAGGGCCCCCGGAGCCCCTTCCAGCGGGAGGGGCTCCTTCTGGCGCCGTTCCCCCTCCCGGAGGGGCCGGGTCTCCACCCGGGGGACGGCCACGCAGACCCCCTGCTCCACGTCCCGGGGGCCCACCTCCAGGCGGACGGGGATCCCCTTCAGCTCCCATTCGTTGAACTTGAAGCCGGGGCTCACCGTGTCCCTCTGGTCCAGCACGACGCCGAAGCCCGCCGCCTCGAGCCGGGCCTTCAGGGCCGCCGAGGCCTCCAGGACCTTGGCCTTTCCGGCGTCGTCCCGGTAGATGGGGACGATCACCGCCTGGGTCCTCGCGAGCTTCGGAGGCAGGACGAGGCCCTGGTCGTCGCTGTGGGCCATGATGAGGGCCCCGATGAGGCGCGTGGAGACGCCCCAGCTCGTCTGCCAGCAGTACTGCCACTCGCCCTTCTCGTCCTGGAACTTGACCTCGAAGGCCCGGGCGAAATTCTGCCCCAGGTCGTGGCTGGTTCCCGCCTGGAGGGCCTTTCCGTCTTGCATCATGGCCTCGATGCAGGTGGTCTTGAGGGCGCCGGCGAACTTCTCCGACTCGCTCTTGACGCCGCGGATCACGGGGACGGCCATCCACTCCTCGGCGAAGCGGGCGTAGATGGCCAGGATCCGCATCACCTCCTCCCAGGCCTCCTCGTGGGTGGCGTGGGCCGTGTGGCCCTCCTGCCAGAGGAACTCGGTGGTCCTCAAGAAGAGGCGGGTCCGCATCTCCCACCGCACCACGTTGGCCCATTGGTTGAGGAGAAGGGGCAGGTCCCGGTAGCTCTTGATCCACTTGGCGTACATGGCGTACATGATCGTCTCGGAGGTGGGCCTTACGATGAGCGGTTCTTCGAGGACGCTCTGGGGGTCGGGCCGCACGCCCCCCTCCGGCGCGGCCCCCAGCCGGTGGTGGGTGACCACCGCGCACTCCTTGGCGAAGCCCTCCACGTGCTCCGCCTCCCGCGAGAGGAAGGACATGGGGATGAAGAGCGGGAAGTAGGCGTTGACGTGGCCCGTCTCCCGAAACATCCCGTCGAGGGCCCGCTGCATCTCCTCCCACAGGGCATAGCCGTGGGGGCGGATGACCATGCACCCCTTCACGGGGGAGTAGTCGGCCAGTTCGGCCTTCAGCACCACGTCCTGGTACCACTGGCTGTAGTCTTCGCTCCGGGGCGTCACCGCCCGCTCGTCCTTCTTGGCCATGGGGTCCTTCCTCCGGTCTTCCCGGCTTCCCTCGCCGGAAAGCGAAAGAATACCGGAAAAGGGTTACGGGGAAAAGGGGAGAAGGGCCCCAATCCCGCGGCTGGCCTTTCCCCCGCCGCTCCGCTCCGGGCCAAAGGCCCAAACCTTGCCCAAAATCAGGTTGGACACCAAAGAGGGCCGGAGTGAGATCGCTGGGACGGGACACACCTGTCCAAAATCATCCGGCCATCCGCCCGCAAGAGAAGGCGGGACGGT
>JBMFRA010000089.1:0-6676 GCA_049968315.1 Acidobacteriota bacterium
ACCGTCCCGCCTTCTCTTGCGGGCGGATGGCCGGAGGATTTTGGACAGGTGTGAGCGCGGGCAAAGAGAAAGGGCCGCCCCGGTGGGCGGCCCCGGTTCATCTGCGGCCTGACTCCCTTCACTTTCCGCCGCGGGCGATGTGGTTGAGGAGGCCTCCGTCCTTGAGAATGGCCGCCTGCCGCGCCGTGACGTCGGCCCGGACCTTGAAGGTGAAGCCGCGGGTGGCGTTCCGCACGGTGAAGATCCGGTCCGAATCCAGGGCGGCGTGGACGCCATCGAGAACGAGGTCGTCCCCCTGTTCGATCCGGTCGTAGTCGGCGGGATCCACGAAGAGGAGGGGCAGGATCCCGAAGTTCACCAGGTTGGCCCGGTGGATCCGCTCGATGGCCTTGGCGAAGACCGCCTTCACCCCCAGGTAGGAGGGGCAGATGGCGGCGTGTTCCCGGGAAGAGCCCTGGCCGTAGGAGTCGCCCCCCACGACGAAGCCGCCACCCAGCTCCTGGGCCCGCTTGGCGAAGCCGGGGTCCACCCCGATGAAGACCACCTCGGCGTACTTGGGGATGTTGGAGCGGTACTTGAGGTACTGGCCCGCCGGCATGATGTGGTCGGTGGTGATCTTGTCCCCCACCTTGAGCAGGACCTTCTTCTCGATCCGGTCGGGGAGCGGTTCGGTCCGGGGGGGGGCGCCGATGTTGGGCCCCCGCAGGACCTCCACGGAGGAGCCGTCGGCCGGCGGGGGGATCACCATGGAGTCGTCGATGATGAAGGATTCGGGCATTTCCACGGAGAGGGGCGCGATGCCCAGCGTCCTGGGGTCGGTGAACTGGCCCGTCAGGGCGCAGGCGGCGCAGGTCTCGGGGCTGGCGAGGTAGACGAGGGCGTCGGCGGTGCCGGAGCGGCCCTTGAAGTTCCGGTTGTTGGAGCGGACCGAGACCTCCCCGGAACCGGGGGCGTGGCCCGATCCGATGCAGAAGCCGCAGGCGGTCTCGGCGATCCGGGCCCCCGCCAGGAGGAAGGTGGTCATGAGACCCCGTTCCGCCGCCTCCAGCTCCACCTGCCGCGAACCGGGGGCGATGACCAGCTCCACGTCGGGGTGGACCTTCCTTCCTTTGAGCATGTGGGCGAGGACCATGAGGTCCCGCAGGGAGGAGTTGGTGCAGGAGCCCACGCACACCTGGTGGACCTTCTTGCCCTCAAGGGAGGCCACGGTGGCCACGTTGTCGGGGCTGTGGGGCTGGGCCACCAGGGGTTCCAGGGCCGAGAGGTCGATCTCGATCACTTCGTCGTAGGTGGCGTCGGGGTCGGCGGCGAGGGGGACCCAGGCCCCTTCCCGGCCCTGGGCCTTCAGGAACCTTCGGGTCTGCTCGTCGCTGGGGAAGACCGAGGTGGTGACACCCAGCTCCGCCCCCATGTTGGTGATGGTGGCCCTCTCGGGGACGGTGAGGTGCGTGAGCGCCTCGCCCCCGTACTCGACGATCTTCCCCACGTTCCCCTTGGTGGTCATGATGGAGAGGAGTTTCAGAATCACGTCCTTGGCGGAGACGAAGGGCTGGAAGCGCCCGGTGAGGTTCACCTTGACCACCTTGGGACGGGGCATGTAGAAGGCGCCGCCGCCCATGGCCACCGCCACGTCCAGGCCGCCGACGCCGATGGCCAGCATGCCGATGCCGCCTCCCGTCGGGGTGTGGCTGTCGGAGCCGAGGAGGGTCTTTCCGGGGACGCCGAAGCGCTCCAGGTGGACCTGGTGGCAGATGCCGTTACCGGCCTTGCTGTAGTGGATGCCGTAGCGGGCGGCAACGGTCTGGAGGTAGCGGTGGTCGTCGGCGTTCTCGAAGCCCACCTGAAGGGTGTTGTGGTCCACGTAGGAAACGGAGAGCTCGGTCTTCACCCGCGGGATCCCCATGGTCTCGAACTGCAGGTAGGCCATGGTTCCCGTGGCGTCCTGGGTCAGCGTCTGGTCCACCCGGATGGCGATCTCGTCGCCGGCGTAGAGGTCCCCCTCCACCAAGTGGGCCTTGAGGATCTTCTGAACGAGGTTGTCACCCATGCGCGCCTCCATCTTCTTCTGTTGTTTTCGGTTCCCCCCGGAAAGAGGGGCCATTCTAGGGAGGCCCCCCGGGGGTGTCAAGGCCGGATGGGCCGCCGGGCCGTCCTTGGGGGATTGGAGCCAGCAGGGCCACGGCCTGTGGTATCGTAGGCCCTTCGGAGGGAACCATGGAATGGCACCCGGTGGACTACGGGATCGTGGGAGGCTCGGGCTTCTACGAGATGCCCGGATTCGAGGAGGAGACGCGGGTCACCCTGAAGACCCCCTTCGGCGAACCTTCCGACGCCTACGTATTGGGCCGCATCGGCCCGAGCCGGGTGGCCTTCCTGGCCCGCCACGGCGTGGGCCACCGCCTCCTCCCCACGGAGGTGAACTTCCGCGCCAACGTCTACGGCTTCAAACTGCTGGGGGCGAAGGCCATCCTCTCCGCCTCGGCGGTGGGGAGCCTCAAGGAGCGCTACGCCCCCGGCGAGGCGGTGGTTCCCGACCAGATGGTGGACCGCACCCGCCACCGAAACGAGACCTTCTTCGGCGCGGGCATCGTGGCCCACGTCTCCTTCGCCGATCCCTTCTGCCCCGTCCTCCGCCAGAGGCTGGTGGAGGCCTGCCGCCGCCTGGGGATCACCGTCCACGACGGGGGAATCTACCTCTGCATGGAGGGACCCGCCTTCTCCACCCGGGCGGAGAGCAACCTCTACCGGGCGTGGGGGATGGACGTCATCGGCATGACGGGGGCCCAGGAGGCCAAGCTCTGCCGGGAGGCGGAGATCTGTTACGCAACCCTGGCCCTGGTCACCGACTACGACTGCTGGCACCCCAGCCACGCCTCGGTGCAGATCGAGGAGGTCCTCCGTATCCTGGCGGCCAACACGGAGAACGCCCGGGCCGTCCTGGGGGAGGTGGCCGCCGCCCCGCCCCCCGACGCCGGCTGCTCCTGCCGGCGGGCACTGGACCACGCCGTCGTCACCCGCCGGGACCTCTGGCCCGAAGAGACCTTCCAGCGCCTGCGGCCGCTCCTCCGCCGAATCCTCGGCGAGGAGGAGAAGCCGTGAACCTGCTCATCGTGGGAACGGTGGCCTACGACACCGTTCGGACGCCCTTTGGCTTCCGGGAGCGGGTCCTGGGCGGTTCGGCGGCCTACGCCGCCGTGGCCGCCTCCTACTTCGCCGACCCGGGAATCTTGGCGGTGGTGGGGGAAGACTTCGAAGAGGAGGACCGCCGCCGGCTGGCCTCCCGGGGGGTGGACCTGGAGGGCCTTCGGACCGTTCCCGGCGGGCGCTGCTTCCACTGGCAGGGGGAGTACGGCTTCGACCTCAACACCGCCAAGACCCTTCGAACGGACCTCAACGTCCTGGCCGCCTTCGACCCCGTGGTTCCAGAAGAGTGGCGGAAGGCCCCCTGCCTCTTCCTCGCCAACGGCGACCCCGTGGTCCAGCGGAAGGTCCTCGATCAGATGGAGGGGCCGCGGCTCGTGGCCGCCGACACGATGAACTACTGGATCGAGAACCGAAATGCCGAACTGTGGGACCTCATCGGCCGGGTGGACGTCCTTCTCGTGAACGAGGCGGAGGCCCGCCAGCTCACCGGCGAGGCCAACCTTCTCAAGGCCGCCCGGAAGGTCCTCGGGGCGGGCCCGGGCCGCCTGGTCATCAAGCGGGGCGAGTACGGCGTCCTGGAGATCACCCGGGAGGGCCTCTTCGCGGCTCCCGGCTTCCCCCTGGAGGAGGTCTTCGACCCCACCGGCGCCGGCGACTCCTTCGCCGGGGGCTTCATGGGCCGGCTGGCGGCCAACGGGGGGGGCGGAACGGAGGCCTACCGGCAGGCCCTCGTCCTCGGCAGCGTCATGGCCTCCTTCGACGTGGAGGACTTCTCCCTCACCCGCCTCCTCTCCCTTTCGTGGGAGGACATCCGGCAGCGCTACAAGGCCTTTCGGGCGCTGACGGCCTTCGAGGACCTGCGGGAGTCCTGACCGCCGCCCTTTCCCTCCCCTGGGTGCCCCCCCGTCCCCGGCCGCCCCGCCTGCGGGAGGGAAGGAGCGGAGCCCCGAAGTTCCTGGTGGAGGCCCTTCGCCGGGGCTTTTCACTCCCCCGTCTACCGTTCCGGTGTATACTTTTCCCGGGGCGCCGGGGGGCGGCCCCAAGGAGGATCCCATGCCCAAGACGCTGGAGGGGGCTCTGGACGCCCGGGGCTTCCGCTTCGGGATCGTGGTCAGCCGCTTCAACGAGTTCTTTTCCAAGAAGCTTCTGGAAGGTGCCCTGGACTGCCTGAACCGTCACGGGGCCGACGAGAAGAAGATCACCGTCGCCTGGGTACCCGGAGGCTTCGAGATTCCCCTGGTGGCCCGGAAGATGGCCGAGTCGGGGGCCTACGACGCCGTGATCGCCCTGGGGGCCCTCATCCGCGGCAACACGCCCCACTTCGAGTACATCGCCGCCGAGGTGGCCAAGGGGCTGGCCACCACGGCCCTGGAGACGGGCAAGCCCGTCCTCTTCGGGGTGATCACCACCGACACCCTGGAACAGGCGGTGGAGCGCTCGGGCACCAAGGCGGGCAACAAGGGCTTCGACGCGGCCCTGGCCGCCATCGAGATGGTCAACCTCTACAAGGCGCTCTGATGGGCATTCGGCGGGAGGGCCGGATTCTCGCCCTGGAGTACCTCTACCAGCTGGACCTGGGGGTCGAGGAGCTGGAATCGGCCCTCCTCCAGTTGGAGAGGGACCGCCGGGGCTCCCGGCGGGTCCGGGAGTTCGCCCGGGCCCTCGTGGAGGGGGTCTCCCGCCACCGGGAGGCCATCGACCGCCTCCTTTCGGAGAACCTCCTCCACTGGAGGCTGGAGCGGCTGACCCGGACCGACCGGGCCCTTTTGCGCCTGGCGGTTTTCGAGATGGTCTTCGACCCCGAGGTCCCCGCCAAGGTGGCCATCAACGAGGCGGTGGAGATCGGCAAGAAGTTCGGCGGCGAGGAGTCGGCCAAGTTCCTCAACGGCGTCCTGGATGCCATTTACCACAAGACGGCCTGACCTCGGGCCCCTCCTTCTCTCCCTCCTCCTCTCGGCCCTGGCCCTGCCGGCGGTGGCCTCCGACCCGGGGACGGTGTCGGGCCGGGCCTCCGGATGGTTCCTGCTCTCGGGAGCGGGCTTCCCCGCCCCTCCCGACGTGGAGGTCAACGGCTTCCGCCAGAGGGCGACCCCCGTCCCCGGAGGCTACGAGATCCGAACGGAAGTGGAGGCCACTCCGCTCCGGGTCCGGCTCCCCTTTCGGCCGGGGTCCATCCCCCGGGAGGTGCTGCCGGACCCCGCCCTCCGCAAGACCCTCGAAGAACGCCTCCGCCCCTGCCAGCGGGCCGACGAGGTGCTCTCCACCGTTCTCGCGACCCTGAGGGAGCAGGTGGCCTATGCCCAACGGGTCCCTTTCCAGGAAACCCCGGCGGAGGTCTTCGCCCGCAAGCGCGCTTCCTGCATCGGCTTCACCGCCGCCGCCGTCACGGTCCTCGGCGCGTTGGGCCTCCCCTGCCGGCCGGTCCTCGCGCTGGTCGCCTCCCCCGAAGGGGGCCGGGAAATCCTGGAGGGGGGCAGGCTCCACGCCATTCTGGAAGTGGACCTGCCCGGGGCGGGAACCCTCCTGTGCGACCCGGTCTTCTCCATCGGCTTCGTCACCCACCGGACCCTCGTCCTGCGGCGGGGGGAAGGGCTGGAGCCGGGGCCCTGGGCCGCCCTGAAGGGAGCGGCCCTCACCACCCTGGAGGCCCGGGACCGCCTCTTCTTCCTGCCCCCCGACGGCGCCTCCTGCCTGATCTGGACCCGGCCCAACGTCCCCGGCCGCACCGGCGGGGCCGTCACCGGAAAGTTCCTGGATGCCTCGGAGCGCCCCCTCCCGGGCCGGGCTTTCCTGGAGACGGAAGGGAACCGGGTCTCCATTCCCCTGTGGGAGGGGAACTTCTTCTTCACCGGCCTGGCCCCCGGCTCCTACACCCTCCGCATCGAGAGCCCATCCTGCCCCCCGGTGGAGACCCGCATCACGGTGCGCGCCATGGACAAGCGGGAGCTGGTCCTCTATAGTCGGGGAGGGGGGGAGAGGCGGGAGGAAAGGACGCCATGAGTCTGGGCGGGAGCCTGGAAGACCTGTCCCTTTTGGACATTCTCCAGATCGTCAACGTGTCCCGCCGGACCGGGGCCCTGAGGCTGGGCCTGCCCGGTTCACGCACCGTCTACCTCTACTTCCACCAGGGCAGCGTGGCCGACATCGTCGGCGGCTACGACGAGGAGCGTTTCCTCCGTTACTTCGTGGAGGCGGGCCTCGTGGAGCCCTCGGAACTGCAAGAGGCCCGGCGGAAGGCCGGCCCCGATCCCCTGCGGACCCTCAAGCGCCTCCTGGACACCGGAACGTTGAACCCCCAGCTGGTGGAGCAGGCCCGGCGGCTGCATCTGGCGGGCCGCCTCAAGGAGCTCTCCCAGGAGGACCGGGGGGACTTCGCCTTCTTCCTCACCGAGGCGGGGGACAGCCTGGAGCCGGGGGCTCCGGCCCCCTTTTTCCCCCTGGCGCGCCCCGTTTCTCCCCAGGTCCTGCTGACCCAGACCCTCTCCGACGACGGCCTCGCCGGCCGGCGACAGCCGGCGCCTCCCCCCAGGAC
>JBMFRA010000090.1:0-6380 GCA_049968315.1 Acidobacteriota bacterium
CGTCCCGCCTTCTCTTGCGGGCGGATGGCCGGATGATTTTGGACAGGTGTGATGTCAAGTCCACCCTCCGGCCCCGGCGCCGCGCTTCCCGCAACGAAACGCGGGAGGCCCGGAGGCCTCCCGCGGAGAAAGCGGAAGGGGCCGCCCGCCTACCGGGCGAAGGAGGCGCTGTTGGAGAGCCCGCCGTCGGGGTTCACCACCGTCACCAGGACCGGGACCCCCTTGGGCAACATGGCCTTGAGCAGGGCTCCTCCCTTAACCTGCAGGAGGGTGGAGCCCTTGTACTCCGTCAGCGGGGCGTTGACGCCGTTGATCTTCACGACGCACCCCGGTTGGAAGCCGCTGCCGTACACCTTGAGGCGGAAGGGGCCCGACAGGACCTGGATCCGCCCGTCCAGCCTTGGGTTGCCCAGGGTCACGGTGACGGTGGCGGAGGTGGCGGTCCGGGAGAGGGCGTCCACCACCTTGGCGTAGACGGTGTAGCTCCCGCTGAGGCCGGCGCTGTTCCAGACCACGGAGTAGGAGGGCCCCGCCGAGGACCACCCCAGAAGCAGGCCGTTCACGTAGTACTCCACCCGGACCACCGCCGCGTCGTCCAAAACCGTGGCCGACAGCGGCACCGTGCCGCCGTAGGTGGCTCCGTCCACCGGCGAGGTGAGGACGATGGAGGGCACCTGGGCCACGGTGATGGTGAGGTGGTCGTCCACGGCGGTGTAGACGTTGCCGCAGGCGTCGGTGGCGGTGACCGTCAGGGACACCGGGTAGGTTCCGGGGTTGGTGTAGAGGTGCTGGGGGGCGGCGTCGGTGGAGGACTGGCCGTCCCCGAAGTTCCAGGCGTAGGTGAAGGGTGGGGAAGCGCCGCCCACGCTGGCGCTGAAGTTCACCGCCAGGGGGGGAAGGCCGAGGGTGGCGCTGGCACCGGCCACCACCGTGAGGTTTAGCGGCGCCACCACCTGCACAGCTTGCGTGGCCGTCCCCGAGTGGCCCAGGGAGTCGGTGGCGGTGAGGGTCACGGTGAAGGTGCCCGGGGAGAGGTAGTTGTGGCAGGGGGTGGGGTTGGAGCTGGTGCCACCGTCCCCGAAGTTCCAGGCGTAGGTGTACGGCGGCAGGCCGCCGGTGGCGCCGGCCTGGAAGCAGAGGTTCACCGGCGCCGTGGCGCAGGAGGAGGAAGCGGTGATGGTGGGCGTCACCGGCCCGTAGGCGTTGACGGGAAGCTCTGCCGTCGCCGTGTTGCCACAGGCGTCGGTCACGGTGAGCACGCAGGTGTACGTCCCCGCGGTAATCCAGGTGTGCTGGTCGTGGTCCGCCACGCAGTGCGGCTCGCCGTCGCCGAAGTCCCAGTCGTAGCTGTACGGCGGCAGCCCGCCCGAAACCACGCTGCGGACGTTCACCGTCAGCGGCGCCGGGCCCGTCGTCGCCGGATCCCCCAGGGCCTGCACCGCCAGCACCGGCACCACGTGCACCGGAACCGACGCCGTGCCCGTGCGTCCCGCCGAGTCGGTCACCGTCACCACCGCCGTGTAGTCCCCCACCGCCCGGTAACTGTGGCTCGGGTTGGCGATGGTGTCCCCCGGCGTCCCGTCCCCGAAGTTCCACGCGTAGGTGTACGGCGGCAGCCCGCCCACCGCCGAGGCGCCGAAGATCACGTTCAGCGGCGCGTACCCGCAGGAGCGGTTCACCGTGGCCGTGACCTGGATGGGGTAGACCCCCACCACGATGGGGGTGGCGGAGGCCACCGCCGCGGGCACGCAGCTGTCGGTGACGGTGAGCAGGGCCTGGTAGGTTCCTGGGGAAGCGTAGGTGTGGAGGGCGTTGCCGGTGGTGGCGCTCTCGCCGTCGCCGAAGTCCCACAAATAGTTGTAGGGGCCGGTGCCGCCGGCGACGGAGGCGGTGAAGTAGACGGTGAGGGGGGCGAAGCCCTCGGTCCGGCTGGCGGAGGCCGTCACCGAGAGCGGCGGGGTGATGATCACCGTCAGGTGGGTGTCGGTGTAGGTGTGGCCCAGGGAGTCCATCACCGTCATGGTGACGGGGTAGGTGCCGGCGGCGGCGTAGGTGTGGCAGGGCGCCACGCCGCTCCCGGGGGCCGATCCGTCACCGAAGTTCCAGGCGAAGGTATAGGGCGGGGACCCCCCTTGGGCCGTCCCCGTGAAGCAGACCTCGGTGCCGGGAGGCCCGCAGGTTCGCGTGGCCGAGGCGTTGCCCGTCACGTTGAGCTGGGTCACCGTGATGACGATGTGGGTGTCGGTGACCACCGTCGCGGGGGCGCAGGAGTCGGTGACCTTGAGGGTGACGTAGTAGGTGCCGGGGTTGGCGTAGGCGTGCTGGGTGGCCCAGTCGAAGCAGTGGTCCGAGCCGTCCCCGAAGTCCCAATCGTAGGCGTAGGGCGGGATCCCCCCCGAGACGTTGCCGCAGCCGTCGTTGAACTGCACCAGGAGGGGGGCCGGGCCGCTGGTGGGGGTGGCGCAGATGTTGACCGTCAGCTCCTGGGTGGAGATGAGGATCGCCCCCACCGCCGTGTCGCCGTTCCCGTCCTGGATGGACACCCCGACGATGAACTGGGTCCCGGGGGCCATGAAGGCGTGGCAGGGCCTCGGATCCTGGAAGTTGGGCGTCGGGAAGGTCCCGTCGCCGAAGTCCCAGGTGTAGATCCACGGGATGGCATTCGGATCGAGGTCCGGCGCCGTGGCGGAGAAGCAGACGTTCAGCGGGGCCGGCCCGCAGGTCTGGTTGGCGGTGATCTCGGCCTGGAAGGGCTGGGCCGCCGCCGGCAACGACAGGATGCCGGCGAAGAGCAGGACGGCCGCCACCACCGCCCCGGCACCGTTTCGGAAGGTCCCCACCCATGGGCCGGCGCCGGAGCGCCGAGAGACTGACCGCCGCTGGGTCCCGTTCATGCCCGCCTCCTTCACTTCCCCGCGCGGTGCGCGCAAGAACCATCCGAGCGGGATTTTTCCAGGAAAATACGCCCGCTCGAATCCAATCCCTAAACTACAATAAGCAAATTACAACCGCCGGAGGCCCGAGTCAAGGGGTTCAGGGGGCCCCGGAGGACGGCCGGTCTGAATGTTAATCTTTTGAAACATGTTTGCAACAGCCAGGCCTCCGTGAGACAATCCCCGGGAACGCCGCCGGCCCATGGGGGCCCGGGGGTACCGGCCATGGCCGAACCGACGCTCTGGATCGCCGAGGGGGAGGAACCCTTCTGCGGCCTCGCCCGGGAGGAGCGGCTCCTCGAGGAGGCCGCCGCCGGGCCCGTCCTCTACCTGTACCGCTTCAGGCGCCCGGCGGTGGTCCTGGGCTACGCCCAGAAGGCGGAGGAGGCGGACCTGGCGGCCTGCCGCCGGAGGGGCCTGCCGGTGCTGCGGCGCCTCACGGGAGGGACGGGGGTGCTCCACGAAGAGAGCCTCTCCCTCTCCCTGGGACTCCCGGCGGGCCACCCCCTGGCCGAGGGCGTCCACGCGCTGTACGGGGCCTTCGTCTCCGCGGTCCAATCGGTCCTCCTCTCCCTGGGAATCCCCGTCCGGCGGTGGCGTCCCGCCGACGGAAGCCCCCGCCGCCGCTCCCCCCTCTGCTTCGAGGACCACCTCGGCGAGACGCTCCTGCTCGACGGCCGGAAGGTCCTGGGGTGCGCCCAGACCCGGCGCCTCCGCGCCGTCCTGGTCCACGGCGTCCTTCCCCTCTCCCTGGATCCGGAGGCGGCGGCCGACGTCTTCCGGGTGGACCCCCGCCGGGTGCGGGCGGCCATGGCGCCCCTGCCCCTTCCCGCCGGGACCTCCCCGGGCCTTCTGGGGGAGAGGCTGGCCGCGGCCTTCAAAACCTTGCTGGGGGAGGAACTCTGCCCCGCTCCGCCGCCGCCCCTCTCTCCCCTCCTCCAGGCGCGGCGGGGCGACCGGCGCTGGGTGATCTTGGAAGGTTGAAGGTCCCCGGCAAGAAAATTGCTTCCCGGGGAGGGGCCCGAAACATACCCCCCCGGGTCCCCGCTTGGCCAAAGGAGAGGAACGATGCCCCGAACGACGATCTACGAAGCCGCCACGGAGCGCCTGGAGATTCTGGACCCCGACGGCCGGGCCGACGAGAAGCTCCTTCCGCCGGAGCTCTCGGAGGAGGACTGGAAGAGCCTCTACCGGAACATGGTCCTGATCCGCCACTTCGACGAGAAGGCCCTCAACCTCCAGCGCCAGGGCCGCATGGGGACCTGGGGTTCCCTGCGGGGCCAGGAGGCGGCCCAGGCGGGGCTGGCCATGGCCATGGAGGCGGAGGACTGGATCGTGCCCTCCTTCCGGGAGCACGGCCTCCTGCTCCTGCGGGGCGTGCCGGGGCACCTGGTCTACGCCTTCTGGAAGGGGGACGAGCGGGGCGGGGCCCTCCCCGAAGGGACCCGGTGCCTGCCCCCGGCCATCCCCGTGGGCAGCCAGCTCCTCCACGCCGTGGGGGCTGGGCTGGCCCTGCGCCTGCGCGGAGAGCGGGGTGTGGCCGTCGGCCTGGCGGGGGACGGGGCGAGCTCCGAGGGGGACTTCCACGAGGCGTTGAACTTCGCCGGCGTCTTCCGCCCCCGCACGGTCTTCTACATCCAGAACAACCAGTGGGCCATCTCCGTCCCCTTCTCCCGCCAGACCGCCGCCCGTTCCATCGCCCAGAAGGCCCACGCCTACGGTATTCCAGGCCTCCAGGTGGACGGGAACGACGTCTTCGCCTGCTATGCGGCCGCCCGGGAAGCCCTGGGCCGGGCCCGGGCGGGGGAGGGTTCCACCCTGGTGGAGGCCCTCACCTACCGCATGGGAAACCACACCACCGCCGACGACGCCCAGAAGTACCGCCCCGCGGAAGAGCTGGCCTACTGGGCCGCCCGGGACCCCCTCCTCCGGATGCGGCGCTTCCTCGAATCCCGGGGCCTGTGGGACGGCGACCAAGAGGAGGCCTGGACCCAGGAGGTCCAGCGGCGGGTGGAGGGGGAGGTCAACGCCCTGGAGGCCATGGCCCCTCCCGACCCCGCCTCCATCTTCGATTTCATGTACGAAAGCCTCCCCTGGAACCTGGCCGAGCAGAAGGCCGCCCTGCTGAAGGAGGTGGGACGATGACCGCCCCCCGAACCGCCGCTTCCCCCCTTCACCCCGTGGACGAGCCCGCCGAGCGCCTCACCCTGGCCCAGGCGGTGAACCAGGCCCTCCGGTCGGAGATGGAAAGGGATCCCCGCGTCCTCGTCCTGGGCGAGGACGTGGGCCGGGACGGGGGGGTCTTCCGGGTCACCGAGGGCCTCCTGGACGCCTTCGGTCCCAACCGGGTCATGGATACGCCGCTGGCGGAGAGCGGCATCGTCGGAATGTCGGTGGGCCTGGCGGCCCTGGGCTTCCGCCCCGTGGCGGAGATCCAGTTCATGGGCTTCCTCTACCCCGCCCTGAACCAGCTCTTCGCCCACGTGGCGCGATACCGCAACCGTTCCCGGGGGCGCTTCTCCCTTCCCCTGGTGGTGCGCATGCCCTACGGCGGGGGGATCCACCCCCCGGAACACCACAGCGAGTCCTACGAGGCCCTCCTGGTCCACACCCCGGGGCTCAAGGTGGTGGTCCCCTCCACCCCCCGGGACGCCAAGGGCCTTCTGGCCTCGGCCATCCGGGACGAGGACCCGGTGGTCTTCCTCGAGCCCAAGCGCATCTACCGGGCCTTCCGCGAGGAGGTGCCCTCCGCCCCCTTCACCGAGCCCCTGGGAAAGGCCCGCATCCACCGGGAAGGAAAGGACGTGACGCTGGTGGCCTGGGGATCCATGGTCCGGACGGCCCTGGAAGCCCACGAGAGACTGCACGGACAGGGGGTCTCGGCGGAGGTGGTGGACCTGAGGACCCTGAACCCCTTGGACCTCGACACCCTTCTGGCCTCGGCGGAGAAGACCGGCCGCGTCGTGGTGGTCCACGAGGCGCCGAGGACGGGGGGCTTCGGCGCCGAACTCGCCGCCCTCCTGCAGGAGCGGGCCCTCCTCCACCTGCTGGCCCCCGTGAAGCGGGTCACCGGCTTCGACACCGTCTTCCCCTATCCGCTGCTGGAGCACCACTACCTTCCCACGGGGGAGCGGGTGGCGGCGGCGGCCCTCGAGACCCTATCCTACTGAGGAGGGACCCATGGCCTTCGAATTCCGATTCCCCGACGTGGGGGAGGGGATCCACGAGGGGCGCATCGTGGAGTGGCTGGTGGCCGAAGGGGAGGAGGTCCGCCTGGACCAGCCCTTCGTGAAGGTGGAGACCGACAAGGCGGTGGTGGACCTTCCGGCCCCCAAGGCCGGCAGGGTGCTGGAGCTGCGCTTCCGGAAGGGGGACACCATCCGGGTGGGGGAGGTCCTCGCCGTCTTCGCCGTGGCCGGCGAAGAGGCCCCCCCGCCGGCCCCGGCA
>JBMFRA010000091.1:0-6236 GCA_049968315.1 Acidobacteriota bacterium
GTCCTTGTCCTGCGAAGGGCTACCTTCATCTGCTAGAAAGCAAGATGTGACCCTAAGCGGTTGAACCTCTTCTCCTACAGGGACCTGTGGGAGTGGGTCGACAACCCTTTCGGCCCACCGCCCTACGAGGACCTTTTGGACCAGCCCAGCCTCTTTGACAGCGTTCTTGGACAGCATCGCATCCAACCCAAAAAGGGGACCTCATCCTGAATCCCGGCAAAACTCCGTCCAAAATCCTTGACCCGCTTAGGCCGTTATCCGCCTACAGGATTATTTTGGACAGCAGTGAGCCTAAGGTTAAGGCCTGGCTGGCAGAGCATCCGAGGTTCCACCTGCACGTTACGCCCACGTCGTGCTCTTGGATGAATTTGATCGAGCGCTGGCTTGGGCACCTCACCCAGAAACGCATTCGCCGCGGCACCTTTAGAAACCTGCCCGAAGAGTTCGATCTGGACGCCCAGCTCGATGACCCGGTTGGGGGGCAGTCCGAAGAAGGTCATGGCCCCTTGGGCGTTGCGGGACATCCCGGCAAAGAGGCGCTCCCGCCACCGGGCCATCCCCGGTTTGGGCACGCTCTCTCCGCTCACCGTACCGTCTCGTTCCCCGGGGTTTTCAGCAAGACCCCTCTTGCCGCCCGGCCGAACACCGGCCGGTCACTCCAGGGTCTGGCCTTCGTCGAGGTAGAAGAGGTCGAGGTCGCGGTTGTAGCCGAAGATCTCCGCGTAGCGGCCCCAGGCCACGAGGAGGTGGAACTGCTGGTCGGGGTTGCTCTTGGGAAGGAGGCGGGAGAGCTCCTCGAGGATGTCCTTCCGGGACATCCGGTGGTCCTCCTCGCCTTCCAGCTTCTTCTTGAAGTACTGGATCAGGGGGATCTGGAGCATGCGCTCCCGGAGGAGGGCCTTGATGGCGTTCATGTCCCCGGCGTTGACCTTGCGGCCGGCATCCAGGAGTTCGACATCCCCGCCGGGGGTGGTGACCAGCCCCAGGAGTTCGGCCCCGCGGATGACCTCCACGAGGTCCGAGGACTCGAAGTGGAGCTCCCGGGCCAGCTTGTAGATGTCCTCCCTCCCGCCGTGGTCCTCCAGCATCTCCAGGAGGCCCAGCATCCGGCTGATTTCCGATTGAGGTAGCGGATCCACGTCCATTGGTTCGCTCCTTCAGGCGATCCTCTCGAAGACCCGGTCCACGTAGTCGGCAAAGGCTCCGTCCCGACGGTTCCGCGGCCGGGGAAGGTCCACCGGGCGGTCTTCCACCAGGCGGCCGGGGTGGCCGTTGAAGATGAGGATGCGGTCGGCCATTTCCACCGCTTCCTCGATGATATGGGTCACCATGAGGATGGTGTTCACCGGGATCTCCCGGTCCCTCCAGAGGTCCACCACCTCTTCCCGGAGGGAGGCGGCGGTGAGGGCATCCAGGGAGGAAAAGGGCTCGTCCATGAGGAGGATCTCCGGCTCCACCGCCAGGGCCCGGGCGAGGCCCACCCGCTGTTTCATCCCCCCGGAGAGTTCCCGGGGGTAGGCCTCCTCGAAGCCGTCGAGGCCCACCTTGTCCAGGTAGAAGAGGGCCCTCCGCCGCCGCTCCTTGGCGGGGACTCCCCGGGCCTCCATGCCCAGTTCCACGTTCCGGGCCACGGAGAGCCAGGGAAGGAGCGCGAAGGACTGGAAGACCAGGGCCATGTGGGTGTTCACGCCGCGGACCTCCTCCCCCCGGTAGGTCACCACACCGCTGGTGGGGGGCGTCAGGCCGTGGATGACCCGCAGGAGGGTGCTCTTCCCGCACCCGGAGGACCCGACGATGGCGGCGAACTCCCCCTCCTCCACCGAGAAGGAGACCTCCTCGAAGGCGGGAAGCAGGCCCCGCGGGTGGGGAAAGGACTTGGTCACGTTGGTGAGTTCCAGAAGCGTACCCATCGTACCCTACCCTAACAGAAGCGCCCTCACAATTCCAGGCGGAAGCGGTCGGCGGCGAAGGCGTAGAGCCGGCGCCAGAAGAAGTGGTTCACGCCCACGATGACGAGGACCATGGTCAGGAGGGAGAGGGCCATGAGGCGCATGTCCCCCAGCTCGTAGGTGGCCCGGTCCAGAAAGGCGCCGATGCCGGTAACGGTGTGGACCTTCCCCGCAAACTTGAAGTACTCCGAAACGATCAGGGCGTTCCACCCGCCCCCCCAGCCGGTGACGCTGCCGGTGATGAGGGCCGGGAGGACCGCCGGCAGGGTGAGCCTCCGAAAGGTCTGCCACCGGGAGAGGCCCAGGGAGCGCACCGCCTCCTTCAGCTCCTGGGGAATGGAATCGACCCCCGAGAGCAGGTTGAAGAGGAGGTACCACTGCATGCCCGTGAGGATCAGGAGGACCGAGGCCGTGTTCATCCCCCCGGCGTGGCGGATGATGAAATAGACCATCAGGGGAAAGAGGGCCGTCGCCGGGAGGGAGGCCCCGATCTCCGCCAGAGGCCGGACGACGTTCATCACCCGGCGGTTCTCGCCGGCCCAGACGGCCACCGGCAGGGTCCATCCCAGAGAGATGAGGTAGGCGGTCGCCATGCGGAGGAAGGAAAAGCCCATGGCGGCGGGAAGGTGGACAGCCTCCTGGGGCCAGGGCCACGCAAGCAGAATGGAAAGGCGGTAGGCCCCATAGGCCAGGAGCCCCCCCATCCCCAAGAGGAGGGTCCACCCGGTGGCACCGGCGAGCCGCCGCAGCAGCCTCCCCGCCGGCCGGCCGAACCGTTGGAGTCCGAGGAAGGCCCCTTCCACGGAGAAGCGGAGGCGGTGCCAGGCGCGGCCCAGGCCGCGGCGAAGGAACAGCCTTGCCTGGCGGACCAGCCGCCCTCCACGGAGGGGTTTCCTTTCCTGGCCGATGATCCGCTCCAACGAGCTGGCGGACATTTCGTAGCGAAACCGCCCGGACCAGGTGCTTAGAGGCCGCCAGACGAAGAAGTCCATCCCCGCCACGAAGCCGAGCAAGACACCCAGGCCCAGGAAGAGGTATCCCACGCGCCCCTGTTCCGCCGACTGGGACAGAAAGTACCCCAAACCCGGCAGGTTGAAGGTGGCCGGGCCCACGGTGATGATTTCGCACGCAATGAGGAAGTACCACCCTCCGGCCCAGGACATGACGGAGTTGTAAATGAGCCGGGGAATGGAAAAAGGAAGGTAGAGGGTGCGGTAGACGGCGCCCGGCCGCAGTCCTAGGGAAACCACGGCCTCCCGGAGTTCTACGGGGATGGTGGAGCAGGACTCGTAGACGCCGAAGGCCATGTTCCACGCCTGGCCCGTGAAGATCAGGAAGACGGAGGCCATTTCCACGCCCAGGCGGCGCCCGCCGGCGAGGGCCACGAAGAAGTACACGGCGGCGGGGAAGAAGCCCAGGACCGGCACCGACTGCAGGATGTCCAGGACCGGGATGAGCACCTTTCCCGCTGCGGGCCGGGTGGCGGCGTAGTAGCCGTACGGGAGCGAGAAGGCCAGGGAGAGGAAGAAGGCGGCCGTCATCCGGAGAAGGGAGGCCACGGCATACCCGGGCAGGTCGGAGAGGTGCACCGGGAGGGGACCCGATTGGGGAGGGCTCTCCCAGGTGAAGAGCTGGGTCATGCCGGCCAGGATGAGAAAGGCCAGCAAGATTCCCAGGAAGGTCCGCGTGTTCCCCTTCATGCCGCTCCGCCGGCACCCGCCCGGGGCGGGAGGTCACTTCTTGAAGAACAGGTAGGCCGCCAGGCCCACGAGGACGAAGGCGAAGATCTTCTGGAAGCCCTGGGTGGAGACGTGCTGCACCAGGCGGGCCCCCACCTGGGCCCCCGCGATCCCTCCCAGCCCCAGGAAGATCCCCGCCGTGTAGTCCACGTTGGCGAACTTGTTGTGGGCCAGGAGGGCCGAGAGGCTGATGACCAGGATGGCCAGGAAGGAGGTCCCCACCGCCCGCTGGGCGGTAAACCCCAGAAAGAGCAGAAGGGGGACCATGAGGAAGCCCCCTCCCAGCCCCGAGAAGGCCGCTCCCACACCCACCAGCACCCCGAAGAGGGCCAGAAGAAGGCTCCTCACCGCCGCTTCTCCTTCCTGGGAAAGGCCTTCCCCCCCCTTGCCGGCGCCCTGGGCGGGACCCGGGCGCTCCGGGGCCGGGGCGGCGGCGGCGCGATCTCCAGGGGCTGGGGGCCCGCCTCCACGGGGACCTCTTGGAGTTCTTCCGCCCGCACCGTGTGGAAGGACATGAGGACCAGTCCCTCGTGGCCCGGCTGGAAGGCGTGGGGGGCACCTTCGGGAATCACCAGGATGGACTTCTCCGGAAAGGCCGGGTCGTAGGGCTGGAGCTCGAAGCGCCGCCCCGCCACCCACCCCCAGCCGCCGCCCAGGATCACCGCCGAGTGCTGGACCGACCGGGGGTGGCGGTGGGGAGGGGTGGCCTTCTCCGGCGGCAGGACGAAGAGCCAGGCCGAGAGCACCCCCGCCGGCAGGCGCCCCTCCACCAGTTCGGGGGGAATGGGGGCCCCTTCGTAAGGGGCCCGGCTCCTTCGGAGGCGCTCCTCGAGGTCCCTCACCAGGCCGCGGACGGCCGTGGTCTCCTTGAGACCGCCGACGAGTTCGTGCAGGATCCGGATCCGGTAGGTGGTCACCGCCGCCGTCCTCCCCAAAGAGTATACCCGAAAGGGCTCAGGGCGGTGAGGAGGCCGGGGCGGGGCGGCCCCGGAAGGTCCCCTCCACGAGCCGGTAGACCGCCAGCCGGCACTCCTGGGGGCCGTTCCACAGGGGGATCCTCCGGGAGGGCCGCAGGCCGACGGACTTGAGGAGCGCCGGGTTTCCGCAGAGGATCCCCGCCGTCCATCCGGCCCCGCGGCGCTTCAGCGCGTCCCCGAAGCTCCGGTAGAGGGAGGGCAGGTCCTCCCCCGCCCCGGCGTGGTCGCCGTAGGGGGGGTTGGTGGCCAGGATGCCGTCCTTCCCCGGCGGAACCCACTCCCGGGCGTCGGCGGTGGCGAAGGCGATCCACTCCTCCATCCCCGCCCTCCGGGCGTTCCGGCGGGCCGCTTCCACGGCGGCCCCGTCCCGGTCGGAGGCGGCGATCCGGCAGGCGGGGCGGGTGACGCGCCGGGCCGCTTCCTCCTTGAGGCGGGCGAAGCGCCCCGGCCGGAAGGCCGGCCACCGCTCGAATCCGAAGGGACGGTCACGGAGAAGGCCGGGGGCGGTCCCCGTGGCGATCAGGGCCGCCTCCACGGCGAAGGTGCCCGAGCCGCAAAAGGGGTCGGAGAAGGGGACGGTCCCGTCGTAGCCCAGCAGGAGGAGGATCCCCGCCGCCGTGGTCTCGTTGAGGGGCGCCTGCACCGAGTGGAGGCGGTAGCCCCGCTTGTGCAGCGGCCCCCCCGAGAGGTCCAGGGAGAGCTCCACCCGGCTTCCCCGCCACCGCACCAGGATCCGCAGGTCCGGGTCCCTCCGGTCCACGTCGGGCCTTCCGCCCAGCCGGCGCCGGAGGCGGTCGGCGACGGCGTCCTTCACCTTGAGGGCGGCGAAGCCCGAATGTCCCGTGGGGGCGTCCTGGACCGACGCCTCCACGGCGAAGGTGCGGGAAAGGTCCAGGTGGTCCTCCCAGGCCACGGCCAGGGCCCCCTCGTAGAGCGCCTCGGGGCCGTCGGCCTCGTACTCCGCCACCGGCAGGAGGACCCGCCGGGCCGACCTCAGGAAGAGGCAGGCCCGCTGCCCGTCCTCCTCCCTCCCCTGGAAGGCCACCGCCCCTCCCCCCGCCGCCAGGACCCGGAGCCCCAGGGCCCGGATCTCCTCCGCCGCCGTCGCCTCCAGACCCGGGGCCACCGTCGCCACGAACCGCATGGGCCGCTCCTACGTCGCCATGATAGGGGAAGAGGCCTCCCTTGGGATAGGCCGCGGGGGGATGGGCCGCCGTCGGATGGGGGGACGGGAAACCACCCCCTGGGCGGTGGCTTCCCGAGGCCGCGGAAGAAAGGCCATTGGCACAGGGAGGACGGGAGGAGAGGGAGGAGACGGGGATTTCACCGCTGAGACGCAGAGGACGCGGAGGGCGCGGAGGGGGAACAGGGTTCCGTAGGAGCGCGCTTCAGCGCGCGAACGGAATCTCACCGCTGAGGCGCTGAGGGGCGGCTGAAGTCCTCCAACGGGGAGCGGCCCCGGCAGGGCTACCGCGACACGGCAAGAAGACCGCTGGAGCCTGTGAACCTCTTCACCCACACCTGTCCAAAATCCTCCGGCCATCCGCCCGCAAGAGAAGGCGGGACGGTCC
>JBMFRA010000092.1:0-5655 GCA_049968315.1 Acidobacteriota bacterium
TCGCTTGGGCAACATGCGGAAAACCGTTGCCCAAAACGATCTCGGACAGCAATGATACGCGAGGAAGGGCCGGAAGTTGCCCCTCCGGTCCCTGGGCACGGACAAGCCCTGCCCTACCGGGGCAAAGGCCCCAACCCGTCCTCCCTCGCCAGGAGCGCCCCTCCCAACGCCCCGGTGAAGGCCGGTTCTTCGGGAATCCGGAAGCGGATCCCCAGGAGCCCTTCCACCGAGCGGACCAGGTCGGCGTTCAAGGCCCCTCCCCCCGTGAAGACCGCCGGCTCCTGGAGGCCCGCCTGCCGCACCAGCCCCTGGAGCCGGCGCGCCATGGCCACGTGGACGGCGTGGGCCACGTCGGGAACCGATTCGCCCCGGGAGAGGAGGGAGATGACCTCGCTCTCCGCGAAGACGGTGCAGGTGCTGGAGAGGTGCAGTTCCTTGGTGGCCCCCAGGCCGGCGGGCCCCAGGCCCTCCACACCGGTCCTCAGGCTCTGGGCCAGCACCGACAGGAACTTTCCCGTCCCCGCGGCGCACTTGTCGTTCATGGCGAACCCCTCCACCTTTCCCCCGGGTCCCAGGCGGACGGCCTTGCTGTCCTGCCCGCCCACGTCCAGGAGGAACCGGGCTTCGGGAAAGAGCCACGCCACGCCACGGGCGTGGCAGGTGATCTCGGTGACGACCCGGTGGGCGCCGGGCACCGAGGCGCGGCCGTAGCCGGTCCCCACCAGCACCCGGAGGCTTTCCCTCCCGGCGCCGGCCTTCGCGAGGGCCTCCTCCAGGGCCCGGCGGGCGCTCCCCGCGAAGTCGGGGCCGGTGTCCAGCAGGGCCCGCCCCACCACCCGGCCCCCGCCGTCGAGGACCACCGCCTTGGCCGCCTGGCTACCCACGTCCACGCCGGCGAAGAGTTCCATCCTCACCTCTCCAGGGATTCGAAGAAGGCCTCCAGGCGGGTCTCGGCCTGGGCCTGGGACCAGACGCGGCCGTCGGCCATGTCGGCCTCCAGGACCACCGTCCGGAGGGGAAGCGCCCCCTCCAGGGCGCCCCGCATGTCGTACTGGCCGATGGAGTAGGGCTTGCAGGAGCGGGCCGAATGGAAGACCACGCCGTCCACGGCGTACTCCCGGGCGAGGGTGAGCAGGAGATTCCGGCGGTGGGCCAGGTCCCGGTTGAGGAAGATGCGCCCGTAGGCCCGGGAGAGGGCGCCGAAGGGGTCCCTTCCGTCCAGGTCCTGGACCGTCTCCGCCCAGGCGTGGGTGTAGGTGGCCGCCACCGGAACGGCGCCGGCCCGGGCGAAGAGGCGGGCGAGGGAGCCCAGGGCGAACCAGATGGCGATGTTGTCCCAGAGGAGGCGGAAGCGCTCCCCCGGAACGGCCGCCACGCCCCTCTCCACCCGCTCCTCCGCCTCGGCCAGCAGGCCCTCGTAGTACCGCTCACACACCGGAAGCCCCCGGAGGGAGACCACCGGCATGAGGTGGACGAAGGCGTCGAAGATGGTGAGGGGCGCCGGCCGGGCCTTGAGGGTCCCCAGGACCTTCCCCCAGAGGAGGGCGGCCCGCCGGGAGGAGTCCAGGGCGGCGCGGAAGCGGTGCTCCTCGAAGTCCCGGCGGGCGATGCGCTCCAGGAGGGGAACCGCCTCCACCATCTGGTCGCGGAGGTACCGGAGGGCCGGTTCCTCGTCCCCGCCGCCGCTAAGGTACGGGGCGTCCAGGACCACGAGGGGGACCCGGTAGTGGTGGGCCAGGGCCTTGAACCAGTAGAGGACCGTCTGGCAGATGTTGTTGGTGCAGAAGAGGAGGTCCGGCGGGGGGAGGTCCCCCGCCGGGGACTCGCCGGAGAAGGCGTGGCCCAAATCGATCCGGGCGTAGGAGCAGAGGTCGGGGGAGAAGCCCCGGCCCTCGGCGTGGAGGGCGATCCCCTCCCCGACCTTCCGGGCGCCGCAGAGGGCCGAGTGGTTCTCGGGGTAGAGGGTGTAGAAGCCCAGGGGCCTCAGAAGCTCCACCGGCGCACCGCTGGTGACGTAGGCCACGGGCCTCGCCCCCTTGGCGTACCGGGCCAGGGCGTAGTGGCGGGCCATGATCCGTTTCAGCTCCGCGCCGCTCTTCAGCGGGGGGCCGAAGAGGGGGCCCCCCTTCCCGGGCCGCCGCCCGCCCTCCCGCGCCTTCAGCGCCACGGGGAGGATGAGGTCCTTCACCAGGCGGTAGCGGGCTTCCCGGGCCAGTCTCACGGCAGGGACTCCACGAAGGCCTCCAGGCGGGTGAGGAGGGAGGCGGGGGTCTCGTCCACCCCACCGGTTTCCAGGACCAGGCACCTCAGGCCCCGCTCCTCGAGGCCCGCGGCGAGGAAGGGGATGTCGAAGAGTTCGGGCTCGCAGAACTTGAAGGCGAGGAAGACCACCGCCCGGGCGGAGGCGCGGCGGGCCAGCCCTTCCAGGAAGGCGAGGCGGGCCGCCACGGAGGCCCCCTGGGTGGGGCAGGGGGGGAGGGCGAGGAGGCGCTCCGCCGCCGCCTCCAGGGGATCCTCCGAAAGGGGCGGGGCCTCCCGGGGAAAGCGCCGCCCCAGGCCCAGGAAGTCGTCCTCCGCCACCCAGAGCCCCCGGGCGTCGAGGTGGCGGAGGAGGTCCTTGGGCACCGGGAGCACCCCCGAGAGGACCAGGGGTACCCCCGCGGGGCGCTTCCCCGCCCGCTCCCTGCGGAAGGCGCGGAGCTCGGCGACCGCCTCCTCCGGCCAGAGGTACTCCGTCCGCCGGACCGTGCCGTAGAACGCCTCGGCGGAGGCCGCCAGCTCCCCCCGGGCCCGGGCCTCGTAGAGGTCCCGCAGGGCCTCGTCCCGCTCCCGCGCCCACCGGACCGCCTCCCGGAGCCGGCCGGGGGAGGGCTCCCCCACGGCGGCGTCGAGGCGCTGGGAGAGGCCTCGGATCTCCTCCAGGAGGAAGGCCCGGGCGGAGGGCCCCTCTGGCCCCTTCGGGGGGTAGAAGGAGAGGCAGGGGCGCCGCTCCCCCAGGAGGTCCCGCAGGAGGGTGGCAAGGTTCTGCAGGGAGTCGCAGGTGTGGGGAAAGAGCAGGAGGTCCACCGGCTGGGACCCCAGAAGGAGCCCGAGGCCGCGGCGTGCCACCGCGCAGACCATGGGCGGCAGGTGGGCGTCGGCCTCCCCCGTGGGGGCCGGCGGGTCCCACACCTCCACGGGCACGACGCCCCGGGCCCAGAGGAGCTCCGGGGGGTAGCGGGCGGGGAAGACGGCGGCGACCCGGCGGCCCAGACCCCGCTGGGCCTCGGCGTAGGCGCGGCGGCTCATCCCCCTCCCTCCCCGGTGACCGCCCCCGCCTCCCCGGCACCGGCCAGGGCCGCGGCGATGCGGTCGTGGAGTTCCGCCGCGATGGCCTTCCGGCAGGAGGGGCCGTACTTCGCCACCATTTCCTCTCCCGTCACCCTGGGGAGCCTCACCATCTCCACCACGAAGGGTACCGGAACGGCCCCCCCCTTGGGGAGGGTCCGCTCCACCCCCCGCAGGGCCACGGGGTAGACGGGGACCCCGGGAAACTCCTCCATGAGGACCCCGATGCCCGACTTGAAGGGGAGGAGGACCCCCGGCTCCCCCCGGGTGCCCTCGGGGAAGACCACCAGGGACTCCCCCCGGCGGAGGGCCTGCCGCACCGGCTCCAGGGCCCGCTGCGGATCGCCGCTCCCCCGGGGAATGAGCAGGGTACGGAAGAGGCCCCGGGCCAGGAGCCCGCGAAGGCCCCGGCCGAAGTAGTCCTCCGCCGCCACCGCCCGCACCGTGCCGACGCGGCGGAGGGGAAAGAGGGAGAAGAGCAGGAAGACGTCCAGGTGCGTATCGTGGTTCCCCACCACGATGGCCTGCTCCTCCTCCACGGGGTCGCCGGCCCGGGCCCCGAAGACCACCAGCAGCAGGAAACGGATCAGTCCGTGGACCAAGGCCCGCACGGCGCCCCCTCAGAAGTACCGCCAGTAGAAGAGGTGGAAGGTGGCCGGCACGGTGAAGACCAGGCCGTTGACCCGGTCGATGATCCCGCCGTGGCCCTGCAGGAGCGTGCCGGTGTCCTTGACGTGGAGGTCCCGCTTCACCATCCCGAAGACCAGGTCGCCGAAGAAGCCCAGGACCCCGATCACCAGTCCGGCGGCCGCTCCCAAGAGGGGATCCACCGCCGTCCCGTTCAGCGGCGGGAGGAGGGGCACCAGGAACCGGGCGAGGAGGGCCGTCAGGGCGGCGGTCAACAGGCCGCCGGCCCAGGTCTTCCGTGGGTTGATGGAGGGCGCCACGGGCCGGGCCAGGATGCGCCCCAGCCTCCCCTCCCCCAGGCGGGGGACCAGCGCCTTCAGCGCCCCCCCGACCCAGAAGGCCAACACGTCCCGGGCCTCGGTCAAAAAGAAGCAGAAGAAGAGGACCATGGCCCCCAGGTTCACCAGGAAGAGGGCGTGGCCCAGGCAGAAGGCGAAGAAGAGGGCGCCCAGGGACACCATCCCCAGGGAGCGGAGGGCCCCCTCCGTCCGGTCCTGGACGACGAAGAGGATGGGGGTGAGGAGGAAGAAGTACACCGGCACGAGGATGATGAAGAGTTCGTACCACCGCACGTAGGCCGCCCAGAGGGAGGCGGGGATGGTGAGGTAGGCCAGCAGGATGGAGGGGCGGTCCCGGAAGGAGAGGGTCTTGTCCCCGGCCCTCTCCCCCATGGGGAGAAGGGAGAAGTACTCCCGGAGCGCGGAGAAGCAGAGGAAACCCAGGAAGAGGAAGGAGACCAGGCGGTGGGTGGCGAAGGCGGTCATGAAGACGGCCACCATGAACCACCACGTCTCGGTCCGGGCCGAAACCTCCTCCGCCAGGGAGGCCTTTCGCCACCGGAGGAGGGCCGAGAGGGCGGTGAAGAAGAGGAGGAGGCCCGCGATGCCGAGGAGGAGGGCCAGCATGGCGCGCTCCCCCCGGCGGCCCATCTCCCAGCCGGCGAAGGCCAGGAGTGCGGCGGGGAGGAGGAGCTTCCGGAGGCGCTTCATCGGCCGATGGGGGTCCGGGCGTCGTAGGCCCGCCCCCGGGCTTCCCGCACCGCGGCCCAGGCCCGCCAGAGGGCCGTCACCGCCACCAGCGCCGACACGAACGACAGGTAGGCCCCGGCCCACCGCCACCAACCCGGCCGGAGGTAGAGGAGGAGGGCCAGGAGGGCCATCCAGAAGGCGCGGTCGGGCTTTCCCCCGAAGAGGGCCTCGTACCGCCGGACCCCCCCCGGCAGGCCCTTGCCCAGGACCCCGAAGAACTCCGCCGCCCAGGTGGCCAGGAGGAAGAGGACCACGGCGAGCCGCGGCGAGCCGGGGACGAAGTACAGAACCCCGTAGGCCGCCGTGTCCCCCACCACGTCGATGGCTTCGTTGAGGACCTCCCCCAGGGCCGAGGCCTCCCCCCGCTCCCGGGCCAGCATCCCGTCCAGGGCGTTGAGGGCCATGCGGAGCAGGAGCAGGGGCGGGACCGCCAGGAGAAGGGGCCGGCCCTCCGGCAGGGCCAGGCCGCCGTAGAGGGCTCCCCCGGCCAGGAGGGTCACCGCCCCCCCGCCGAAGAGGGCCAAGTCGGGGGTCATCCAGCTCCCCGCCAGGCCCCGGATCGCCTGCTGAAAACGGGCCTTGAGCCTGTAGATCATGAAGCCTCCCCGCCCAT
>JBMFRA010000093.1:0-5597 GCA_049968315.1 Acidobacteriota bacterium
CGACGGCCTGCTCCTCGCGACGGCCGGCCTCTTCCGGCTCGCCATGGAAAGGGAGGGCCGGGGGAGAAAGGCGGGGGCCTTCCTCGGAGGGGCGGCCTCCCTGCCCATGGGAGCCGGTCTCTGGCTGGCCGTCCACGGGGCCCTGGGCGGTTTCCTCCGCGATGCCCTCCTATGGCCCCTGAACCACTACAGCCGGCCCGGCAACGAAAACTACCGGGCCCTCCTGGAGGACCTGCCCGGCCGGTTGGGCCGGCTGGCGGAGCTGGCCCTTGGGGAGGGGGGTGCCGGACGGTGGGCGGCCCTCCTGTCGGGAGGGATTCTCTACGGCCTTTTCCTCCTGCTGGCGGGAGGGCTTCTCGCCGCATCGGTGTTGTTCGTCGCGCGGGCGGTGCGAAGGGGCCGGATCGAAAACCTTTGGGCGCCGGCGGCCTCGGCGGTGACCTTGCTGGCTACCGCCCTCTTCGCCCGGGGAAACCCCAACTGGCTCCACCTGGTCTTTGCCCTGTGGCCGGTCCTCCTCTTGGGGTGCCTGGCGGCGGGCCCTCCGAGGGGCCGGGGCCGGAGGATCGTGCCGGCCCTCGGCCTTCTCCTGCTTCTGGCCGCCTCGGCCTACCATTCCCGGGCCCTGTTCTTCCACCGGCCCGAACCCTGGGAGTTCGCCGACCCCGGGCGCGTCCTCAGGGAGAGCCCCGTAAACGTGTGGCTCCGGGCGGCGGCGGGGGTGAGACCGGGGGAGAGGATCGCCGCCTTCCCCGAGGGGGGGGAGGTCTACCTGGTGACCTTTCCCGCCGGGGTGGGCTTCACCTACTTCACCCCCCTGGAGGCGGGCTACCTCGACGGGGAGGACCACCTCCGGGCCGCCGCCCAGATGGAGGGCTCCCGGTGCGCGTTGGTCCTCTTGCCCCGGGAGATGGAGCGGGCCTACCTCGACCCCGCCTCCGCCGTGGGGCGGCTCCTTCGGGAGCGCTTCACCCGGGAGGGGGAGGTCTCCGGGGCCGTCGTCTACCGGCGGAGGAGCCCCTAGAGGGCTTCACCCCCTTTCCTCCAAAAGGAAAAGGCCCCCAAGGGGGGGCCTTTCTTGAAAACGAAGGATGGTGGGTATCAGACGCACTTCTTCTGCTTGCCTTCGGGCTTGATCACGAAGGTGTCGTCCACCCAGACGATGTCGTTCTCGAAGCAGTTGGTCGCGATCGGCGCGTTGTTGATGAGGTCGGTGAAGGAGCTGATTTGCATCTGGGCGTCCTTGCCGGCGCTGGCCGTGCCGAAATCCGTTCCATTGCTCGTGGAGGCGTATTGGTAAGGCGTGTTCCACGGATCCGGATTCGGAAGGGCCTTGATGTAATCGGGCGTCAGGTCGGAGTTGAGCGTGGCCTTGGCCAGAATGCTCTCGAACGTGTCGCTCCCGATGGGGTAGATCTGGGCGTCGGTGGCGTAGGACTGGGCGGCGGTGGCGATGGAACGGACCTCGCCCATGGCCCTCTTCTGCTTGGACCTTTGGATCGCGCTTAGCAGGTTGGGGATGGCGATGGCGGCGATGATGCCGATGATCGCCACGACGATGAGGAGCTCGATGAGGGTAAAGCCTTTTTCCTTCTTCATGGACACCTCCGTCTCTGTGGGCGCAATATAAAGCAACTGCCGTGCCAGAATCAAGTTCCTGGAAAAGGCGGGCTTTCGCTCCGGAGGGACGGCCGGTGTCCCGCCTGGGGTGACACTCTGGGTCACCTGCCGGAACCACCCGAGGGGGAGGGGGGCTCCGCGGTAGAATGCCCCCATGGAAACGGAAAGGCCAGCCGGGAGGAAGGGAGGTCGCGCGGGTCACACCGGGGCCGGTGGCCCGCCGCCTCCCGGGGGGAAGGGGCCGGGTTCCCTGTGGCGCCGCCTGGTCCTCGACCCCGCCGTCACCGTCCAAATCCAGTTCCTCAGGTACACCGCCGTGGGGGGGGCCGCCTTCGCCGTGGACTTCGGGAGCCTCTTCCTCCTCACGGAGTACGGCGGCCTCCACTACCTCCTCTCGGCGGCCCTGGCCTTTTGCCTGGGACTCGCCACCAACTACCTGCTGAGTGTGGCCTGGGTCTTTCCCCGGCGAACCCTCTCGAACCGCTGGATGGAATTCTCCCTCTTCGCCCTCATCGGGGTCGTGGGTCTGGGGCTCAACGAGGCGGTCCTCTGGCTACTCACCGAAGGGGCGGGCCTCCACTACCTCCTCTCCAAGGCGGGGGCCGCCGTCGTGGTCTTCCTCTGGAACTTCTTCGCGCGCAAACTGAGTCTCTTTCGGTGAGGTTTGGCATGGAGGAAAGAAGACCGACCGCCATCGTCGTCGGAGCCGGGCCGGCGGGCCTGACGGCCGCCTGGGAGCTGCTGGACCGCACGGACATCCGGCCCGTCGTGCTGGAGGCTACGGGGGAGTTGGGGGGGATCGCCCGGACGGTGGCCTACAAGGGCAACCGGATGGACATCGGCGGCCACCGCTTCTTCTCCAAATCCGACCGGGTGATGGAGTGGTGGCTCCAGCGCCTTCCCCTCCAGGGGGCGCCCGCCCGGGACGACCTCCTCCTCGGGCGCTCCGTGGAGACGGCCGGGACGGCGCGGGTGCGGAGGCCGGGACAACGGGAGGCGGAGGAGAGGCCCGCCCCGGACCCGGAGCGGGAGGACCGGGTCATGCTGCTGAGGCGGCGGCTTTCCCGGATCCTCTACCTGCGCCGTTTCTTCCCCTACCCGCTCTCCCTGGGCCTCGAAACCCTACGGAACCTGGGGCCCGCGAGGCTCTTTCGGATCGGCGCGAGCTACCTGCGGGCCGCCGCCTTCCCCATCCGGCCCGAGAAATCCCTGGAGGACTTCTTCGTCAACCGCTTCGGAAGGGAGCTGTACGCCACCTTCTTTCGCGATTACACCGAAAAGGTCTGGGGGGTGCCCTGCGCGGCCATCCGGCCCGAGTGGGGCGCCCAGCGGGTCAAGGGGCTGTCGGTCCTGAGGGCGCTCAAGGACGCCGCGGCCCGCCCCTTCCGGCGGGAGGCGGACATCCGGCAGAAGGAGCGGGAGACCAGCCTCATCGAGCGGTTCCTCTACCCGAAGTTGGGGCCGGGCCAGATGTGGGAGACGGTGGCCGGAGAGGTTCAGGCCGCCGGAGGGGAGGTCCGCCTCCACCGGAGGGTGGTGGGGGTTCGGTGGCGGCCGGGACGCATCGAGGCGGTGGTGGTGGAGGACCCCCGGACGGGGCTCCGGGAGGAGGTGCCAGGGGATCTCTTCTTTTCCACCATGGCGGTGAAGGACCTGGTGGCGGCCATGGGGGAGGGGGTACCCCGGGAGGTCCGGGAGGTGGCGTCGGGCCTCCAGTACCGGGCCTTCGTCACGGTGGGGGTTCTCCTGAACCGGCTCCGGCTGGCCAACGAGAGCGGGATCCCCACGGTGAATGGGATCATCCCCGACAACTGGATCTACGTCCAGGAACCGGACGTGAAGCTGGGGCGGCTCCAGGTCTTCAACAACTGGAGCCCCTACCTGGTGGCCGACCCCGAGACCGTCTGGCTGGGGCTGGAGTACTTCTGCGACGAAGGAGACGACTTCTGGCGCCTGCCGGACGAGGCCATCGGGGACCTGGCGGTATGGGAGCTGGCGGCCATCGGCGTGGCGGCGCCGGAGGAGGTGCGGGACCGGGTGGTGGTCCGCCAAGCCAAGACCTACCCGGCCTACTTCGGCACCTACGACCGCTTTCACGTGGTGCGGGCCTTTCTCGACTCCTTCCAAAACCTCTTTCCCCTGGGCCGCAACGGCATGCACAAGTACAACAACCAGGACCACTCCATGCTCACGGCCATGACCGCCGTGGACAACCTCCTCGCCGGGAGCACCTCCAAGGAGAACCTCTGGGCCGTCAATACGGAGGCGGAGTACCACGAGGAGGGAAGGCGGTCGCCGTGAAGGCCTGCGAAGGGGGCGGCGGAGAGGGAGCGCCGGAGGGGCGTCTCCCCAGGGCGAGAGCCGGTGGGGCACACCGGAGGGCCATTTTCGGGGCCGCAGGAAGGGGCTTGGCCGGAGGGCTGCTACTCCTATGGCTCGCCGCCGCCACCCTGCTCTCCTCCCGCCACGAACCGTGGCGGGACGAGGTCCGGGCCCTCACTCTGGCCACGGAGCCGGCCCACGGGTGGGAGTTGCCTTCGCTCCTCCGCAACGAGGGCCACCCGGTCCTCTGGTACCTCCTCCTTCGGTTCGCCCACGACCTGTTCGGAACGACGGCGGTTCTCAAAGGGACCAGCATCGCCGTGGCGTTTCTCTCGGTCTGTCTGCTCTTTTGGAGGGCCCCCTTTCCCCTCTGGTGGAAGGCCCTCTTCGCCTTCAGTTTCCTGCCCTTGTACGAGTATTCGGTCCTCGCCCGGAACTACGGGCTGACGATGGCCCTGGCCTTCGCCTTCGCGGCGGCCTACCCGCAGAGGGGGCGCCGCCCGTACCTCCTCGCCCTGATTCTCGCCCTCCTCGCCAACAGCAACCTTCATTCCCTTCCCCTGGCGGGAGGCTTTCTCGCCTTGTGGCTCTGGGAGGATGGCCTTTCCGGGGGATGGAAGGGGGGCGGCCGGAGGCTGGGGCGGCTTGCCCTGCCGACGATGGCGGTGGTGGTCGCCGGAGCCTTCGCCCTCTGGACCTGCCTTCCCGAGGGGGGAACCTTGCCGCCGGGGGCCTCGGTACCCTCCCCGGCCGCCCTTCTCGGCACCCTGGGAGCGGCGGCCCTCCACCCCGGTGAAACCTTCCCCGTCCTCCTCCCCCTTCCCGGCTGGATGCGGGACCTCGCCCTCTGGGGCTTGCTGGCGGGCTTCGCCGGGTGGATCCCCGGCCTCCTGCTCCTCCTGGGCTACGACCTCGCCCTCCAGGTCCTCTTCCGGACCGTCTACCCCGGCGGGTTGCGCCAGCAGGGGCTTCTCCTGGTGGCCTTCGTGGCGGTGGCCTGGATGGCCCGGGGGCGGGAAGAAACGCGCCAGGCCGGCGAAGACCGGAGCCGCCGCCTCCCCCGGGCCCTCTCCCGGCTGGCCTTCTTCGGCCTCCTGCCCCTGCTCTTCGGCCTCCACCTCTACCTCTCCAAGGGGCCCCTCCGGCAGGATTGGCGGCGGCCCTTCACCTCCGCCCCGGCGCTGGCGGCCCTCCTTCGGGGCGAGCCCGGCCTCCGGGGGGCCATCCTCGTTCCGGAGCCCGATTGCATCCTGGAGTCGCTGCCCTACTACAGCAGCGCCCCCATTTACCTTCCCCGGGAGGGGGCCTTCGCCCGCCGGGTCTCCTATTCGAGCGCATTCCAGAAGGAACTCACCCTGGGAGAGCTCCAACGGGCCGCCGATGGGTTGAAGGCACGCTATGGTGTCCCCGTCCTCGTCGTGTGGGGCCATGGTCCCCTCCGGGCCGGGGAAGCGGGGGAAGCGGCCCTCTCCGGCGGGAAACCCACCCGCTGGACGGGGGAGGAGGCCTCCGCCTTCCTCCGAGCCACCACGGGGGTGGTCCACTTCCAGGGGGCCATCAGCGACGAGAACTACCTCGTCTACCGGCTGAACCCCTAAAGGGTCCGTGAAGCGCAGCCCCGGGGATCAGGGCTTCCTCGCCACCACCGTCCAGGA
>JBMFRA010000094.1:0-5185 GCA_049968315.1 Acidobacteriota bacterium
CGTTGCCCAAAACGATCTTGGACAGCAATGGCCTACGCGGGGATGAAAATGGGGCGGCCACCGAGGGCCGCCCCTAGGGGGAAGCGATACCCACAAGGCCATAGGAGGGGAGGGCCTCCGTGCCCTCCCGTAGGCCTCCGCGCTTCTGGCGACGCCAGTACCGGCCGCTACAGTTGGCGGCGGGAAGCCGAATGGGCTTCGGCTGGAGCGCCGACCGCTCCGGGGGGGGTCAGCGGAGCGACCGAAGGGAGCGAAGCGCAGAGGGGGGAGGGCGGGAGGCCCTCCCCCCTGGTGTTTCACCCCCCCGAGGCCACCTCGCGGCAGAAGAGCTTCTGGTGCTGGGCCTCCAGCGGACACCCGCCGCCGCAGAGCGGCAGGTGCTCGCAGGCCTCGCATTCGGGGAGGGGTTTCTGGGGGCGCCGCAGGGAGCGGCAGAGGGGGTGGTTCCAGATGGCCTCCCAGGGGTCCTCGAGGAGGTTCCCCACGCCCTCGTAGTAAGACTGGCAGGGGATCACCGTGCCGTCGGGCTCCACCGCCATGGAGAGCCGGGCGGCGGTGCACTGCTTCACGCCCAGGGCCATCTCTACGGGGTTGAGCTCGCAGTACCGCGTGGGGGTGTACCAGACGAAGCGGAGGCCCCGCTCCCGGGCCCTCCGCGCCAGTTCGTCGAGGAGGGGCACCACCTCCGCCGGGGTGAGTTCCAGCCCGCTGGTCTTGCCCTTCCCCGAGTAGATCATGCCGTTGACGGCGAAGGTCATAAGGCCCTCGGCGGCCACGAGGTCCACCAGGGCCTCGATGCCCGGCGCGTTCACCTTCGTGAGGGTGGTGTTGGTGAGGGTGTAGACGCCGGCGTCCCGGGCGGCCCGCAGGCCTTCCAGCGTCTCTTCGAAGGAGTCGGAGCGGGTGAGGGCGTCGTGGAGGGAGGGGTCGGCCGACTCCAGGGTGATCTGGACGTGGTCCAGGCCCGCTTCCCTGAGGCGTTGGGTGTAGGCGCGGTCCGCCAGCCGGCGTCCGTTGGTGTTGAGGCCCGTCACCAGGCCCAGCTCCTCGGCGAAGGCCACCAGGTCCGTCAGGTCCTCCCGGAGGGTGGGCTCCCCGCCGGTGAAGACCACGTGGGGGATCCCCGCCGCCTGGATCCGCCGCAAGGCCTCCCGCCAGCCTTCGGTGTCCAGCTCCTGCAATTCCCGGCCGGGTTCGTTGTAGCAGTGGGAGCAGCGGTTCTGGCAGCGGTAGGTGAGGGCGATGTCCATCCGCAAGGGGGCCGACAGGTCGGGGGTGTACGGCTCGATGAGCTCCACGCCGAGGTCCGTCTCCGGGCAGAGGCGGTCGGTCTCGGAGAGGGCCGCCACCGAGGCGCGGATGCGGCCGACGTCCTCCCGGAGGGCCCTGGCGGAAACGCCGCGGTAGCGCCGGGCCATGGCCCGCACCGTCTCCTCCTGGGAGAGGCCGTCGAGAAGGAGCTTCACCACCTCGGCGGCGGTGGCGTTCAGGTGAAAGATCCGGCTGGCGTCCACCGTGAGGACGGCCCGGCCGGAGGGCTCGATCCGCAGGTGGGCGCGGTGGTCCGTGGCCCCGGCCCGGAGTGTGCCGGTGTAGAGCCCCGGCGCGAGGGGCCTTTCCTTTCGGAACCACTCCCGAAGTCCCATGGCTCACCTCCCCCCGCCGGCGCAGGCGCAGGCGCACCCGGCGCAGGCGCAGGCGCAGGCGCACCCGCCGCCCGAATGGCCGCCCCCCGAGGAGACGGGGACGGGGTTGGTCTGGGCCGTCACCTTGGACGCCAGCCCCGGCACGCTCCCCACCAGGTCGTTGGCGAAGCCCTCCAGGCCGCTCACGATGCCGTGGGCCCCCGCCGAGATGTCGGAGAGGGCTCCGGAGAGGCCGCCCCCCACCCCCCCGCCGGAGCCGGCACCGGACGGGACATGGGAGGAGGGCCCGTAGACGGGGCCCCACCAGCCGGGTACCGGCAGGGGACGGCTCCCCCAGCGGCGGGTGGCGGTCTGCTCGAAGTCCTTGTCCAAGAGCATCCATTCGAAGGCTTGGGAGTAGTCCTCCGTCCCCACCCGTTTCCAGGCCTCGTCCATGATGGTCCTGTAGTAGGCCAGCGTCTTCTTCCGGCTGTAGCCCTTCATCTTCTCGGCGACCTTCTTCACGAGGTCGGTGAGGACCCGGGCCGCCTCGCCCTCGTCGAGCCTTCCGTCGTCCTTAACCGCCTTGAGGAACTCCGCCTCGTAGGAGAAGTCGGGTTTGGCCCCCTCCAACACCTTGAAGCGGAGGGGTTTGCGGCTCGTGATCTCCAGGAGCTTCTTCCGGACCAGGCCGAAGAGGAGGAGGGAGAGGACGCGGTTCACCGGCTGTTCCTGGAGGACGGCCACCTCCGGGACGGTGAGGCCCCGCCGGACCTCCACCCCCTCCATGCCCACGGTGGGGGGGAGGTACTGGAGCCGCCGCCGGTGGCTCTGGACGGCGCCCAGGACCGCGATGCCGAAAAAGGCGAGGAAGAAGAGGCAGGGGAAGAGGGAGGCGAAGAGCCGGGCCAGCCCCCGGAAGAGGAGGGCCACGGGGCCGGGCCCCTTGGGCTTCTCCGCCAGGCGGGCCATCACTCGGGCGGGGAAGGAGGCGCCGAAGGTGTAGCGGGAGGAGGGCGACGCCTGGGGGATCTCCCAGCGGTAGACCACGCGGCCCCCCTCCACCCGGGCGGAGGTGAAGGGCGTGTCGCGGTGGTACCGCGTCTCCTGGGGCCCCACCCCTTCGGGGAAGACGAATTCGCAGACGAGGTGCGTGGTGCCCCTGGTGAAATCGGCGCCGTACCAGGTGGGGCTGAAGACGACGCTGGCGTAAGCCTTGTCGGCGTCGTCCCGGAAGACCCGGTTCCGAACGGTGGCGGAGAGGTGGAGGGTTCCCGAGGCGCCGGGCCGGATCTCCACCCCCGAGAGGTGCACCTCCACGCCGTCCTTCACGTACTCCGAGGGGCGGATGTCGGTGAGGGGCACCCGGCCGTCCAGGTCCGCCCGGAGGGAGGAGCGGTCGTAGTCGGAGGAGGGGAGCCCCACGTCCACCACGTCGATGGGCTGCCCCTCGTTGGCGAAGGTGATGGCGTACGCCACCGTGAGGGAGGCGTCGGGGTTGATGGTGACCCGGCTACGGTTTTCGAGGACCTGAAAGCGGTAGTCGGCCAGGGCGGGCAGGGCGGCCAGCACGAGAAAAACGGCGGCCGCCCAGCAAAAGACCCCGCCGAGGCCTTCACCGCGGCCAAATGGGGACCGGCGCTTCACCATTTGGGGTCCTCCTGGACGAGGAAGGTGCCCCCGCAGTAACCGCAGGTGACCGAAAGGGTCCCCTCGGGGTTCAGCCGGGCGGAGGCGGGGTCCACCTGCCCGCCGCAGTGAGGGCAGGTGAGGACCTTCAGAGACAACGGTCCGGGGGGCTCCTGGGGGGTCACGGCCCCGGACCCGCCGCCCCGGGCCGCGGCCGGGGGGCCGGCCCCCGGCCGGAAGGCCAGGAGAAGGAGGACCAAGCCTCCCAGGAAGAGACCGCCCCCCACCACCAGCCGGGGAAGGAGCTTGCCCTGGGCCACGGCGTCGGGGTGGAAGGCCGCCAGCAGGAAGAGGCCGCCGAGCAGCCAGAGAAACACGGCGAAGAGCACCGCCGCCACCTTCATGGGATCGCCCTCCCTGGGGAGAGACTACCCGAGGGAAGGGGGCCGGGGCAACGGGGGGCCGGGAGGCACGGGACGGGAGACGGGGCACGCGGGGGGAAAAGGGCCGGTCTCTCTTCCCGACCGCACCGGTTTCCTGTTGCGGGCTGCCCCGCCCGTGGTGTGGTATCCTGAAAAAAACGGGAGGCTTCCATGGGAGGCCGAAGAAAGGACCGGGTCCTTTCCGGCGGCAGGCCCAGGGGTTCCATCGGGTCCGCGTGCGACATCTCCGAACGGAAGCGCGCCGAGGAGGCCCTCCGGCGCCTCAGCCGCTTTTACAGAACCCTCTTGCGGGCCAACGAGGTGCTCCTGCGTGCCGGCAGCGAAGAGGAGTGCCTCGCCGGTGTTTGCCGGGTGCTCGCGGCGGAGGGAGGATTCCTTCTCGCTTGGGTGGGTGCCGGGGGAGAGAACGGCTCTCCCCTGGCGGTGCTGGCCTCCGCAGGCGAAGCGATGCAATACCTCCAAGGACTCATCGTGCGGCGCGACGATTTGCCCGAGGGAAGGGGGCCGACGGGAAGGGCCCTGCGGGAGGGCCGCCCGGTGGTGGTGAACGACTGGGAGGCCTGCCCTTCGGTGCAACCCTGGCGGCGGCGGGCTCAAGAGGCCGGTTTTCTCTCCAGTGGCGCCTTTCCTATTTGGAGGGGAGGAAGGCCCTGGGGGGCGCTGAACCTTTACGCCTCCTCCCGGCACGCCTTTGGAGAGGAGGAGGTGACGCTGTGCCGGCACTTGGCGGATAACCTCGGCCAGGCATTGGAAGCCATGGATGGCCGGAGGCGCCTGCTGGAAACGGAACGGCAACTGCAGGAGAGCCTCCAAACCGTTCGGACCCTCTCCGAGTCAGCCCCTTCAGCCATCCTTGCCTGCCGGGGCGAGGACTTCGTCTACGCCAACCCAGAGACATGCCGCCTGACGGGCTATTCCCTGGAGGAACTCGCCGGGAAAAGCGTGCTCTCCCTGGTCCATCCCGATGACCTGCCGCTGGTGCGGGAATGGCTGGCGGCCCGGCGGGAGGGGAGGGAAGTCCCCGGCCGGTACGAGTTTCGCCTCACCACGCGGGAAGGCCATACACGGTGGGTGGATTTCACGGCGGCCGCCGGGGAGCTGCAAGGGGAAAAGGCTGTTCTTTGCACAGCGTACGACATCACCGGCCGAAAAGAGGCGGAGGCCCGGCTCGTGGAGGCCCAGAAGCTGGAGACCATCGGGATGATCGCGGGGAGTTTGGCCCACGAGGTACGGAACCCGCTTTTCGCGCTGCAGACGCTGGTGGCGGGGCTGGAGCGGCGGCTTCAGGATCGGGAGGACCTTGCGGAGTTTTTCGGCCACATGAAGGAGCAGGTGAACCGGCTGAACGGGCTGATGGCGGACCTTTTGCAGCTGGGGCGTCCGATTGCGAAGGAGGCCTTTGGAGAGGTGGACCTTGGGGAGGTGGTGGCGGGGGCCCTTGGGAACCTGTCGGCGCGGTATCAGGGACCGCGGGGAAGGTGGCGGTGG
>JBMFRA010000095.1:0-5021 GCA_049968315.1 Acidobacteriota bacterium
ACCTCCTGGACCTGGCCGTCGGCGGCGGGCGCCGGGAGCTCGTGGCCCTCCTTTTGGACCACGGTGCCTCCCCGTCTCTCCCGGGGGCCGACGGAGCCACCCCCCTGCACCACGCCGTGGCCATGCGGCGGCGGGATTTGGCGCTGTTGCTCCTCGACCGGGGGGCCGACCCCAACGCCACCGACCTTCGGGGGCAGACCCCCCTCTTCCGGGCTCTGGGAGATGAAGAAATGGTGGAGACGCTCCTGCAGCGGGGCGCCGACCCCCGGGCCGCCGACGAGACGGGAGACACGGTTCTGCACCGGGCGATCCTCATGGGGGGGGTAGGCACCGTCCAGCGCCTCTTGGAGGCGGGGGCCGACATCAACGCCCAGAACGCCTGGGGGGAGACACCCCTCCACACCGCCGTGCGGGCCGGGGACGAAACGGCCCTCCGCCACCTCCTGGCCAAGGGGGCCTTGACCTCCCTGCGCAACCAGGACGGCCTCACACCCCTGGGGCTGGCCTTCGCCTTGGGCCGACGCCGGGCCGCCGACGCCATCAGGAACCGGGAGGCCGCCGAGCGGTGGGTGCCGCCGCCGGGAAGCGGCGGGTGAAAGGCCGGCGGCACCGGGCGGGGCGGCGCCGTAGGGGAAGGCAGCCTGACCGCCGCTGCGGGGAAAGACGGTAGAGGAAGTCGAGGATCACGCCAGTCCGGGGGCGGCCGCCGCTGCGCCGGGCCGCCCGCGGGCTTCATGGGCCCCGGTGGAGGACCCGGCTGCGGAAGAGCCTTGCGAACTCGTAGAAGGCGACGGGGCGTTCCAGGCGCATGAGCCACCGAAGCACCTCGTAGCAGGTCCAGGCCAGGTAGAGGAAGGTGACCTCCTCCCGCAGGGTGGGCACGAAGAACTGGGCCAAAAAGAGGGCGAAGAGGACGAGGGCCTCGTGCCAGGCCAGCGCCATGTTCACCAGCAGGCACACGGCGAAGGCGGACTGGGAGAGGGTCAGGAAGATCTCCAGTCGCTGGCCGTCGTCGAAGACGATGGGCTCCACGTGTCCCGCGGAGAAGGCGTAGACGAAGGGGATCATGGCCGCCAGCATGGTCCACTGGTTGATGTTGGAGGAGACCATGTTCATCAGGGCCATGGGGGCCCCCTTCACCTTCCGGGCCCAGTAGAAGGCCGAGAGCTTCTCCGGAAACTCGCTCAGGAAGGGCGCCACCCACTGGACGAAGACGTACTGGGAGACGCCGAGGGAGAGGGCCAGCGCCAGCAGGGAGTGGAGGAAGGGCTCGGCGGTGAAGTAGATGAGGATGGCCCCGCCCACGAAAAGCCCCGCGATGGTGGCGTTCCGCCGTCCCCGGGGGAGGACCACGATCTTTCGGATGGGCCACTCCTCCTCCTCCGCCGCCTCCAGCTCCTGGGGGGGAATCCGCTGGAGGAGGAACATGTAGGTGGCGTAGAGGGCCATGAGGGCCACCCCGTCCCAGACCGAGAGGGTCCCCTTGAAGCCCACCACCGAAAAGAGGAGGACGGCGGCCAGCAGGCCCATCACCTCCACGCTGTGTTCCGGCTCCAGGCGGATGACGCCCAGGGGCCGGCGGTGCCTCCGGCGGTGGAAGACGGCGGCGGTGGCGTAGATCATGGGCCACCCCAGCCCCACCAGGAGCCGCACCGCCCCCGTGAAGTTGGCGGAGACGAGGTGGATCCCTCCGGGGGTGTGGGGGGCCTGCCAGGCGATGACCGCCTCCACGGCGAACTCCGGCAGGGTCTGGACCCAGGCGAGGATGGCCAGGGAGAGCCCCTGGGAGATGAAGAACTGGGCCGACTCGGCGGCCCAGGCCAGCATGAAGGCGCTGCCGACGATGGAGGGAAAGGTCCACAGGGCGTTGAGGGCCCCTCCCTTGACGGCGGCGGCGGAGATTCCCGAGAAGACCTTCATCGTCCTCCTCGACGGGGGTGGGCGCCTGTCCTGCGCCCGCAGGGGGTCAACGTACCCCATGGGAACGGGCGGGTAAAGGGCAGCGGCGGAAAAGGCGGAGGGAAAGGCGAAGCAATCTGGCGCCGGGGCCTCCTCCTCGGGGGGGATGGGGGGGCGGCGGGGGAGAGAGGGAGGTTTGGCGTCCCCAGGGGGATTCGAACCCCCGTCGCCGGCGTGAAAGGCCGGTGTCCTAGGCCGGGCTAGACGATGGGGACGCCCGTGTGGTGGGCCGTACTGGACTCGAACCAGTGACTCTCTGCTTAAAAGGCAGATACTCTACCGACTGAGTTAACGGCCCGTCGGCCCGTGCGTAGGATACGGAAAAGAGGGGCCGAAGTCAACCGCACCGCTCCCCCTCCCGCAGGGATCGCGCTGGACGGGCAGGGGGGGAAAGGGGAAGAGCTCGTCCAGACGCTCGTGGCGGTATAGGCCGAGGGCCTCCCGCTGGACCAGGAGGCACCACCGCCGGAACCGCAGGCGGTGGAGGGCCTCTCCGTAGGCCGCCAGTTGTTCCTCCTCCCCCAGGGCCAAGCCCTGCCCCCAGAGGGCCCAGGCCTCCCGCCACGCCTCCTCGAAAAGGTCCGTCACTCGGGCGAGGGCGGCGGCCCGCTCTTCCAAGAGGGCCCGTTCCACCGCCAGCGGTTCGAAGGTGCCTCCCGGTCCCATGGTCTCCCCCCTTCAGGTCCTCAAGTTCAGGAGGAGGTATCCGCCGGCGGTGGCGAAGAGGACCGTGGGGGCCCAGGCCGCCAGGGCCGGGTCCAGCCAGGTCATGACCCCCACGGAGGTGAAGACGGCCGATAGGGTGTAGTAGGCGACGACCAGGAGGAGGGCCACCGCCAGACCGTAGAGGGAACCCTTGCGCCCGGTGAGAAAGGCGAAGGGAAGGCCGCAAAGGAGGAGGACCAGGGGGGAGAGGGCCTCGGTGAACTTCTTGTAGTAGTCCATCCGCTGCTGGTCGGCGGAGTAGCCGCGTTCTTCCAGTTGGACGATGAGACGGCGCAGTCCGGAGGAGGAGAAGAAACGGCCCTCCCGCTGGGGGGGGAAGACGAAGTAGGAGGCCTCGAGGCCCACGTCCAGGGAACCCTCCTCCAGGGGGCGGAAGGTGGGCTTGGCCTCCCGGTCCCAGACCCAGCCGGCGGTGTAGCCGAGGCGGGTGGGCCCCTGGAAGGAGGCGCGCTTGAGGAAGGTGCGGCCCTTGAGCCGGAAGGCGCCCCGCTCCAGCGAATAGACGGAGAACCCCTGGAAGGAGGCCCGCTTGGCGTCGTAGTGGTTGTAGTGGAAGAAGGAGCCCCGGTCCGGAGCCAGGAGCCACACGTCCAGGGCGCTGGCGAGGTTCCGGCTGGGGGTGTTCTTGAGGCGGTCCTTGAGTTCCAGCGCCCGGCGGCTGGCGGAGGGGACCACGGCCTCCTGGAGGCCCCAGGAGAGCAGGACCGCGACGGCTCCCAAGGCAAGGGCCGGGAGGGCCAGCCGGTGGAGGGAGATCCCCGAGGCCTTGAGGGCGGTCACCTCGTTGGTCCGCTCCAGGATTCCGAAGGTGACGAGGACCGTGAGGAGGACCGCCAGGGGCAGCAGGAGGACGAAGATGGCGGCGCTCTGGTTCAGGAGGTACCGGAGGAGCAGGGAAGCCTTTCCCGGTCCCCCCAGAAACTCCGAGAGGCCACGAATTTCGATGATCCAGTCCAGAAGGAGGACCGAGAGGCCGATGAGGACCGCGTACCGCACCATCTGCCTGAGGAGGTACCGGTCCACGATCTTTACGCCGCGCAGGAGAGTCCATCCCCCTTCTTCCTCGCCGGAGGAGACCGCCCGCCGGGGAAAGAGCATCTCGAAGGGGCGCATCCAGAGGGGTTCGGCCACCCGGTCCCGCCGGATGAGGAGAACGACGCCCGCCGCCAAGAGAAGGAGGTTGGGGGTGTAGGCGGCGACCCAGGGGTTCAGCTTCCCGGCGTTGGCGAGGTCCCCCAGGGCCGAGAGGAGGACCCAGTACACCAGCACCACCAGCAGGGAGAGGCTGAAGCCCGCTCCCTTCCCTCCCCGCACGTTCACCGTACCCAGCGGGACTCCCAGGAGGACGAAGACCAACGCCGCGACGGCCGTGGCGAAGCGCCGGTGAAACTCGTAGCCCAGGGCGTACCGGGCCCGGCGGGAGGCGGGGTCGTTTCGGCCCTCCAGGATCTGGATCCGGCCGAGGAGTTCCAGCGTGCCCGACTCGAAGAGCCCCTTGCGCTCGCTTTTGGCCTTGGATGCGGTCCCCTCGACGGTCAGGGCCTGCCGGTCGAAGGCCGCCACCTGGACCTTGCCGGGGTTCTTCCGGTCGAACTGGACCGTCTCCCCGTTCTCCAGGAGGAAGCTCAAGGAGCCGCCGTCGGGAGAGCGTACGACGCGGCCGTAGTCGGCCAGGGTGAGGACGTCCACCGCGTTGCCCTGGCGGCTGAAGACGAAGACGTGTTCGTACCGGCCGGCCTTGAGGTCGGCCCCCTCCGCGTACACCAGAACCCCCGGGAGCCGGTCGAAAAAGACCCCCGGCTTGAGGAGCCGGACCATGTTCAGGGCCTCGGACGACGCCTGTAGGATGGTGTCGGCGGCGGTGCGGCAGGCGGGGATCAGCCAGAGGTTGAAGAGGAGAAGGACCGCCAGAACGGCCGAGCCGAAAAGGAGAGGCGCCCGCAGGAAGTGGATTCCTTTGAGCCCGCCGGCCCGCATGGCGATGATTTCGCTGTCGGCGGAGAGTCGCCCGAAGGCAATGATGCTGCCCACCAGGAGGGCCACGGGAAGCGTGTAGGAGAGCAGGTTCGGCAGGTGCAGGAGGAGCAGGGCGCCGCTGGAGGCGGGGGAGAGGCCCTGCTCGATCACCAAGGCCGCCACCTGGAAGAGGAGGTTGATCAGGAAGAAGAAGGAGTAGACCGCGAGGCCCGCGGCGAAGGGGCCGGCCATTTCCTTCAAGATGTACCGGTCCAGGATCCGCAACGGCGCCTCCCCCTTGAGCATAGCCGCAAGGCGCCTTCTTGGAAAGGCGAAGGAAAATAGGTGACCATTGCTGTCCAAGATCGTTTTGGGCAACG
>JBMFRA010000096.1:0-5017 GCA_049968315.1 Acidobacteriota bacterium
GGGCAACATGCAGGCCGCAGGATTGGGCCTTGGGCGAGGAGGACGAGGGGGCCGGGTCGGCGGGGGGCGTATACTCACGCCATGCGGGTCGAGGGGCCTCTCCTGCGGGGCCGGTTCCTGCGGCGGTACCGGCGCTTCCTCATGGACGTGGAGGCGGGGGGGAGAATCCTGGCCGTCCACTGCCCCAATTCGGGGAGCATGGAGGGCTGTCTCTCGGAAGGGGCGGAGGTGGTCTGTTCCTACTCGACCTCGCCGGGCCGAAGGCTTCCGTGGACCGCCGAATGGGTCCGCCTTCCGGCGGCCTGGGTGGGCATCCACACCCACCGTGCCAACGGGGTCGTGGAGGAGGCCCTGCGGGAGGGCCGGGTGCCGGGACTGGAGGGGTACACCCAAATCCTGCGGGAGGCCCCGGTGGAGGGCGGGACGAGCCGGGTGGACTTCCTGCTGGGCGCTCCCGGCCTTCCCCCCTGCTACCTTGAAGTGAAGAACACCACCTGGCCGGCTCCCGGCGGGGGGGTCGGTTTCCCCGACGCCGTGACGGCGAGGGGGCTGAAACATTTGGGCGTCCTCTCCCGTAGGGTCCGGGAGGGGTGCCGGGGGATGATGGTGTACCTGGTCAACCGAACGGACGGCGACTTCTTCCGCCCTGCGTGGGAAAAAGACCCGGCCTACGCCGAGGGGCTCCGGCGGGCGGCGGACTCGGGGGTGGAGATCCTGGCGGTGCGGGCGGAGATCGCGCCGCCCGGCGTGCGGCTGGGGGGGGCGCTTCCGGTGGTGCTCCGGTGAAGGAGGGACGGCCATGAGGCAGGCAACGTGGGCGGCGGGGGTCTTCTGGCTCGCGGCGGTCCTGGCGGCGGGTCCGGTCCGGGCGGCGGAAGGACCGCCGGTCCTCTTTGCCGAGCCCCTCTCGAAGCGGGTGGTCGCCTACCGGATGGAGGCCTCCTGGGACCCGGGTGCCAAGGTCATCCGGGGCGCCGAAACCCTGCAATGGACGAACACCACCAGCAACCCCACGGCGGAGGCCTGGTTCCACCTCTACCCCAACGCCTTCTCCAACTCCGAGACGGTCTTCATGCAGGAGTCCCGGGGGGGCCACCGGGGCTTCAGGGCCGGCGGCGACAGCTGGGGCTACTGCCGCCTCCTTTCCCTGGAGGTGTCGGTGGGGGACGGCCCCCAAGCCTCTCCGAAGGCCGAGTACCCCGGGGAGGACCGGACGGTGATGCGCGTCGCCCTTCCGGAGGCGGTGCCCCCCGGGGGCACGGCGACCTTCCAGATCGCCTTCGAGACCAAACTCCCCCGGGTCTTCGCCCGTTCGGGCTACGCCGGCGAATTCGTCATGGCCGGGCAGTGGTTCCCCAAGATCGCCGTCTTCGAAGGGGAGCGGGGCTGGAACTGCCACGCCTACCACCTCAACTCGGAGTTCTACGCCGACTTCGGCGTCTACGACGTGAGCGTGACGGTGCCCAAGGAGTTCGTCGTGGGGGCCACGGGGGTCCTTTGGAAGGAGGAGGCCCGGGGAGGGGACAAGCGCCTCTTCTTCCACGCCGAGGACGTCCACGACTTCGCCTGGACCGCCTCCCCCCGCTTTCGGGTCCTGGAGGACCAGTGGAAGGGTGTGAAGATCCGGGTCCTCGTGCAGCGGGGCAACACCCGCCAGGGACGCCGGTACCTGGAGGCCGTGCGGGGCGCCCTCGAGGGCTTCGAGCGCCTTCTCTGGAAGTACCCCTACCCCGCGATCACGGTGGTGGACCCCCCCCGGGGCGGGCTGGGGGCCGGAGGCATGGAGTACCCGATGCTCATCACCGCCATGTCCACCCCCCTCGTTCCGGAGGAGGTGCTCTTGCCGGAGATGGTGGTGATCCACGAGTTCGGCCACCAGTACTGGTACGGCATGTCCGCCAACAACGAGTTCGAGGAGGCGTGGCTCGACGAGGGGATCAATTCGTACTACGAACAGCGGATCCTGGACGACCTCTACGGCCGGGAGCGCTCCCTCCTCCGGGGCCTCTTCGGCTGGCACATGGGTGACGGGGACAGCCACCGCCTGGCCTACCTCTCCATGCCCCTGGCGGACCCCGTGGTCCGCTACTCCTTCCGCTACGCGGGCAACCACTCCTATTCGGTGATCACCTACGACAAGTCGACGCTGGTTCTTCGCACCCTGGAGCACCGCCTGGGGCGGGAGAAGATGGACGCCGTCATGCGGGCCTACTTCTCCCGGGTCCGCTTCACCCACCCCACCACCGAGGACTTTCTCCGGATCGTCTCCGAGGAGGCGGGGGAGGACCTGCGGCCCTTCTTGAGCCCGCTCCTCTTCGGGACCGGCACCGTGGATTTCTCGGTCCTCTCCGTCCGCAACCGAAAGGTTTCGCCTCCCAAAGGCTACGACCTCTCCAAGGAACCGCCGGCCCTCTACCCCAAGGCCGCACCGGAGAAGAAGAGCCAGGGGAAGGAGGACGGGGGCCGCTGGTCTTCGGAGGTGATGGTGCTGCGGGAGGGCCAGCTCATCCTGCCGGTGACGGTCCGGGTCCACTTCGCCGATGGAACGAAGCGAGACCTCTTCTGGGACGGCGGGGGAAGGCGGAAGACCTTCTCCTTCCCCGGGGGCCCCAAGGTGGTGAAGGTGGAGGTGGATCCGGAGGGAAAGGTCCCCCTGGACCTCAACCGCTTCAACAACGGATGGATGGAAAAGGCCGACCGGGCGCCGGCTTCGGCCCTCGCCGGCCGGATGTGCCTCGTCTACCAGGGCCTCTTCGCCTTTCTGGCGTCGGCCCTTTGAGGGGGAAGCCATGGGACTGGGGTACGCGCTGAAGGCGGCCTTTTCCTGGAACCGGCGGGCCCTGTACGCCGGGCTTCTCCTCTACGGGGCGACTTTCCTCTTCGGGTCGGTGGCCCTCTCCCCCCTCCGGGCGGCCCTTCACGCCCTCCTGGACACCGCTCCGGCGGCGGCGGGCCTTTCGGGCGGGGACCTCTCGCTCCTCTCCGAACTCTTCATGTTGGAAAAAGGGCTGGGGCCCGCGGCCTTCGGCGCCCTGCCCCTGCTCCTCCTGCTCTTCCTTCCGGTGGTCCTCTTCCTGCAGGGGGCCGTCTACGCCCAGGCGGCCAGAGAGACCCAGGAGGAGAAGTTCTGGCACCCCTTCCTGGAAGGGGGAAGCCGCGTCTTCCTGCCCTTCCTGGGGCTGGTCCTCCTGAACCTGGTCTTCTACCTGCTGGTGGCCATTCCGCCGGCCCTGGCCCTCGCCGGGATCCACCGGGGACTGAAGGAGGCCACCGACCCCAGGACGGGGGTGTTTCTCCTCGTGCTCTACGGGGCCGTCGGCGGACTTCTCTTCGTCATGGCGAGGAACGGCGCCGGCTTCGCCCGGGCCCATAGGGCCCTCCGGCCCGCGGGCGAACCTTTGGGGCGGGCCTTCCTGCGGAGCACCGCCTTCACCTTCCGCCGCTTCCTGCCGGTGACGGCCCTGGGGCTCTTCTTCGTCGCGGCGCGGTGGCTCTGGCTCTTCTTCTTCGCCCTTGTGTTGAACCCCGGGACCGCTACGGCCGGGAGGGCGGCGGCGGCGGCCCTCCTTCTCCAGGCGGGCTATCTGGGGACGGCCCTCCTGCGGGTGGCGGAGGCCAGGGCCCAGGTGGCCTACCTCCGCCCCTTCCTCGATGGGGAGGCGCCCCCGGCCGCCGCGCCCAGCCCTCCTCCCCCGCCGGCGGAGCCCCAAGGCTTCGCCCCCGGCGCGGAAGGGCCCTTCTCCTCCCCCCCTTCACCGGAGGGGTAGGGACAGCCACCGGTGTTTCTACCCCCTCCCGGGGGAGGGGAGGCGGCCCGACTGGGCCAGGGGGGTGGTGCGCTCGCCGGCCATACGGTAGACGGCGGCCTTTTCCTCGGGGCTGAGGTGGCGGCTGGCCTCGAAGAGAACGAAGGAGAGGAGGTTGGAGAGGGCACCGTCCAGGGCGGCCTGGCGCTCCTCGGCGGGCAGGTCCGCCACGTTGGCGAGGAGCGCCTTCACGTCGAGGCGGCCTCCGCCATCGAAGGTCACCCCTTCGAAACAGGGGCTCTTCGCCTCGGCCAGCACGCCGGTGCAGAACTCCACCACGGCCCCCTCGGGAAGGCGGGCCCCAAGACTGGAGAGGATCCGCGCGAAGATCCGGTTGTAGGAGGCCACCAGGGCCTCCAGGGCGGTGGCGTCCTCCACCTCCTCGGCGCTTCGGCCCTCTCGCGCCCCGGGGATGAGGATGTAGCGTGCCAGGCAGAGGGCCATGAGGATCCGAAGCGTCTCGAACTCGTCCAGGTCCGAGAGGTGGATGATGTCCCGGACCGTCCGCACGCCGTCCACCAAGTCCAGGATGGCCTGTTCCCCCTCGAGGAATTTCACGCTGCGGTCCCGCTGTTCCGGCGGCGCCGGCCGGGGGACCACCCGGTCGCTGGGGATCACCTCCCGGATGCGGGGCCACTCGTCCAGGCGCCGGATTCCCTCCATGATGATGTTGGTGGTGGAGACCGAGAGCTTGATCTTCTCCTCGTGGGGTGCGTCGGTCTCCTCGAAGGCAAAGTGGCCCGAACGGATGGAAAAGGTGGCGTAGATGATCTCCAGCACCTGGTTCTTCACAGCCCACCAAAGTTCCTTGGGGGTGAGGACGCCCATCTGGACCAGGATCTTCCCCTGCCGGCGGCCGGGCTCCACCTGCATCCCCGACCGCATGTTTTCTTCCTGGGTGATCTTTCCGTGGCGGACCAGGAACGATCCCAAGGCCTCCTCCGGGTCCGAGGAGGAGGCGAAGATCATCTCTCCGCGGTCCCAGAAAATGCGGCGCACCACCTCCCCCTGGCGAAGGGAGAGGACGCCGGTCTTCTTGATCATGTTGATGAAGGTCAGGAGGTCCGGAACGCTGACGGCCTTCAGCGATCCTTCCAGGATCAGGTTCTCCATCTCGCCTCCCATGCTCCATCCTACAACGATCCCTCCGCCGGGGGAAAGCGGCCAAAAATAGGGACAGTCATTGCTGTCCAAGATCGTTTTGGGCAACG
>JBMFRA010000097.1:0-4982 GCA_049968315.1 Acidobacteriota bacterium
GGGACAGTTACCTATTTTTCCGGCACCGTCCGCCAACGGCGGTGCATCCAGAACCAGGCGGAGGGGCAGGAACGGACGGCGGCCTCGATGCGGGCGGTGGCCTCGGCGGTGACGGCGAGGGCGTCGGCCTCCGGGTCGGAGGTCCGCGGAACCTCCACCGGCGGGCCGTAGACCACCCGGTAGGCGCCTCCCTCCTCCGGGAAGGCGAAGACCGGCAGGACCTCCGCCCCCAGGCGGCGGGCGAGGCTCCCCAGGACCGGCGTGGTGGCGGCGGGGCGGCCGAAGAAGGGGACGAAGACCCTCCCCGGCTCGCCGAAGTTCTGGTCGATGACCAGGGCGATGCCCCGCCCTTCCCGGATACCCTTCACCATCTCCCGGACGGCCTTCCGCTTGTGGACGACCCGGTTGCCGGTGGCCTCCCGCCGGCGGCCGAGAAAGACCTCCAGGAGAGGGTTGTCCAGGGGCCTGGTGACCATCCAGAGGGGGAAGCCGAGGGCCCCCTGGAGGAAGGCCACCCGCTCCCAGTTGCCGAAGTGGGCCGAAACCAGGAAGTAACCCCTGGAGGAACGGGCGGCGGCTTCGAGGTAGGAGAAGCCCTCGATGCGCGTCCGCTTCAGCAGGGCGGCGGGGTCGGAGGGGCTTTCCAGGATCTCCATGAGGAGCCGGCCCAGGTGGGCGAAAGCCTCCCGGGCCGTTTCCTGCCTCCGCTCCGGCGGCCAGGCGGGAAAGGCCGCCGCGAGGTTCCCCAGGGCCACCTGCCGGTGGCGGCGGTCCAGGTGGAAGGCGGCGATCCCCAGGGCCCGGCCCACCCGCTCCCGCCTCGCCGGCGGAAAGTCGGAGGCCAGGGCCTCCAGGAACCGGACCGCGCCGTGCTCCAGGCGCCACCTCAGCCCCTCAAAGGACACCGCGGGCCTCCAGGACACGGGCCAGCCGGGCCTGCACCTCCGCCACCGCACCCGAGGCGTCCACGGGGACGATCCGCCCCCGGAACTCCTCGGCGAGGCGCTCGTAACCCTCGAAGACGCGGCGGTGGAAGTCCAGGGACTCCGCCTCGAAACGGCCCTCGTCGCGGCCGGCCTCCTCCCGGTTCCGGGAGCGGGCCCGGCGGAGGCCCTCTTCCACCCCGATGCGGAGGTAGAGGGTCAGGTCCGGCTCCAGCCCGCCGGTGGCGGCGGCGTGGAGGGTCTCCACCAGCTCCCGGGGGAGGCCCCGGCCGAAGGCCTGGTAGGCCCGCGTGGCGTCGCCGTATCGGTCGCAGAGGACCACCTCGCCCCGGGAGAGGGCGGGGGCGATGACCTTCTCCACGTGCTCCGCCCGCTCGGCGGCGTAGAGGAGGAGCTCGCACCGGGGCGAGGGGGCGTGGGCCTCCGAGAGGAGGAGGCTCCGGATCCGCGGGCCCAGCGGCGATCCCCCCGGTTCCCGGGTCAAGAGGACCCTATGGCCCCGGCGGCGGAGGCGCTCCGCCAGGAGCGCCGCCTGGGTGCTCTTCCCGCAGCCTTCGATGCCTTCCAGGGTGATGAACACGCCGCCTACCCTCCCGTGGGCTTCCCACCCGTCTTCATTGTACTCCTCCGGCGCCGGCGGGTTTGGGGGCCTCCGCAGGCCGCTGGAGCCCTTCCAGGAAGAGGGCTGGGGGATATCACCCATTTCTGGGGCATTTGGCCTTTCCCTGGGTCCCCACCGCCCCGAACCCGGGACTCGGGCCACCCCTTCCGCTACATTGGACAACGAGGGCAGGCCCACCGGCCGCTCTCACCGAAATGAATGGGGAATGGGGATGAGGATCCAGCTCAAGGATACGGCCGACGGGGAGACGCTCCTCAGGGATCTCGTCGAGGCGGCCTTCTCGGTCCTGGAGGGCCAGTGCTCGCCCTCCCTGGCGGAAGACCTTCGCATGGGGCTCTACGTCGCCCTGCGGCAGGTCCTCAACGACCGCCTCGTCGCCCGGCCCGACTGCGGGAAGTTCAGCGTCTGCGCCGACCTTCCCGAGGCCCGCCCCTTTCCCCCCACGGAGCGGTACCTCCCCCGGCGCCCTTGACGGTCCTCACCCCCGGAGCAGCCGCGCCGCGTCCTTGGCGAAGTAGGTCAGGATGATGGAGGCCCCGGCCCGTTTGATGGCCGTGAGCGATTCCATCATGGCCCGGTCGTGGTCCAGCCAGCCGAGCTTCGCGGCGGCCTTCACCATGGCGTACTCGCCGCTGACGTTGTAGGCCGCCACCGGCACCTGGAAGGCCTCCTTCACCCTCCGGATGACGTCCAGGTAGGGAAGGGCCGGCTTCACCATGACCATGTCCGCCCCCTCCTCGATGTCCAGGGCCACCTCCCGAAGGGCCTCCTCGGCGTTGGGCGGGTCCATCTGGTAGGAGCGCCGGTCGCCGAACTGGGGAGCCGAGTCGGCGGCGTCCCGGAAGGGCCCGTAGAAGGCCGAGGCGTACTTGGCGGAATAGGCCAGGATGGGGATGTTTTCGAAACCGGCGCCGTCCAGGGAGGCGCGGATGGCCCCCACCCGCCCGTCCATCATGTCCGAGGGCGCCACCACGTCGGCCCCCGCCTCCGCGTGGGAGAGGGCCGTCTTGCAGTGGATGGCCACGCCGGCGTCGTTGAGGATCCGCCCCCCCTGCACCGGCGCACAGTGGCCGTGGTCGGTGTACTCGCAGAGGCAGACGTCGGTGATGACGAGGAGGTCTTGCCCGAAGGCCTTCTTGGCGGCCCGGATGCCCTTCTGGACGATCCCCTGGGGGGCGTAGGCCTCCCGCCCCAGGGGATCCTTGGCCTTGGGGATGCCGAAGAGGATCACCGCCCGGACCCCCAGGGAGAGGGCCTCCTCCATCTCCCGAAGGGCCTGGTCCACCGACTGCCGGAAGACGCCGGGCATGGAGGGGACCTCCACCCGGACCTTCCGGCCTTCGCAAAGGAACATGGGGTAGACGAAGTCCCGAACGGAAAGGCGGGTCTCCTCCACCATGGACCTCAGGACGGGGTTCTCCCGGAGCCTCCGGGGACGGTGGGTGAGTTCCAGGCGGACGTCATAGGTCGTCGATTTCGCCATCTTCGCCTCCCCAGAAGAACTCGTTGGCGCAGTGCCGGCTGCAGAAGTCCTTGCCGCCGTGCTGGTAGCGGCATTCGTCGCACACGAACCGGTGGCACATGGGGCACTTGCTCAGGTGCACCCAGAAGCCCTTGCGGCCGCAGAGATCGCAGGCTTCCCCGGGCTCCCGGGCGGGCTTCTCCTCGTCTTCCGCTTCCCACTTGGCCATGGGCTCTCCCGAAGATCCCGCGGGGTGGTCGGGGCGAGAGGATTTGAACCTCCGACTCTCTGCTCCCAAAGCAGATGCGCTACCAGGCTGCGCCACGCCCCGACGGGAGGAGCATAACAGGGGGAGGGGGCCTCTTCAACGGGGGGGCGTCTCCCCCGGGGGCTCCTCGTCGCCGTAGATCCGGACTTCCACCTTCCCGCCGGGGGCCAGCCAGGCCCGGTACATCCCCTCGGTGGTGAACCGGAGGCAGAGGTTGCCGCGGCCGTCCACGGCGATGAGACCGCCATCCCCGCCCAGCTCGGCGATGCGGGCAAGGACCTCTTGCGCCGCCCGGTCCAGGCTCCGGTTCCCGTAGGCCATGCGGGCGGCCACGTCGTGGGCCGCCACGGCCCGGAGGAAGAACTCCCCCCAGCCGGTGCAGGAGACGGCGCAGGTGCGGTCGTCGGCGTAGGTCCCCGCTCCGATGACGGGCGAATCGCCGATGCGCCCCGGCCGCTTGTTGGTCATCCCCCCCGTGGAGGTAGCGGCGGCCAGGTGGCCGTGAAGGTCCAGGGCCACGGCGCCCACGGTGCCGTGGGGTTCGGGGCTCTGGGGAGGTCCTTGGGGTACCGGCTCGCCGGCGCGGGCCTTGGCCTTTTGAAGGTCCTGCCAGCGCTCGTCGGTGTGGAAATAGGAGGGCGGAACCACCTCCAATCCCGCTTCGCGGGCGAAGAGGTCCGCCCCGGGGCCGGAGAGGAAGACGTGGGGGGAGTGCTCCATGACCCACCGGGCCAGGGAGACGGGGTTCTTCACCCGCCGAACCCCCGTCACCGCCCCCGCCCGCAGGGTAGCCCCCTCCATGATGGCGGCGTCCATCTCGTGGCTTCCCTCGGAGGTGAAAACCGCCCCCCGGCCGGCGTTGAACTCGGGTGCGTCCTCCAACAGGCGCACCGCCGCCTCCACGGCGTCCAGGGAGGAGCCGCCCCTCTCCAAAATCTCCTTGCCTCGGAGGACCGCCGCTTCCAGGGCCTTCCGGACCGCCGCCTCCTTCTCGGGCGAGAGGGCACCCCTCCGGATGACGCCGGCCCCGCCGTGAATAGCCAGGGCGTAGGGCTTCGCCTCCACCCGGGGCGGGGCCTCCCCCCCCGCCGCCGCCAACGCCACCCCCATTCCCAGCATGACCGCCCGCCCCATCCCCTTCATGGCTTCCCTCCTCCGGCGCTCCCGCCGCGCCCTCCGGTGCTCCCCGTAAAAAACGCTAGGTTTTTTTGCGCCCCCGCGCAAGGGCCAGCCCGACACCCTGCCCTGGCCTTCTTCGCCAAAGGCACCATCCTCAGGCCTGCCGGTTGCCCTCCGCCTCACTTCGGGCTGCCTTCGAAAAACCAACGCCCGAAGCAGCCCCGGACACAGGGGGGCTAGAAACTTTTTTTGGACAGCAGGGGGGCCGGGTAGACCGGAAGGCGCAGGGCGCCCGTGGGATGCACGCTCGGCGGGAACTTCACCGACCCGGCGTAGTGCGGCCGGCCCGCGCCCGCGAGCATGGTGGGGGGGTTGTTGCCCGCCGGGGCCACCCGCAGGCGGCCGGACGCAGGCAGCGAGTCAGTGATATCTACGGCCTTCGCCAAGTCTACCAGGTGCGTCTGGGGATCGTATGCCGTGGTGACAGGGTTTTCGTTCACGAAGGGCGCGAGGATAATAGGGACAGCCACCTATTTTCGCTCCTCTTTTTTGGGCCGACCGACGGGC
>JBMFRA010000098.1:0-4800 GCA_049968315.1 Acidobacteriota bacterium
CCTCCGGTTCGGCCCCCTCGTCCTCCTCGCCCAAGGCCCAATCCTGCGGCCTGCAGGTTGCCCTCCGCTTCGCTTGGGCAACATGCGGAAAACCGTTGCCCAAAACGATCTTGGACAGCAATGGATGCGAAATGAGAATGCTAGAAAGCAAGATGTGACCCCATGCTTTCTTTCCTGTGAAATTGGCCTTTCCTCTGCGCCTCGGCGCCCCCTGGCCTTTGGCCCCCAAGGGCGGTAGGCTGGTGGGGAGAGGAGGGCGGCCATGGGGGGCGGGCTTCGTTACGGGGATCTCTCGGAAATCCGGGAGCGGCTCTCGCCGGAGGAGGAGCGTTTCGAGTCCCGGCGCCGCACGGCGGGGCTCTTTGCCGGACCGCTCCTCTTCCTCGTCCTCCTCGTCCTTCCCCCATGGGGGGAGGGGGCCACCGCCCGCCTCCCGGCGGCGGCGGCGTGGATCCTCGTCTGGTGGATCACCGAGGCGGTCCCCATCCCCGCCACCGCCCTTCTGGCTCCCACCCTGCTGGTCCTTCTCCGGATCGTTCCCGCCCAGGAGGCCCTGGCCCCCTTCGGGGACCCGGTGATCTTCCTCTTTCTCGGCAGTTTCCTCCTGGCGGAGGCCATGGTGGTCCACGGCCTCGACCGGCGCCTCGCGCTGCTCCTGTTGGCCTCCCCCCGGGTGGGCTCCTCCCCCCGCCGCCTCCTCCTGGCCTTCGGCCTTTTGGCGCTCCTCCTCTCCATGTGGCTCTCCAACAGCGCCACGACGGCCATGCTCTACCCCATCGCCCTGGGGGTCCTGGGCACCCTCCGCCGGATTTCCACGGAAGGAGAGGGGGCCGGCCCGAGGCTTCCCTACGGAACGGGGCTCCTGCTGGCCTGCGCCTTCGCCTCCTCCGCCGGCGGCATCGGGACTCCGGTGGGAACACCGCCCAACCTCATCGCCCTGGGGTTCCTGGAGAAGGTGGGTGGTGTCTCCGTGGGCTTCTTCCAGTGGATGGTCCTGGTCCTGCCCCTCCTCCTCCTGCTGGGAGGGGCCATCTTCGCCGTTCTCGGGGCGCTCTTCCCCGCTCCCCGCGCCTCTTTTGCGGGGCTCCGGGACCTCCTCCTCGCCGAGCGCCGGGCCCTTCCTCCCCTCTCCCGGGGTGAGAAGAACACCCTCTTTGCCTTCCTCCTGGCCGTCCTCTTCTGGATCCTCCCCGGCCTCGCCGCCCTGTCGGCGGGCTCCGAGGCGCCCGTTTCCAGGCTCCTCAAGGCCGCTCTGCCGGAGGGGATCGTGGCCCTGGGTGCGGCCTCCCTTCTCTTCGTCCTGCCGCTGGACTTCCGCAGGCGGACCTTCACCCTGACCTGGAGCCAGGCCTCCCGCATCGATTGGGGAACCCTCCTTCTCTTCGGCGGGGGGCTCTCCCTCGGCTCCGCCCTCTTCCGCTCGGGGCTGGCCGAGGCGCTGGGGGAAAACCTGGTGGCCTTCTTCGGGGCCCGCTCGCCCTTGGCCCTGGCCTTCCTCTTCACCACCGCCGCCATCCTGGTGACGGAGGCGGCCTCCAACACGGCGGCGGCCACGGTGCTGGTCCCCCTGGCCATCGCCGCCGCCAAGGCGGCGGGGGTCAGCCCCCTGGAACCGGCGGTTTCCTGCGCCATCGGCTGTTCCATGGCCTTCATGCTCCCCGTCTCCACCCCGCCCAACGCCATCGTCTACGGCTCCGGCGAGGTCCGCATCGTCGACATGGCCCGGGCGGGCCTGCTCCTGGACCTGCTGGCCGCCGCCGCCATCCCCCTGCTGGTCCACGTCATGGCGGCCCTGCTCTTTCCAGGGGGAAGGCCGTGATCGTGGTTGCCCGAGGGATCGCCTTGGACGAGGGGGAGATCGTGGAGACCTTCGTGCGCTCCCCCGGCCCGGGGGGCCAGAAGGTCAACAAGACGGCCACGGCGGTGGAGCTCCGCCTGGACGTGGCCCACTCCCCTTCCCTGCCCCCCTGGCTGAAGGAGCGCCTGGCCGCGGTGGCGGGGCGCCGGCTGGCCCCCTCGGGCCACCTCGTGATCTCGGCCCACCGCTTCCGCACCCGGGAGCGGAACCGGAAGGACGCCCTGGAGCGCCTCGTCGCCCTCCTCCGCCGGGCGGCGGAGGTGCCCGAACGGCGAATCCCGACGCGGCCCTCCGCGGCGGCAAAGGAGCGCCGGCTGGAGGAAAAGCGACGCCTCTCCCAGTTGAAGCAGACCCGGCGGGAGGAGCCGGAGGGGTAGCCCCCCGCCCTTCGTCCCCAGCACCGGCTTTCCCGCGCCCCTTTCCCCCGGTGGTGGTATGCTATTTCCTTAGGCTGGGCATTCACGGCCGGCGGGGAGAACCTTTCAGGATGGCCGATTCGAAGACCCTTTCGGTGATCGCCCCTGTGGACCCTGCCCTCCGGTACACCCGGCGCCTCCTCTTCGAAAACTTCGACCTTTCCAAGTGGTTCGCCCTGGGCTTCACCGCCTTCCTGGCCTCGCTGGGGCAGGGCGGAGGCTTTGGCCCCGGCCTTCGGGGGGGAGGGCGCTCCCTCTCCCAGGACGGGGGCGCGGCAATCCTGGAGGGCTGGATCCGGGACCACCTGGCCCTGGTCCTGGCGGTGGGCGGGGCGATCCTCCTGTTGGCCCTGGCCCTCGGCCTGCTCTTCGCCTGGCTGTCGAGCCGGGGCAAGTTCATGTTCCTGGACAACCTGGTCAAGGGGCGGGCGGAGGTGGCGGACCCTTGGGAGCGCTTCCGGGCACAGGGCAACGCCCTCTTCCTCTTCCGGGTGGCGGTGGGCCTGGCCGCCATGTGCCTGGGCCTTCTCGTGACGGGGCTGGGCCTTCTCCTCGCCTACCCCGACATCCGGGACCACCGCTTCGGTCCCCGTTCCCTCGTGGCCTTCGCCGCGGGCCTCTTCCTCCTGCTGGTCCTCGTCCTCCTCACGGCTCTCCTCCGGCTGGCGGTGGAAGACTTCGCCGTCCCCATCGTGTACCGGCGGGGCCTTTCCCCCCTGGCCGCCCTGCGCCTGTTTCGGGACGAGATGCTGGCCGGAAACGAGGGGGTCTTCCTGCTGTACGTCCTGGCCCGCCTCGTCATCGCCCTGGTGGCCGGCGTACTGGTCCTCATCGGCACCTGCCTGACCTGCTGCATCGCCGGTCTGCCCTACCTCTCCTCCGTGGCCTTCCTGCCCCTCATCGTCTTCACCCGCGCCTACAGCCTCTACTTCCTGGCGGAGTTCGGCCCCGAGTGGCGCTTCCTGCCCGGCGAGGGGTCCGCCCCCCCCGCGCCACCCCAGCCCCCTCCACCCTCGGAGGCCCCTCCCTTCCAACCCCTTCCCGAGGGGGCCGGCGGGCCCGCCGCCACCCCGCCGCCTTTGAACCCTTCTCCAGAAGAGGATCCCCATGGACACAACGACGACCCCTCCCGGTGAGGCCCTGGCCGAGCCGGAGAATCCCCTCCCCGAGGTGACGCTGGACCAGCTTCCCGAAGCCGTGCGGACGGCCGCCGCCCGGGCGGGGTGGTCCTCCCTCATGCCGGTACAGGCCAAGGCCATCCCCTACCTGCTGGCGGGCCGGGACCTCATGGTCCAATCCCGCACCGGCAGCGGGAAGACCGGCGCCTACCTCCTGCCGCTCCTCCTTCGCCTCGACCCCGCCCTTCCCGCCTGCCAGGCCCTAGTTCTGGCGCCCACCCGGGAGCTGGCCCTGCAGGTCTCGGAGGCGGCTTCGCTTCTCTTCGAAGGAACGGGCCTCAACGTGGTGCCCGTCTACGGGGGCGCCGCCTACGGGCCCCAGATCGAGGGCTTCAAGAAGGGGGCGCACCTGGTGGTGGGGACACCGGGGCGGATCCTGGACCACCTCCTCAAGGGCACGCTGAGCCTGTACGAGCTCCGAGTCCTCGTCTTCGACGAGGCCGACCGGATGCTCTCCATGGGCTTCTACCCGGACATGCGGCGCATCCAGTCCCACCTGCCCAAGCGGAAGGTCCACGGCTCCATGTTCTCCGCCACCTTCCCCCCCTTCGTCCTGCGCCTGGCGGAGGAGTTCCTGGACAGCCCCGGTTTTCTGAGCCTCAGCCGGGACCACGTCCACGTGGCGGAGACGGCCCACCTCTTCTTCGTCTGCCCTCCCATGCGCAAGGACCGGTCCCTGGTCAAGATCCTGGAGGTGGAGAACCCCCACTCGGCCATCGTCTTCTGCAACACCCGGGAGAACGTGGCCTACGTCACCACCGTCCTCAAGCGCTTCGGCTTCGACGCCGACGCCCTCTCCTCCGACCTCTCCCAGGCGATGCGGGAGCGGGTGATGGACAAGCTTCGCCGGGGCACCCTCCGCTTCCTCGTGGCCACCGACGTGGCCGCTAGGGGCATCGACGTCCCCGAGCTCTCCCACGTCATCCAGTACGAGCCGGGGGAGGACCCCGAATCGTACATCCACCGGGCGGGGCGCACCGGCCGGGCCGGCGCCGTGGGTGTGGCCATCACCCTCGTCTCCGGCATGGAGGAGATCCGCCTGAAGGAGATCGCCAAGGCCTACGGCCTGCCTCTGGAAGAGCGGCCCCTCCCCACCGACGAGGAGGTGGAGGCGCTGGTGGCCCAAAGGGTCACGGCCCTCCTGGAGGCGGAGTTCCGCAACCTGGACAACATCCGCAGGGAACGCCTCCGCCGGTTCCTCCCCCTGGTTCGCAGCCTCGAGCAGGAGGCCGACGAGGCGGACCTCGTGGCCATGCTCCTGGACGACTACTACCAGAAGAGCCTCCACGCCCCCGCCGCCCCCGCCCTTCCCGGCGGCGAGGCCCCCGCCCCCCGACCGGACCGCCCC
>JBMFRA010000099.1:0-4077 GCA_049968315.1 Acidobacteriota bacterium
CGCTTGGGCAACATGCGGAAAACCGTTGCCCAAAACGATCTTGGACAGCAATGATGCGGCGAATGCACGTAGGAGCCGCGTTGATGCGGCGAACCGAACCCCATTCGCCACCTGAAGGTCGCTCCTACAGGACCGCTACCCGCAGGAATCCGTAGAGGCCTTTGCTTGCAAAGGCCGATGGATTCCGCCGCTCCACCACGGGCTCAGAAATAGGCATTTATGACCCGAACCGTTCTCGTTACCGGCGGCGCCGGCTACATCGGATCCCACACCTGCAAGGCCTTGCGCCTGGCGGGGTACACGCCCGTGGCCTACGACAACCTCTGCCGGGGTCACCAATGGGCGGTCAAGTGGGGGCCCCTGGAAGAAGGGGACACCCGGGACACCGCCCGCCTCCGGGAGGTTCTGGAGCGCCACCGGCCCGAGGCGGTGCTCCACTTTGCCGCCTTCACCTACGTGGGCGAATCGGTGGAGGCGCCCCTCCTCTACGCCGCCAACAACGTGGCCGGCACCGTCTCCCTCTTGGAGGCCTGCCGGGAAGCGGGGGTCCGCCGCTTCGTCCTCTCCAGCACCGCCGCCGTCTACGGAACCCCCGAGCAGGTGCCCATCCCCGAGGACCACCCCCGCCGCCCCGTGAACCCCTACGGCCGCACCAAGGCCTTTCTCGAAGACCTCCTGGAAGACGCCTGGCGGGCCCACGGCCTGGCCGCCATTTCCCTTCGGTACTTCAACGCCGCCGGGGCCGACGAGGACGCCGACACCGGCGAGGCCCACGAGCCGGAGACCCACCTCATCCCCCTGGCCCTGGACGCCGCCCGGGGCGCCCACCCTCGGCTCATTCTCTTCGGGGACGATTACGACACCCCCGACGGCACCTGCATCCGGGACTACATCCACGTGAGCGACCTGGCGGAGGCCCACGTCCTCGCCCTCAAGTCCCTGGAGAAGGCCCCGCGGTGCGAGGCCTACAACCTGGGGCTCGGCCAAGGCTTCTCCGTCAAGGAGGTCATCCGCGCCGCCGCCGAGGTCACCGGCATGCCCATCCCCGTGGAGGTGGGAGGGCGCCGCCCCGGCGACCCCCCCGTTCTGGTGGCGGACCCTTCCCGGGCCCGGAGGGACCTCGGCTGGACCCCGCGCTTTCAGGACCTCCACGCCATCCTGGAGACCGCCTGGCGCTGGATCCTCCTTCGCCCGTAGCGGCCTTTGCTTGCAAAGGCCGGATTTTCGGCCGATGCGAAGCATCGGCCGCTTCAACGGCCCTCCGGATCGTAACGGCCTCTGCTTGCAAAGGCCGAGAGAACGCCAAAGCCGCCTTGGCCCGCCGAGGCCCAATCCAATCCTTTCCCAACGCAACGAGGGTGCCTTCGTGACGAACACCGCCGTGGAACTCCGCCACGCCATCGAAACCCGCACCGCCACCGTGGCCGTCCTGGGCATGGGCTACGTGGGCCTTCCCCTCGCCATGGCCGCCCACGACGCCGGCTTTCGCGTCATCGGCTTCGACGTGGATCCCGGCAAGGTGGAAAAACTCAACCGCGGCCAGTGCTACATCCAGCACATCCGCCCCGGCAAGGTTGCCGAGATGGCGGCCTCGGGCCACTTCCGGGCCACCACCCAGGAGGCCGACCTGGCCGCCGCCGACGTCTTGCTCATCTGCGTCCCCACGCCCCTCACCAAGCAGCGGGAACCGGACATGCGCTTCGTGGACGCCACCACCGAAACGGTGGCCCGCATCCTGCGCCCGGGGCAGCTCGTGGTCCTCGAATCCACCACCTACCCCGGCACCACCGACGAGCGCCTGAAACCCCGCCTCGAAGCGGCCTTCCTCGCCGGCCGCCCGCCCCACCCCACCGCCGGCGAGACCCCCGGCACCCAACCCGCTCCCCAGGGCGGCCCATGCGGCCGGGACTTCTTCCTCGCCTTCTCCCCCGAGCGGGAGGACCCCGGCAACAAGGACTTCGGCACCACCAACACCCCCAAGGTGGTGGGCGGCGTGGACGGCGTCTCCGGCGACCTCGCCGAGGCCTTCTACGCCACCCTCGTTCAAAAAGTCGTCCGCGTGCGCGACGCCCGCACTGCCGAGGCCGCAAAGCTCACGGAGAACGTATTCCGAGCCGTGAACATCGCCCTCGTCAACGAGCTGAAGATCCTCTACGACCGCATGGGCATCGACGTCTGGGAGGTCCTCGACGCCGCCGCCACCAAGCCCTTCGGCTTCATGCGCTTCAACCCGGGACCCGGTTGGGGCGGCCACTGCATCCCGCTGGACCCCTTCTACCTGACCTGGAAGGCGCGGGAGTTCGGCCTCACCTCGGACTTCATCGAGCACGCCGGCAAAATCAACCGCCGCATGCCCGAGTACGTCCTCGAAAAGCTCATGGCGGCCCTCAACGAGCGCGGCAAGTGCCTTCGGGGGTCCAAGGTTCTCGTCCTCGGCGTGGCCTACAAGAAGGACATCGACGACCCCCGGGAGAGCCCCGCCTTCGAGATCCTGGACCTCCTTCTGAGGCACGGCGCCCAGGTCTCCTACCACGACCCCCACATCCCCGTCCTGCCGAAGATGCGGGAATGGCCCCACCTTCCCAACTTGGAATCCACACCCCTCTCCCCCTCCACCCTCCAGAACCACGACGCCGCTCTGCTCGTCACCGACCACACCGCCGTGGACTACGCGGCCGTCCTCGCCCACGCCCCCCTCATCGTCGACACCCGGGGTGTCTTTCGGGGCCGGAACGGAAAGGTGGTGCGGGCGTGAGTACTTTGGATTGGTCTTCGGTAGCTTCCGACCTCCGCTTCGAACCCCTCCGCGGGGAGTCCGTTCTCGTGACCGGCGGGACCGGTTTCATCGGTTCCCACCTGGCGGATGCGCTGCTGGCCCTTGGCTGCCGCGTCACCGTCCTGGACAACCTCGCCACCGGCCGGCCCCAAAACCTGGCCCACCTGCTAGAAGCCGCCGAGGTGGCCCTGCTGAGGCAGTGGAAGGAAGAGGCGGCCAGCGGTCCTGATCCCCGCCGTTCCCCGCGGGAACTCACCGGTGCCGGGGGAAAGCTCCGTTTCCTCAACGGCGACCTCCGGGATCGGGAGGCTTGCCGTACCGCCTGCACAGGCGCCGCCTACGTCTTCCACCAGGCCGCCCTGGGATCGGTCCCGCGTTCCATGGAGTATCCCGCAGAGACCTTCGACGTGAACGTCGCGGGCACGGCCAGGCTCTTCGAAGCCGCTCGAGACGCCGGGGTCCGCCGTGTGGTTTACGCCTCCTCCTCCAGCGTTTACGGCGACAGCGAGAAGCTTCCCAAGAAGGAAGGGGAAGAGGGACGACCACTCAGCCCCTACGCCCTGTCCAAGGCCATGAACGAACGCCTCATGGAGATTTTCACCCGCTGCTACGGCATGGAGCTCCTGGGCCTGCGGTACTTCAACGTCTACGGCCCCCGCCAGGATCCCGAGGGGCCGTACGCCGCCGTCATCCCCCGTTTCTTTGAAGCCTGCCGGAAGGGCGAAGCTCCGATCATCTACGGCGACGGGGAGCAGACCCGGGACTTCACCTTCGTCCAGGACGCCGTGCGCGCCAACCTCCTCGCCGCCGTGGCGCCCGCAGAAGCCTGCGGCAGGGCCTACAACGTGGCCAGCGGGCGGAGGCTCTCCATCCGGGAACTGGCCCGCCAAGTGGCCGAAACCTGCGGATGCCGCACCCAGCCGGTCCACCAGCCCGAGCGGCCGGGGGACATCCGCCACTCCTTTGCCGACCTCGGCCACGCCGCCGCCAAGCTCGGCTACAACCCTTCCGTCCCCCTGTCCCAGGGGTTGGGCATCACCGGCGAAAGGTAGCCGGGGGGAATTTCCTGCGCCACGGCCCCACGCAGCCCGGAGGGGCGATGACCTGTAACGGCCTTTGCTTGCAAAGGCCGATGGGTCCCGGCCGGTGCGACCATCGGCCACCTTTTAGGCCCCCATGCGCCGCAAGAAGATTTCGGTCATCCGTATACGGCCCAGTGCACGCCCTTCTCGGAGGAAGGACCAACGTCACACCTGTCCAAAATCATCCGGCCATCCGCCCGCAAGAGAAGGCGGGACGGT
>JBMFRA010000100.1:0-4071 GCA_049968315.1 Acidobacteriota bacterium
CGTTGCCCAAAACGATCTTGGACAGCAATGACTCAGTTCCGATTGTTCGTCCCTTCCGTCATTTCGGGAAGCCTTCCTGGATGATTATAGCGCCCCAGCCTCCAAGATGCCCTACCAAGTGCCAGCATGGGCAACGCCAGCGGGCCCGGGAAGCTCAGCTGGCTCACCTTCAAAGGTGTGATGCAGCCCCTGCCCATCTCCTCACCTTCTTTTCTCCGTGCCCTCTGTGCCCTCTGTGGTGACGCTTCATTTTTCGCCTTTCGACATTCGACATCCCTTCCCCTACTCCGCCTCGCCGGGCAGGCGCTCGCCGGGCATGAGGTCCAGGGCCCGCTGGTAGAGGGCGGCGCGCATACGCTCCTTGGAGAGGGCGTAGGCTTCGAGGTTCAGGCCCGAGAGTTCCGCCGCCGCTCCCCGGGCCGCCTCCAGGAGGTCCTGGCGGGCGGCGAGGAGGCCGTCGGCCAAGCCCCACGCCGCCGCCTCCCGGGGGCCGAAGGGGCGGGCGTGGAGGAGCACCTCCACGTGGCGGCGGGGGGGGATCACCGCCTGGGTGATGGCCAGGACCCAGGAGGGAAGGGGAATCCCCACCGCCACCTCGTTCATCTGCCACCGGTAGTCTCCGTCGAGGGCGAAGCGGCGGTCGGAGGCGAGGGCCAGAATCAGCCCGCCGGCGACGGCGTGGCCCGTCACCGCCGCCACCACCGGCAGGGGGAAGGTGAAGACCTTCCCCATGGCCCTGGCGAAGGCCACGTGCAGGGCGTGGAGGGCCTGGGGCCCGAGGGCCGGCAGGGCCTTGACGTTCAGACCGCCGGAGAAGAAGCCCTCCCGCCCCTCCAGGACCACCGCCCGGGCGCTCGACCTCCGGGCGCCGTCCAGGGCGGCCTCCAGCTCCAGAAAGAAGGCCTCGTCCATGGCGTTGGCCTTGCCGTCGTCCATCCGGACCACGGCAAGGTTCCCTTCCATCTCCATCGCAATCCTTGCCATCCTCTTCTCCTCTTTCAGGATCAGCAGAGCTCCAGGGCCGGGGCCACGCGGTCGGGAAAGTCGGTGAAGACCCCCGCCGCCCCCCCATGGTACATCCTCCGGATATCCTCCGGTTCGTTCACCGTGAAGACGTAAACCGGTAGCCCCGCCTCACGGCAGCGGCGGAGAGCGCCGGGCGCCGCCCCCCGGAGCCCCAGGTGGAGGGCGGAGGCCCCCATTTCCTGGGCGAAACGGAGGGCCTCCTCCTGGAAGGTGGAGGAGAGGACCGCCGTGGCCACGGGGAGTGCCGCTTCCCGGAAGGCGAGGAGCTCTTCCCGGTGGAAGGAGGAGACCGTGAGGCGCCCGGGGTTAAAGCCCTCCACCAGCGCCCGGCGGAGGACCGCCGGGAGGAGGGCGGCCGAACCCAGGCCCTTCATCTCTACAACCAGGCCAGCCCGGCCGTTCAAGAGTTCCAGAACCTCCTCCAGGAAAGGGATCCGTTCCCCCCGCCCGGCGTCGAGCCTTCGGAGGGCCTCCAGGGTGAAGGAGGAGAGGGGGCCCCGGCCGTTGGTGGTCCGGTCCACCGTGTCGTCGTGGAGGACCACCAGCCGTCCTTCCAGGGGGTGGACGTCCACCTCCACCCAGTGGGCCCCCAGGCGAAGGGCCGTCTCGATGGAGAGGAGGGTGTTCTCGGGGGCGTGGCCCCGCGCTCCCCGGTGGCCGATGCAGAGGAAGGGACGGGAAGGACGGTGTTCCATGGCGGGAGGGCTCCGTGAAGAGACGGGCTCCAGTGTACCCCCGGGGGCTGCAACCCCGGAAGGCCTTGCCCCGTAAGATCCCTTCCAGGAGGTGCCCCAGGGAGACAGAAGACGGCGTCCGGTCCAAGCCCGCCCCCCAGCCGCCGGAGCCTTCCACCCCGCCTGGCCCGGCCCTGGACGAGAAGCGCGGCCGCACCTGGGCGGTGGTGGCCCACCTCTCGGCGCTGGTGGGCTTCGCCGGCATCCCCCTAGGCCACCTGCTGGGTCCCCTCTTGGTATGGCTGCTCAAGAAGGACGAAGACCCCTTCGTCGAGGAGCAGGCCCGGGAGGCCCTCAACTTCCAGATTTCCATCTTCGCCTACACGCTGGCCAGCGCCCTGATGATCCTCTGCTTCTGCCTTGGGATCCCGCTCCTGGTGCTGATCCAGGCCTTCAACTTCCTCTCCATCGTGGTGACGGCGGTGAAGGCCGGCGACGGCCGTCCCTTCCGGTACCCCCTCTGCATCCGCTTCCTGAAGGGCTGACCCCGGTGCGATGGACTCCCTAAGCGGCCAGGCGTATCCTGGCGCCGCCGAAAGGGAGGTGACCCATGGAAGGAACGGGGGGAGCGCCGCCGAAGGCGGCAGGCCAGCCGGCGCAGAAGAAAGGGGGAATCTGGAAGTGGTTCGCCTGCGGGTGCGCCCTTCTTCTCCTGCTCGTGCTCCTGGCGGCGGGGGTGGTGGGCTTCCTCGCCTACAAGGGGGTGCTCTTCGCCAAGAAGAAGGGGGCCGAAGCGGTGCGCCGCCTGGAGGAGAGGGAGGGCCTTCCCGCCGTCACCGGGCGGCTGGAGCGCGGGAAGATGGCCGCCTTCTTCCAGGCTTCGAGCCGCTGGCCCGCCATCCAGGAGGCCATGGATTCGGGAAACCGCCCGGCCCTGGACGAGGAGGCCCGCCGGCTCGGTTTCCGGGACGGCCGGGAGGTGGAACGCTACATGGCGGTGGTGGTCCTTTCGGGCACCATGACCTTCGTGCCGGAGGAGACCCGCCGGCAGATGCTGGCCCAGTCGGTGGGACCGGAGGCGGCGGAGGTGATCCTGGCCCCCGCCAACCAGGAGAAGGTCCGCCGTTTCCTCCAGCGCTAGGCCGCGGGCCCGCGCCCCTCAGGCGGCCCGGGCCCTTCGGGCGAAGAGCACCAGGAAGAGGCAGAGGGCCGAGAGGCCCAGGATCGCCACGGACTCCCCCCAAGCCCCCTCGAAGGCTTCGGGCGGCAGGAGGTGCACCGTCGCCTTGGCCGCCAGAGCCCCGGTGGTCCCCTTCACCACGGCGTTCACCACGGCGTCTAGGACCCCCATGATGGCACCGCCCGCCATGAGCCCCGAGGCGATGAGAATCCCCCGGTCGTGGCGGGCCTTCACAGTTCCCTCCTCCTCCCCCTCCCTCCGCCGGGAGACGATCCAGCTCAGGATCCCCCCCAGCAGGATGGGGGTGTTGAGCTCGATGGGAAGGTACATCCCCAGGGCGAAGGCCAGGGCCGGCACGTTCACCATGCGGAGGATCAGGGAAAAGATCACCCCCAGGGCGAAGAGAAACCACCGGACCGACCCGGCCCCCCCTCCGAAGATACCGGTGAGGATCTCCTTCATGGCCGAAGCCTGCGGTGCGGGGATGGCGTTGGTCCCGAAACCCTGGGAGGGGTCGGTCTGGGACATGACCCACATGGCCAGGCCGCAGAAGGTGGCTGCCACGAGGGTTCCCAGGAACTTGAGCCCCAGCTGGCGGGCCGGCGTGGCGCCGAGCCAATGGCCCACCTTCAGGTCCGACGCCAGGGCCCCGGAGGCGGCCAGCGCCGTGCAGACCACGCCTCCCACCATCATCGTCACGAACATCCCCTGGCCCCCGCCCAGTCCCAGCCGGAGCATGACGACCCCCGTGACGATGAGGGTCAGCATGGTCATGCCCGAGACGGGGTTGGTGCCGATGATGGCGATGGCCCGGGCGGCCACGGGGGCGAAGAGGAAGGCGATGAAGGTGACCAGCGCCGTCCCCACCAGGGCCGCCTTCCATCCGTTTTCCAGGCACAGCCCCAGCGAGAAGAAGAGAAAGGAAACCACCACGAAGGCCGCGAGGCCGCCGATGACGAAGGCCCCCGGCAGGCTCCGGTCGGTCCGGGTCGGCCTCTCCACCGGACGGCCCCCCCGGCTTTTAAGCCCCTTCAGGTTGGCTCGTATGGAACGGACCATGGAGGGGAGGGCCGTGACGACCCCCAGGATCCCCGCCCCCGCGATCCCGCCCACGCCGATGATCCGGACGTAGGCCTTGACACACCTGTCCAAAATCATCCGGCCATCCGCCCGCAAGAGAAGGCGGGACGG
>JBMFRA010000101.1:0-3796 GCA_049968315.1 Acidobacteriota bacterium
GGGTTGGGCTTTTCGGCCGGTGCGAGCATCGGGCGCTATAGGGGACGGGAGGCCGAAGGCCGGGGGAGGCGCCTGTGGGCGCCGGAGGCCGGCCGAGGCCTCCCGCGCCGCGCCAAAGGCGCGGCCCCCGTCCCATTCCTACCCCGAAGGGCTCCGGAACCCCGGTGGGCCTTTCTCGACCCCTTGCCCCCGGCCATCGGAGCTCCGCGCCCTTGCGGGCGGGGGAAGGCTCCAGGCATAATGGTGGAGAAGGAGGTGCGGTGGCCAAGAGCCGTTTCCGCCGCTTTCGGGAGAATGCCCTGCTGGCGCTGGCCCCTGCTCCGCTGGCCCTGCTGGTCAAGGGCCTGTACCGCTCCGTGCGGGTCCGCACCGTGGGCCGGGAGCCCCTGGAGGCGCTGAAGGCCCGGGGAGGGCAGTACATCATGGCCTTCTGGCACGGCCACCTCCTCCTCATGGTCTTCGCCTACGTGGGAAAGCGGCTCACCTTCCTCGTCTCCGAGCACCGGGACGGAGAATTGGTGACCCGGGTCATGGCCCGCTTCGGCATGGACCCCACCCGCGGCTCCTCCACCCGCGGGGGGGTGAAGGCCCTCCACGCCCTCCTCCGGAAGGTGCGGGAGGGCTACGACCTGGCCTTCACCCCCGACGGCCCGCGGGGCCCCCGCCACGTGGCCCAGGCCGGGGTGGTGCAGGCGGCCCGTCTCTCGGGCCTGCCCATCGTGCCGGTGGCCCTGGCCGCTTCTAAAAAAAAACCCTGGGCTCCTGGGACGGTTTCGTGATCCCCTACCCCTTCTGCCGGGTGGTCTTCGCCTACGGGGAACCCATCCCCGCCGCCCGTGACCTCAACGAGGAGGGGGTGGAGGAGGTCCGCCTGCGGGTGGAACGGGCGCTTTTCGAAACAGCCCGGCGGGCCGAGGAGGCCCTGGAGGAGGAACGGCTTTGGAAAGCATGACCGGCTTCGGCCGCGCGGAGGTGGAGGGAGAGGGGCTGCGCCTCCGGGTGGAGGTGCGGGGCGTCAACCACAAGGGGCTCGACGTGCAGGTGAGCCTCCCCGCCTCGCTCCTTGCCCACGAGCCCGCCCTGAGGAGCGCCGTCAAGGCCAAGGTCCACCGGGGCCGGGTGGAGGTTCGGGTCTTCCTGGAGGCGCTGGGGGAGGAGGCGGTGGAGGTCCGGTACTCGGAGGCCGCCGCCCGGGCCCTGGCGGCCTTCGCCCAGGACCTCCAGCGTCGAGGGCTCCTCTCTCGGGGGATGACCCTCTCGGACCTCCTCGAAGTGCCCGACGCCGTCCAGATCCGCCTTTCGCCGCAGGCGGAGGCCGAGGCGGGCCGGATCCTCCTCGCGGCGCTGGAGGCGGCCCTGGAAGGGTTCCGGCAGACCCGCCGGGCGGAGGGAGAGCACCTCTCCTCCCAGTTCCACCGTGCCCTCCAGTCCCTGGCGGACCTCCGGGCCGAAGCCGCGGCCCTCGCCCCCGGCCAGGCGGCCCAGGCCGCCGAGCGCCTCCAGCAGAGGATCGCCGCCCTGGGCGCCTCGGTGGAACCGGGGCGCCTGGAGCAGGAGGTGGCCCTCATCGCCCAGCGGGCCGACGTCACCGAAGAGCTGGTGCGCCTGGAGGCCCACATCCAGGCCCTGGGCCCCCTCCTCTCCGAGGAGGGAAGGGAGCAGGGACGGAGGCTGGACCACCTCCTCCAGGAGATGCAGCGGGAGATTTCCACCCTCCTGGCCAAGTCGGACCTCCTGCCCCTCACCCAGGCGGGGCTGCAGATGCGCCTGGTGGTGGAGCAGATGCGGGAGCAGGCCCAGAATGTGGCGTGAGCGCAAGACGGCGGGAAAGGGCCTGGGGAGCCGGCGGTGAGCGGGCGGGAGGTGCTCCTGGTGCTCTCGGCCCCCACGGGCGGAGGCAAGACCACCATCGGGCGGCGGCTGGTGGAGCTCGACGGGGCCATCCGCTTTTCCGTCTCCCACACCACCCGTCCCCCCCGCCCCGGCGAACGGGACGGCGCGGACTACCACTTCGTGGACCGGGCCCCCTTCGAGGCCATGGCCGCCCGGGGGGAGTTCCTCGAGTGGGCGGAGGTCCACGGGCACCTGTACGGCACCCACCGGCAGGAGGCGGAGGCGGCCCGGCGGGAGGGAAAGGACCTCCTCCTGGACATCGACGTCCAGGGGGGCCTCCAGGTGAAGGCCGCTCGCCCCGACGCCGTCCTGGTCTTCATCCTGCCGCCCTCCCTGGAGGTTCTTCTGGAAAGGCTCCAGCGCCGGGGGGCGGAGCCCGGCTTCGACTTGGCCCGCCGCCTCCGCACCGCCGAGAAAGAACTTGAAAAATGTGGTGTTTACGACTACAATATTATGAATGAGGACCTGGACAGAGCCGTGGGTCAGGTCCGGTGTATCCTGGAGGCGGCCCGCCTGCGCACCCCCCCGGGGGGGGCCGCCGGGGCGGACCTCAAGCGGCGAATCACCGATTGGCTGAGGAAAAGGCATGTTCAAGGTTGACGAGAAGATCGGCAGCAAATACCGCTTCGTGATCCTGTGCGCCCAGAGGACCCGCCAGCTCCTCGAGGGTGCCGAACCCCGCGTGGAGACGGCCGTCAAGAAACCGGCCTACGTCGCCATGCAGGAGGTCCTTGCCGGAAAGGTGACCTGGACCGTGAGGGAGTCCCAGCTCGCTCCGCCCCCGGAGGGCGGAGAGGTTCTCCAGGTGGAGGTGGGTCCCTGAGGTTCCGCCAAGACCCGTAGAAAGGGGGTACGCCATGAAGAACCTTTTTAAGATCGCGTCCGTCGGCCTGCTGGCCGCCGCCACGGTGGCCTGCTGCCGGCAGGCACCCAAGGAGGTGGTGGACGCCACCCAAGCCCTGAACGAGACCTCAAAGGGCTGCACCCCGGTCTACGCCTCCGCCCAGTACCAGGAAGCCAAGGGGGCCGTGGACCACCTGAACGACCTCGTCGCCAACAAGAAGTGCCGGGCCGCCAGGAAGGAGGCCCCCGCCGCCATGGCCAAGGTGAAGGCCGCCAACGAGGCCTCCGCCGCCGAGCAGGCCCGCGCCAAGTCCGCCGCCGAAGCCTCCCTCGCCGCCGCCCGCCAGGCGGTGAAGGCCTCGGAGGAGGGGGTGGCCGCCCAGGCCGCCGCCGGCAGGAGCGCCAACGAAACCCTCAACGCCTGGGTCACCAAGAGCGAGGGCGAGTGCATCCAGGGCGAGCTCCGGGCCCTGGGCAGCCCGGTGACGGTGGCCGAGATGGCCCCCGCCGCCCACCAGAAGGCCAAGGCGAAGCTCGAGGAGGCCGACGGGCTCATGGCCGAGTCCCCCTGCAACTACTACAAGGTCCGGGAGGCCGCCGACGAGGCCCTCTCCCTGGCCAAGAAGGCCCGGGCCGAGGCCGAGGCCGAGGTGGCCCGCATCAACGCCGAGAAGGAGCGGAAGGTGGAGGCGGTGGAGCAGGCCATGAAGTCCAAGCCCTGCACCTACACCGTCCAGAAGGGCGATTGCCTCTGGAAGATCGCCGCCAAGGACTTCATCTACAACAACCCCTTCCTCTGGCCCCTCATTTGGGACGCCAACCGCGGCCTGATCAAGGACCATCCCGACCTCATCTACCCCAAGTGGGAGTTCCGGATCAACCGGACCTTCACCGCCGACGACGCCAAGAAGGCGGAGAAGACCGCCCGGAACCACAAGTGGGAGCCCGCCGCTCCCGCGGCCCCCGCGGCCGTCACCACGGCGCCCCCCGAGACGCCCGCCAAGTAGTTCTCACCCAGGGCAGGGCGGAGCCCCCTCCGCCCTGCCCTTCCTTCCCCCCG
>JBMFRA010000102.1:0-3415 GCA_049968315.1 Acidobacteriota bacterium
GTGGCGGGCATGCCCTCCGCGCGGGAGCGCCTCGCCGGGGCCGAAGGAGCCCTGGCCCTGGCCCCGGCGGTTCGCCGCCTCCTCGAAGAGCACCACCTCGATCCCGCCCTCCTCCGGGGAACGGGCCGGGACGGGCGGATCACCAAGGAGGACGTCCTCCGCTTCCTCGCCGAGGCCCCCGCCGCCCCGGAGCCGCCGGGGGAGGCCCCTTCCCCGCCGCCTCCGCCGCCCCCCCCGCCCGCCGCCGCCACTCCCTCCCCCGCCGAGGGTGGCCAGCTCCGCAGGCCCCTGACCCCCATCCGGGCCCGGATCGCCGAGCGGCTTCTCCTCTCCCGCCAGTCCACCGCCACCCTCACCACCTTCACCGAGTGCGACTGCGGCGAGGTGATGGCCCTGAGGACCCTGTACCGGGAGGAATTCAAGGCCCGGCACGGCGTCTCCCTGGGCTTCATGGGCTTCTTCGTGAAGGCCGTCTGCGACGCCCTCCGCGCCTATCCCGACCTCAACTCCTGGATCGAGGGCTCGGAGATCGTCGAGAACCGGGACATCCACATCGGCGTCGCCGTGGCCGCCGAGCAGGGCCTCGCCGTCCCCGTCCTCCGCCACGCCGACCGGATGCCCCTTCCCCGTATCGAGCAGGAGATCGCCCGCCTGGCGGCGAGGGTCCGGGAAAAGAAGATCACCCTGGAGGAGCTCTCGGGGGGCACCTTCTCCATCACCAACGCCGGGTCCTACGGAGCCCTCATGGGGACGCCCATCCTCAACCCACCCCAGAGCGGCATCCTGGGCACCTACGCCATCCAGGAAAAACCGGTGGTCCGGGGAGGCCAGATCGTGGTGCGGCCCGTCATGGTCCTGGCCCTCTCCTACGACCATAGGCTCATCGATGGGAAAACGGCGGGGCTCTTCCTGCGCCGGGTGGCCGACTTCGTCGAGCACCCCGGCCGGGCCCTGCTGGAACTGTGAGCGGAACGAAAGGGGGCGGCGGAGCCCGTTGGAACCCGCCCCCCTCGAGACTTGCCACTGCCAAGGGGGAATGCGCCATGGAATCCTTTGACGTCGTCGTGATCGGAGCGGGGCCGGGGGGGTACGTCTCCGCCATCCGCGCCGCCCAGCTCGGCCTCAAGACCGCCCTCGTGGAGAAGGACGCCAGCCTCGGCGGAACCTGCCTCAACGTCGGCTGCATCCCCTCCAAGGCCCTGCTGGAGTCCAGCGAGCGGTACCACGAGGCCCTGCACGGGCTGGCCGTCCACGGTGTGGAGCCCTCCTCCGTCCGCCTCGACCTGGCCGCCATGATGGCCCGCAAGGCCTCCATCGTGAAGGACCTGACCGACGGCATCGGCCTCCTGATGAAGAAGAACAGGGTGGCCGTCCTCCGCGGGGAAGGCCTCCTCAAAGGGCCGGGGAAGGTGGAGGTCCGGGCCGGCGGAGGCTCCCAGGAGATACAAGCCAAGGCCGTCGTCCTGGCCATGGGCTCGGTGCCCGTGGAACTCCCCTTCCTCCCCTTCGACGGCGAACGGGTGGTGACCTCCACCGAAGCCCTCTCCTTCCAATCGGTGCCGGGGAACCTGTGCGTCGTGGGCGCCGGCGCCGTGGGGCTCGAGTTGGGGAGCGTCTGGCGCCGCCTGGGCGCCCAGGTCACGGTGGTGGAGATGCTCCCCCGCATCGCCCCCTTCGCCGACGGCCAGATGTCCACCCTCCTGGAGCGCTCCCTCAAGGCCCAGGGCCTCGTCCTCAAGACCTCCACCGCCCTCAAAGCCGCCGAGGTCCTGCCGGACGGGGTCGCCCTCACCCTGGAAAACGCCAAGGGAGAGCGGGAGATCCTCGCCGCCGAGAAGGTCCTCGTCGCCGTGGGCCGGAGGCCCGCTTCCTTCTCCGCGGGGCTCGGCGAGGCCGGCGTCGCCTTGGACGACAAGGGCCGCGTGGCGGTGAACGAGCGCTTCGAGACGAACCTTCCGGGCGTGTACGCCATCGGCGACCTCATCCGCGGCCCCATGCTGGCCCACAAGGCTTCGGAGGAGGGCATCGCCGTGGCCGAGATCCTCGCCGGCAAGCCCGGCCACGTCAACTACGGCGCCATCCCCAACGTGGTCTACACGAGCCCCGAACTGGCCTGCGTGGGAAAGACGGAGGAGGAACTCAAGGCCGAAGGCGTCCCCTACAAGGCCGGCAAGTTCTTCTTCAAGGGGAACGGCCGGGCCAAGAGCCTCGCCATGGACGAGGGCGCCGTCAAGGTCCTGGCCCACGCCGAGACCGACACCCTCCTCGGCGTCCACATCGTGGGGCCGCGGGCCTCGGACCTGATCCCCGAGGCGGTCCTCGCCCTCGAGTTCAAGGCCAGCGCCGAGGACATCGCGAGAACCAGCCACGCCCACCCCACCTTGAGCGAAGCCCTCATGGAGGCCTGCCTCGCCGTCGACAAGCGGGCCATCCACGGATGAACCCTCCAAGGGAGGGCCTGCCCTCCCCTAGGACGCTTCGCTGTACCCCACCCGTAACGGATTGCGCTGCGGCCGAAGTGAATTCGGCCTCGCGCGTTCTTTCTCTCTCGGGGCGTGGCTGGGGCGAAGGGGCGCGGGGGAACGGGGAGGTTCCCCCGCACAGCGGGCCGCCCCTTCCGGCGGACGGGTCCTCCGGCTCCCCGATCTCCTGGTGCTCCCGCCGGGAATTTCTTCGCGCTTCCCAGCCCCGGGCGGGAAGGCCCCCAAGGGCAAACCGGGCGCTCCGCCCGGCTTTGCCGGCGAAGCGTGCAAGAGAAATCGCCTTTCCGTCCCTAGTATTCGCTCCCAAGCCTTTTCAGCGCGTGTTTCCAGGAGGGGGGGGCGAGGCGGAGGGCCTCCTTCAGAAGCTCGCCGGCCCGGGCCCGGCCACCGGCGTCCCGGTGCATGCGCGCGCATCTCGCGAGCGTTAACGGAAGGAGGGCGCGGACCTCCACGTCGGAGGCGGCCATGCGGCGCTTCGCCTCCACCAGGCTGTCCATGCTCCGGAGGAGTGCGGGGTTCCCCGGTTTCTCGTGCCACAGGAGCCAGCGTTCCGTCTCCCCCTGGTCGAGACCCTCCCCAACGAAGCTGGCCTTTACGGCCTCCATCGCGCTCCGTGCTTCGGCGGTGCGGCCCTGCATGAGAAGGCAGTCAACGAGGACAAGGGCTGGCCCGGGGTAAATGCTTTCCAGCGGCTTCTGAGCCCTGGCCAGGGATTCACCGGACAGGTAATCCCCTTGAAGTGCCGCAAGGAGGGCGCCGGCTTCGCGCATGGGATACCGGTCCACGAGGCGTCCGTTGACGAAGGTGTGGGAAAGGGGATCGTCCCCCAGGTAGGTCGCGGCCCAGAAGACGGTGGGTCCCATGTCCGCCCAGTCCTTCTCATTGCTGTCCAAGATCGTTTTGGGCAACGCTTTTCCGCATGTTGCCCAAGC
>JBMFRA010000103.1:0-3407 GCA_049968315.1 Acidobacteriota bacterium
CCAGGGGGTGGTGGCGGGCGGGGGGGTGATCCTGCTGTACACCCTCCTGGGGGGCTTCCGGGCCGTCTCCTGGACCGACTTCGTCCAGGGCCTCATCATGGTTTTGGCCCTCACGGCCATGCCGCTCCTGGCCTTGGCGGCAGCGGGGGGCTACGGGGCCCTCCTCGAGGGACTGGGCCGTCTGGACCCGGCCCTGGTGTCGGTGGCGGGGGGGAAGACCGGTTTCGCCCTCTTCGGCCTGGTCACCGGCCTCTTCGGCATCGGCCTCGGCTACCCCGGCCAGCCCCACGTGCTCACGCGGTACATGGCCGCCTCCAGCGGCGAGAAGATCCGGCAGACCCAGCTCATCGCCATGGTCTGGGGGGTGCTGGTCTTCTACGGGGCTGGCTATCTGGGCCTGGCGGGGCGGCTGGTCCGCCCGGGCCTTTCGGACCCCGAGCAGCTCTTCCCTGTCCTTGCCAAGGAAAGCCTTCACCCCCTGCTGGCGGGGGTCATGCTGGCGGCCATCCTCTCGGCCATCATGTCCACCGTCTCCTCCCAGCTCCTGGTGGCCGCCTCCGCCGTAAGCCGGGACCTTATGGAGCGCGGCTTCGGCCTGGCCCGGAGCGGGCGGGCCTCCCTTCTGGCGGGCCGGGCGGCGGTGGTGGTGCTCGGCCTTCTCGCCATGGCGGTGGCGGTGGGGCAGGTGCGGGTGGTCTTCTGGTTCGTCCTCTTCGCCTGGTCAGGGCTTGGGGCGGCCTTCGGGCCGGTGGTCCTCCTCGCCCTCTGGACCCGAAAGGTCACCCCCTGGGGCGCCTGCGCCGGCATGGCCACCGGCTTCCTGGTCACCGTCCTATGGAAGGCCGCGGGGCTCTCCGACCGGTACATCTACGAGTTGGTTCCGGCCTTTTTCCTCGCCGGTGCGGCGGTACTGCTGGCCAGCGCCCTGGAGCGCCGCCTCCGGGGGAGGGCGCCCTCCCCGTGGTAGGATAAGGGGGGGCGCCCATGCACTGGCTGACCTACCAGGCGGAGGGGGAGACCCGGAAGTTCTTGCTCCAGAAGGAGCGGATCTCCCTGGGGCGCATGCCCGACTGCGACCTCATCGTCCCCGACCACACCGTCTCCCGGCGCCACGCCGAACTCCTGATGACCCCCGAAGGCTGGAAGATCGCCGACCTGGGCTCCCGAAACGGGACCCGGGTAAACGGGGAACCGGTGGAGGAGCGCCTGCTCCAGCCCGGCGACGAGGTCTCCCTGGGCTCCTTCTCCTTCCGCTTCGAGGAGGACCCCAGGACCCGGGTCCGCCTCACCTCCACCGACGAAGATTCGGTGGTGACCGAGGGGACCATCGTCCGCTCATTGGAAGAGATCCAGCGGGAGCTGGATCCGGGCGCCCTGGAGGCGCCCCCCGCCGGGGCCGGGGAAGAGGAAGGGAAGCGGCTCGCCCGCCTCGGGCGGATCCTCTCCGTCCTCTCGGAGGTCTCCAGGACCCTGCTGGCAGCGCCGGACGTGGAGGGGGTTCTGGAGAAGATCCTGGACGTCCTCTTCGAGTACCTTCCCGCCCGGCAGGCGGTGATCCTCCTGAAAAACCCGCAGACGGGGGAGATGGAGCCCCGGGCCGTCCGCCAGGCGGGGAAGGGCACCGCGCCCATCCGGGTCTCCCAGAGCATCGTGCGCCGGGCCGCGGAGGAGGGGGTGGCCATCCTCTGCCACGACGCCCAGGTGGACCCCCGCTTCAAGGCCGGCGAGTCCATCCGTTTCCTGGGGATCCGCTCGGCCCTCTGCGTGCCCCTCCAACTGGAAGAGAAGGTCCTGGGCATCCTCTACGCCGACACCCCTCTCAAGGCCCAAGCCTTCAACGACTTTCACCTGGACCTCCTCTCGGCCCTCTCCGGCTACGCCGCCATGGGGATCCGCCAGGCGGAACTCCGGGCGGCGGTGGAGGCGGAGCGGCGGGCCAAGGCGAGGCTCGAGCGCTACCACTCCCCGTCGGTGGTCCGGCGGATCCTCAGCCGGGAGCGCGGAGAGGCCGTGGGCCTGGAGGTACGGGAGGCCACGGCCACGGTCCTCTTCGCCGACTTGGTGGGCTTCACCTCCATGACGGAGCACATGCCGCCCTCCGAGGTGGCCGCCATGCTCAACGCCTGCTTCTCCCGCATGACCGACGTGATCTTCGGCCACGAGGGAACCCTGGACAAGTTCATCGGCGACTGCGTCATGGCGGTCTTCGGCGCCCCCATCCCCCTCAACGACCACGCCGTCCGGGCCGTCCGGTGCGCCTTGGACATGCGGTGGGCCCTCGAGGCCCTCAACCGGGAGCAGAAGGACCGCCCGCCCCTGGCCTTCCGATTCGGCCTCAACTCGGGGCCCATGGTGGCCGGCGACATCGGCAGCATGCGCCGGATGGAGTTCACCGTCCTGGGCACCACCGTCAACGCCGCCTCCCGCATCGAGACGGCGGTGGCCCGGCCGGGCCAGATCCTGGTGGGGGAGTCCACCTACCTCCTGGCCCGGGACGCCTTCCGCTTCCGGAAAGTGGGGGACGTGGAGGTCAAGGGGCTCTCCAAGCCCCTGGCCGTCTACGAGGTTCTGGGGCCCGCCGGCGCCGGCGGCGACTGAGGGTCTTCAGGCGGGTCGGCGGCTCCGGCGCCGCTCCCGCGCCACCTCTACGATGCCGGGGATCCACGACAGGATGATCACCGTGGCAATGATGAGGTGGAGGTACCGGTCCACACCGGGGATGCGCCCCATGAGAAACCCGGCGGAGGCCATGGACACGATCCACCCGATGCCCCCGAAGACGTTGAAGGAGAGGAACCGGGAGTACCGCATCCGGCCCACACCGGCCACCACCGGGGCGAAGGTACGGATCACCGGCACGAAGCGCGCCAGCACGATGGTCTTGCCGCCGTACTTCTCGTAGAAGCGCTGGGCCTTGAGGAGGTGGTCCGGGTTGAAGAGGAGGGATTTGGGCCGTTTGAAGATCAGCGGGCCCGTCCGGTAGCCGATGGAATAGCCGGTGGAATCCCCCACGATGGCCGCCACCGACAGGAGAAGGAAGAGCGTCCAGAGGTCCAGGTACCCCTGCCCCGCCAGGATCCCCGCCGTCACCAAGAGGGAGTCCCCCGGCAGGAAAAAGCCCACGAGGAGCCCCGTCTCCGCGAAGATGATCCCGAAGAGCACCGGGTAGCTCCCCCAAACGATGAGGGCCTTCAGCTTTTCGGGGTCGTGCAGGGCCTGGAGCCACTCCATCCGGCTCACCTCCCGGGCGGGAGGCCTCCCGCCGGAAAAGAAAGTATGGCCCAAGGCCGCCGGCGGGTCAAAACCGGGAAACAGCCCCTGTCAACACTCTTTAGAAATGTCCCCTTTCTTCGCTCGTTAGCAATGTCCTCTTTTTTCGGTCCTGAGGTTTGGAGAGAGAGGAGGAG
>JBMFRA010000104.1:0-2833 GCA_049968315.1 Acidobacteriota bacterium
GCTTGGGCAACATGCGGAAAACCGTTGCCCAAAACGATCTTGGACAGCAATGAGAACGGGATCCGCCTCTTCATCAACGGAACCGAGTGGACCCAGGTGGTCTGGAAGACCACTTCCAAGGTGAAGGTCACCGGGGGCAAGGCCCTGAAGGCGGTGTTGCCCAAGGGCACCCCCCACACCCTGCGCTTCCTCAACCCCGACGGCGGGGAGACCACGACGACCTACCAATACTGATATCCTCTTCCGGATGGAAACGGGGGCCTTCGGGCCCCCGTCCTCTTTCTTGGGCGGCTCCCCATTCCCGCCTCCAAGAAGCCCTCCCAAAGGAGGCACCGATTGGGGCCGCCGTTACGGCTGGGGGTGGTTGGGGAGGGGAAGGGATCCCAACTCCTCGGGAGGGGGGGCCTCCACGGTCTGCCGGACACCCGAGGGGAGGGGAAAGGTGACCCGGAAGGCGTGGAGCAGGAGGCGGGGGGAGCGGGCTCCCCACGGCCCGCCGTACTTCAGGTCCCCCAGGAGGGGGTGGCCGGCGGTGGCGGCGTGGACGCGAATCTGGTGGGTCCGGCCCGTTTCGGGGCGGAGTTCCAGGAGGCTGGTGCCCCCCCGGTCCTCGAGGACCCGGTAGCGGGTGCGGGCGGGACGTCCCCCCGGCTCCACCGCCACCTTCCCCTCCCGGGGCTCGGAGAGGGGCCACTCCCAGACTCCCTCCGGCGGGGAGGGGAGACCCGCCACGACGGCCAGGTAGACCTTCTCCACCCCGCCCCGGGCGAAGGCCTCCCCCAGGAAGGCCGCCGCGGAGGCCTCCACGGCCACCAGGAAGACGCCGGAGGTGGCGGCGTCCAGCCGGTGGAGGGGATGGAGTTCCCGCAGGGGCCTCCCCAGGCGCCGGGCGGCGGCGTGGAGCAGGGTCCCCGCCACCGATTCCCGGGTGGGGACGGCGGGAACGCCGGCGGGCTTCAGGAGGGCCAGGATCCCCTCCCCCTGCCAGAGGACCTCCGCCGGGACGGCCTGGGAAAGGGGCCGGCCGCCGGAGGCCTCCACCTCCACCGAAGCCCCAACCTCCACGATCCGGGAGCAGAGACGGCACCGGCGCCCGTCGAGGTAGACGGCTCCCCGCTCGATGAGGTCCTTGGCCCGGCGGCGGCTGAGGCGGGGATCCAAGGCCGCCAGCACCGCGTCCAGGCGGAATCCTTTGAGATCCTCCGGAACCCGGAAGTGGCGCCTCACCCCTCGCCCTCCAGCTCCCTGAGCAGCGCCCGGACCGCCCCCCGGAGGTCCTCGAGGCTCCCGCCGTTGAAGAGGGTCCGGTCCCTGAGGGCGAAGGTCGCCGAGAGGCGCTGGTTGGTCTCCTCCGCCGAGTCCTCCTCCGCCTCCTTGGCCAGGAAGGCCTGGAGGTCCTGGACGGCGTCCCCCCGGCCCTTCCGGGCGCGGGCCCGCAGGAAGCGAGCCTCGGGGGGGGCGTCCACCCCCACCAGGACGAACCGGGGCAGGCGGCGGAGCACCGCCACCTCCGCCGGGTTCCGGATGGAGTCCACCACGTCCCGGCACCCCAGGCGGGGCAGGATCCGCTCGGCCAGCGCGCCGGGCCCCCCTTCCCGCCGGAGTTCGTTTCCCGTGCGGATGAGGTCGTCCCGGGAGACGGTCCGCCCCCGCCGGAGGGCCTCCTCCCGCACCACGTCGCTGAGGCTGTGGCAGGAGAAGCCCTGCTCCCTCAGGAGGGCCGCCACCTCGCCCTTACCGGCGGCGTTGGGGCCGGTGAGGCCCAGAACCAGAGGCTTTGTACTCACGGTTCCAGCTCCTTGAGCCGCTGGGCCGCCGCCTTCCTCAGCAGCTCCGAGTCGGGGGAGAGGGCCGCCAGGCGGTATTCGGCAACGGCCAGGGGGCCGTAGCCCTCCAGCTGGTATGCCCTTCCCAGGAAGTAGCGGGCCTTCCCCTGGAGGTGGGTGGAGGTGGGGCGGTTCACCAGCAGGTCGGTGAAGCCGCGGGCCGCCTCCCGGTAGGCCCCCCGCCGCACCCGGGCGTAGTTGAGGTAGTAGGCGGCGTCGCCGGCGTAGAGGTCCAGGGGGCGCTCCTCCACGAAGGCCTGGAGCCGCTCCAGGGCCGCCTGGTCCTTCCCCTGCCGGAGCAGGGCCACCGCCTCCCGGAACTCCCCCCGGGAGGCGGTGAGGGTTTTCAGCCGTTCCGCCCCGAAGGTGCGGTAGCCCTCCTCGAAGGCCTCGGGGGACTCCCCCGCCGCGCCGTCCAACGCCTCCCAGAAGGGCCTTCCGGCGTGGAGGAGGTTGATCCACCGCCGCAGGGCCCCCGTCCCCTTCCGCGCCTCCAAGGCCGAAAGGGCCAGGACTCCCTTGGCCCAGGCGCCCTCCTCCTCGCTGAGGGGCCCCGCCAGGAGCAAGGGGGCGTCGCTCTCCAGGATGCGGCGGGAGAGGTAGGCCGTCCCGAAGCCGGAGAGGTGGAGGGAGGCCCCGGCGCGGAACCAGAGGGGAGCCTCCCCGAAGGCGGGAACCTCCTGGCCGAGGAGGGCCCAGGCCAGGGCTGCGGCCAGGAGGCTGCGCCTGTCCCACCACCCGAGGACCAAAGGCTCCGCAGGGACCTCCGCCGCCCAGCGGCCGCCCAGGCGCCGGACCTGGAAAGGTTCGGCGAAGGGGCATTCGGCGGCGGGCCGGGGGAGGATCTCGAGGGTGTCTTCCGCCGTGGGAAAGAGCCCCGAACCGTCCTTGAGGTCCTTCACGGCTCCGGAAAGGTCCTCGTCCAGCGTCTCCAGAGACCGCCGCACCTCCGGCAGGGCGCCCAAGGGGGCGGGACAGGGCTTCAGGGAAAGGCCCTTCACCGAGAG
>JBMFRA010000105.1:0-2643 GCA_049968315.1 Acidobacteriota bacterium
CCCGGCACCTCCGGAGCTTCCGGCGAGGCGATGTCCAGGAAGTTCAAATCGATGCGGGGCTCCTCCGCCTTGGGGGTCTCCAGGGCCGGGGCCACCTCCAGGCAGCCCAGGGCGAGGAGGCCGATGAGGAGCCGGGCGGCGGTGAAGGGGTCGGCTCCCGCGGCCTCGGCCACCTCGCGGGCGGTGGAGGTGCCGTTCACCGCGGAGAGGATCTTGTTTTCCGCCTCCGTGAGGCGGAGAGCGGGCAGGGAAGCCCGGCCTTCGGGGGTCAGGGCGGGGACCAGCTCCAGGTCTCGGAGGACCCGGGCGGCCCAGGAGCGGTCTTCCACCGAGAGGGCGACGTCCAGGATGAACCGAGGCGTGACCACGGGGAGCTTGGCGAGGTTGGGGGGGAGGACCCCCGGCTTGAAGACCGCCTGGCCTTCCTCCCAGTTGGCGGCGGAGACGGCGATGCGGCGCATCTGCTCCACCAGGGCCTCCAGGAGGTCCGTGGACCCCAGGAACCCCAGTTCCACCAGGGTCCGGCCGATGGTCCGGTTCCCCTTCTTCTCCGTGGCCATGGCCAGCTGGTCGGCGGTGAGCTTCCCCTTCTCGATGAGGATCTCGGTGAACTTGTCTTCGGCGGCGTTGGAGGCGGCGAAGATGAACTGCCCCTCCTCGGCGTAGAGGAACTTGCTCGTCTGGGCCCGCTGGAGAACCAGGGTTCCCGTCTGGTGCCCGCGGTGGATTTCGCCGAGGATGGGCAGGAGTTCGCCCGGGGTGAGGGCGCGCGCCTCGAGGGCCATGGCCACCTCCAGGGCGATTATGGGTTTGTCTTTCCGGCCTGTCAATCGCCCCGAGACCCCGCCTGCCCGAAATGCCTCGAGCGACCCGGGCCCGCGGAGGGGACGGGGGCCGGGCCTTCGCCGCGGCCCGGCGGGGGTGGTATGCTCGCCCCATGCGGGAAGGACGTCCCCGAAAGATCCTGGTGATCCGGCTCTCCTCCCTCGGCGACGTGGCGCGGCTCCTGCCGGCGCTGAAGAGCCTGGAGGCCCAGGCCGATCGCGTGGACCTCACGGTGGAGGACCGCTTCCTGCCTCTCCTCTCTCTCTTTCCCATCGGGGGCCGCTTGGTTCCCTACCCGAGGTGGTCCGCCGGTTCCCCCCTCCGGAACCCCATCCGGTGGGCGAGGGCCATGGAGGCCTATTTCCGGGCGCTCAGGATGGAGCGGTACGACCTCGTCCTGGACCTCCACGGCATCCTTCGGTCGGCGGTGGTGGCAAGGCTTTCGGGGGGGGTGGTGGCGGGGTACGGACGGGGTTTTGGCAAGGAGTGCAGCCACCTCTTCTACGACCGGCTTCTCACCCCCGGCCCGGCGGCCCGGATCTCGCGGTACGAACGGTACGCGGGGGCCCTCCGGGCTCTCGGCTTCCAGGCTCCGGAGGGACGGGACCCCCTGGTTCCCCGCATCCCCGAAGAGGCCCGGCGGGAGGTGGAGGCCTTCCTCGGGGAGCGGGGCCTTCTTCCTGGGCAGTACCTCCTCGCCTTCCTCGGAACCAGCCGGGCCCAGGCCCGCAAGCGGTGGCCCCCCTTTCGCTTTGCCCAGCTGGCCGCCGAAGCCTGGAGGCGCTGGGGACTTCCCACGGTCTTGGGGTGGGGGCCCGAGGAGGAGGAGACCGCCGCCGCCCTCCCCCCGGCGCCCTGGCTCCACCTCCCCCCCCTCTGGCCCCTCGACCGCCTGGTGGAGGCGATCCGGCAATCGGGGGCCTTCGTGGGGGCCGACACGGGGGCCATGCACCTCGCCGCCCTCATGGGGGTGCCGACGGTGGCCCTCCTCGGCCCCACCGATCCGGTGGTGAACCGCCCCTACGGCAGCCGCCACCGGGTGGTCCACGACCCCGAGGCGCGGCGGGCCTGCAGGGGAGAGGCCTGTCCCCACGGGGCCTGCATGGGCCGGATCGGGACCGCCGCGGTGGTGGAGGCCCTCGAGGAGCTGTGGGGGGAGGAGGGGGACCCCCGGAAGAGCGCCGGGGCGGGGGAGGAGCGGCGGTGACGGCGGCGGGCCCCTGGACCGACAGCCATGCCCACCTGGCCATGGAGGACTTCGGCCCTGACCTCCCGGAGGTGGTGGAGAGGGCCCGGGCGGCGGGGGTCGGCCAGGTCCTGGTGGTGGGAACCTCTCCCGAGGACTGGGCCCCTTCGGCCCGGACGGCGGCGCGCTTCGGCTTTCGGGCCACCGCCGGCCTCCACCCCCACGAGGCGCGGCGGTGGGGGGAGAGCCGGGATCTTCTCCGAGAGGCCCTCCGCCACCCCCTTGTGGCCGCCGTGGGGGAGGTGGGCCTCGACTACCACTACGACCTCTCCCCCCGGGGGGACCAGCGGGTTGCCTTCGAGGAGCAGGTGGCCCTGGCCTTGGAGGAGGACCTTCCCGTGGTGGTCCACTCCCGGGAGGCCTTCGAGGACACCCTGGCGATCCTGAAGGGGGCCGGCCCGGCCCTTCGGGGGGTCCTCCACTGCTTCACCTACGGTGCCGCCGAGGCGGAGGCCTTCCTGGACCTGGACCTTTTCCTCTCCTTCTCGGGGATCGCCACCTTTCCGAAGGCGCCGGGGGTCCGGGAGGCGGCCCGCCGCACCCCCCTCCGTCGGCTCCTGGTGGAGACCGAC
>JBMFRA010000106.1:0-2591 GCA_049968315.1 Acidobacteriota bacterium
GACCCCATGCTTTAAGAATGCTAAAAAGCAAGATGTGACCCCATGCTTTACCATGGGGGGGCGGGAGCCCATGGCCGTTCACTCCCGCTCGGGAAGAGGGATCCGGAGCAGAAAGACGGCGCCGCCCCCTTCCCTCCGCTCCAGGGAGAGGGAGCCGCCGAAGAGGGAGGCGTAGTGGCGGCAGAGGGCGAGTCCCAAGCCCCGCCTGCCTGGCTTTCCGGTGACGAAGGGCTCGAAGAGGATCGCCTGGAGCTCCGGCGGGACCCCGGGCCCCCCGTCGGCTACGCGGATCTCACACCCCGCCGGTCCCGCGGCCCAGGTCACCGCCACCTCCGAAGGCTCCGGCGCCGCCTCCAGGCCGTTGCGCACCAAGTGCTCCAGCGCGCGGCCCAACAGGCCTGGGACCCCCCGGAGCCGCACCTCTTCCCCTTCTCCCGTCCAGAGGACCCGCCGCGCTCCCCGAGGGTCCCACCGGAAAAGGGCTTCCCGGGCCTGGCGCAGGGCCTCCGCCAGGGGGAAGAGGCCCTCCTCCGCGGGGGAGGGCCGCCGCCCCAGCTCCAGGACGTCCTTCATGACGTCGTTCAGGCGGCCGATCTGTTCTTTGACGTGCTTTAGGGCCTGGGCGGCGGTTTCGTCGGTCTCGGCGTGGCGCCCCAGGAGCTGGAGGTTCACCTGGATGGCGAAGAGGGGGTTCCGGACCTCGTGGGCCAGGCCCTGGGTGAGGCGCTCCAGGAAGGCCGTCTCCCGCGCCCGCCGCTCCAGTTCCTTGATTCGCGCCACCTCCGTCACGTCCTCCAGCACCCCCTCCACCCGGACCACGCGGCCCTTCCCGTCCCGCACCGGCACCGTCCGGTCGTGGACGTGGCGTACGGAACCGTCGGGCCGGACGATCCGGTAGGTCTCCTCCAGGGCCTCCCCCCGGAGGAGGCGGTCGTGGGCCTCCCGCCAGGCGGGCCGGTCCTCGGGGTGGACCCGCTCCTCCCACCACCGGCCGTCGGGGCGGATCGCTTCCCGGGGGAGGCCGAAGAGCCCCTCGAAGCCGTCGGAGAGTTCCAGAACCCTCCGGGAGGGCATCTCCACAGAGAAGTACACGTGGCGCAGGCGGTCGAAGATGCTCTTCAGGCGGCCGCGGCTCTGCTCCAGGAGCTCCTCCCGCCGGGCCCGCTCCCCCACGTCCCGCACCACCGCCTGTAGGCGCACGGTGCCGTTCTCCTCGAGGCGTCGGAGGTGGACCTCGGCGTCCAGGGGGCGCCCCCCTTTGGTGCAGTGGCGCCAGAAGAAGATCTGGGGTTTGCCTTCGAGGGCCGCCCGGATCTTCTCCAGGGCCTTTTCTCGCGAGTCCCGCCCGTCGGGCTGGCTTGGGGGGGAGAAGTCGAAGGGGTGCGCCCCCACGAGGTCCCCTTCGGAGCACTCGAAGAAGCGGCAGGCGGCGGGGTTGGCCGAGACGAAGCGGTCCCCCTCCAGCACGAAGACGGCGTCTCCCGCCTCCTCGAGGAGGGCCTCGTACCGCCGGGCCGCCCGGGCTGCCTCCGCCGCCGAGCGGCGCTCCCTGGTGATCTCCCGGGCGGAGGCCACCACCACCTCCTGGCCGAAGTAGACGGCCCGGTTCAGGACCACCTCCTTGGGGAAGACCTCGCCGTTCTTCCGGCGTCCCCACCACTCGAAGACCCGGGTCTCCCCGGCGAAGGCCGCCTCCAGGTCCCTTCGGAGCCTCTCCGGGTCGTTCTTCCCCGGGGCCGAGAGGAAGTCCGGCGTCCTCCCTAAAAACTCCTCCCGGCTGTAGCCGTACATGGCCACCGCCCCCCGGTTCACGTCCAGAAAGCGCCCCTGCCGGTCCTGGACGTAGAGGGCGTCGGAGACGGCGTCGAAGAGGGAGCGGTAGCTCTTGACCCCCTCCTTCAGAGCCCGCTCCATCCGCTTCCAGGCGGTGATGTCCCGCGCCGAGGTACGGATCACCCGGATCCCCGGCCCGCCGGACTTCACGGTGCTCCGGGCGGCGAAGATCCGCGTCTCCCCCGAAGGGGTGCGCACGCAGACCTGGGAGTCTCCCTTGCCCTCCTTGAGGATCCGCTCCACGACGGGCCGCCATTCCTCCCGGTACTTGGGGTGGAGGAAGTCGCCCATGGGGCGCCCCACCACCTCCCGCGGGTCACCGTACCCCAGGGCCGCGGCCCCGGCGGGGTTCACCGCGAGGACGCGCCCCTCCTCGTCGAAGAGCGCGATGAGGTCCTCGCTCTGCTCGAAGAGGTCCCGGTAAAGGTCTTCCCCTTCTCCAGGGTGCACGCCGACTCTCCCCTCCCAAGGCCGGTTGCGGTACCAGGTTAGCACCGCCCCCGGGCCGGCACAAGGTTCCTTACGGCGGCCCGGCCTGGGGCAGGCGGACGGTGAAGGTGGCCCCGGGCGGGGGGGCGTTGTTCGCCGCCGCCACGGTGCCCCCGTGGGCCTCCACCACCTTCTTCACGATGGCCAGCCCCAGCCCCGTGCCCCCCTTCCGCCGGCTGGCGAAGGGCGTGAAGAGCTTCCCCAGAAGATCCTCCGGTATTCCCGGGCCCCGGTCCGACACCTCCACCACCGCCTCCCCCGCCTCCGCC
>JBMFRA010000107.1:0-2484 GCA_049968315.1 Acidobacteriota bacterium
CGCTTGGGCAACATGCGGAAAACCGTTGCCCAAAACGATCTTGGACAGCAATGGCGTAGCATGGCGCCCAGAGACCCGAACCGTTCCCCGGAGCGCCGGAAAACCTTCCGGGGGGATTTTCCGTAGAGAAGCGGGAGCGGGGGAGGTGCCATGCCGAACGACGAGCGAGAGCGGAACCGGCCCCACAAACGCTGCCGGGCCCTTCCCGTGCTCGCCGCGGCCCTCCTGCTGGCCGGCGGAGTGGCGGCGCGGGCGGAGGAGGCCCCGCCCCTCCGGATCCAGCGGGCCCAGGGCCCCATCTCGGTGGACGGGGACCTCTCGGACCCCGGCTGGCGCGGCGCCGCGGAGCTATCGGACTTCTACGAGACCAACCCGGGGGACAACGTCCCGCCCGCCGTGGCCACCCGGGCGTGGGTGGCCTACGACGACACGTACTTCTACGTGGCCGTCCGTTGCGACGACCCCGACCCCGCCTCCATCCGCGCCCCCTACGTGGACCGGGACACCGTCTACTCGGACCAGGACTTCTGCGGGGTCATGCTGGATACCCGGGGCGACGGGCGGGCGGCGCTGGAACTCTTCGTGAACCCCCGGGGCATCCACGACGACGGGGTCATCAACGACGCCAACGGCAACGAGAACTTCTCCCCCGACCTCTTCTGGGATTCGGCGGCGCGGATCACCGAGGCGGGGTGGCAGGCGGAACTCCGGATCCCCTTCTCCAGCCTCCGGTACTCTGGCCCGTCGCCGGTCTTCCGGCTCCTCGTCTACCGGAACCGGCCCCGGGAGTTTCGGTACCAGTACTTCAGCCGCCCCCTGCCCCGCGGCAGCAACTGCCTCCTCTGCCACGCCCAGCCCCTCGAAGGCCTCGAGGGGCTTCCCACGGGCAGCCACTGGGTGGCCGCCCCCTTCCTGGCCGCCCGGAGGGAGTGGAGGCCGGAGGGGGCTCCCGGTACTCCGCTGGGAAGGCGTTCTTCCGACTGGGACGGGGGACTGGACGTCAAGTGGCTCCCCAACGCCGACCACGCCGTGGACTTCACCCTAAACCCCGACTTCTCCCAGGTGGAGTCCGACACGGCCCAGATTTCCGTGAACCGCCGTTTCGCCCTCTTCTACCCCGAGAAGCGGCCCTTCTTCATGGAGGGCGTGGACCTGCTGGACACCCCCATCGACGCCGTCTACACCCGCACCATCACCGACCCCCGGTGGGGCGTTCGCTCCACGGGGAAGGCCGCCGGGGCCGAGTACACGGTGCTCGCCGCCGAGGACCAGGGGGGCGGCAGCGTCATCCTCCCGGGAGCCCAGTCCTCCTCCCTCGCCCGACAGGATTTCGAAACGAGGACCCTCGTGGCGCGCCTCCGGCGGAGCTCGGGGACCTCCTTCTGGGGGCTCCTCTTCACCGGCCGCGAGAACGCCGGGGGCGGCTTCAACCGGGTCTTCGGCCCCGACTTCCAGTGGCGGATGGGGGAAGAGGATACCCTGGCCGCCCAGCTCCTCCTCTCCAGGAGCCGGACTCCCAACCGCCCGGACCTCGCCGCCGAGTGGGACGGCCGTACCCTCGACGGCCACGCCTTCCACGCCAAGTTCGTCCACCAGACGCGGACCCACTACGCGGTCCTTCGGCTGGAGGACCTCTCGGAGGGCTTCCGCGCCGACGCCGGCTTCGTTCCGAGGGTGGGGTACCGCAGGGCCCGCCTGGACACGGGGTGGAACTTCTACCCCCAGGGGGGCTTCTTCAGCCGGGTGACGCCGGAAGTCGTTCTCCAGACCTTCTGGGACCGGAAGGGGGGTATCCTCGAAAGCCACGTTTGGCCGGGCGTCTACGCCCAGGGGAAGCACAGCCTCTTCGCCTCCCTCTACGCCAACCGGGACACGGAGCGGGTGGGCGGCCTCCTCCTGCGGCGCTCCCAGGTCTACTTCGAGGCCTCCCTCTCCCCCTCGCCGGTCCTCTCCCGGATCAACGCCTACGGGGAGATCGGCGGACAGTTCGACTACGCCAACGTCCGGGTGGGCCGCGGGGCCTTCCTGGGAACCTCGGCCACCCTCCGGCCCGGTCCCCACCTCACCCTCCAGCTCAACGCCGAGCGCCAGTTCCTGGACAGCGTGCGGGCGGGGAGGCGGGGGCGCCTCTTCACCGCCCAGACGGCCCGGCTCAAGGCCGTCTACGTCCTCTCCTCCCGGGCCTTCCTCCGCGCCATCGTCCAGCTCGAGGACGTCCGGCAGAACGGCGACCTCTACCCTTACCCCGTCCCCCCGAGGAGCGGGGGCCTCTCCACCTCGCTCCTCTATGCCTACCGCCTGAACTGGCAGACGGTCCTCTACGCGGGGGCCGGGGACGACCAGCTCTTCGATCCCGCCGGCAGGCGCCTCAAGGCCGGCCGCCAGGTCTTCTTCAAGGTCAGCTACGCCTTCTCCCGGTGAGGAGCCCGGGGGACGTTGGGGGTACGGGCCTCGTAGGCCGGGGGAGGCGCCCTTGGGCGCCGG
>JBMFRA010000108.1:0-2423 GCA_049968315.1 Acidobacteriota bacterium
AAGCCATGCGCCCCAAGGGCGCCTTACGGCCTTGGACCGGCCCGCGGCCGCGCTTCGCGAATGCGGCAGGTTAAGCCCCCCAACCGCGCCGCAGGCGCCATTGCCGGGCCACGATCTCTTCCGGGCGGATCGCAAGATTATTCTGGACAGGTGTGGTGTTGGGCAATGGTTTTGGGTCTTCGCCCGGAGAGAAGCGGCGAGGGAAAGCCCGGCCGCAGGATGGGGCCTCGGATGGGAAAGCGAGCGACGTGGTACCTTGTTACCCGGGATTAGGAAGAGGGGAGACTTGCAGAGTGCTTCTCCAACTGGGGGTGGGCGGACCGAGGAGCCGTAGCGGTGGTGCTGCCCGTTGGCTAAGGGATGGAGGCGGCGAAACCCATGGAAATGGTCTTGAGCGTTCTGCTGGGAATCGGGCTGGCGGCGGCGTGCGGTTTCCGGGTCTTCGTCCCACCCCTGGTCATGAGCATCGCGGCCCTGTCGGGCCATTTGACGCTCGCCCCGGGCTTCGACTGGATTGGCACCTGGCCGGCCCTCCTCGCCTTCGCCACGGCGACGGTCCTGGAGATCGCCGCCTACTACGTGCCCTGGCTGGACAACCTCCTGGATGCACTGGCCTCGCCCGCCGCCGTGGTGGCAGGCATCGTCGTAACCGCCTCGGTGGTGGAGGGGACGAGCCCGCTGCTCCGCTGGACGCTGGCGGTGGTGGCGGGAGGCGGCGCGGCGGCCCTGGTGCAGGCCGTCACCGTCAAGGTGCGGGCCCTCTCCTCCCTCTTCACCTTCGGCCTCGGCAACCCCGCCGTCTCGACGGCCGAGGCCGCCGGTGCCGCGGCGGTCTCCACGGCCTCGGTGGTCTTTCCACTCCTCGGGGCCCTCACGGTCTTCGCCATCCTGGCCGCTGCACTCCTGCTGCTGGCGCGGCGGGGCAGAGGGGCGTCCAACCGCCCAGCGGGGAGGCGCTGAGGGCGGACACCCTCCCCTTCCCCGGACAAACCGGGTTATCATGAAGGACTTGGAGGAGGTCTCATGTCCAAGACCAGGCTGCGTCTCCTCATCGGCAAGGTCGGCCTCGACGGCCACGACCGGGGGGCCAAGATCATCGCCCGGGCCCTCAGGGACGCCGGTTACGAGGTCATCTACACCGGCCTCCACCAGACCCCCGAGCAGGTGGTGGCCACGGCCCTCCAGGAGGATGTGGACGCCATCGGTCTTTCCATCCTCTCGGGGGCCCACAACACCCTCTTCCCCAAGGTCATCCGGCTCCTCCAGGAGAAGGGGGCCGCCGACATCGTGGTCTTCGGCGGCGGCATCATCCCCGACGAGGACATCCCGGGGCTCCTCAAGGCCGGTGTGGCGAAGATCTTCACGCCAGGAACCTCCACCGCCGAGGTGGTCCGTTTCCTCAAGGAAGAAGTGGAACCCCGGCGGCTGGCCCTGGCCACCTGAGCGGGGATCCCTCCCCGGCCCCCCCGCGGGCGAAGGCGCCGGCGCCCGCCGTGTGGGGGAGCGGCCTTGCCTTCCCGGCCCTTCAGGGGGCCTCTTCCAGGACCTCCACCCCGTCGCCGGCGGTGAGAAGCCCCTCTCCTCGGTGGATGGCGTTTACCCCGAAGTAGAGCTTGCCTTCCCGCCGGCGGTAGGCGGCCAGGGTGGCCAGGGGTTCCCGGCCCCGTTCCCCCGTTTCGGGGTCGACGGCGGGAATGGTACAGCGGGCGCAGGGCTTGACGAGGTCGAACTCCACGGTCCCGATCCGGATGCGCCTCCAGCGGTCTTCGGCGTAGGGGGCGGCCCCGGCCACCACCAGGTTGGGCCGGAAGCGCTCCGCCGCCACCGGCCGGGGAAGCCGCCCGTTGAGGTCCCGGAGGGAGGCCTCGCCGAGCACCAGAAAGGGGAAGGCGTCGGCGAAGGCCACGCCGTCCTCCGCCACCACCTGGCCCCCCAGGAGGACGTCCCGCCGGAAGGAGAGGGCCGCCCGCACCAGGCGGCAGGGACGTCCCAGGAAGGCCGTGAGCCAGGCCGCCGCCGCCTCGCCCTGGTCTTCCACCCGAACCCGGTCCTCCCAGACCTCCCCCTCCCCTTCGGCGCCGGGCACCAGCGCGGCGGCGGGGAGTTCGGCCATGCCCGGCGCTTCGAGGACCAGGCCCCCGTCCCGGAAGTCCGTTCCAATGAGGGCCATCCGGGGCTCCTCCCGCTGGCTGAGGAAACGGCCCCCTTCGTCGGTGACCATCCACTCCCGGTCGTACAAGAGGCCCCGGCGGCCCACCCGCCAGCGGGCGGGGGAGAGACCCCGGCAGGACTTGACGGGATAGACGTGGAGGGAGAGGAGCTGCAAGGTCACGGCGGGCCTCCTTCGGCGCAGGATCCGCTCCATTCCGGCGGGTAGCGGAAGTGGCCGGTGATGGGGAAGGCGAAGAGGATGTCCTCCTCCC
>JBMFRA010000109.1:0-2401 GCA_049968315.1 Acidobacteriota bacterium
TCCTTACTTCTTGCCGAACCAGATGTGGACGCCGGCGAACCACTCCCGGCCGGGCCCGGCTTGGTAGGAGTTACCGTCGGGGTCGGGCTCGGTGAAGGCGATGTAGCGCCGGTCGAAGGCGTTGCGCAGAGCGACCGTCACCTCACCCCGGCTCTTCAGCCCGTTCCACCGGTACCCCACCCGTCCGTGCACCAACCCGTACCCGCCGGTGTGGGGGACGTTGGTGGGATCCACGTAGTTGCGGCTCTGCACTTCGGTGGAGGCTCCCACGAACCAGCCGGCGAAGGGGCGGTACTCAAGGTCCAGGTAAGCCTGGTGGCGGGGGCTGTTGGGCAGGTGGTTCCCGGCCTTGGCCGTGGGGAAGACCCGGCTCGCGATCCGGGAGTAGGTGAACTCGTTGAAGGTGTACGCCAGCCGGGCGTCGAAAGAATCGGCGGGGAACCAGCCGAAGGCCGTTTCCAAGCCGTACCGGTGGGTGTTGCCGGCGTTGCCGTAGAAGGTCTCCAGGGGACGGGTGGGGACGCGGTAGCGCTCGAAGTCATCCTTCGTGGAAAGGTAGAAGCCCGTGACCTCGTAGGAGAAGGACCTCCCCACGTAGCCCCGGACCCCCAGTTCCTCCCCCGTGGAGGTGGCGGGCCGGATCACCTCGTTGAATCCGCCCTGGTGGACGGGGTTGGCCAGCATCTCCTCGGTGGCCGGGGGCAGGAAACCCTGGCCCCAGGAGGCATAGAGGCCGAAGTTCGGGCGGGGATTCCAGGTGAGGCCCACGCGGCCGGTGGTCTTGTTGAAGGAGCGGCTCCCGGAGAGGTCGAGGCCGCCGAAGCGGAGGTGGTCGTCGAGCTCGTTGTGGATCCCGTCGTGGCGGGCGCTGGCGAAGAGGCCCCACCCGTTCTTCCACGAGAGGTGGTCCAGGACGTAAACGCCGGCGTAGCGCTGGCGGATGGTTTCGTCGGAGACTTTGAAGGGAGCCTCCACGGCGTGGCCCAGGTTGGGCCTACGGTATTCGTTGATGTTCTGCCACCCGGCGTCGGTGCCAAAGCTCAGGGCGTTTTCCACGGCCCGCCACTCCCCGCGGAAGGTGTACTGGACCATGGCGCCCGGGTTTCTCAGCGTTCGGTGCTGGACGGTGGAGGGGACGGACTCGGTGAACCGGGTCTTCCGGTCGTAGACGGCGAAGTGGAGTTCCTGGCCGGGGGCGCTCTTCCAAGTCCCGGTGACCCCCGCGGTGAAGCGGCGGGTCTGGGCGAACTCGTTCTGCTTGTCCGAATCGGGGTTGGCCTGGAAGGGATCCTCCCGGATCTGGTCCACGTTGAGTCCTTCGGGGTTCTCGTTGAAGTAGCTGGTCCCCATGACCACCGCCTGGACCTGGAAATCGGAAGAGACCGCCCAGCGGGCCTTTCCATACAAGTTGGTGGAGAAGAAGGCCGAGTGGTCCCGGTTGCCATCGCCCATGGCGCGGCTGGCCGAGAATCGGTAGTCTCCCTGTTCTCCCTTTCCCGAGACCTCTCCCAGGGTTTTCCAAAAGCGGTGGGTCCCGCCGGTGTAGGAAAGGTCCGCCCGATCCTCCTCGCTCCGGCCGCTCTTGGTGACGATGTTGAGAACGCCGGCCGAGGAGCCGCCGCCGTAGAAGGCCCCCGAAGGGCCGCGGATGACTTCCACGCGTTCCACTGTGGCCCAGTCCACGTCGTAGAGGTCCGGGGCGAAGCCGGTGGGGTCGTTGAGGGGAATGCCGTCCAGGAGAACCTGGATGCCGCGGATGCCTCTCTCCGTCAGGATGCCCTGGCCGCGGATGGAAATGTGGGACTTCTCGCTGTCGTACTGGGTGTCCACCTTGACGCCGGGGACCAGGGCCAGGGCCTCACCGGGGGAGATGCCCTTGGGCATATCCTTCAGGGTATCTTCGGAGACCACCGTCGTGGCGCCGGGGGACTCGGCGTAGGGGACCTCCAGGCGCGGGGCCGTGACGAGGATTTCGGTGTACCCCGCCGGTGTGGTGGAGCCGGCGGGAGCCGCCGGCACACTTTCCTGGGCACGGAAAGCGGCACCGAGGGCGGCGATGCCAAGAAAGACCATCAAGACTCTACCCGTCTTCATTCCTACCTCCCAAGGGCGGGCGAACCCCGCCCCGCCGTGCATGCAGACCAAACCATCCCCTCCGGAGAAGCCGCAGGGCTGGAAGGGAACCGCAATCCTTGCAAAGGCGGGAGGCGGCTAAATGCGAAGGACCCGGAGAAGGGAAAGCCCGAATCGTGCCGCGGGGATGGGAAGCATTGGGATAAGGGGAGCGAAACGCCGCGGAGCGGCAACCTGTGGCCAGGGTTTGATGGCCGCGAAGAGGGGGGTTCCATAGGAGAGGAAGGCGGGGGGTGCGGGAGGGGAATCCCCCCCGAAAGAAACATCG
>JBMFRA010000110.1:0-2170 GCA_049968315.1 Acidobacteriota bacterium
GGCCCTCTGGCTCCTGCTCCTTCTGGCCCTGTTGGGGGTGGCGGTGGCCCTCCGCCTCCGGCTGGCACCCCCCCCGGCGGGGGCCGGGGCCTCCCCCGTGCCCTCCTCACCCCCGCCCGCCTCTCCCCCTTCGCCGGCGCCGCGCCCACGGCGAGAAGCCGCTCGCCCCGCCGTCCGGCCTTCCAAACCCGAGCCCCCGCCGCCCCTCCGGGAGGGGGAGGCGGCCGTTTCCCTCGTCCTCGACGACACGGGGCAGAGCCTGGAGCTGGCGGAGGAGGCGGCGGCCCGGCTCCCCCGGTCGGTGACCTTCGCCGTCATCCCCCACCTCCCCGCCTCCCGGTCCAGCGCCGAGTTCCTCCATGCCCGGGGCTTTCCGGTGATCCTCCACGCCCCCATGGAGCCGCTGGAGGGCCGGCGGTGGCGGGCGACGGGGGGAATGCTCCTCGGGGGGATGGGGCGAGAAGAGGTGCGGCGCATCCTCCTCGGGGACCTTGGGGAGGTTCCCTACGCCGAGGGGGTGAACAACCACATGGGCTCCCGGGCCACCCAGGACCGGGCCCTCATGGCGGCGGTGATGGCGGTCCTTGCCGAACGGGGCCTCTACTTCCTCGACAGCCGGACGACGCCCCTGACGGTGGCCTACGACGAGGCCCGGGCCGCAGGGGTTCCCGCGGCCTTTCGCAGCGTCTTCCTTGACGGAGAAGACGAGGGCGGTGCTATCATGGCCCAGTTGGATTCGCTGGTGGACCGGTCTCGCAGGGAGGGCGTGCTCGTGGGTATCGGTCACCTTCGCCCCCGGACGGTGGAGGCCCTGGCGGCGCGGATCCCCTACTGGAGCCGGCGGGGCGTTCGTTTCCTTCCCCTGAGGGAGGTGGTGCGGTGACCGTCTCCGGGACGCAGGTCCCCCTCCCCTCCGCCATCGGCAAGTACCGGATCCAGCGCGTCCTGGGCCGCGGGGCCATGGGTGTCGTGTACCTGGGCCTCGACCCCACCATCGACCGCCCGGTGGCCGTCAAGACCATCGTCCTTCCCGACGGACTGGAGGAGGAAAAGGTCAAGGAGTTCCGGGCCCGCTTCCTCCGGGAGGCGCGGGCGGCGGGAAAGCTCTCCCACCCCGCCATCGTCACGGTCTACGAGGCCGACGACGGCTCCGTCTCCGGGGTCCCCTTCATCGCCATGGAATACGTGGAGGGCCTGCCCTGGAACTACAAGGTCCGGCAGGGGATCAAGCAGGACCCCGACGCCCTCCTGCCCCTGGTCCGGGAGCTGGCCTCGGCGCTGGACTACGCCCACAAGAACGGGGTGGTCCACCGGGACATCAAACCCGCCAACATCGTCCAGACCCCCGACGGCCGCGTGAAGCTCATGGACTTCGGCATCGCCAAGGTCCCCACCTCCGAGCTGACCCGGGAAGGCCAGTTCCTCGGCACGCCGGCCTACATGTCCCCGGAGCAGGTTATGGGGCGCCCGGTGGACGGGCGCTCCGACCTCTTCTCCCTGGGAACGGTCCTCTACGAGCTCTTCTGCGCCAAGAAGCCCTTCCCCGGCGACGACATCAGCACCGTGACCTTTCGCATCGCAAGGGAGGAGCCCACCCCGCCGCTGGAGCTGAACCCCGCCCTCCCGCCGGAGGTGGACCAGATCCTGCGGCACCTCTTGGAGAAGGATCCGGAGAGGCGGTACCTCTCCGCTACGGAGCTTCGAGAGGACATCGACGCCTACCTGGCCGGCGCCGCCCTTCCCCACGCGGGAACGGCCGCGGCTCCCTCCCCCGCCGCCGAGAGGACCCTCCTGGTCCCTGAGTCCCCTCCGGCGGCAAGCCCCAAGGAGGCCCCCCAGGCGCCCGCTCCCTCGAGGCCCACCCCCAAGGCCCCTCCCGCCGCACCGCCCGCCCCCTCCCGCCGGCGCCTCTCCCTTCCGCTGGCCGCCGCCCTGGCCCTCGTGGCCCTGGTGGTTCTGGGGGCGGCGGTGGCCGGCGGGGTGGCCCTCCTCTCCCGGGCCCGCGGCGGGACCCCTCCGGCCCCGGCGGAGAGGCCCGGAACGGCGGTGGATCAGCCCTCTTCCCCGCCTGCAGCGGCGGCGGAGGCCCCCGCCTCCCAAGGCCCCCAAGGTCCCCCCCCGGCCTCCCCGGCCACCCCTCCCTCCGGCGCCGCCACCGCCCCCCAGCGGC
>JBMFRA010000111.1:0-2095 GCA_049968315.1 Acidobacteriota bacterium
ACCCTGGGGGTCATGTACACCTTCGAACTCCTTCCCGAAAAGCAGTAGGGCCGGGGTTTCCCCCGACCCAGCGGGTTTTACCGGCCGCCGCGGAAGAGGCGCCCCCCCGTGGGGGAGGTCACGGGTAGAGCTTGTAGAGCATCCGCGGGTAGGGGATGGTCTCCCGGACGTGCTGGAGCCCGCAGAGCCAAGCCACCGTCCGCTCCAGGCCGATGCCGAAGCCGCCATGGCGGACCGTGCCGTACTTCCGGATGTCGAGGTACCACTGGAAGGCGGAGACGGGGAGGTTGTGCTCCTGGATGCGCTTGAGGAGCAGGTCGTGGTCGTGGATCCGCTCCGACCCCCCGATGATCTCGCCGTAGCCCTCGGAAGCCAATACGTCCACGCAGAGGGCCAGGGAGGGGTCCTCCGGGTCCGGCTCCATGTAGAAGGCCTTCACCGCCGAAGGGTAGCGGTGGACCATGACGGGCCGGTCGAACTGCTTGGTGAGGATCGTCTCGTCGTCGCCGCCGAAGTCGTCTCCGTAGGCGATGTCCGAGCCGAGGGCGTGGAGGCGCTCCACCGCCTCCTTGTAGGAGATGCGGGGGAAGGGCTTCTGGACCCGCTCCAGGGCGGAGGTGTCCCGTTCGAGGACCTTGAGCTCCTCGGCGCACCGGTCGAGGACCCGGGCGGTGACTTCGGTGAGAAAATCCTCCGCCAGGTCCATGACGTCGTCCAAGGTGGCGAAGGCCACCTCCGGCTCCAGCATCCAGAACTCCATGAGGTGGCGGCGGGTCTTGCTCTTCTCCGCCCGGAAGGTGGGGCCGAAGCAGTAGACCTTTCCGAGGGCCATGCAGGCCGGTTCGAGGTAGAGTTGGCCCGACTGGCTCAGGTAGGCCTTTTCCCCGAAGTAGTCGGTCTCGAAGAGGGTGGTGGTCCCCTCGCAGGCCGCCGGGGTCAGGATGGGGCTGTCGATGAGGACGAAGCCCCGGTTGTAGAAGTAGTCGCGGAAGGCCTGGACGATCTCGGAGCGGGTTCTCAGGATGGCCACCTGGCGGGAGGATCGGAGCCAGAGGTGGCGGTTCTCCATGAGGAAGGCCGTGCCGTGCTCCTTCTTGCCGATGGGGTACTCCTCCGCCAGGTGGTGGACCGTGAGGTCCTGTAGGGAGAGTTCCACGCCGCCGGGGGCGCGCCCGTCCAGCCGGACGGTGCCGGTGACGGAGACGGAGGACTCCAGCGTCACCTTCTCCATGAGGTCGAAGACCTCCGGAGGCACGTCCTTCACGAAGGCCACGCACTGGAGGTAGCCGGTGCCGTCCCTCAGGATGAGAAAGCGCACCTTCCCCGAGGAGCGCTTGTTGTAGACCCAGCCGTCGAGGCGGACGGTCTTGCCCTCGTAGTCCTTCAGCGCCCGGATGGTCACGCGGCCTTCCATGGTTCCTTCCTTTCCTTTCCGATTCCCGGCCCAGAAGGGCCCCTTTCAGTTCAGCTTCCTCTGCTCCAGCTTGAAGGTGAAGTCGCACTGGCCGGCGTGGATGACGGCGTCGGGCCGAAGTTCCTTGAGGGTGATCCGTTCCCCGTTGAGGAAGGTCCCGTTGGTGGACTGGAGGTCCACCAGGTAGAAGGTCCCCTCCTTGGGGACGATGCGGAAGTGCTGTCCCGAAAGGGTCCGGTCGGCGATGGAGATGGTGTTGACCTTGTCCCGGCCCACGGAGACCACCTGGTCGTTGGGGAGCTGGAAGGCCCGGGGAGGGTTGGCGCCCCGGCGGAGCACCAGCACCGGGACCTCGTCCAGGACCAGCGTGTGGTCCAGGGCCTCCGAGGGGGGTGCCTTCTTCAGGAGCTCCGGGTCCAACTCGGGGACGGCCTCGGCGGCGGGGCTCTGGCTCTCCGCCCCCGGATGGGTGATGGCCAGCCGGGTGGCGAGGCAGTCGGGGCACTCCGTTTCCCAGAGCTTGAGCTCCCTCCCGCACTTCTCGCAGGTGCGGGATTCCTCCCGGCGGCTCCTCCGGAGCAGCAGGAAAGCCGCCAGGGCCAGGCCCAGAAGCGCCAGGACCCCCAGGAGCGCCGCAAGGCCCAGCAACCAGAGGGAGTGTGTCTCGGCGGGGGCGGCGGC
>JBMFRA010000112.1:0-1896 GCA_049968315.1 Acidobacteriota bacterium
CGCCCCGGCCCCCCCGGCCCCGGCCCCGGCCACGCCCGCCCCCGAAAGCCCCGCTCCCGAGCAGGCGCCCCCTCCCCCACCCCAACCCGCCCCGCCCGCGGCGGCGCCCGCCGCCAAGGTCCAGGCCGGGGACTTCGTGGAACTCTGGGCGGTGGACATCAAGCCCAAGCAGACCAACTCCCTCCAGCTGGACGTCACCAGCCCCGCCCGCCAGAACCGCCTCAAGGGGACATTCTTCGTGGAGGTGGACCTCAACGAGCGGGGGGAGGTCACCGACGCCCGGGTGGTGCGGGGGCCCAGCCCCGACTTCGGCATGAACGACGCCTGCCGCCGGGCGGCCCTCAAGCTGAAGTTCACCCCGGCCCTCAAGGACGGCGTTCCCGTCCGGACCAAGGTCACCTTCCCCATCGTCCTGAAGTGAGGAAGGAAGGCCGCCCCGGCCGAGACCCGATCCAGGGCAGGCGCCCCCTGGCGGTACTGCTCCTGGCCCTGGCGGCCCTGGCGGCCCGGGCGGGGGACCGGGAGGCCGACCTCCACGCCCTCGCCGCCCCGCCCGAGGCAGAACGCTCGGTGGAAACGCTGGCCCGCTACCTCGCCGGGGAGGGGAGCCCCGCCCGGACGGAGCGGGAGAAGGCCCGGGCCATCTTCCGGTGGATCACCGACCGGGTGGCCTACGCCCCCCCGGGGGGCGGGGGAGGCTCCCCCGCGGAGGTCCTGGCCCGCCGGGAGGCCGTCTGCTTCGGCTACGCCGGGCTCTTCGAGGCCCTCTGCACCGCCGCCGGCCTCCGGTGCGCCGTGGTGGAGGGCTTCGGCAAGGGGCGGACCTACACCGTGGGGGATCCGGCGGAAGGCCCCCCCAACCACGCCTGGAACGCGGTCTTCGCCGAAGGCCGGTGGAACCTGGTGGACTGCACCTGGGGGGCCGGGCGGACGGAAGAGGGCGGGCGCTTCGTGCGCCGCTTCGATCCCTTCTACTTCTTCACCCCCCCGGAGCTCTTCGCCGGCGACCACCTCCCGGAGGATCCCCGGTGGCAGCTCCTGGAGCGCCCCCTCTCCCGGGAGGCCTTCGAGGCCCTCCCCCACGTCCAGTCCACCTTCTACGCCCTGGGCCTCGCCTGGGAGGGGGAGCGGGCCGGTCCCCTCCGGACCTCCTCCGGCGAGGCGGTGGTCCCGGTGCGGGTTCCCCCGGGGGCCGGCCTCATGGCCCGCCTGCTGGACCGGGAGGGGCGGGACCTCGGCCAACGGGTCCTCCTCTCGCGGAAGGGGGAGCGGGTGGAGGTGCGGGCCCTCTGCCCCGGCCAGGGGCGCTTCGTCCTGAGGCTGCTGGGGCGGAAGGGGGCGGGCCCCGACCCCTTCGACTGGGCCGCCGACCTGCTCCTGGTTTCCGAAGGAACGGAGGGGGCACGGCGGCACTACCCCTTCCTCTACGGGGAGTGGGTGGACCTGGGCTGCTCCCTCGAGGAGCCCCTCTACGACCCCCTGCCGGCCGGAAAACGGGTCTCCTTCCGCCTTTCCGCTCCCGGCGCGGCGGAGGTGGTGGTGGTCTCCCAGGACCGCTGGGAGCGCCTGGGGCCGGCGCCGGGCGGCTTTGCGGGAACGGTGAAGGTCAAGAGGGGGGAGGTCAAGGTGGCGGCGCTCTTCCCCGGCCGGCCGGGGTACACCGTCCTCCTCAGGTACGAAGCCGGCAGCGCTTCCGGCCCCGATTGACCCCCGGCGGCCCCCTCCGGGCTTCCCGTTCTTCCAGTACAGCCATGGGCCCCGGCCCCCTCCCTCCCTTGACACCCGCCCGAGCCAAGGCTAGCTTACCGGCAGAAGCGGGGGTCGGATGAGAACCAAAAGGCCTTCCGAGGCTTCCCCGAATCCATTGTCCGCAGCCAGGCACACCTGTCCAAAATC
>JBMFRA010000113.1:0-1545 GCA_049968315.1 Acidobacteriota bacterium
CCAGGAGCAGGCGGTGGACGTCCTCGATGTGGGGGCGCTTGCCGGGCAGGGGCCGGTTCGAGAGAAGGAAGGCGTCGTGGCGGGTGTGCATCCCCGTGAAGTGGGTGCGCCCGAAGACCTCACGCCGCTTGATGTTGCCCTTGAGGTCGAAGCCGTCGTGGGTCAGGAGGACCAGGTCGGGAGCCCTGTCGAACTCCGGCCCCTCGTAGATCTCCTCGGGAAAGAAGACCTTCTGGATGACCTTGCGCCCCCCGTGCTCCAGGGAGAGGAAGAGCGCCTTCAACTCCTCGCGGAGGGCAGGCGCCTCCCCCTCCTCCACCGTTCCCTTGGGGTAGCGGCCCTTCCGGTGGAGGTAGACCCGGGAGGGGTCCAGGACGAAGGCCCGGCTCTCGGCAGCAATGTCGGCGAAGGAGTCGGGGGGATCCTTCTCCCACGCCAGGTAGCCCTTCTCCACGAGGAGGCGGTTCAGGTAGACCTCGCTCTGGATCCCGCAAAAGCCGTGGTCGCTCATGACGTACAGGGCGTCCCCATCGGAGAGCCGCTCCACGAGCCTTCCCACCACCCCGTCGGCCTTCCGGTAGAAGGCCATGGCCCTCTCGTGGTTGGGGTGGGAGGGGTCCTCCACGGCGTCCCACTGGAAGTGCTGGAGGCGGTCGGTGCCGGTGATCACCGCCACGAAGAGGTCCCACGCCTCCTCCCTCCAGAAGTGGTCGAAGGCCCGCTCCCGCGCGGCGAGGGTCTCGTCCAGGTCCCGGTAGAGGAACTCCGCGTCCTGCGCCCGGGAGGTGTCCACGTCGATGCGGTAACCCATCTTTTCCAGGGCGGGAAGGGCTTGGGGAGGGTGGACGGCCTTCTTGAGGTCGATGGCCACGAAGCCTGAGACCAGGACCCCCTCGTGGGGCCTTGCGGGGTAGGTGCCGGGGAGGTTGAGGACCACCGACCGTTTGCCCCGGCGCCCCAGGGTGTCCCAGAGGGGGGCGGCCTTCAGGTGGGGGTAGCTGGGGAAGTACATCTGGTAGGTTCCGGGCTTGAGGTCCATGAAGCCGTAGATCCCGTGGCGGGCGGGGTTCACCCCCGTCATGAAGGAGGACCAGGAGACCGACGAGATCTCCGGCAGGGAGGCGTCCATCTGCTGGAAGTGGGCGGGCCCCGCGGCGGCCAGCTTGGCAAGGTTCGGTGCCACCCCCTCCGCCATGAGCCTCTGGAGCAGGGTGAAGGGCACGCCGTCCAGACCGATGAGGACCGCGCGCTTTTTCTTCTTCGAGAAGAGTCTGTTGAACAGGGGCATTGTGCCTCCGGGGGGTTTGAGGGGACTGGGGGACTAGGGGACTGGGGGACTAGGAAAAGAACGAGGCATCGCCAGGACCGGTGCTTGCCTCACTTTGGGGCACCCCGCCTGCGGATGCCCGTCCAGCATGGCGGCGACACGATCGCAGCGCGCTTTGAGGTGGGCGTACGGGGACTCGCGCAGATAGGACAGGCGGAGCGCAACCAGGAGATGGGTTTCAAGCTCACTCAGGGATCCTCGGGCGATGTAGAAAAACT